>NZ_JBVIZH010000007.1:118290-493436 GCF_055591765.1 Streptomyces sp. NPDC041205 | reverse complement strand
GGCGCTTCCCTTCGGTGTTTCTTTTGTTCTTGCGTTTCCGACTCTATCAGATCTTTCCGGCTTCCCGTTCCGACCCGATTTCCTCGGTGCTTTCCGGCCTTTCGGCCTTCCGGCGGTGTTGACTCTATCAGATCCTTTCGGGCCTGATTCCCAGTCAACCGGGGTTGTCTTCCCGGCTGTTGGGCCGTTCCGACGTCTCAAACTTTAGCGGATTCTCCCGGCAGTTCCTAATCGGGCCGTTTCCGGTCGCGACAAGATCAGGGAAATGAATTCGGGCGTGCCGAAATCATCCCCGTAGGGAGATCGTGCAGGTGGTTTGAGTGGCCGCGTGAGCGGCGGGATTTGCTGTCGCAGAACCGTTACAGCTCGGCGGCAACCCGAAGAACCTTACGGATCGGGCAGGCGACTGTCAACCCACCCTGGTCGGCGCCACGGCACCCCCCTGTCCTCTGTCCAGAGGGAGCCGAGGGTCAGTCGAGGTCGGTGAGGCGGCCGCCCGCGTCGGGCTGGGCGTGCTCGACCCGGCGCAGCAGCCGTGTGAGGACCTCGCCGAGCACACCGCGCTCCACGGGCGTGAGGTCCTGGAGGAGGTCGTCCTCGAAGACCGTGGCGAGGCGCATCGCCTCCAGCCACTTCTCCCTGCCCTCCGCGGTCAGCTCGACGATGACGCGTACCCGGTTGTTCTCGTCGCGCTCGCGCGTGACGAGGCCTTCGCTGACCATGCGGTCGATCCGGTGGGTCATCGCGGCGGGCGTGAGGCCGAGGCGCTTGGCCAGGTCGCCGGGGCCCATTTGGTACGGGGCGCCGGACAGGACCAGGGCCTTGAGGACCTCCCACTCGGCGTTGCTGATGCCGAGCGTCGCGGTCTGGCGGCCGTAGGCGACGTTCATGCGGCGGTTGAGGCGGCCGAGGGCCGAGACGATCTTCTCGACCTGGGGGTCGAGGCCCTGGAACTCCCGCTGGTAGGCGGCGATCTGCTCTTCGAGTGTCGGCTCTGTGGGGCCGGGGGTATCGCCCATGGCCGCAGTATGGCACGGGGCCGCTTGCCGTCGAAGTCCTTCGATGTGTATTGTTTAGATCCTAACTTTAGCTTCGAAGTCTTCAGTCCTAAGGCAGGTGAAAGTGAACAAGGCGATGGGCGCTGCGATGGGCCGGATCCACGTGGGCAACGCGCTGAGTGCGTTCGGTCTCGGTTTTACCGTCCCCTTCTTGTACGTGTACGTGGCGCAGGTCCGGGACCTGGGCGCGGTGACCGCGGGCCTCGTGCTCGCCGCGTTCGCCGTGGCCGCGCTGATCGTGCTGCCCTTCTCGGGCCGCGCGATCGACCGGCGCGGCCCCATGCCCGTGCTCGTCGCCGCGCTGTCCACCGCCGCCGTCGGCGCGCTCAGCCTGGGCCTGTCCTCCAGCGCGCCGTTCGTGTTGCTCTCGGCCGGTGCGCTCGGAGCCGGTCAGGCCGTGATGCAGCCGGCGCTCGCCACGATGATCGTGGAGTGCTCCACGCCGGGCACCCGCTCGCGCGCCTTCGCCACGCAGTTCTTCCTGCAGAACCTGGGCCTCGGCATCGGCGGCCTCATCGGCGGGCAGATCGTGAAGCATGAGCGGACGAGCGACTTCACGCTGCTCTTCGCCATCGAGACCGTGATCTTCCTGGTGCTCATCGGCGTCATGCTGACGGCCCGGATACCCCGCTCGGCGCGCATCGCCGACGCCACGCCCCAGGCCGGCGGCAGCATCAGGGACGTATTCCGCAACCGCGTGATGCTGCAGCTGTGCGTCCTCGGCTTCGTGCTGTTCTTCGCCTGCTACGGCCAGTTCGAGTCCGGCCTTTCGGCGTACGGCGTCGAGGCCGCCGGGATATCCCCGTCCACGCTCGGCATCGCCCTGGCCGCCAACACCGGCGCCATCGTGATCGCGCAGTTCGCCGTCCTGCGGTTCGTCGAGCGCCGCAAGCGCTCGCAGGTGATCGCCGCCGTCGGCCTCATCTGGGCCGTGGCCTGGATAGCCGCCGGGTACGCGGGGCTGGGGCACGGCAGCCAGGCCATGGCGACCGCCGCGTTCATCTCGACGTACGCGCTCTTCGGGCTCGGCGAGACGATGCTCGCGCCGACCGTCGCACCGCTGGTCGCCGACCTCGCGCCGGAGTCCATGGTCGGGCGGTACAACTCCGCCTTCGCGCTGGTCAAGCAGCTCGCGCTCGCGGTCGGTCCGGCCGTGGGCGGCCCCATGGGCGCCACGCTGCACGCTCCGTACATCGTGACGTTCCTGCTCTTCTCGCTCGGCATCACGGTGCTCGCGCTGCGCCTCGGCAAGCACCTCAGCCCGGCGCAGAACCACCCGCACCTGCAGAAGAGCCGCGTGGTGGCACAGGGCGCGCCTGACGCCCCGGAGACCGTGACCGCCCACTCCTAGGAGTGGGCTCCGCGAGAACCGTCGGCTACGCGCGCGGGAGTGCGAACTCGCACCAGACCGCCTTGCCGCCCCCGGGCGTGCGCCGTGAGCCCCAGTTCGAGGCGATCGTGGCGACGATGGCGATGCCCCGGCCCGCCTCGTCGGCGGGCTCGGCGCGGCGGCGGCGCGGCAGGTGGTCGTCGCCGTCGGTGACCTCGATGATCAGGCGGCGGTCGGTGCGGCGCAGCCGCAGTCGCATCGGCGGGGTGCCGTGCTGCAGGGAGTTGGCGACGAGTTCGCTGGCCGCGAGGACGCCCAGGTCGTGCAGTTCGGGCGGGAAGCGCCAGCTGGCGAGGACGCCGGTGGCGAAGGCCCGCGCACGGGGCGCGGCCTCCACACCGCCGAGGAGCTCCAGGGCGGCGTTGCGGAACAGGTCCGCGTGCACACCCGTGCGGGCGGGCTGCTGCAGGACGAGGACCGCCACGTCGTCGTCGTGGTCGGCGGTCACGCCCAGGGCGCGGATGAGGCGGTCGCACATCACCTGGGGCGTGCCGGTGGCCCCGGCCAGGGCGCGCTCCAGGGCTGCCACGCCCTCGTCGATGTCCTCGCTGCGGCGCTCGACCAGGCCGTCGGTGTAGAGCACGGCGGTGGAGCCGGGGCCGAGCGGCAGGGAGCCGGAGGCGTGCAGCCAGCCGCCGGTGCCCAGCGGCGGGCCCGTGGGCTCGTCCGCGCGGTGGATCGTGCCGTTCTCGTCGCGCACGAGGATCGGCAGGTGGCCCGCGGAGGCGTACGCGAGGCTGCCCTCGTTCGGATCGTGCACCGCGTACACGCACGTCGCGATCTGGCTGGCGTCGATCTCCGAGGCGAGGCCGTCGAGGAGCTGCAGGACCTCGTGCGGCGGCAGGTCGAGGCGGGCGTACGCGCGCACGGCCGTGCGCAGCTGGCCCATGACGGCCGCCGCGCGCACCCCGCGGCCCATGACATCGCCGATGACCAGGGCGGTGCGGCCGCCGCCGAGGGTGATCACGTCGTACCAGTCGCCGCCGACCGCGGCGTCCGTTCCGCCCGGTTGGTACGTGGCGGCGACGCGCAGGTCGTCGGGCTGCTCCAACTCCTGGGGCAGCAGTGAGCGTTGCAGCGTCACGGCCGTCTCGCGCTGGGTGCGCTCGCTGGCGCGCAGGCGTTCGGCGGCCTCGGCGTGGTCGGTGACGTCGGCGGCGAAGACGAGCACACCGCCCGATCCGTCGTCCGCGGGGCCGCCGAGCGACAGCGACACGGGCGTGCACGTGAAGGTGTAGGACCGGCCGCCGGGCGCCTTGCGGGACTTGACCGTGCGCGGCTTGTCGCTGCGCAGGACCTGGTCCAGGAGCGGCAGCAGACCGACCGCGTCCAACTCGGGCAGCGCCTCGCGCGCGGGGGCGCCCACGGGCCGTGCGCCGAACGCCGTGGTGTACGCGTCGTTGACGTACGCGATGCGGTGGTCCGCGCCGTGCACGAGGGCGACGAGGGCCGGGATGCGGTCGAGGACCTCACGGGCCGGGAGTTCGTCGACCCCGGCGGGCGTGTCCGCGAGGCTCCGCGTGTCCGCGAGGCGCTCGGCCCGGGCCGCGGGGACGGAGCTCTCGCCCAGCTGTGCCGGGGAACCGCCGGCTTTGGTGCGCGCCGCGGCGCGGCGCTGTGTTCCGGGGAGCCGGGCGCTCCAGCGCGTGAAGTTCACTGCGGTAGGCCTCGTGGTGTCGCTTCTGGATCGGGCGGGGGTGTGCGGCCGGGGGTCCGGCCGGTGGCGCGGCGGCTGTGGGCGCCGCCTCCCGGGAAGACACAGCATGGCGTGGAGCGGACGATTTCTCTTGGGTGTGCCCGTCTTGGGTGTGCCCGCCCATCATGGTCACACGTCCAGTCTGGCCGACGGGACTGACATCCGTCAGACGCCGGACCCGCCCGGGGAGTTCCGGTCGGAGGTCTCGGGGGTCATCGGGACTCCTTCGGGCGCTCGCCCCCGGCTGCGAGTTCGAACTCCGCACGCGGGTGCTCGAGCGACCCCAGGGAGACGATCTCGCGTTTGAACAGGCCGGAGAGAATCCATTCGGCGAGCACGCGGGACTTGCGGTTGAGGGTGGGCACCCGGCTGAGGTGGTAGACGCGGTGCATGAACCAGGCAGGGTAGCCCTTCAGCTTGCGTCCGTAGACGTGTGCGACCCCTTTGTGCAGCCCCAGGGACGCCACCGAGCCGACGTACTTGTGCGCGTACTTCTGGAGGGGCCGCTTGCGCAGGGTCGCGGCGATGTTGTCGCCGAGGACCTTGGCCTGGCGCACGGCGTGCTGGGCGTTGGGGGCGCACTCCTTGCCGGGCTCGTCGGCGGTGACGTCGGGGACCGCGGCGGCGTCGCCCGCGCCCCACGCGTGCGGCGCGCCGTCGACGGCCAGCTCGGCGGTGCACTTCAGACGGCCGCGTTCGTTCCGGGGCAGGTCGGTGGCGGCGAGCAGGGGGTGCGGTTTGACGCCCGCGGTCCACACGACGGTGCGAGTGGGGAAGCGGGCGCCGTCGTCGAGCACGGCGACACGGTCCTCGCAGGATTCGAGGCGGGTCTCCAGGCGTACGTCGATGTTGCGTTTGCGCAGCTGGCTGACCGTGTACTTGCCCATCTCCGCGCCGACCTCGGGCAGGATCCGCCCGGACGCCTCGACGAGGATCCACTTCATGTCGTCGGCCTTGACGTTGTGGTAGTACCGCGAGGCGTAGCGGGCCATGTCCTCCAGTTCGCCGAGCGCCTCCACGCCCGCGTACCCGCCGCCCACGAAGACGAAGGTCAGGGCGGCGTCGCGGACGGCCGGGTCGCGGGTGGAGGAGGCGATGTCCATCTGCTCGATGACGTGGTTGCGCAGCCCGATGGCCTCCTCGACGGTCTTGAAGCCGATGCCGTAGTCGGCGAGGCCGGGGACCGGCAGGGTGCGGGAGATCGAGCCGGGCGCGAGGACCAGTTCGTCGTACGCGATGTCGAGGGGGCCCGCGCCCTCCTCCACGGTGGCGAGCGTGGTGAACGACGCGGTGCGCTTGGCGTGGTCGACGGAGCGCACCTCGCCGACGATCACCCGGCATTTGTCGAGAACACGGCGCAGCGGTACGACGACGTGGCGCGGTGAGATCGAACCGGCCGCCGCCTCGGGCAGGAACGGCTGATACGTCATATAAGGATCTGGGGAGATCACGACGATCTCCACCGCGCCCTGCTTGAGCTCCGGCTTCAGTTTCCGCTGGAGGTGCAGCGCGGTGTACATCCCGACGTAGCCACCACCGACAACGAGAATGCGCACAGGTTCCGTCACCATCCCATGACGCACCCGCACTTCGTGTTTGTCCACAGGCTCGACAATTTGTATGACAGGAAGTCGCCGTCGGCACCGCGCCGCCCGGCTGTCGGGGCTGGTGGAATGTGCGCAGGTCAGAGGGTGATGGCAGGGTGGTGTCGCAGGGGGCAATCGGGTGGGAAACGGTGCGTACTCCGATCGGGGGGCGCTCTGTGCGGAACCCACCTCTTCTGAATTGACTCTGGCTCAACTATGTTCGTGTGACGTCGGGGTGTCGGGGGATGCGCTCGTCGGGTCCGGTTTGCCGGACTCGTGGAGGAGCTTCGCCCGCACGCCGGTCATCGATGGCGGGGAGTGTCTCCGGGGGGAGACGTCATTACCGGGGGAACGTATATGCACATTCAGGACTCTCACTGGACTTCCGCGACCGCGTCGGCAGCTGCCGTCGCCACCGGCGGAAACGGCCGCGATCTGACGGACGGAGCGCGTTCGACACCGCTGCGCGTGGACGCGCAGCGGAATCTCGAACACGTGCTGCGCGCGGCGCGTGAGGTATTCGGAGAGCTGGGGTACGGCGCGCCGATGGAGGACGTGGCTCGCCGCGCCCGCGTCGGCGTGGGAACGGTCTACCGCCGCTTCCCCAGCAAGGACGTACTGGTGCGACGGATAGCCGAGGAGGAGACCTCCCGGCTGACGGAACAGGCACGGGCGGCGCTCGGCCAGGAGGACGAGCCGTGGTCGGCGCTCTCGCGCTTCCTGCGGACGTCGGTGGCTTCGGGCGCGGGGCGGCTGCTGCCGCCGCAGGTGCTGCGCGTGCAGACGGACGCCGACAGCGCCGAGGGCACCGCGGGTGCGACGGGACCGGCGGGCATCGCCGGGACGGTCGGCTCGGCGGAGGCCCGGGTGCCGCAGCAGCGGCAGGTGCCTTCGCTGTCCGGGCCCGAGCTGCGGCTCGTGGAGCAGCGGCCGGCCCCCGCGGCGGAGAGCGACGACGCCGGAGCGGCGGCGCTGCTCGAAGTCGTCGGGCGGCTCGTGGAGCGGGCGCGGGCGGCCGGTGAGCTGCGCGCGGACGTGACCGTGTCGGACGTGCTGCTCGTGATAGCCACGGCGGCACCCTCGCTGCCGGACGCCGCGCAGCAGGCGGCGGCCTCGTCGCGGCTGCTCGACATCCTGCTCGAAGGGCTTCGGTCCCGGCCCGCATAGCCGTTCACGTGGGACATTCGGGCCCTGACGAGTTCTGAATGCTCAACTCCCTTACGTTTCACGGGAGTTGAGCATTCCCCGAATGAGTGAACGCTAGTGCTCCATTGCGGGAACGCGCCCCGGACGGGTGGTTGCTCGTCTTCGCTATTCGATGGAGCGCGACCGTGTGGCACTCTTGCCCGGTGTTCGGGTCCGAGTGTGCATGCGGAGGCTTTCCGCGATGAGTGTTGACGGGCGGGACGAGCCCACCCCCGGTGGGGGTGAGTCGAGCGGGCTTCCTCCCCGGCAGGTGCCGAACCAAGGCGGTCCCGGTGGCAGTGGCGGGGCCGCGGGCTCCGGCGCCGCGGGTGATCCGGCGGGCGGTTCGGCAGGCGGTGGCTCCGGCGGGTCCGGGGCGGCCGGTCCCGATCCCAGTGTGCCGACGCAGCGGGAGCGCGGGTCGGAGGCGACTCCGGGAGCCGGTCCCACGGTCGCCGGTCCCGCCGGTCCCGCCGGTGGCCCGGCGGGCGGTTCCGCCGGGGGCACGGAGGCCGTGGTGCCCGGTGCCCGCATCGGCCCCGACGTGCCGCCGTCCGACGCCGACCTCATCGAGCGCATGCGCGCGGGCGACGACTCCGCGTACGCGGAGCTGTACCGCAGACATGCCGAATCGGTACGGCGCTACGCCCGCACCTGCTGCCGCGACGCCCACACCGCCGACGACCTCACCGCCGAGGTGTTCGCCCGGATGCTGGGAGCCGTGCGCTCCGGGTCCGGCCCCGAGCACGCGGTGCGCGCCTATCTGCTGACCACGGTGCGGCGCGTCGCGGCCGGGTGGACGAAGTCCGCGAAACGGGAGCAACTGGTCGACGACTTCGCGGTCTTCGCCGCGCAGGCCGCCCGGGGCTCCGAGGTGTCCGACGACGACACGGTCGACCTCGGCGCGGACGTGCGCGCCATGCACGAGGCCGAGCAGTCCCTGGCCATGCAGGCGTTCCGCAGCCTGCCCGAGCGCTGGCAGGCCGTGCTGTGGCACACGGAGGTCGAGGACGAGTCCCCGAGCGACGTGGCCACGCTCTTCGGCCTGGACGCCAACGGCACCCGCGTGCTGGCGAGCCGCGCCCGCGAAGGCCTCAAGCAGGCCTACCTCCAGGCCCATGTGAGCGCCACGCGCACCGAGAGCGAGGAGTGCGCGCGCTACGCCGACCGGCTCGGCGCCTACGCCCGCGGCGGCCTGCGCACCCGTGCCGAGCGCGGACTGCGCAAGCATCTGGAGGAGTGCGCCGACTGCCGGGTCGCCGCCGGTCAGATCAAGGAAGTCGCGAGCAGCATCCCCGCCGTCGTGCCGATCGCCGTCATCGGCTGGTTCGGTGCCGCCGGGTACGCGAAGGTGGCCGCCCTCATCGGCGGCGGCGTCGCGGGCGCGGGTGCGGCGGGGGCCGCCGGAGCCGCGGCGGGCGGTGCCGGTTCCGCCGGGGCCGGGGGCGCGGCCGCGGCCGAGGGGCTCGGCGCGCCCGCCAAGGCCGGGATCGCGGCGGGTGTCGTGGTCGCGGCCGGGGTCGCCGTGGCGATCGCGCTCGCCGGTGACCCCAAGCCCAAGGAGGACCCGCCGAAGGCGAAGGCGCCGGTCTCCGCGCCCGTCGTACCGCGCGATCCGCCGCCCCCCAAGCCCGAGCCCAAGCCGGAGCCCCCCGCTCCGAAGCCCAAGCCTCCGCCACCGCCGAAGCCGACGCCGACGCCGAAACCCACCCCCAAGCCGACGCCGAAGCCGACCCCGAAACCGAAGCCGCCCCCGGAGAAGCCCAAGCCCAAGCCGCCCCCACCGCCGAAGCCGAGGCCCACACCGCCCAAGCCGACCCCGAAGCCACCGCCCCCACCGCCGCCCGCACCGCGGGTCTTCCAGTGGAACCAGCTGGAGTACGGCCTCAACGGCGACGGCACCAAGCCCGAGATGCGGCTCGGCGAGAGCAGTTGGGTGTGGCAGCGCTGGGGCATGTCCATCGACGACAAGCGCTACGGCCACGGCGTGACCGTGCACGGCAGGTCCTCGGTCACCATCGACCTGAACCGCAAGTGCTCCTCCTACGAGGCACTCGTCGGCGTCGACGACATGACGATGGGCCTCGGCAAGGTGCGCTTTTCCGTGTACGGCGACGGGGTGCCGCTGTGGCGCTCCCCGCTGGTCAAGGGCGGCGACGCGGCGGTACCCGTCCGGGTCGGCCTGACCGGCCGCAAGACGATCCGCCTGGTCGTCGAGCCCCACACACCGTTCTCCTCGACGGCCCTGGCGGACTGGGCGCAGTCGCGACTGTCCTGCGTCTGAGGCGCTGGGGCGGCGCTCGCGCCTGAGGTGTCGGGCGGCGGTGCGGTCGGCGAGCCGACGTCGGGGCGGCGACGCGGGTCAGTCGGACGTGGTCGTCAGGTGTTCCAGGGCCTCGGTCATCGTCATGCCGCTGCCCGCGGTGCTCTCCCGCTCGTACGCCGCGTCGCCGAGTGCCGCGCGGGCTGCGCGGGCCGTGTGCTCGGCCTCTACCCGGTCCGGCATGGGGCGTTCGTAGCCGCCGCGCCAGTGGGCGGCGAAGGCCAGGAGGCGGGTCGCGCGGGTGTGGTCGCCGGCCTGGGACGTGAGGACGGCGGCGGCGTCCACCAGGCCCGCGATGACCATCTCCGAGCAGCGGCTGCGCAGGGCCTCCGGCAGCACGTCGGCGAGGACGGCGAGCCCGGCGCCCGGCCCGGACTCGGCCGCCGTGATCCGGGCGTCCACACCGCCGAGGCCCGCGGCGAACTGGGGCGGCAGCGTGCCGCGCTCGGACGCCTCGCGGGACTCCTCCCACAGGGCGCGGGCTCGCGCCACGTCGCCGTCGTGCAGCGCCATCTCGGCGCTCATGAGGCGGACGAAGGCACGGGAGTCCATGACCCCGTACTGATCGCCGGCCGTGTTGGCCTCCTCCAGCCCCTTCGCGGCGAGGCCGGGGTCGCCCGAGCGGTAGGCGATCTCCGCGAGGCGGGCGAGCAGGAAGGGGGCCTCGGCGTACGCGCCGACCTCGTAGGCGAGCCGCAGCGCCTCCTCGTACTCCTGCCGGGCGTCCTCGTAGCGGCTGCGGGCCATCGCCGCCTCGCCCGCCGCGCTGCACACCTGCGCGCGCAGCCACCGGTCGCCCACGCGTCTGCTCAGCCCACGCAGCTCCGCCAGGTCGTCGTCGACCCCGCCCAGGTTGCCCTGGCGGTCGACGCTGGTGTGCACCCGGAACATCAGCGTGATCGCGACCTCCCAGTCGCCGCCGAAGCGGCGGCAGTTGGCGACCGCCATGTCCAGGTACCGCAGGACGTCGGCGCCCCAGCCCAGCGCGTCGCCGAAGTAGAGCGTGAAGGGCCACACCAGGCCGGGGAACCGGCCGCTCTGGGGCACCGGGCGGATGAACACGTCCCGCACCCGCCGGATGTAGTCCGGCTCCAGCCCGCCGTCGAGCATCTCCGAAGGCCTGGACTCCACCGTCAGGAACAGATGCAGCATCCGCAGGCTCATGCGGGGCCAGAACACCGGGGCGTCCTCGTCCGCGAGGTCCGCGTCCAGGCCCGCGGCGCCCGCGGCGAGGGACGAGACGCCCGCCCCGGACTCGTCGGCGGTGCCCGGCGGCAGCGTCAGGGCAAGGGCGCGGCCGACCCACTCCGCGCCCTCCCCGCGGTAGTTCCGCAGCCACCAGAACCAGCCGAGGCCCAGGACAAGGGCCGTGGCCAGCTCCTCGTCGCGGGACTCCACGGAGCGCTGCAGGGCCGCGCGGAGGTTGTCCAGCTCGGTCCCCAGGCGGTGGATCCACGGCAGTTGCTCGGCGGAGCGGAGCAGCGGCTCGGCCGTCTCGACCAGCGCGCGGAAGTACCCGCTGTGCCGCCGCTCGGCCTCGGCGCGCACCTCGGAGGTCTCGGCGGCGCGCTCCGTCGCGTACTCGTGAATGGTCTCCAGGAGGCGATAGCGCATTCCCGGGCCCGCGCCGCCCGAGCGCCCGCCCTCCCCCGCCGGGTCGTGCGCGTCCGCGACGACCAGGGACTTGTCGACGAGCGCGCCGATGAGGTCCGCGGCCGATCCGGAGCAGACCGCCTCGGCGGCCTCCAGGTCCCAGCCGCCCGCGAAGACGGACACCTCGCGCAGGACCGTGCGCTCGGCGGCGTCCAGCAGGTCCCAGGACCAGTCGACGACCGCCCGCAGGGTCTGCTGGCGCGGCAGGGCCGTGCGGGAACCGCTCGTGAGCAGCCGGAAGCGGTCGTCGAGGCGGTCGGCGATCTGGCGGGGCGTGAGCAGCCGCAGGCGGGCGGCGGCCAGCTCGATCGCCAGTGGCAGGCCGTCGAGGCGGCGGCAGATCTCCGCCACCGACTCCGCGTCCCCGGCCGCGTCGAAGCCGGGGCGCACGGCCTCCGCCCGCTCGGCGAACAGGCGGTGCGCCGGGTCGGGCGGGAGCGGCTCCACCGGGCGCACGCACTCGCCCGGCACGCCCAGGGGTTCGCGGCTGGTCGCGACGATCGTGAGCCCCGGGCAGCGGGTGAGCAGGGTCTCCGCCAACTCGGCGGCGGCGCCGATGACATGCTCGCAGTTGTCAAGGATCAGGAGCAGGCTGCGCGGGGCGCAGTACTCGACGAGCAGGGCGAGCGGGTCGCCGTGCGGGATCGTCAGCTCACTGGTCATCAGCACGGTCTCGCGCAGGCCGAGCGCGCTGACGACCGCCCCGGGAACCGCCTCCGGCCGGTCGAGCGGGGCGAGCTCGGCCAGCCACGCGCTCGGATGCCCGGCGGCGGCCTCCTCTGCGAGGCGGGTCTTCCCGGAGCCGCCCGGCCCCGTGAGCGTGACCAGACGTGCCCTCCGCATATCCGAACGGATGGCCCCGAGTTCGGGTTCCCGCCCCACGAAGGAAGTCAGCCGGGGGCGGAGATTTCCCTGACGTTCGGTGGGAGGACGAGGAGTTGCGGGACGCGGGGTGCTCTCGGTGCCCACAGTGTCTGTGGGGCCTGCAATGTCCGTGGTGCCTGCGATGTTTGTGGTGCCCCTGCTGCCTGTGGGACGCGGCTGGAGCACGGCCGCGCCCTCGCCCTCGCCCCGCGGGTCGGCCTGTGCCTTGCCCTGTGTCTCCCGTTGCCTCGTCGGCTCGGCCAGCAACTCCGCGTGCAGGGCGCGCAGTTCCTGACCCGGGTCGGTGCCGAGTCCCTCGGCGAGGGTACGGCGGGCGTCCTCGTACGCGGCGAGGGCGTCCGCGCCGCGGCCCGCGTCGCGCAGTGCGCGGATGAGGAGGGCGCGCAGGGCCTCGTCGTACGGCTGGTCGGTGGTCAGCGCCTTCAGTTCCGGTACGACGTCCGGGGCGTGGCCGAGCAGCAGGTCCGCCTCGACCCGGGCGCGGGTGGCCTCCTGGCGGCGGGCCTCCGGGCGGGTGGCCGCGGTGCGGTCGGGGAGGTCGGCGAGGGCCGGGCCGTGCCACAGGGCGAGGGCCTCGCGCAGGAGGCGGGCGGCGGTCGCCGGGTCGCCGCGGTCCAGGGCGGCGGTGCCCTCGCGGGTCAGGCGTTCGAAGCGGTGCAGGTCGACTGCGTCGGGCGGGGTGATGAGGCGGTAGCCGCCGGGGCCGGAGGCGATGGCGTCCCGGCCGAGGGCTCTGCGGAGGCGGCCCACGAGGGCCTGGAGGGCGGCGGGGGCGTCCGCCGGTGGGGTGTCCGCCCAGATGTCGTCGATGAGGGTGTCGACCGGGACCGTACGGTCGGCTCTCAGGGCCAGGGCAGCGAGCAGCGAGCGCAGGCGAGGGCCCCCTACGGGCAGGGGTGCCCCTTGGTCGTCGTGCGCCTGCGTGGCGCCCAGGATCTGGTACCGCACTGGGTCATTGTGGCCGGTGGGGGCGACTGCGTCGCGGGGATTGTCGGCGGGGCGCCTTGGGGGGCTGGATTCGCCGGGAGCGGGGTTCGCCGGGGGCTGGGTTCGCCGGGAGCGGCGGGGGTTGCTCGCGGGCGGCGCCGCCGACCTGGGGCCGTGCCACGGTGAGAGCTGCACCTGGCTGGGCGAGCGGCAATCGGCAGGGGCCGGAAAGCCACCCACTCGGCCCGGTGACGCCGGACCGGCCGTTGTGGCGTTGTGGCACCGGTGCGGACGGCTCGGGTGAGGTGCTGGGGGGTGGCCTCTGTGCCGACCCGAGGGGTGTTGCTCCGGTGAACGGGTGGGCGGGTGGGAGAGATCCGCCGCCGAGCGGCGGTACGGGCGGAGGCCACCCCGGAGTCGGCAGACCCCACCCCGGGCTCGGCGGACCCCGTCCCCCGAGCCCCGCGCAGCGGTCAGCGGCCCGCGCCCAGCGCCCCCCGTTCCGGGACGACGGAGCCCGTCGGGACGGCGCGTTGGCGGGCCGGGGTGCCGGTCCAGCAGGTGCCGCGGCGGGAGAGGAGGCGGCGGAGCCAGATCTCGGTGGAGACGAGGTCGGCGAGGCCGTCCAGCGGGAGGGGTTCGCCGTCGGCGGCGGCCCGCAGGGCCTTGCGGACGACGCGGGCCTCGACGAGCCCGGCCTGGGCGAGCAGGGGCGTGTCGAAGAGGTCGACGAGGTCGTGCACGGCGACCCGAAGACCGGTGCGGGCGGCGGCGGCCGCGGAGGCGTGCGAGGGCGCGCCCCAGCCGGGCGGGAGTTCGGCGACCCCGGCGCCTTCGAGCACGCTGCGCAGGATCGCGGCGCGCGCCCCGGGCCGCACCCGCAGGGACTCCGGCAGCGCCCGACAGGCGCGTACGACCTGGTTGTCGAGGAACGGCGCGTGCAGCCGCTGGAAGCGGACCTCGGCGGCCTGCTCCAGGACGCGCAGGTCCGCCGCGTGCCGGAAGAGCGCCGCACGCGCGCGGAACTCACCGGGGCGCTGCCCGGGCCCGGGTCCTGGCCGTGTCACCGCCTCCTGGAGGCGAACCGATACTTCAGCGAGGGCCTCACCGGTGAGCCAGCGCGCGGCCGGCCCTGGTCTGGCCCAGGCCAGGGCGGCGAGCGAGGCGCCCACGGCCCCGCCGGGCTCCTCGAAGTGGCGGTGGAGCAGGCGGTCGGCGAGCGACTGCACGCCCGCGCGGTGCGTCGTACGGGCGAGCTTGCGGGCGGCGCCGTACACGCGCGCGGGGACCATGACGGAGCCCTCGGCCTTGGCGAGGGCCGTCACGGGCCGCACCAGGTGCCGCCGCTTGCGGTCCATCAACAGGTCGGCCAGGCGCGCCGGATGGGCGTCGAGGACCTGCCGCGCGCCATAGCCGGTGAAGTGGTCGGCGCTGCCCGCCGCGAGCCGCGCGCGGTGGCGCTGGGCGGTGACGATGACGGAGCTGGGCTCGTCGGTGAGCGGCCCGTCCAGATCCGCGTACGGCAGGGCCTCCTCGCCCGCCGCGACGACGACGTGGTGCAGCCGGGGGTTGGCGGCGATGGCGCCCGCGCGCTCCAGTTCGGCCTCGCGGCCGCCGGACACGAGGTCGTTGAAGGTGACGGCGAGGAGCCTCTCACCGGCGCCGGTGCCGTGCCCGAGGACCGTGCCGGGCATCCCGGGGAGACCGGCGGCAAGGAGAGCGAGGGTTCCCGAGGCGGGCCCTCCGGAGAGGTCGGCTCCGATGCCGGGCACGGGCATGCCCCGCGCGGCCCGCCGCTCGGCGGGCCCCATGCCGGGCACGGGCCCGGGGTCGATGTCCGTGCCGGGTACGTGCCGGGGCGCGCGCAGACGCGCGCGTACCGCCTCGACGAGGGCGTCCCTGACCCCGCCCAGCGCACCCGCCTCGTCGGCCGCGGGCGCCGCGACGGCGAGCGAGGCGACGGGTTCGTACCCGGCGATCTCCCGTGCGCCCGCGCGGAGGATGAGCGCATGCCCGGGGGGCACGCGGCGCACGTCCTGGTACGGGGTGGAGTCCTGGAGCGCCTCCGGGACGTCGGGGGCCGCAAGCAGCGCCGCGAGGTGCCCGATGTCCAGGTTGGCCTCGACGAGGTCGGCGAGCGGCAGCGCGGCCGTGGCGTACGCCGTGCCGCCCGCCCAGGGGGTGAAGAACACGGGCCGCGCGCCCGCGAGGTCACCGGCGATCATCACGCGGCGGCCGACCTGGACGACGGCGGTGTAGCTGCCGGGCCAGGCCGTCAGGTGCCGCAGGGCGCCGCCGCGCGCGGCGAACAGGCTGACCCGCAGTTCCTCATCGCTGGCGCCGCAGGTGCCGAGCACCGCGATCCGGGTGCGGTCGTCGGCCTTCACCGTGCGCACCTCGTCGGCGCGCCAGTCGCCGACCGCCCACAGCGGGTCCGGGTCGCCCCAGAGCAGCTGGGACCCCACGGGGTGCAGTGTCTCGCCGTCGGCACCGGTGGCACCCGCCGTGCCGACGGCGGCAGCGCCCGCAGAGGGTCCAGTGGTGGTACTGCTCCACCCCACCAACCACCGCATCGCCGCCTCCACAGGCTGTGGACGGCCAGTGCGCCCAGGAACTGATCCGGCACACATCCGGAACCGATCCGCGACTGGTCCGCCCGAGTACGGAAACCGGGGGCGGGGGGCCTAGGACGGCACCAGCGCGCCCGGGAACCGAGGGACCGGGGTCCCATGCTGCCACGAAGGAGGCGCGCGAGAGTGCCTACGGAGGCGCTCACACCGGCGCGAACGCGCCCTGGGCGATCGGTCGTTGAGGCGGCAACGGCACCGACAAGGGGACGTGGGACGGCTTGGGCACACTTTCGTGGGGTCGATTTTCGGCCAATTCATCCATGGCCGAACACGCTCGACCGCCCCTTGGCGCGCCGCGTCACCCACGCACAGCCCGGGAGGCGGTGTGCGCCTCCCGGACCGGTCCGCCGCCCGCGGGGATGGAGGCGGCGGTGTCCCCCAGCCCACTGACTCCAGCGCAGCGGGCCGACCCACGCACCAACCATGGAAGCGCTCCCCACATGGCCGGAGAAGAGCGCACACATAGGCGCACGGCCACACACCCGGAGCGCGCGGCGGCACCCCCGCACTCCCGTACGGACAACAATCTCGCCATACGGAACTACGCCTCTTAACGCTTGGGATCCGTGGAACTACGCTGGGTGTGCTGATGTTTTCGCGGAGGCATATACCTGGGGGCTCGGCCAAGTGCTCTTGCGGCCGGGGATCGGGGCCGCGGCGCACGACACGCCGACGGGCCGGGCACTCAGTCGCTGTCCCCCGGGGGAACGCAGCACGAATGCCGTGCGGTCGAGCCACTGCCCGGCAGCCGTCTGTGTCGAGGGGTGGCCATGTCCAGGGAGCAACGCGGGCCGAATGAGAAGCTCGGCACCGTTCTCGCCCTCGCGGGAATCAGCAACGCGGGACTCGCGCGCAGAGTCAACGACCTCGGCGCGCAACGCGGGTTGACGCTTCGCTACGACAAGACCTCGGTGGCCCGCTGGGTGTCCAAGGGCATGGTGCCGCAGGGCGCCGCCCCGCACCTCATCGCCGCCGCCATCGGGCAGAAGCTCGGCCGCCCCGTGCCCTTGCACGAAATCGGCCTCGCCGACGCGGACCCGGCCCCCGAGGTGGGCCTCGCCTTCCCGCGCGACGTGGGCGCCGCCGTGAAGTCGGCCACCGAGCTGTACCGCCTGGACCTGGCCGGACGCAGGACCGGCGGCGGCATCTGGCAGTCCCTGGCCGGCTCCTTCGCGGTCAGCGCGTACGCCACGCCCGCCTCCCGCTGGCTGATAACCCCGGCCGACAGCTCCGTCGCGCGTGACGCCTCGCACTCCTCGCTCGACGGGGCGCCCGACGCGGCCCACCAGGACGACGGCGGACCGCCGATGAAGGTCGGCCACAGCGACGTCCTGAAGCTGCGCGAGGCGGCCGAGGACGCGCGCCGCTGGGACTCCAAGTACGGCGGCGGGGACTGGCGTTCCTCCATGGTCCCCGAGTGCCTGCGCGTCGAGGCGGCGCCGCTGCTCCTCGGTTCGTACTCCGACGAGGTGGGACGCGCCCTCTTCGGAGCCAGCGCCGAACTCACCCGGCTCGCCGGCTGGATGGCCTTCGACACCGGCCAACAGGAGGCCGCCCAGCGGTACTACATCCAGGCCCTGCGGCTCGCCCGCGCGGCGGCCGACGTGCCCCTGGGGGGATACGTCCTCGCGTCCATGTCCCTCCAGGCGACGTACCGGGGCTTCGGCGACGAGGGCGTGGACCTGGCACAGGCCGCGCTCGAACGCAACAGGGGCCTCGCGACCGCCCGCACCATGAGCTTCTTCCGGCTCGTGGAGGCACGCGCGCACGCGCGCGCCAACGACGCGCCCGCCGCCGGGGCCGCCCTGCGGGCCGCCGAGGGCTGGCTGGAGCGGGCCAGGGACGGCGACAACGACCCCTCCTGGCTCGGCTTCTACGGCTACGACCGCTTCGCCGCGGACGCCGCCGAGTGCTACCGCGACCTGAAGGCGCCCCGCCAGGTGCGCCGCTTCACCGAGCAGGCCCTGTCGCGGCCCACCGAGGAGTTCGTGCGCTCGCACGGATTACGGCTCGTGGTGTCGGCCGTCGCCGAGCTGGAGTCGGGCAACCTCGACGCCGCGTGCGAGCAGGGGGTGCGGGCCGTGGAGGTCGCCGGACGGATCTCCTCCGCGCGGACCACCGAGTACGTGAAGGACCTGCTGCACCGCCTGGAGCCGTACGGCGACGAGCCCCGGGTGGTGGAGCTGCGGGAGCGGGCGCGGCCACTGCTGGTCGCTCCCGCGTAGGCCGGGGCCCGCGGCAGGGTCGCCCGCCGCGGGCACGGGCGTGCCGCGGCTCTCCCCGATCGCAGGTTTGGCGGGGATGTCAGTGGCGCAAGGCAGTATCGGGGGTGGGAGGTGAAGGGCGATGGGGCGAGGTGCTGTGGCGTACGACTGTGACGTGCTCGTGGTCGGGGGCGGGATCGTCGGGCTCGCGGCGGCGTATGCCCTGACCCGGGCGGCGCCCGGCACGCGTGTCACGGTCCTGGAGAAGGAGCGCGGCCCCGCCCGCCACCAGACGGGGCGCAACAGCGGCGTCATCCACAGCGGGATCTACTACCGCCCCGGCTCCCTCAAGGCGCAATACGCCGTGCGGGGCGCAGCCGAGATGGTCAAGTTCTGCGCGGAGTACGGCATCGCGCACGAGGTCACCGGCAAGCTCATCGTCGCCACCGACCGCGCCGAGCTGCCCCGCCTGCACGCCCTCGTCCAGCGCGGCCGGGAGAACGGCATTCCGGTCCGCGAGCTGGGACCCGCCCAGATCGCCGAGTACGAACCCTGTGTGGAAGGCCTCGCCGCCATCCACGTCGGCACCACCGGGATATGCGACTACGGAGCCGTGGCCGCCCAGCTCGCCCGCGCCTCCGGCGTCGAGGTGCGCTACGGCGCGGAGGTCGTGCGGATCGACCGGCGCGCCGACCTCGGCGTCGCCGTGCGCACCGCCGCCGGGGACGTCGTGCGCGGCAAGGTCCTCGTGAACTGCGCCGGGCTCCACTGCGACCGGGTCGCCCGGCTCACCGGCGACGAGCCCGACATGCGCATCGTGCCCTTCCGGGGGGAGTACTTCACGCTGGCGCGGCCCGGGCTCGTGCGGGGCCTGGTGTATCCCGTGCCCGACCCCGCCTTCCCCTTCCTCGGTGTCCACCTCACGCGCGGCGTCGACGGCGGGGTGCACGTCGGGCCCAACGCCGTGCCCGCGCTCGCCCGCGAGGGGTACGGATGGTCGGTCGTGCGGCCCCGGGAGCTCGCCGGGACGCTTGCCTGGCCGGGGGCCTGGCGGATGGCCCGTGAGCACTGGCGGTACGGGGCCGGGGAGCTGCGGCGGTCGCTGTCCAAGGGGGCCTTCACCGAGGCCGTGCGGCGGCTGCTGCCCGCTGTGCGGGCCGAGGATCTGCTGCCCGCGGCGGCCGGGGTGCGGGCGCAGGCCGTTCTGCGGGACGGGTCGCTCGTGGACGACTTCCTCATCCAGGAGGGGGCCCGTGCCGTCCACATCCTCAACGCCCCCTCGCCCGCGGCGACGGCGTCGTTGCCGATCGGGCGGGAGGTGGCGCGGCGGGTGCTTGCCGCGCTGTAGCGGTGCCCTCGCGGGGCGCCCCGGTCCCGCCCCTTCTCCGAAACCGGGGCTGCGCCCCTGGACCCCGAATCGGCGCTTCGCGCCTCGTCCTCAATCGCCGGACGGGCTGAATACCTGCCGGTACGGAGAAGGCCCCCGGCAAGGCCCCACCCCCGGTAAAATCGCCCCACTGTGTCTGAGAATCCCCGCCCGAAGGGCACCCCCCGCTTTCCCGACGGACCCGCGCCCGACCCGACCGGGTCGAGGTTCGAGCGGCGGATCCGCAGCTTCACTCCGCGCCGCAGCCGCGTCACGACCGCCCAGGGCGACGCCCTGCGCAGGCTCTGGCCCCAGTGGGGGCTCGACATCGACGGCAAGGAAGTCCTGGACCTGGACGCGCTGTTCGCGGCGGACGCGCAGGGCGGCGAGCACGCCGACCGGAGCGGCCCCGCGTCCTCCGTCCCCGTGGTCCTGGAGATCGGCTTCGGCATGGGCGAGGCCACCGCCCAGATGGCCGCCGCCGACCCCGGCACCCGCATCCTCGCCGTGGACGTGCACACCCCGGGCCAGGGGAACCTGCTCAATCTCGCGGAGCGGAACGGGCTGTCCAACGTTCGGGTGGCGAACGGCGACGCGGTGATCCTGCTGACGGAGATGCTCGCCCCGGAGGCCCTGGACGGCGTGCGCGTGTACTTCCCGGACCCGTGGCCGAAGGCCCGGCACAACAAGCGCCGGCTGATCCAGCCGGAGTTCCTGAGCCTCCTCGCGCCCCGGCTGAAGCCGGGCGGGCTGCTGCACTGCGCGACGGACTGGGAGCCGTACGCGGAGCACATGCTGGAGGTGCTGACCGCGCATCCGGACTTCGAGAACGTCCAGGAGGACGGCGGGTACGCGCCGCGGCCCGACTTCCGGCCGCAGACCCGCTTCGAGGGCCAGGGCCTGCGCAAGGGGCACGTCGTCCACGACCTGCTGTTCCGCCGCGCCGCCACCCTCGCGGAGCAGCCGCGGGCGACCCAGGTGGCACCGGCGGAACCGGCTGCCCCCGAGGGCCCTCCCCGCTCCTGAGACCCTCGGCCCCCGAGGCACCATCGCGGTCCGCCACAACCCTCGTTACTGTCAAAGCCGTGGCCACCAGTCCCGCGTACCCGACGAACCCGGCGCCCGCCGGGCCCGCCGGAGTACCCGGATCCCGGCATCCGCACTGGTGGCAGCGGCGGGCGATCAGGGCGGCCGCGCTGGTCACGCTGCTTGCGCTCTCCGGTCTCGTGATCCTCGCGCTGGTGCGTCAGCAGACCGGCACCGAGGGGTTCCTGGTGGGCCTCGGCCTCGCCACGCTGCCGGTGCCGCTGCTCATCGCCGCGTTCCGGTGGCTGGACCGGGTGGCGCCGGGGCCGTGGCGGAATCTGCTGTTCGCCTTCGCCTGGGGCGCCTGCGCGGCGGCGCTGATAGCGATCGTCGCGAACAGTTTCGCGACCCGTTGGATAGCCACCGCGACCGCCGACCCGACGAGCGCCGACACGCTCGGCGCGACCGTCATCGCCCCGATCGTGGAGGAGACCGCGAAGGCGGCGGCCGTCCTCCTCGTCTTCCTCTTCCGCAGAACGGACTTCACCGGTGTCGTCGACGGCTTCGTCATAGCGGGCGTCACCGCGACCGGTTTCGCCTTCACCGAGAACATCCTCTATCTCGGCAACGCCTTCGGCACCGACCAGCTCAGCGGCGAGACCGGCCTCGCGTCGGTGACGGCCGCGACGTTCTTCGTCCGGGTCGTGATGTCGCCGTTCGCGCATCCGCTGTTCACCGTGCTCACCGGCATCGGCTTCGGGATCGCCGCCCTCAGCGGCGAGCGGCACACGGTGCGGCGGATACTCCTGCCGATCGCCGGGCTGCTGCTCGCCATGGGCCTGCACGCCTTCTGGAACGGCTCGGCGAGCTTCGGCGAGTACGGCTTCTTCGTCGTGTACGCGACGTTCATGCTGCCCCTGTTCGGGCTGCTCTGCTGGCTGGCCGTCTGGCTGCGCCAGCGCGAACTGCGCCTGGTGCGCGCCGAGCTGCCCGCCTATGTGGCGGCGGGCTGGCTGACCGCGGCCGAGCCGTACGCGCTCGGCTCGATGCCCGCGCGGAACCTCGCCCGCGACTACGCCACGCACCACCTGGGCAGACCGGGCGGGCGGACCGTCACCGCGTACGAGACGTACGCGACGTCGCTCGCGCTGCTTCGGCACCGGGCGGGCCGGGGCAGGGCCCGCGCCGACTTCGCCGTCCGGGAGCGGGAGCTGCTCGACGCGCTGTGGGAGCGCCGCGAGGTGGTGCGGCCTGCGCTCGCGTACGCGGCGCGGGTGACGGCGCCGGTCGTGGTGCCGCTGCCGTACACGGCGTACGGCCCGCCGCACATGCCGTACTCCGCGTACGGCACCCGCGCCGCACCCCCGGCCCCGTACGGATCACCGGGCCCCGCCTACCCCTCGTACAACCCCTACCGCACCTGACGCACGGACCGCCGCGCGCCCGGTCCGCTCACGCCGACGCGGCGGTGAGGCGGGCCACCTCGTCCTGCGTCAGGTCGAGGTCGGCCACCTCGAGCAGCGCCGGGAGCTGCTCGACGGTGCGCGCGGAGGCGAGCGGCGCCGCCACCGTCGGCTGGGCGGCGAGCCAGGCGAGGGCCACCGTCGCGTGCTGGGCGCCGCGCTCCTCGGCTATCGCGTCGAGGGCGGCGAGGACGCGCTGCCCGCGCTCGGTCTCCAGGTGGGCGCCCGCGCTGCCCGCCCGCGCGCTGTCGACCTCGGCTCCGGGGCGGTACTTGCCGGTCAGGAAGCCGGACGCGAGCGCGTAGTACGGGATGGCCGCGAGGCCCGAGCGGGACGCGACCTCCTGGAGCGGGCCCTCGTAGGTGTCGCGGGAGACCAGGTTGTAGTGCGGCTGCAGCGCGACGTACCGCACCAGGCCCTCGCGGTCGGAGAAGTCCAGGGACTCCTGGAGGCGTTCGGCGCTGATGTTGGACGCGGCGATGGCCCGGACCTTGCCGGAGCGCACCAGCTCGTCGAGGGCGGTGACGAACTCCTCGACCGGCACGGACGGGTCGTCGTAGTGCGTGTAGTACAGGTCGATGTAGTCGGTGCCGAGGCGGCGCAGGGACTCCTCGACGCCGGACTTGATGGTGTTCGCCGCGAGGCCCTTGTAGTCGGGGTGGGCGCCGACCTTGCTGGCGATGACGACGTCGGAGCGGTTGCCGCGCGCGGCGAGCCAGCGGCCGAGCACGGTCTCGGACTCGCCGCCCTTGTTGCCGGGCGCCCAGGCCGAGTACACGTCGGCGGTGTCGACGAAGTTGCCGCCCGCGGCCGTGTAGGCGTCGAGGACGGCGAAGGACTGCTTCTCGTCGGCGGTCCAGCCGAAGACGTTGCCGCCGAGGGCGAGGGGGAAGACTTCGAGGTCGGAGGAGCCCAGCGGGCGGAGTGTGGTCATAACGGGCTCAACATCCGCACCGGGGAGCGAATTCCGTGTGTGGCCCACGGAAATCCCCGCCCCGCTCCCCGGTGTGGCTCCGCCGTCACGGATGCCAACCGGCGGCCCTGGCGTCGGGGGGTCGTCGCCAGGACCGCCGGAGCCGGTGGGGTGTTACGGGTTGAGGCCCTTGCCCTGCAGCCAGGCCAGCGGGTCGATGTTGGCGCCGCCGCTGGTGTGGACCTCCATGTGGAGGTGCGGTCCGGTGACGTTGCCGGTCGCGCCGACGCGGCCGATGACGTCGCCCGTGGTGACCTTCTGGCCGACGCTGACGCTCATCGAGGACTGGTGGCAGTACCAGATCTCGGTGCCGTCCTCCAGCTCGAGGACCGTGCGGTAGCCGTACGACCCCGACCAGCCGGCCGACTTGATGGTGCCGGTGTGCACGGCCTTGAGGGGCGTGCCGGTGGGGGCGGCGAAGTCCAGGCCGGTGTGCTGGCCGGAGGACCACATGGCGCCGGAGTCACCGAAGTGCGAGGTGAGGGTGTACGAGGAGGTGGGCAGCGAGAACGCCTTCGCGAGCTTGGCGAGGCGCTCCGCCTCGGCCTTCTTGCGCGCGGCCTCCGCCTTCTTGCGCTTCTCCTCGGCGGCCTTGGCCTTCGCGGCCGCCTTCGCCTTGTCCTGCTGGGCCTTGGCCTGCTCGGCGGCCTTCTTCACGGCGGCGTCCTCGGCGGCGAGGCGCTGGGCGTCCTCCGCCTGGTGCTGCTGGTTCTCGGCCTGCTGCATGATGCGGGCGCGCAGGGCCTCGCCCGCGCCGGTGGCGCCGCGCTCGGCGTCGGCGGTGGTGACGCCCGCGGAGCTGAGCGGCGCGGCGGCCGCGACGGTGGAGGTGTCGGCGCCGCCGGCGGAGTCGTCGGATATCAGGGAGCCCACGCCCGGCAGGGACTTGGCCTCCGGGAGCTGGTCGGTGACCGCCGACATGTCCGGCATGGCGATGGAGACCGGCGGCTTGCCGCCCTGCGCGGTGGCGATGCCGCCCGCGCCCACGGCCGCGATGACGCCGACGCCGAGGACGGTGGAGCTGCGCGCGAGTCCGCCGCCGCCCTTCTTGTGGACCCGGTGCCTGCCGCGCACGGGGCGGACGGACTCCGCGGTCGGGTTCCACTCCTCCCACGGCTCCTGGGGGGCGTACCCGCCGAACCCCGTGGATCTGTCGGGACCTTCGGGTCCTTCGGCGGAGTCGTCGTTCGGTACGTAGAGCGCTTCGGGGGCAGGCCGGTTGGACGCCACTGGGGCGCACTCCTTTCCTTCCTTCTCGCCTACCGGGTTAGCTGACGGGTTCGGAGCAGGAAGGTCTCCTACGGGCGTACCGCTTGCCCGATTCACCCCAATGTGGTGGTTCCCCGGCTCCCTTGCGGGATTAGGCGCGTGCGCACGGAGCCGACTGGAGTGCCGGCTGGGACGACCGCGCTGCGTTATCGAACGTTAATAGACGGCGGTGCCGTATTCCAAGCCGTTCCGTCTGATCGTTAACGCTTACGCTACGAACACAAGGGACATCAGCGGCTGGAGTAGGGCGAGTTGAGCGGAGGCCATGACGCACCGCAGCGTTCTGGATCTCCACGGCTTGCTGACATCACGTCAATCAGGCTGCGGAGGGGTGCCCTTCAGTCACCGACCGTCACCGGGCGGCGTACGGCGAGCATCGCCAGGTCGTCCGTGGCGCCGCCCCCGGTGTGCCGGCGGACCTCGTCGACGAGGGTCGCGAGGAGCGAGTCGGGGCCCGCGGGGCCGGGGAAGATCCGGCCGCCGAGCCGGGTGGCGGGGACGTAGAACCGGCCCTCCTCGTCCCGGGCCTCGGAGAGCCCGTCGGTGTAGAGCAGCAGCGTGGCCCCCGGCGGGAACGGGCTCTGGTCCGCGCGGTCCGGCCAGGTGCCGAGGTCGCCCATGCCGAGCGGCAGCGCGGGCTCGGACGGCGAGAGCACGCACAGCCGCCCGTCGGCCCGCAGCATCAGCGGTTCGGGGTGGCCGCGGTTGATGATCCGTACGGTGCCCTCGTCGCCGCGCGGGATCTCCACGAGGACCGCCGTGGTGAACCCCTCGAAGGCGTCGAGCCCGTCGCGCCGCGTGCCCTCCCGCGCGAGGGCGCGCTCCAGGCGCTGCGCCACCGCCTCCAGCGTGGCCTCCTGCTCGGCGGCCTCCCGGAAGGCGCCGATGACGACGGCGACGGCGGCCACCGCGCCCATCCCCTTGCCCCGTACGTCACCGACGACGAGCCGCACCCCGTGCGGGGTGTCCTGCACGGCGTACAGGTCCCCGCCGATGAACGCGTCGGCCTCCGCCGCCTCGTACCGCGCGGCGATGTCCAGGCCGCCGATCCGCGGGTCGGGCTGCGGCAGGACCGCGCGCTGGGCGGCCTCGGCGATGGAGCGGGCGGAGGCGAGGCGGGCGTCGCCGCGGCGGACGACCCGGTTGATGACGACGGCGAGCGCGCCGACGGTCAGCACCGTCACGAACTCGGTGATGACCTGTACGTCGGCGCCGTCCACGCGGTGCCCCAGGCGCAGCACGAGCACGGCGGCACAGGACACCGCGGCGGTCGCGACGGTCGTCCGCAGCCGGAAGAACGGGGCGGTGATCAGGGGCGCCGCGGCGAACAGCGGGGACGCGGTGAACTCCGGCGGCGTGAGCATGTCGAAGCAGATCCCGGCGACGAGGAGGAGCGGGGGCAGCGCCCGGACGAGGGCCCGCTCGCGGGGGAGGGTGCGGGTGGTGTCGCCGGGGGCGATGGTGGGCCGGGGGCGGGCTGTTCTACGAGGGCGGGGGCGGGCTGTGCCGCCGGGCTCGCGGCTGGCGGACTTTCGGGCGCCGGACTTCCCGTCGGCGGACTTCCCCTCCCCGCGCTCCCGACCACCGGAACGCCGGTCGCCGGACCCCCCACCCCCCGGGCCGCCCTGCGCACCGTCAGGCCCCCCACCACGCACAGCAACCACCACCACTCCACTCCACCGCATCAGCGCCGCGTCGGCCCATCCAGGCTTCCCGCAGCGGGGGCCCGGGGCGACCTGATGTGGGCCGAGTGGGTGAGCCGTGTGGTGGGGCGGGGACGCGCCCGGAGGCGTGGGGCCGGGTGGGACCGGCACCGCACGCCCCGGGCGCGCGTGGGTCAGGCGGCGTCACCCCCGAGCACCGGCACCGGCGCCGCGAGCCGACCGGACCTGGCCAGCGAGCGCAGGGCCAGCGCGCAGCCGACGCCGAGGACGGCCAGCGCCAACCACGGCACCGCGGGCAGTCCCCGGTCCTCCGCCACGTCGAGCAGCGCGCCCATCGCGAGGTTCCCCGCGGTGATGCCGACACCGCAGACCGTGTTGTAGAGGCCGTAGTGCGTGGCCACCCACCTCTCGCCCGCGAGCGAGACGACGGTGTCCATCTCGAAGGGGTAGAGCACGGCGTTCGCGGCCGCCAGCGCCGCCGCGCACAGCAGCAGCGCCGTGACGCCCGCGTACCCGGGCCCGCCCAGGGCGGGCGGCAGGAACGCGGCGCCCATCAGGGCGAGCCCGGCGACCAGACACTGCTCCCGCGTCCAGGCGCGCCGGCACCAGTCGGTGATCCGGAGCTGCCCGACGAGCGCGACGAGCCCCGACACCACGAACAGCGCGCTGGTCGCGACCGTCGTCGCCGTGCCCCCGCCGAGCAGCCGCTCCACTTCGAGGGGCAGAGCGAGGTACACCTGGAACGACAGGACGTACGAGCCGGTCATGGCGAGCGAGAACAGCCAGAACGGCCGGTTGCCGAACACGGCCCGCCACTGCCCCTGGGCCGCGCCCGGGCCGTCCCCGGCCGCCGCCTCCCCCTTGCGCACCGGCAGGCGCAGCACCTGCACCACCGAGAGGAGGGCGAAGAGCACCGCCGCCACCGCGCACGTGAGCTTGAAGTCCACGCCGGTCAGGGCGAGTCCGACGAGCGGGCCGAGCAGGATGCCGGTCTGGTAGAAGACGTTGAACAGCGCGAACGCCTCCACGCGGCGTTCCGGCGTGCCCGCCTCGGCGGCGACGTACGCGCGTACCGCCGGATTGAACAGCGCCCCCGCGAGCCCGGTCGCCGCCGACGCCGCGATGAGCACCGGCAGTGTCTGCGCGAACGCGAGCGCCGCGAAGCCGCCGGTGCGCAGGGCACACCCGGCGACGATCATCGGCTTGTACCCGAGCCGGTCGGCGAGCGCGCCGCCGACCAGGAACATCCCCTGCTGGGAGAGGTTCCGCACGCCGAGCACCAGGCCCACCGCCCAGGCGGCGAGCCCGAGTTCGCCGGAGAGGTGGGCCGCGAGGTACGGCATCAGCATGTAGAAGCCGAGGTTGATGCTGAACTGGTTGACGAAGAGGAGCTGCACGGCGGGCTCGAAGGTGCGCGCGCGGGCCCAGACCTGGGTCACTGGACGACACCTTCGCCCGGTACGGCGACGGGGTGGCCGTGGGCGCCGACGGGGTGGCCGGGGAGCCCCGGCGCGCCGACGGGCTCGCCGGGAAGACCGGGACCACCGCCACCGCCGGGCAGGCCCACCGCGCCCCGCGCCTCACCGCGCACCTCACCCCGCACATCCCACCGCGGAGCCGTCGCGCACCGCCCGGCCCGCCACCTGCTCCACGCCACCACGCCGTCCCCGGGGCCCGGCACCTCCCGGGGCTCGTCCGGGATCGTGCCGGGGCGGCCGAGCAGCCCGTGCGCGTCGCAGTACTCGTCGTTGAACACCGTGTCGAAGTACCGCTGCGGCCCGTCCGGGAACACCGCCGCGATCCGCGTCCCGCGCGGCCGCGTACGGGCGAGCCACGCGGAGACGAGCGCGACCGCGCCCACGCTCCAGCCGCCCGAGGCGAACTGCCGCCCGGCGAGCCGCCGCGCGCTGCGCACGGCCTCGGCGGGACCCACCCAGTGGACCTCGTCGAAGGCGGCGTGGTCGACGTTGCGCGGGTGGATCGACGAGCCGAGCCCGCGCATCAGGCGGGGCCCGGCGGCGAGCCCGAAGATGGTCGAGGCGACGCTGTCCACGCCGACGAGTTCGAGGCCGGGCAGGGCGTGCGCGCGCAGGGTCCGGGCGATCCCGGCGGAGTGCCCGCCGGTGCCGACGGCGCACACCAGGACGTCGAACTGGCCGATCTGCCGGACGAGTTCGTCGGCAAGGGGCCGGTACGCGGCCTGGTTCTCGGGGTTGTGGTACTGGTTCGGGCACCAGGCACCGGTGAACTCCGGCCGCTCCATCAGCGCGGCGACCCGCTCGACCCGGGCCTGCTGCCAGCCGCCCACGGGCCCGGGTTCGCGGACGAGGTGGACGCGGGCGCCGTGCGCGGTCAGCATCCGCTCGACGATGGGTTCGAGGCCGGGGTCGGTGACGATGTGCACGGGGTGGCCGTAGTGCACGCCCGCGAGGGCGAGGCCGAGGCCGAGGGTGCCGGACGTGGACTCGACGATGGGCGCGCCGGGCCGCAACTCGCCGCGGGCGCGGGCCCGTTCGACCATGTGCAGGGCGGCCCGGTCCTTGATGCCGCCGAAGTTGAAGCCTTCGAGCTTGGCCCAGTAGCCGCGGCCGCCGTCGGGCGTGGGTTCGTCGATCCAGAGCACGGGTGTGTTGCCCACGGCGGCCGCCGCGGGCTGAAGGTTGCCGATCATGCGGGGGTGTCCTTCGGTGCTTCGGTACGTGGATGGGGGGTGGCGTGGGAGTCCGCGCGGGAACTCCGGGGCACCCTCAGTTCCGGTCCACTCCGATGGCGACGAGGAGCCGCTGGCCCGCCTTGGCGCAACAGGGCCCGGCGCGGGGCGGCACGCACCGGACGAGACGGGCCGCCGTGTCCGCCGCGAGTACGCCCCCGAGGGCGCCCTTGCCGGCCTTGCCGCCCTTGCCGCCCGCCCCGTCCTGCCGCTCCCGGTCGGCGGGCTGCGCGGCGAGCGCCGCGGGGTGCGCCGAGCCTGCGTGCTCGCCGTGGCCGGGGCCGGGGCAGACGTGGTGGACGGGCGGGGCCGCGGTGACCGCGGTCGCGGCGGTGAGCCCGTGCGGCCCGTGGCACACACCGGCGAACAGCGCACAGGCGGTGAGCAGCACCACCGAGAGCACGTACCGCACCCGACTCATAGTGACCACAAAGCTACGCACGGCACATGAGTCGGCGCAAAGCCCGACGCCGACAACGGCGTGAAACCACGCCACGTACAGCCGAAACACGTCCGCCCGACGTGCGAGCGACGGCAGCCGACGTGGGCGCGGCCGCACATGCCGAAGGCCCGGAATCGATGAACGATTCCGGGCCTTCGGTTTCAGTAGCGGGGACAGGATTTGAACCTGCGACCTCTGGGTTATGAGCCCAGCGAGCTACCGAGCTGCTCCACCCCGCGTCGGTGAACCCAACAGTACGCCATGCGACGTGCGGAAAGCGAACCGGTTACGAACGGCCCCCTCGACGCGGCCGTCACACCCGCCCCGGGCCGGCCCGCCGCACCCGTCCCGGGCGGCACCGCCGTCACGTGTTCTCGGCGTGCGTCAGCGTCTCCCAGGCCACGAACAGGTCGTCCGTCCCCTCGGGCCGCCGCTCGGAGGTGAGCCGCTGGGTCTGCGGCAGGTCGAGGCCGAGGCGGCCGCGCAGGTGGTTGAGGGCGACCTCGGTGTCGGGCCCCATGTCGCGCTGGACCCTGCCGCCGCACAGCCAGCCGGGCACGGGGGCGCCGCGCTGGTAGCGGGAGTGGAACTCCAGGGCGGCCCGCAGCCGGTCCTTGGTCTCGCCGTACAGGTCGACGCCCTGGTGCCAGGCGGTCTCGGCGATGTGCGCGGTGGCGGCGAGCGAGTAACTGGCGTGCTTGAAGTTGCGGCAGGTCTCCTGGGAGAGCCCGTCGGCGAAGGTCTTCTGCCCGAACCAGTACTTCTGGAGCTGCGCCTCGGTGGTGATGTCGCTGCCCTCCGGCGACACGGGCAGCCGCCCGTCGGACTTCAGGTAGAAGTAGGCGGGGACGCGGGTGCGGAAGTGGCGCACGGCCCGCTCGAACGCCTCGTGGTCGTCGAGGAAGACGGCCATGCCGATGGTGGCGTCGGCCATGACGAGGTCCCAGTTGCCGTTGGAGTCGGCGGAGCCGTCGCGGACCTGGGGCAGATAGGCGCCCCGCAGCATCCGCTCGAAGCGCAGCAGTTCGCCGTCGGTCCAGCCGTCGTAGGTGTAGCGCACCGCCTCGGCGGCGCGGGCCCAGGAGGTGGCGGCCCAGGCGGTCTGGAGCCCGGCGTTCGCCTCCGTGTGCCGGGTGAGCACGCGGGACCAGGCGTCCATGATCTGCACGGCCTTCGCGGCGTGGGCGCGGTCGCCGGTGATGTTGTAGAGCAGCGCGTGCGTGTACGCGGCGAGCGCGTCCTCCCGCTCCTCGACGCACCCCTGCCCGGGGCGCAGGTCGGGCGGGCAGGCGACGACGGCGTACGGCTTGGCCGTGTAGTCGTTCGCGGCGTACTTGCTGGCCCGCATCTGCTCGTACGCCTTGAACCAGGGCTCCTGCCGCGCGGCGACGTGCGCGCGGACTCGGTCGAGCTGCTTCTTGCTGACGAGGACGCCGGGGTGGGTGAACGGCAGGTCGGCGGCGCGGGCCCGGCGTACGCCGTCGTCCTTGCCGTCGTCCCCGCCGCAGGCCGTGGCACCGATCCCCAGGGCGAGGGCCAGCGCCACGGCGAACAGCACCCGCACCCCCCGCCCCTCGCGCTCCGCTGCCGCCATCCCGCACCTCCGTATCGGGTCGCGCCCCTGGCAGCGTGCCGTGGGGCGGGCGGGGGCGCAGGGGCTGATGGGCCATGCGGGGTACGCGTCCCCCGATCGGCCCCGTGGGCGTGGCCCGGCCGGGCCATGGTCCTTGTTCGCGCCTGAGTGGTCCCCGCGCGTGACAGCACCAGCGCGAGTTCTCCGCCAGTGCAGCGCTCTGACCAGCGAAGGCGCGGCGGAAAGCCGGTGTCAGGGCCCGTGTCAGGGGCGTGAAAGCCTCATGACAGGTGCGGCCGCGACCTTAGGGGACATGAAAACTTCAGCGATCGCGGTTTCGGGACTGCGCAAGACATTCGGTGACAAGGTCGTCCTCGACGGCATCGACTTCGATGTTCCGGCGGGGTCGGTCTACTCGCTGCTCGGTCCGAACGGGGCGGGCAAGACGACGACGGTGAACATCCTGACGACGTTGATGACGGCGGACGCCGGGCTCGTGCAGGTGGCCGGGCACGACGTGGTGAGCGGGACCAAGGGAGTGCGCGCGGCCATCGGTGTGACGGGGCAGTTCGCCGCCGTGGACGAGTTGCTGTCGGGGCGGGAGAACCTGCTCCTGATGGCGGAGCTGAAGCGCGTGCGCAACAAGGAGAAGCTGATCGCGGGCCTCCTGGAGCGGTTCGACCTGGTGGAGTCGGCGCAGAAGCTGGTGTCGACGTACTCCGGCGGCATGCGCAGGAAGCTGGACCTGGCGATGACGCTGGTCGGCAGCCCGGAGATCATCTTCCTGGACGAGCCGACGACCGGCCTCGACCCGCGCAGCAGGCGCACGATGTGGCAGATCGTCCGTGAGCTGGTGGCCGAAGGCACCACCATCTTCCTCACCACCCAGTACCTCGAAGAGGCCGACGAGCTCGCCGACCGCATCGCGGTCCTGAGCGGCGGCAAGATCGCCGCCGAGGGCACCGCCGACGAGCTGAAGCGCCTCATCCCGGGCGGCCACGTGCTGCTTCGCTTCACCGACCCGGCCGCGTACCGGCACGCCGCCTCCGCCCTGCGCGAGGAGGCCGCCAAGGACGACGAGGCGCTGTCGCTGCAGATCCCCAGCGACGGCACCCAGCGCGAGCTCCGCTCCATCCTCGACTGGCTGGACTCGGTCGACGTCGAGGCGGACGAGCTGACCGTGCACACCCCCGACCTCGACGACGTCTTCCTCGCCCTGACCGAGCGCACCAGCACCGGCAGCGGCACCACCACCGGCACCAACTACACGAACAAGGCGGCGATCTCCCAGTGAGTACTGTCTCCACGGCCATGGCCGACTCGGCGATCATGCTGCGCCGCAACCTGAAGCACACCATGCGGAACCCGGTCACGGTGTTCAACGCGATCCTGTTCCCCATCGTGATGATGCTGCTGTTCGTGAAGGTCCTCGGCGGCGGGTTCGACGTCGGCGTCGACTACATCGACTACGCGACCCCCGGTCTGCTCGTGATGACCATCAGCTACGGCCTCGGAGCCACCTCCACGGCCGTGAACGACGACATGACCAAGGGCATCATCAACCGGTTCAAGACCATGGACGTCTCCCGTGGGGCCATGCTCACCGGCCACGTCGTCGTCACGACGGTGCGCTGCCTGGTGGCCTGCTCCGCCATCATCGGGGTGGCCTTCCTGATGGGCTTCGACCCGGGCGCGAGCGCCGGCGAATGGCTCGGCGTGCTCGGTCTGATCGTCCTGGTCAGCTTCGCCGCCGCCTGGCTCACCGTCGCCCTCGGACTGGCCGCCAAGTCGCCCGAGTCGGCGGGCATGGCCACCGTGCCGCTGATCATGCTGCCGTTCCTGAGCAGCGCGTTCGTCCCCTCGGAAACGATGGGCACGGGCATCAGGCAGTTCGTGGAGTACCAGCCCTTCACCCCGATCATCGAGACGCTGCGCGGGCTGCTCGCGGGCAACCCGTCGAGCGGCGACACGATCGCGGCGGTCTCCTGGAGCGTCGGCTTCGCCGTCATCGGGTACCTGTGGGCGGTCTCCTCGTTCAAGAAGCGAGCGTGACCCCGGCAAGCTCGGACCAGCCGGTCCGCCTCCCCTCCAGAGCCGCCTCGGCGAACCGCGTGTCGCCGAGGCGGCTCCGCGCCGTCCGCTCGATCCGGGCCGCGTCCGGGTGGGAGCGGTCCTTGAGCCCGAGCACGCCCTCGCTCGCCGCGAGCAGGCGTACGGCCTGCTCGTGCTCCCCGCGGCGCAGCGCCAGGTCCGCGACCCCGACGAGCACCCGCGCGATCACCGGCGCGTGCCCCGCCTCGGCCGCCGCCGCGCAGGCCGCCGCCCGGTGCTCGCGGGCCTCGTCGAGGTCGTCGGTGAGATATCCGAGCAGGTCGTACGTCATGGAGCGGATGTTGGCCCGCTCCGCCTCCTCGCCCAACAGGGCCCTCGCGACGCCGAGTTGGGCGCGCGCCTCCGCGGTGTCGCCGTCCCACCGGGCGAGCCCGGCCTTCGAGAAGGCCAGTACGGCCAGCGCGCCCGGCCAGGTGACCCGCTCCGCGCACCGCTCGGCCTCGGCGAGCGCGGCCGCGCTCGCGGCCTCGTCACCGAGGAGCCGGTACAACTGCGCCTGCGCCGACAGGATCGGGATGACGTCCTCGGTGGCACCTACCTCCGCGATGGCCGCGATCGCCTGGTCGTAGTGCTCGCACGCGGCGGCGAACTCACCGCGCGCGGCGACGCGGGCCGCCAGCTCCGTCTGGGCGAAGGAGATGCCGAAACGCTCGCCGAGCGCGCGGAATTCGGCGACTGCCTGTTCCAGGTGGGCGTCCGCGTCCAGGTGGGCGTCCGCGTCCTTCCCGTCCCGGTCGGCGGCACCACCGCCCGGGCCGCCTCGGCCGTCCGGCCCACCGTGACTGCCCGGCCCGAGCATGATCCGCATCTTGCCCATGTGCAGCCGGGCCAGCGCCCGCGCCCACGGGTCCTCGTGGGCGAGCAGTTCCTCGAACGCCGCCGCGCCCGCGCCCGGCTCCCGCAGCATGCGTTCCAGCGGGGCGACGAGACCGATCAACGGATGGTTGCGCAGACTTCGCCCACCTGACCCATCCGACGCATCTGACGCATCTGACGCACCCGACCGGCCTCGCCGACCGAACTCGTACGCCTTGTGGATCCACTCCGCGGCCTGGTGCTCGTCGCCAGGACCGGACGTCACGAACAGCACGACCAGCGCGTACACCGTGGCCCGTACCTCATCCGTCACCTCGCCGGGCGTCCGGATGGCCGCCGTGATCAGCTCGAAGCCCTCGGCCCTGTGCCCGCTGAGCCACCAGTACCAGCCCGCGCCCGCCGCGAGCCGCATCGCCGCCTGCGCCTCGCCCGCGGCGAGCGCGCCGCGCATCGCCGCGCCGATGTCGTCGTGCTCGGCGCCGAGCACGGCGAGCCACTCCAGTTGCTCGGCACGGCGCAGGTGCGGCTCCGCGGTCTCGGCCAGCTCGGACACGTAGGCGAGGTGGGCGCGGCGCGCCGGATCCGCCTCGCCCGCCTCCGCGAGCCGCTGCCCGGCGTACTCCTTGATCGTGCCGAGCATCCGGTAGCGGGGTGCGCTGCCGCCCTCGGCACGGAGCAGGGACTTCTCGGTGAGGGTGGTGAGGAGTTCGAGTACGTCCTCGGGCGCGACGGAGTAGTCGGCGCCACCGCCATCATCAGTGGCTACGTCATCGGCGTACCCCGCACAGACCCGTTCCGCCCCCTCCAGGCTCGCCCCGCCGGAGAAGACGGAGAGCCTGCGCAGGACCATCCGCTCGGCGTCGGTGAGCAGTTCCCAGCTCCAGTCGACCACCGCGCGCAGCGTCTTGTGGCGGGGCAGGGCGGTCCGGCTGCCGCTGGTCAGCAGGCGGAAGCGGTCGTCGAGCCGGTGGGCGAGCTGGTCGACGGACATCGTGCGCAGCCGGGCCGCGGCCAGCTCAATCGCGAGCGGCATCCCGTCGAGGGCGCGGCACACCCGCACCATCGTCGCCAGCGTGGAGCCGTCGGCGGCGAGGCCCCGGCGCACCGCCCCGGCCCGGTCCCGCAGCAGTCGGACGGCGGGCGAGGACTCGATCTCGTCCGGGCCCGCGCCGGAGTCCGGCAGGGCCAGCGGCTCGACCTGCCACAGCGCCTCGCCGGTGATGCCGAGCGGCTCCCGGCTGGTCGCCAGGATCCGCAGCCGTCGGCACTCGCCGAGCAGCCGGTGGGCGAACACCGCCGCGGACTCGATCACGTGCTCGCAGTTGTCCAGGATCAGCAGCGCGTCCCGGTCCCGGCACGCGGCGACGAGCCGGTCCGTCAGGTCCGCGTGCGGGGCCCCGCCGAACAGGGCGTCCCGCAGGTCGAGCCCGGCGAGCGTCGCCTGCGCCACGTCACCGTCCGGGCCGATGGCGGCGAGCTCCACCAGCCAGGCCCCGTCGGGCAGTTCATCGAGGAGGGTGCGGGCGGTCTCGGTGGCCAGCCTGGTCTTGCCGGAGCCGCCGGGCCCGATGAGGGTGGTGAGGCGGTGGGCGCGGACGCGTTCGCGTACGGCGGCGATGTCGGCGTCCTTGCCGACGAAGCTGGTGAGCTCGGCGCGCAGGTTGGTCCGCCGCAGCACGTTCTCCGGCCCGGGCCCGCCCCCGTCGGCCCCGTTGGCCCCGATGGCCTCGCCGCCCCCGTTGGCCCCGTTGGCCCTGTCGGCCCCGTCGACCTCGTTGGCCCCACCAGACCCGTTGCCCCTGCCAGTCCCCTGCACCCCCAAGAGCCCTGCTACTCCTGCTGCCCCTGTTGCCCCCGCCTCCCCAACCGCCCTACTCAACTCGCCCCGCGACACCGCGACATGCAACGCCGCCAACTCGGGCGACGGATCGATGCCCAGCGCATCAGCGAGGGCTTCCCGCGCGCTCTCGTACGCGGCCAGCGCCTCACCGGTACGCCCGGCGGCGACGAGGGCCCGCATCAGCGCGGCGACGAGCCGTTCCCGTACCGGATGCGCGGCCACGAGCCCGGCCAGCTCCGTGACGATCTCCGCCCCGCGCCCGAGGGCGACCTCCGCCTCGACGCGCTCCTCCGTGGCGGTCAGCCACAGCGCGTCGAGCCGGGCGACGGCCGCGTCGAAGGCGGCGCTGCCCCGCACCCCCACGTCCTGCATGGCCCCACCGCGCCACAGGTCGAGCCCTTCGCGGAGCAGCCGCACCCGCCCGGAAAGGTCCCCGGTCCGTACGTGCCCCGCGGCGACGAGGCGCTCGAACCGCAGGGCGTCGACGGCGTCGGCCTCAACCACCAGCCGGTACCCGTCGGTCTGCCCCTCGACGACCCCGTCCGGCAGCAGCTTCCGCAACCGCGACACCAGCCGCTGCAAGGCGTTCGTGGCGTCGGCGGGCGGACGCTCCCCCCAGATCCAGTCGACGAGCACGGCCTTCGGAACACCCTGCCCCGGCCGAAGCGCGAGCGCGACCAACAGCCCCCGCAGCCGTACCCCCGGCACATCGACCAACCGCCCCCCGTCGGCACGCACTTGGAACGGCCCCAGCATCCGGATCTGCACGCGCCGAGTTTGCCATGCGCGCGTCGGACCGGATCGAGGCCGAGCAGCGGCCGAGCAAACGGGCCCCGGCCTTCGCGGAAACGCCACAGGCCCAGGTCCGGGTCCGGGTCCGGCTGGGGGCGGATGGACCCGGCTGAACCATCTCCGCAATGATCACGACAACCAGACGGGGGAAACCATTGCTCGACGACCACCAGCCCGAAACAGAGTCGGTCTCCCGGGCCCCCGCCGCGGGGCGACAGCGCAGGGTGATGGCGGCTGCGGGGTAGCGCGGGACGGGGTCGGCCGAACCGGCGCGGCGAGGAACTGGATACGACCGGCGAAGGATTTAATCCGGACGTAATATCCAAAATCCCCCAGACAATCCCCGCTGCCTGAGCCTTCAGGAAAGAGCCATGCCTGAAAGCAACCGACGCCCGCGCACACGACACGCCCTCACCGCCGCGAGGGCCACCGCCGGGGTCACCGCGGCAACAGCGGCGCTCCTCCTCGCACCGGCCGAGGCTGACGCCGAGGCGTCCGCCGCGCAGCCCCGGGACACCTGCTGGACCGCGAAAACCAGCATGCCGCGCGGCGACTGCGGCCCCTTCCGCCAGGTGTTCGCGGAGAACTTCAACGGCGACCGCGTGACGCTCGGCAGCTTCTCCGACTGCGACCACGACCCCGACCGGCGCACAGCCTGGTGCGGCGGGCTCCCGGGCCGGTACCGCGCCGACTGGTGGGCCTACCCGACCGGTTGGCCGGACACGGCCAAGTCCGGCGCGGACGGCAACACGGGCCGCGCCGTCGGCGGGACCTACCACCCCGAGGACACCGTCAGCGTCGGCCCGGCGGTCAACGGCGACGGACGGATGAGGATCCGCATGTTCCGCCCGGCCGACGGCGGCGACATCCACTCCGCAGCGGTCGTACCGCGCAGGACCATGGAGCGGGCGTACGGCAAATTCTCCGCCCGCATCAAGGTGACCGAGCCGGCACCGGGCTACAAGTCGGCGTGGCTGCACTACGGGGGCGGCTGCGAGATCGACTACCCCGAACAGAACTGGACGGACACCATCACGGCCTTCCACCACCCCTGCGACGGCCGCCCGCAGGGCCGCTTCCCCACCGGCGAACGCTGGACCGAGTGGCACACGGTGAGCACCGAGTGGACCCCCGGCCGGGTCCGCTTCTCCATGGACGGCAAACACATCGGCGAGGACACCCGCGGCGTGCCGTCCCGGCCACTGAGCTGGATCCTGCAGAACGAGAGCGCACTGTACGGCCCCTACGCCGAGCCGGGGTCGTCGGCGCAGCTGGAGATCACCTGGGTCGCGGCGTACGCATACGCGGGCAAGCGATGCACCGAGGACGGACAGGCTCCGCGCACGCCACAGGCCCAGGTCGGGCACTGCCCGACCTGGGCCTGAGAGGTAGACCGCGTGGGACTCGAACCCACAACCAATGGATTAAAAGTCCTGGCCAGAGCATGACGGGTGGTTCCGGACGCCCTCTCGCCGTCCGAAACCAGCTGCTCAGGAGACCTTCACCGTGCATCGGGGATTAGTGCCTGACGGCTGTTGCCGGACCGTCCGCTCACGCATCGCTCACGCACAGCACCCCGCATGAACTGCACGGAACACCCCGGACGGGCCACGCGTGCAGATCCATCCAAGATCACAAAAAGTAGGCTCGACCCTGCAGACACCGGCCCCTTCGACGGGCAGCCTGGGTGCATCGGCTCAGCCTCGTTCCCGTGACGCGGATCTTCAAGATCAGCAAATGCATCAACTCTGATGCTGACCCGCTCCCGCACGGCAGCGAGTCTTGTACGCGGCGCCCCAAAGAGGCTCGGCTCGTTGAGTTCAGCCGCGTGTCCGTCTGATCGCGTGGGTGAAGCCCAGGGTGATCGCGAAATGTGCCTGGCTGGGTACAGACTTCGCGGTGCGAGGCGGAGAGGCTGGTGCCCGAGGTGGGGAGCAGCCGATGAGCGGGCTCGCGGTGGAATTCGAAGTCGTTACTGCCATTTGTGCTGCGCGGGTTCTGATTCGCCAACTCCGAGGGCTGTTGATGGACGTCGGTGACGCAATCCACGCCTGGCGCTTCGTACGCGACGCCTTGCGGGACGAGCAGGAGGAACACCAGGGCTGACCTCTGGGCTCGCTCCGACTTGGCGGCGAGTGGTCGGCACCAGGCCAGGGCGCTCGGCAGCCGAGACCGCTGTCACCGCTGGGCTGGATCTCTGCGCCCGGCCCGGTGGCGAAAGGACGCGACGTTCCGTTCGGAACGGAGCCGAGGTTACGAGTCGACGCGTTCCGTCTCGGAACAGCCGCAGATGCTGGTCAGGTCTCAACAGCACCTACTGATCATTGGCTCCGCGTCTCTGTCGGCAGCGAGTGACGGCGCACGATCATCAAGGGCGTGCGGAGGACGGCGACATCGGACTCAACCCAAGCGTCGCCGGGACGCTGCAGAAAACCCGTGAGAGCGGCACACGGAGCAATCTATGATCGTTCGCCATGGGCGTGTACATAAGCCGACATCGGACAGATACGGCACCGAAGCGAGCATCGGAGTCGGATGCCGAATTCTTCGAACGGATAGCCGGTCCGTTCTGGGATCAGGTTCGAGATGTGATCAACGAGTGGTGGTCACACCTGCCCCCCGATGCTCAGCCCGGCCTGCGCAGTCGGCTACGCGATCGTAATTCCGACGTGAACGTCTTCTCCGCGTTGTGGGAGCTGTACGTGCACAAGATGCTGCTTGGCTCCGGTTGCACCGTGGAGATCGAGCAGCAAATAGGCACACGGGGAAAGTACCCAGACTTCCTGGTCACCCGTGGCGATGAGCAATTTGTTGTCGAGGCGATCTGGACGGCCGAGAATCTGAACGCAACCAGGAGCAGCTCGCTCCCGCCTCAGGTGGTGGACACGATTGACCGCGTTCCGAGCCCAAACTTCTACGTGGCATACAAGGTTGACAGCGTTGGCTCGATCACGCCGCCACAACGGCGGTTGAGGAACGAGCTGACACGATGGCTGGCAAGCTTGGACCCCGACCAGGTCACTGCCGAGTATGAGCAGAAGATGCCGCTACCCAGGCATACCTGGCAGGAGGCGGGTTGGAGTCTCAGCTTCGACGCGATCCCCCGCAGCCCCGGCAGGCGAGGCGATCCGACGAGCAGGACAATCGGCTTCCATCCCCCGGTGTGGGTCGCCGATGACTCAGATCGGGTACTCAAAGCTGTGAGAAAGAAGGGCAGGAAGTACGGCGACTTGGCGCTGCCATTCATCGTGGCAGTTGGTAATTCGGCGTCCTTTCCCGAGGATGAGGACACCGAGAGCGCGTTGTACGGGACCTCGGTCGAGTACGCCCACCACACCGGATCGACCTTCGGACGCAATGCCGACGGCTACTGGACTGCTGCGCAAGATCAGACCCATAGCCGGGTCAGCGGCGTACTGACCGTCGATAACCCGGCACCTTGGACCTGGGCGAAGACGGTCCCAGTCCTCTGGCAAAGCCCCGCACCTGACTCGCTTCCGGCCCCCGTTCTCTCCACCTGGGAAACGGCGCAACTGGTCGATATATACATCGAACGCCAGTCAGCGGCTCGCCCCATCCACACGTCTCTTGGTCTGCCTGAGCACTGGCCGATCGGGGACGCTTTTCCCCGGCATCGGCCAAGCACCACAAGCTGAGAGCGCGACGCGAACGGGCGGATGCCCCACGTGTGGAGAGTGCCCAGGGACCAGAGCAGGTCCCCTCGTCATACCAAGCCAGGGTGTCATCACAGCCAAGTATCCGGCTGCCCTGTGAGCGCCTGGGCGATCTGCCAGATGGCAGCATGCTCCTGCACTTCAGTGGGATCGCGACTTGTCGACCGGCTACTGCTCACCGTCGTACGTGCCGACCGCATCCATCCAAGACAGGGGTCACCGTCCCCAATGCGTCACTACAGGTCGCATCTCCTGCTCCTGCATGCCCTACCTCGCACCCCGACTGCCCCACTGCAAAGTTCTGTTGTGCGCCCTCAGCAGGCTGACCGCGCTGCTCGGCGCGACCCCCGCACTGTTCGGCTCGTAAACTTCTCTGTCCACTACTACGGCGCCAACTCCTCGTGCACCATGACCCCTTGTGGATGAGGGAATCGTCGCGCTGATAGCGGCAGGTTGCGGGCTTCTCGGCTCGATACTGAGAGCTGCTTTCACGGCATGGGCCACCAAGGCTGGAGCAAACAAGAGAGCCGATGCTGTGCGCGGACAGGCACACGACCAGGCTTCAAACGAACACGCTCATTGGCTACGGCAACAACGTCTTTCCACCTGCGAGGGACTCCTCGACGCCTGGGACGAGCGCACCCGCAGGCGAAAGGAGCTGGCCCGTCCAGCAGAGGAAGGCCAACATAGGCCCCTTCGTACGGAACTGCACCAAGCAACCACTCGCATGCTGGAACGCACGCGTCGCATATCGATTCTTGGCCCTGAAGAAGTCACTCAAGCCTCTCAGGCAATCTCTGACGCAACTATGGTGAATATCGAGAGAGAAGACAAGTTCGGCCAATAAATCGAGGCAGTCGTCGCACGTCTACGGAAGTAGGAAAGACATGTCCGCGAACTCTCGCCAGACCTAAAATTTGAGCAGCTAAATCAGGTACTCGCCCACACTGGCGACCTAGAGGGCTTGCAGGAACTCTATTCCATAGAGGATCTGGAGCGGATCCTGGAAAATTAGGAGGTGAGCGCATGCCCATCTCCCTCAACTCGTCGTAGACCACGCTGGCGTCACCCGTGGTCTATACACGGACACCAGGGAACCGGCTCCTGCAGCCCAACGCGCGAGAGGTCGGCGAGGCCACCGCCACCAAGGTCTCCGACCACTGCGGAACACCGATGCTGTCGAGTTCTCCGTGTACGGCACCGCCGGCAACCTCGCGCTGCACGAGCACGGCGACTTCCCCGGCCATCAACACGCGAGAACGCATCAGGCAGCATCACGGCCAGTAGCGGGACTTCGTGATCATCGAGCGCGGCATCCCTGTCATCAGCTGAACGGCAGAGACCGCGCTGAGGAAGCTTCGGTGGGCTGGGGATTCCAGAGCTCGGTGTATCGCTCCACTTCTTCGGAGCTCAGTTCATTGTCGCCCTCGGTGCGCAGCAAGGTGGTGTCCCATGGCCGGCTGCCATCGGTGCGCGGGGTAAGCAGCACGCCGAGGGTGGAGCTTTGTTCGGCCAGGCCGGTCTGCTGGTGGAGTTGGTGGTGGCGTAGCAGTACGTACGACTGGAAGGCGGCTTCCACCTCGGGACCGAAGCGCGTGGCGCATCCGAAGATGAGCTGGCGGGTGCCGGACGGGTTGATGGAACGGCGCCAGCGCCACTTGGATTCGTCAGCGGGCACCTCACGCACGTCGGCCAGCATGTCCAGCAGCAGTTGTCCCCACTCAGCGCGCGCTCCGACCGGCAGCTTGTCCAGGTCGGAGAGGAGGAGCTGCCGGTTGGGCTCACTCATCTGCGATCGGATGGCGCTGGTGGCGACGTCCTCCATGATGATTCGCATGACCCGGTGAGCATGATCCGACCCCACTGGGGCCTGCGGGAGCAATGGGGCGGAGAAGTGGATCCCGCCGAGTCCGGCGACATCTGGGTTAAGGGGGCCGGGGGGTGCCTCGGCGTCGGCCGCGGCGAACTCGTAGTACCGCACGGGCTCTTCGCCCAGGGCTACGGGGGGCTCGACGGCGGCGCGGAAGAGGTAATCCAGGACGGCGGTGGTAGAGCGCAGCTGGTCGAAAAGGAAGTCCCAGTCCCGCCGCGTCAGGGCGATCGTGGGCATGCCTATCGGCTCCAGCGAGCAGATCGTGCCCTCGGGTACTTGCTCGTGATCCAGCAGAAACACCCCGATCCACTCGTAGGCGTTGCCGTCGACAGACAGCGTGCGATCGCGGCCGTTGGCCATGTCAGCGGGCAGCATCCGCAACTGACGCACGGTGCCCTTGGCCTGACGTACCGCCTTGGTCGCCACCTTCTGTATCCAGGCCACCTCGCTGTACGCGTCCTTGGGCTGGATCGTGCGCGCCTTGACCTGGATCACCGCGCCACTTCCTCCGGCGAGCAACAGCCTGTCGCCGAGCTCGCGTCGACCGGAGCCCTTGCTGGCGTAGGCGGACTGGAAGACGAAATCGGACAGACCCCAGGTGGCAGCGGCGGTATGTGCCGCCGCCTCGGCACCCGGGCCGTGCTCCACGCCGGACGGCAGCGGTAGCGCCGGACGTATGCGCCGCACGTACTGCCCGTTCGCGGTTTCCACAATGAGCGTGAACGCGTCGGGGTCGTCGTCCTGGATGAACCGCCACAGCGCGGAAGAAGCCTGATCAGTCATGCCCTCTATTAGACGCAACGCACGACTGCCGACACCTGCCCTTTTCCCGTAGCACTTGTCGCTCGGCAGCCTTCCGGCCCGGCATAAAAATGAGGACCATCCTGCAGGACGGTCGTGCGGGCCTCCCAGGCACGCCGAGCAAGGCCGGTGCCCACTAACCCGAAACACGATATGCCCCAGCTGGGCGGCACCTCTATCCTGGTCCGTTGCCCCACCTGGAGATAGACGCCATGACCGGCCTGACAGACCCGCTCACCGAGGAGCAACGGCTCCTCCTCGACCTCGTGTGGACGACGTTCGTCGAACACGAGCGCTTCCCGAACTTTTTCCACGTCGCTTACCGCATGCGAAAGCACAGCCACGACGCCGCGAAGGTCCTCTGCAGCTTCCCCGTGATCGGCCAAGACCGGGTCTCAACCGGCTACCGGGCCGTCGGGTGGTGGGGGCACGGCTTCGCCCCGCAGTCCGACGGGCCGGTGTACCTGACCATGGCGGGGCTCTACCACCTGCAGCATGACCAAATGGCCCGCGATCTTGCCCGTGGCCTGCTGGCGTATCTGCAACAGATGACCTGGGAGCAGGACAAGATTCTCGACAGCCCCTTCGACCTGCCCGATATCGACGTGAACCTCGGCGACGCCCTGAAGGAGATCGACGGCACCAGTCCCCTGCTGGAGCGCATGGCGCAGATCGCCGACCGCGAGTGGCCGGGCATGCGCTTCAACAAGACATCCCTCACCGGCCGACTCGGCGCGCTGCCATCCGCGGACTGCGACACCCTCGACCTCTACCTCGCCGATATCGCCGCCCACCTGTCGCCGCCTGCGCCGCCGGAGGCGCTGTCCTTCACCGAGCCGCGCGCCTTGTTGCGCGCGCTGAACTTCCTCGACGTTACCTACGAGCTGGTCTTGGGCGAAGCCCTAGTTGTCCCGCCGCCCATGGATCGCTCCAGCCTCCTCGCCTTGGACGTCGACGACGAAGCGGCCTACAACTCCGGGCTGGTCGTCTTGACAGACATCCTGCGCGACTTCAAGGTGCCCGGCCGCAGTCCAGGCTCGGGCCTGCTGCGACTAGAGGAACATCTCGCCGACAAGCTACCCGCGCTCGACCGCGACGCGGTCCACCAAGCCGTACAGCTCCTGGACCAGATCCGTGTCATCCGCAACTCTGCCGTCCACCCCAAGCCACGGCCGGAACTCGCCACCGCCCACCACTCGCTTGGGCTGGGCTTCCCGGTCCACGACTTCACCGCTGCCTGGGACAGCGTCCGCGCGCATGCTGAGCAGGCCGTGAGCAACCTGCAGGAGGCGATCCAGTCCGCTAGACCCTGAGACCAGTCGCCGCGGAGGGTGCTTCTATCTGTTCGGTCAAGGTCTGTGGGATTGGTCAGGAGAAATAAGGTAGCCAGAAGGGGCATGATCTTGATGCAGCCTGGTCGGGACGACGCCCAAGTACAGGCCCAAGTCCATCGCCCCCTTATGAAGACGAGGGAATTCATTTCCGATCCCGCAGTCTATGCTTTATAGCGGCACGCTTCCGCCGGTGCTCCAGCCAAGCCACCCACCACAGATAGCGATATCGGGAGTCTTTTGGCACGAGTAGCCGCACCAAAGCCAGCGGCAGGAAGAAGAGGAAAACTAGAAGCAGGAACGCCCACCACGGCATCCCTTCGATCGCACTCTGAGGGATCTCAATCATGATTCGACGAATCTCCGTATGGGAAGTTGATCGACTCGGCCATCCGGTCTGATCAGCGTCGAATCTTGAGTACCGATCCCTTCAGGGATACCTCATATCTGTGTCGCCGGGTGGAGAGTTTCGCACCGGGCACCCCGATCACGGGGTCAGTCAGTGCGAGCGCAACATCCTGCGCGTAGGGATATCCCGTCCATTGCGCCTCCCACTCGTCACCCTCCCCCCAAAGCCGCCGCTGGGGGTCGTCGTATCCCTCAACCTCCGTATGGCCCATACGCCGCAGCGGGTCCCAATACCAGTTACCCGTGGCCCAGCGCCGACCCGGGTCAGCCATGGACATCCTCACGGCAACGCCCGCTAGCAGGGTTTGAGCGCCAGCGGTCATAGCTGGCAGCGCCGCGTAGAGACGCCTCTCCTCCGGCAGCAAGGGGGTATCGAGCGACAGCATTCGACGATCGGTATCGCTCAGCCTTCCAACCACTTTACCGTTTGGATCGTCGGTGACTACCAGTTCCCCACCTGTCGGAACATGCTCCAACACGTAGCCGTAACCGAATACTCCGCCCCTAAGGCGCATACCTGGAACCCGCAGGAAATTTTCGCTGTCCGGGACGAGATACTGTGCAACATTCATCGGCGCATCCGCGATAAAGACCAAACGGTTCCAACGCGGCGAGACCTTAATCGTGTACCACGTCAGAGTGTTGATCGTCCACCGCTTCGGCGATGCACCTTCGTCGCCTCGATTGAATAGGCCAAGGGCTAGCATTGCATTCAACTGACGCTGTTGTGGTGCGAAAGAATCCAAGCCGTGCGAACGATCGTTAGGGATTCCCGCAAGCGCCGCTTCATACAACTCGCCCGAGTACTTCATGCGGATGCGCGCGGCCTGCTTTTTCGCTGAATTTGACATGCAAAAACCTCACTCGCCCCCGGCAGCGTTTGAGTCGCACGCCAAAACAGATGCTTCCTGCACCGCTTCCGCAGAGTGAGTGCACTAACACCCGTGAGACGGCGATGGCGGTACCGGGCCCGCACGCCGGAGCTCCTGAGCCTCTGCGCCCAGTCGACAAAGGTCGATGGCGGGCAGGCTACCTCAGCCGGAGCCCTCCCGCACAACTCCCCTTCCGTTACAGGAAGATGAGGTCAACGGTGACGGTCAGTCACACGTCCTGCGTAGCATCTGCTCCAGCCATCAACCCGGACGGGCGAACTGATCACGACCGCACAGCGAACTAGAACCGCGTCTCGGCGTACCGCCTGATCGCTAGCAGATCTCCACGTTCTGGGCTATTTCCACTCCCCCTGGCGGGCACGGGCGTCATGCTCGGTCCATGGGACGAAACAGCAAGCGCCGCCGGAGTGCACGAGCTGCTAAGGCGGGGTGCGATGTCAGGCCGGACCTCTCTGAAATCTCCCGTGTGCGGACGGCGAAGCGCCTGCGCGCAGATATTGCAACGTGGATGGAGAACCCCTCCGAGGAGCCTGGGGCCTCGTTCATTGAGGGTGAGCACCCTTCAGATCCCACCGCGGTGTGGGCGATCCTGATGGGCTGGCTTGTCGCGGCACGGGAGCAGATCACCGAGGACCAGGCGCGCGACGCCGTCACGTGGGTCTCCGACAGCCTGGGAATCAATCACGATGACCTCGTCCAAGCGGCAGGGTTCATCGGCCATCCGGACGCGCCGAATCTGACGCTCAACGAAGGGATCGAGCACTACGGGGACAAACCGATCACGTTCACCCTGTACATGGTGATGCTCTGCGGCGGCCAGGTTGCGACGGTTGGCGACGCCGATCCGGATTGGCTCAAGCAGTTCGATCTGACGGCATGACCAAGTCTGGGGCTCTCCCCGCTGAGCGTCCCCGGCACATCCGCTCACGCAAGGCCCCGAAAACATCACAGCGCCCGAGCCGACCGAAGCCGACTCGGACGCTGCGTAGCAGGTCAGAAGGGATTTCCCCTCCCCCACGCCGGTAGACCGTGTGGGACTCGAACCCACAACCAATGGATTAAAAGTCCACTGCTCTGCCAATTGAGCTAACGGTCCTCGCCGACACGGTGTCGGCGCACCCATGAGCATAGCCGGACGGGGCCCGGCATCCGATCGGGTATCCCGTCCGGGTGCCCGTGGTGTGGCGAAGGCCCGTACGACGTGTACGTCGTACGGGCCTTCAGTCACTGCTCAGACGGCGTCAGCCGTTGCGCTTCCAGCGCGGCTTGTCGTCGCGGCGGCCGAAGGAGCCGGTGCCGGAGCCGGAGCCGCGGTTGTACGACGGACGGTCGTGGCCGCCCGCGCGGTGGCCGCCGGCGGGGCGGTCGTCGCGGCGGTCGCGGTTGAACGGGCGGTCGCTGCCCCGGTGACCGGACGGGCGGTCGTCGCGGCGGAAGCCGCCCCGCTCGTCACGGCGCTCGAAGGAACGGCCGCCACGGTCGCCGCCACGGTCGTCACGACGGTCGCGGTTGAAGCCACCGCGGTCGTCACGGTTGAAGGAACGGCCGCCGCGGTCGCCGCCACGGTCGTCACGGCGGTCACGGTTGAAGCCGCCGCGGTCGTCACGACGCTCGAAGGAACGGCCGCCACGGTCATCGCGGTTGAAGTCACGGCGGAAGCCGCCACGGTCGCCGCCGCGGTCGTCGCGGTTGAAGCCGCCGCGGTCGTCACGACGGTCACGGTTGAAGCCGCCACCGTTGCCACGGTCGTCACGGCGCTCGAAGGAACGGCCACCACGGTCGTCACGACGGTCACGGTTGAAGCCGCCACGGTCACCGCGGTCGTCGCGGCGGTCGAAGGAGCGGCGCTCCTTCTCGTAGTTGCCGCGCTCGTCACGGGCCGGACGACGCTGCTCGTACGAGGGGCGGTCCTCGCGGGCGGGACGCTCGGCGTCGCGCTCCGCGACCGGCTGCTCCGGCGCCGACACCGCGGCGGCCTCGCCCTCGGTCTCGGCGGGGGCCTCGGCGGCGGCCTCGGCGACCGCGGCCGCCCCCCCGCCGGAAGGAACGGTCTCGCCGCGCTCGCGGGCGGCGCGGGCGGTGAGGCGGTCGGCCTCGTCGCGCAGCTCGGCGGCGCGGCGCTGGGCGCGCTCCAGGTCCTTGGTGAGGTCGCGGACCTCACGCTCGGCCTGGGTGGCCGCGTTGCCCGCGGACTCGGCCTGGACCTCGGTCATGGAGCGGGCGCCGGTGATCTCGGCGACCTCCGGGTCGAACGCGCCGCCGCCGTTGATGATGTGGCGCGAGGCGTCGACGCCCGCGTCCTCCATGAGGCGGAAGATCTGGCGGCGCTGGTGCGGCAGGGACAGGGACACGACCGTGCCGGAGCGGCCCGCGCGAGCGGTACGGCCGGAGCGGTGCAGGTAGTCCTTGTGGTCGCCGGCCGGGTCCACGTTCAGGACCAGGTCGATGCCGTCGACGTGGATGCCGCGGGCGGCGACGTCGGTGGCGACGAGGGCGTTGACGTAGCCGTCCTTGAAGTCGGCCAGCGTCCGCGTACGCGCGCCCTGCGTCATGCCGCCGTGCAGCGCGTCGGCCTTCACACCGGCGTCGCGCAGCTGCTCCGCGATGCGGTCGGCGCCCAGCTGGGTGCGGACGAAGATGATGGTGCGGCCCTTGCGCGCGGCGATGGCGGCGGTGACCGGCGCCTTGTCGCGGGGCTTCACGATCAGGATGTGGTGCGTCATGGTCGTGACGTTGCCCTGGGCGCTGTCGACCTCGTGCGTCACCGGGTTGGTCAGGTAGCGCTTGACCAGCGTGGAGATCTCGTTCTCCATCGTGGCGGAGAACAGCATGCGCTGGCCGCCGGCCGGGACCTGGTCGAGCAGCTCGGTGACCTCGGGCAGGAAGCCCAGGTCGGACATCTGGTCGGCCTCGTCGAGGACGGCGACCTCGACGTTCTCCAGGGAGCAGGCGCCGCGGTTGATGATGTCGCGCAGACGGCCGGGGGTGGCGACGAGGATGTCGACGCCGCGCTCCAGGGCGTAGATCTGGTTGCCCATGGACGTACCGCCGCAGACGACCTTCATCTTCAGGCCGAGGACGTCGCCGTAGGGCTGGAGGGCATCGGCGACCTGCATCGCCAGCTCGCGGGTCGGGGTGAGGATGACCGCGCGGGGCTTCTTCTTCTCGGTGTGGCCGTCGGCGAGGCGAGCCAGGGTCGGCAGGCCGAAGGAGAGGGTCTTGCCGGAGCCGGTGCGGCCACGGCCGAGGATGTCCTTGCCGGCCAGGGCGTCCGGGATGGTCGCGGCCTGGATCGGGAACGGGGTGTGCACGCCGTTGCGGGCGAGCTTGCGGACGACGCCGTCGGGCAGGCCCAGGTCACCGAAGGTGATCTCGGGCTCGGCGTCGGCGTCGGCCTCGACGGCCTCGACGACGGCCTCGGCGGTGACCTCGGTGACGTCCGCGGCCTCGACGGTCTCCGCGGCCTCGGCGACAACCGCTACGGCGTCGCTCGCGACGGCCTCGGCCGACTCGTTCTCGGGCAGGACGGCGTGGTCAGAACTGAAAATGGACATGCGAAATGCGAAACCTTCCGGAGTCTCGGCACGCGCCCGTCAACTCCGTGATTTCGCAATGGACCGCCTCTATGCGGTCAGCCACGGCAAGGGAGAGTACGCGCCACGCGGCGCTCTTCTGTGTCGGCGCCGGGCAAATGGGATCAAACGATCTACCACCATACGCACCCCCCACCCCAATTGGCAAACGCCCACCATATCGGGGCTTTCCCGGGCCCCGGCCGACGGCTCCGCACCCCCACGCACCCCCACGCGACAGCCCCCATAAGCCCCGCCCCCACGCCCGGCCCGCCGACACCCACCGCCGACACCCGGCACCCCGCCCGCCCCACGCAGACCCCGCCGCCGTACGCGGCCCACCAGCTCCCCCATACGCGGCGCCCCGCCCGCCCCACGCAGACCCCACGCAGACCCCACGCAGACCCCACGTAGGCCCTACGCAGGCCCCACGCAGGCCCTACGCAGGCCCAGCCTGAGGCGAAGGCTCCCCCCGCCCGGCAGGCTCCCCCACCCCTCCGTGGGCGGACGACGACGGCTCCGGTGACGTCGGCTCCTGCGTGGGCGTGGGCGTCGCGGACGTCGGGTCGGGGGCGGGCGTGCTCCGGGTCGGCCGGGGCCCCGGCCGCGTACGGGTCGGCGAGGGCTTGCCGCCGCCGCTGGTGGGCTCGGCGGTCGAGCCGCCGGCGGAGCCGCCCTTCGAGGGCTCGTCGTCCGGCGCGGCGTCCTTCCCGCGCCCGGCGGCCGGCTTCTTGCCGTCCTTGCCGCCGTCCTTCCCGCCGCCCTTGGCGTCCTTGCCGCCCTTGCCGTCCTTCTCGCCGCCCCGGCCGCCGTCCGCGCGCCCGTCGCCGTGGGAGCCGCCGGGCGTGACGGTGCCCCCGTCGGGGGCGGCGGCACCGCTCCGCTCACCGGCGGACCGTGCGGGGGCGGGCGCGCCGCTCCCGTCGTCGCCGATGCTCATACAGCCCGCGGTGGCCGCGACGGCCACCACGGCCGCGGCCCACCGAACGGAAACGTACACATGGCGCACGGCCGAGCACCTCCGAAGGCGCTGGGGGGAAGGAAGGAACGACCTGCCCAACTCCCGCGCCCCGCAAGAGGACACGGAAACCCCGCGCCCGCGCCCGACCTGTGACCGAAGCCTCAAACCGACCGCACCGGACCGACGTCCGAAGCCCTCCCGAAGCCCCCCGGAACTCCCCGGAACGTCCCGGGAACCCCAGGAACCTCAGCCGTACCCGAGGGCGTGCAGCCGCTCGTCATCGATCCCGAAGTGATGCGCGACCTCGTGCACCACGGTGATCTCGGTCTCGGCGACGACGTCCTCGCGCGACTCGCACATCCGCAGGGTGGGCCCCCGGTAGATGGTGATGCGGTCGGGCAGCACCCCGGCGTACCACTCCCCGCGGTCGGTGAGCGGAGTTCCCTCGTACAGCCCGAGCAGCTCGGGGTCGTCGCGGGGCGGTTCGTCCTCGACGAACACCGCGACGTTGTCCATGAGCCGCGTCAGCTCGGGCGGAATCCGGTCGAGCGCCTCGGCCACCAGTTCCTCGAACTCCTCGCGCGTCATCTCCAGCACACGCCCATTGTCCGCCACGCCCCGCACCCGCCGCCGCCCCGGCCGGGAACGGCCGCGCACGAGCCGGCGCCCGCGCCCCGACGAGCAGGGCGACCGCCCGGCGCGGGCATAGCCACCACCGCGCATGGGCATACGGGCCCAATGGGGCGCGACGTCTCGGTCGTTCTGCGGAACCTGCGCGGCCTGCGCGGGGCGACGACCGCTCTCGTCAGCCGCTACCGCGCGGCACACCCGCCCCCCACCACGAACCTCACCAGCGCCCCGCACCCGTTCGGCCGTGCGGTGGGCCTGGTGGCGGTGGTGCTGCTCGGGGCCTGGCTGGGGCTGCTGATCGTCGGCAGCGTACGTACGTCCGTGGGGCCCATGGACACGCGCATGCAGCTGCGCCCGTCCCTGACCGGCGGCACGAAGATCGACGTGTCGCCGCTCGGCGCCCTGGAGCTGAACTCGCACGTGGCGCCGATCCGCCTGGACGTGGAGGTGGACCGCCTGGACCCGGTGCGCTCGGAGGCCCTCGTGGACCATCCGGAGCGGATCTCGGGGATGCAGGAGGAGGTGGCGGAGGACGTCGTGACGGGCACGTTCGACCTGGCGGTGCGCTCCTGCGCGGCCGTGGTCGCGGGCGCCACGGCGCTCGGCCTCGCGGTGTACCGCAGACCGCGCAGGGCGCTGGCGGCGGGCGGCCTCGCCCTCGCGCTCCTGGCGGCCTCCGGCGTGGCGGCGTACGCGACCTGGAACCCCAAGTCGGTCCTGGAGCCGAAGTTCTCGGGCCTCCTGAGCAGCGCCCCCTCCGTGGTCGGCAACGCCCGCAACATCGTCAGCGAATTCGACGTCTACCAGCGGGAGTTGGCACGCCTGGTCACCAACGTGACGAAGCTGTACGACGTGACGTCCACCCTCCCCGCGTACGAACCGGACCCGTCCACGATCCGCCTCCTGCACGTGTCGGACATCCACCTCAACCCGGCCAGCTGGAAAATCGTCTCCTCACTCGTCGAGCAGTACGAGATCGACGTCATCGTCGACTCCGGCGACACCATGGACCACGGCACCGCCGCCGAGAACGCCTTCCTCGACCCGATCGAGGACCTGGGCGCTCCCTACGTGTGGGTGCGCGGCAACCACGACTCGTTCGCGACGCAGCGCTACCTGAAGAAGCTCAAGAACACCCACGTCCTCGACGGCGGCAAGCCCGTCGACGTGGCCGGGCTGCGCTTCGCGGGCATCGGGGACCCCCAGTTCACACCGGACCGCTCGGTGAAGCAGGAGGGCAATCCGGTGGAGGAGATGGCGGGCATCAACCTCGCCGCATCGCTCCGCGAGCAGGCCGCCAGGGGCACACCGGTCGACATCGCCGTCACCCACAACCCCACGGCCGCGCGCCAGACGGACGGAACGGTGCCGCTCGCCCTGGCGGGCCATGTGCACCGCCAGGAGATGGAGGTCATGGAAGAGGGCACGCGACTGCGCGTCGAAGGTTCCACGGGCGGCAGCGGCCTGCGCGCGGTCGAGGGAGAACACCCCGATCCGGTGGAGACGTCCGTCCTCTACCTGGACCGCGCCACCAAACGCCTCCAGGCCTGGGACGAGATCAAACTGGGCGGGCTCGGCCTCACGAAGGCCGAGGTCAGCCGCCATCTCCCCAAGGAGAACCAGCCCGGGGCCGACCCCTCGACGCCGCCCCCGGTCCCGCCCTCGTAAACCGTTTTGGCGATCCCTCCCCCCATCCCATATGCTTCTCACGTCCCCGACGCGCTGCAAAGCGCCCACGGCGGGCCTCTTAGCCCTCATCGTCTAGTGGCCCAGGACGCCGCCCTTTCAAGGCGGTAGCACGGGTTCGAATCCCGTTGGGGGCACGCAACACCTGTGCGAGACTTGTGCTCGCACAACGCTTGGTCCTGTGGAGCAGTTTGGAGTGCTCGCCACCCTGTCAAGGTGGAGGCCGCGGGTTCAAATCCCGTCAGGACCGCTTGCGATTTCCGCTCGCGGGGTCGCGTGGCTGGGTAGCTCAGTTGGTACGAGCGATCGCCTGAAAAGCGATAGGTCGCCGGTTCGATCCCGGCCCCAGCCACCTCCAGAAGGCCCCGTCCCCGGACGGGGCCTTCGCCGTTCCCCCTCCCTCCCCCAAGCTCTCGACTTCGCTCGATCAGAGGGGACCCCCATCACCCTCTGCGCAGCCCAGCCGCCCACAGAGCGGGACGGACAGCGGCCGCAACCCCCACCGAACCGTTAGCCGAACGGGAACCCCCACCGAACCGTTGGCCAAATGAGGAACCCCCACCGGACCGATCCCCGCCAACGAACCGGAGGGGACGTGCCGGTATGTCCGCGCGCAGCTCGGCCCACCACGACGAGCGCACAGAAACTGTCGACGACGACACACACGCGAGCACGGACATACCGGCACGGCCCCGCCCCCCCCCAACCGGAGCAAGGGCGAAGGACCGCAACCCCCACCGGACCCCGGCTAGTCCGAAGCGGCGGATCGGCGGCGCCGCAGGAGCACCGCGCCCCCCACCACCACGACGACCCCGACCAGCATCGCCCAGTCCGGCACAGCGTCCCCGAGCCGCCCCGCCCACTCCTGCACGGCGAACGAGTCGTCCACATCCAGCAACCCCGGCAGCGCCGCAGCCCCGTCGTACGCCAGGAACAACCCCCCGAGCAGCACGAAGAACAGCCCGGACAGCACCGACGTCGTATGGAGCTCAAAGCGCCCCACCCGGAACACCCGCCCCCGAAGCCACCGCCGCCGCCCCAACTCGAACCGCTCCCACAGCACAGCGAGAACGAACAGCGGCACGGCCATCCCCAGGGCGTACACGGCAAGGAGAGCGCCCCCGTACACGGGGCTGCCGCTCACGGCCGCCACGGTCAGCACACTCCCGAGGATCGGCCCCGCACAGAACCCGGCAAGCCCGTACACAGCCCCCAGCGCGTACACCGACACAGCCGTGGTGGGCCGGATCCGCCCGGACAGCTCGGCCATGCGCCGCGAGGCGAAGCCAAGGCCCACGACCTGCGCGACACCGAGCGCGATGATCAGCCACCCGGCCCAGAACACCAACTGCTCCCGGTGCCCGAAGAAGAACCGCCCGGCCACGGACCCGGCGGCGCCGAGCGGCACCAGCGTCGTGGCGAGCCCGGCGTAGAAGATCCCGGTACGGGCGAGGAGACGCGAGGTCGAGTCGATGGAGTAGGCGAAGAAGGCGGGCAGCAACAGGGCACTGCACGGGCTCACGAGGGCCAGCAACCCCGCCAGGAACGCGGCGAAGTATCCGACGTCGGCGCTCACTTCGAGCCGCCCTTGCCCGACTCGCCACCCTGGCCCGAAGCACCCTTGCCCGCCCCGCCCTGGCCCGCCCCGCCCTTCGCCGCCTCGGCCTTGGCCGCGTCGATGGCCTGCTCGAACACGGCATCCGGCTGCGCCCCGGCGATCGGCTGCCCGTTGACGATGAAGGACGGCGTGGAGGTGGCGCCGAGCTTGTACCCCTCCTCCTGGTCCTTCTTCACGGCGGCCCGAGCAGCGTCACTCCCCGCGTCCCGCGCGAACCGCTCGACGTCCCCGACCCCGGCCTCCCGGGCCAGCTCCTTCAGGCGCCCGTCCCCGAAGCCCTTCTCCTTGGCCCCGTCCGCGTACGCGGCCTCGTGGAACTGCCAGAACCTGCCCTGCCTGCCGGCCGCCCAGGCCCCGCGCGCGGCCCGCTCGGAGTCCTCGCCGAAGATCGGGAAGTTCCGCCACTCGATGCGCAGGGTGCCGTCCTCGACGTACTTCTTGACGAGGTCGGGCTCGGTGTCCCGGGCGAACTTCCCGCAGAAGCCGCACTTGAAGTCGGCGTACTCGATCATGACGACGGGCGCGTCGGCCTTGCCCTGGGCCAGCGGGTCCTTGGCGTCGCGGCGGGCGAGGGCGGCCAGCTCGGGGTAGACGCCCTCGCGCGGGGAGGCGTCGGAGCCGCCGGAGCCGGAGGACTTCCCGGCGGCGGCGGTGGAGGCCTTCTCGGGCTTGGAGGCGGTGTACGAGGCGACACCGAGGATCGCGGCGACGGCGACCACACCGGCGACGACGGCGATGTTCTTCTTCTTGCGGGCGGCGGCCTTCTCACGCGCGGCCTGCTGAGCGCGGGCGGCTGCCTTGCTGGTGGACGCGGAGGACTTGCCCGTGGATGACGACATGGTGATGCACTTCTCCTGTTGCGTACGTGACTGAAGAAACCCCTGGGAGAGGGGCCTCCTACACGCGCAGAACGGAGAGGTCCATCGGCGAGGGCGGCACGAGGGCGGGCGGCGCGCGGCCGGGCGAGACGGTCAGGACGGCCGGGTCGGAGATCCAGGCGACGGCGGCGCCCCGAGTGTCGTAGAGAGCGGGAAGCAGCTCGTACGAGGAGGGGGACCTCGGCGGAGCGGCGGGCCGCTGCCCGTCTCCCTTGTCGCCACCTTGCCCGCACCCGGGCACACCTTGGCCCTCGGCAGCGAAAGCAGGTGCCTGCTCCTGCCCCGCAACGGACCCAACAGGCTTACCGGCCCCGGCGGCCCCAGCGGCCCCGCCAGCCCCAGCCACCCCACAAAGCACCCCAACCCCGAGCACGACGACCAGCACCCCCACGAGGGGGCACCACGCAAGCCGGGCCCGGGACCACATGCCCGGAATCGTACGTGTTCCCCCGTGCCCCACGGGAAATCGGTTGGCCGTTCCCGAGCACCGGGTGAGATCCTGGACCGCGTATGTCTACGCAGCCCGCCCTCACCCTCGACGCCCTCGCCCCCCGCCTGACGGAGCTCTCGCTGCGCGATGAGCACCGGATCGGCAGGCGGCTCGAAGGTGCGCGCCGGATCCGCAAGCCCGAGGCCCGTGCCGCCGTTCTCGCGGAGATCGCGGACGACGTCGAGAAGGCGGCGGCCCGTATGGCGGGCCGTGCCACCGGCGTGCCCGCGATCACGTATCCGGAGCAGCTGCCGGTCAGCCAGAAGAAGGACGACATCCTGGCGGCGATCCGCGACCACCAGGTCGTGATCGTCGCGGGTGAGACGGGCTCGGGCAAGACGACCCAGATCCCGAAGATCTGCCTGGAGCTGGGCCGGGGCGTGCGCGGCCTGATCGGGCACACGCAGCCGCGCCGGATCGCGGCCCGCACGGTCGCGGAGCGGGTGGCCGAGGAGCTGAACACGCCGCTCGGCGAGGCGGTCGGCTGGAAGGTCCGCTTCACGGACCAGGTGAGCGGCGACACATATGTGAAGCTGATGACGGACGGCATCCTGCTCGCCGAGATCCAGACGGACCGCGAGCTGCGCGCGTACGACACGATCATCATCGACGAGGCCCACGAGCGGTCCCTGAACATCGACTTCCTGCTGGGCTATCTCGCCCAGCTGCTGCCGAAGCGCCCGGACCTGAAGGTGGTCATCACCTCCGCGACCATCGACCCGGAGCGCTTCTCGCGCCACTTCGGGGACGCGCCGATCGTCGAGGTCAGCGGCCGGACGTATCCGGTGGAGGTGCGGTACCGCCCGCTCCTGGAGGAGGACAACGACTCCGCCGAAGGTGATGACGGAGACCGCGACCAGATCACCGCGATCACGGACGCCGTCGAGGAGCTTCAGGGCGAGGGCAAGGGCGACATCCTGGTCTTCCTGTCCGGCGAGCGCGAGATCCGCGACACGGCGGACGCGCTGAACAAGAAGAACTACCGCTTCACCGAGGTACTTCCCCTCTACGCCCGCCTTTCGCACGCCGAGCAGCACCGGGTGTTCCAGCCGCACACGGGACGAAGAATCGTCCTGGCGACCAACGTCGCCGAGACGTCCCTGACGGTCCCGGGCATCAAGTACGTCATCGACCCCGGCACCGCCCGCATCTCCCGCTACAGCCACCGCACGAAGGTGCAGCGCCTGCCCATCGAGGCGGTCAGCCAGGCCAGCGCCAACCAGCGCAAGGGCCGCTGCGGCCGTACGTCGGACGGCGTCTGCATCCGGCTGTACAGCGAGGACGACTTCCTCTCCCGCCCCGAGTTCACGGACGCGGAGATCCTCCGTACGAACCTCGCCTCCGTCATCCTCCAGATGACCGCGGCCGGGCTCGGCGACATCGAGAAGTTCCCCTTCATCGACCCGCCGGACCACCGCAACATCCGGGACGGCGTGCAGCTCCTCCAGGAGCTGGGTGCCCTCGACCCGACCCAGAAGGACCCGAAGAAGCGCCTCACGCAGCAGGGCCGCAAGCTCGCCCAGCTCCCCGTGGACCCGCGCCTTGCCCGGATGGTCCTGGAGGCCGACAAGAACGGCTGTGTCCGCGAGGTCATGGTGATCGCGGCGGCCCTGTCCATCCAGGACCCGCGCGAGCGCCCCGCCGACAAGCAGACGCAGGCCGACCAGCAGCACGCCCGCTTCAAGGACGAGACGTCCGACTTCCTCGCGTATCTGAACCTGTGGCGGTACGTGCGCGAGCAGCAGAAGGAGCTGGGATCCTCCGCGTTCCGCCGCATGTGCAAACGCGAGTATCTGAACTTCCTTCGGATCCGCGAGTGGCAGGACATCTACACCCAGCTGCGCACGGTGGCCAAGCAGCTCGGCGTCCGTCTGAACGACGACGACGCGGGCGACAAGCAGGTCCATCTCTCGCTGCTGGCGGGTCTGCTTTCCCACGTGGGCATGAAGGATGTGAAGGATGGCGCGAAGAACGAGTACTTGGGTGCGCGGAGCGCCAAGTTCGCGATCTTCCCCGGGTCCGCCCTGTTCAAGAAGCCGCCGCGGTTCGTGATGTCGGCCGAGCTGGTCGAGACGTCCCGGCTGTGGGCCCGCGTCAACGCGCGGATCGAGCCCGAGTGGATCGAGCCGCTGGCCCAGCACCTGCTCAAGCGCACCTACAGCGAGCCGCACTGGGAGAAGGACCAGGCGGCGGTCATGGCGTACGAGAAGGTGACGCTGTACGGCGTCCCGATCGTCACCGACCGCAAGGTGAACTACGGCCGGATCGACCCCGAGGTCTCCCGGGATCTTTTCATTCGCAATGCCCTGGTCGAGGGTGACTGGCGCACCCACCACAAGTTCTTCGCCGACAACCGCCGACTGCTCACCGAGGTCGAGGAGCTGGAGCACCGCGCCCGGCGCCGCGACATCCTCGTCGACGACGAGACGCTGTTCGACTTCTACGACCAGCGGGTGCCCGAGGACGTGGTGTCGGGGGCGCACTTCGACTCCTGGTGGAAGAAGAAGCTCCACGAAGGAGGCTCGGCGCCCGAACTGCTCGACTTCGAGCGGTCCATGCTCATCAACGAGCGCGCGGGCGACGTCTCGAAGCAGGACTATCCGGACTCCTGGCGCCAGGGGCCGCTGAAGTTCAAGGTGACGTACCAGTTCGAGCCGGGCGCGGACGCGGACGGCGTGACCGTCCACATCCCGCTCCAGGTGCTCAACCAGGTCTCGCCCGACGGCTTCGACTGGCAGATCCCCGGCCTGCGCGAGGAGGTCGTGACCGAGCTGATCCGCTCCCTGCCGAAGCCGATCCGCCGCCACTACGTCCCGGCGCCCAACTACGCCAAGGAGTTCCTGAAGCGGGCCACGCCCCTCCAGGAGCCGCTGCACGTCACGCTGGGGCGCGAGCTGCAGAAGATGGTCGGCGTGCCCGTGCACGGCGACGACTTCGACCTGACCCGCGTACCGGACCATCTGAAGATCACGTTCCGGGTGACCGACGAGCGGCGCCGCAAGCTCGCCGAGGACAAGGACCTCCAGGCCCTGAAGCTCCGGCTCAAGCCGAAGGCCCGCAAGGCCCTGTCGCAGGCGGCCGCCGCGACGGCGGAGCGCTCCGGCGGCGAGTCCGTGGAGCGGACCGGGCTCACCGACTGGACCATCGGCTCGCTCTCCCGCGTCTTCGAGACGCGGCGCGCGGGCCAGCCCGTGAAGGCCTACCCGGCCCTCGTCGACGACGGCGACACCGTCTCCGTACGGCTCTACGACACCGAGGCGGAGCAGACGGGCGCGATGTGGCGCGGCACGCGCCGGCTGATCCTGCGCAACATCCCGGTCAATCCGGCCAAGTTCGCCCAGGACAAGCTCACCAACGCCCAGAAGCTCGCCCTGTCGGCGAACCCGCACGGCTCCATGCAGGCCCTCTTCGACGACTGTGCGCGCGCCGCCGCGGACAAGCTCATCGCGGACTTCGGCGGGCCCGCGTGGGACGAGGAGTCGTACCGCAAGCTGTACGAGAAGGTGCGCGCCGAGATCGTCGACACGACCGTGCACGCCGTCGCGCAGGTCCAGCAGGTCCTCGCCGCCTGGCAGGCCTGCGAGCGGCGCCTGAAGTCCACCAGGAGCCCGGCGCTGCTCGCGAACCTCGCGGACGTGCGGGAGCAGCTCGACGCCCTCATCAAGCCCGGCTTCGTCACGGAGACGGGGCTGCGCAGGCTGCCCGACCTGATGCGCTACATGGTCGCCGCCGACCGTCGGCTCCAGCAGATGCCGACGAGCGTCCAGCGGGACACCACGCGCATGGAGAAGGTCCGCGAGATGCGCGACGAGTACGCGTGGCTCCTCGAGCAGTTGCCGCAGGGGCGGCCCGTGCCGCGTGAGGTCCTGGACATCCGCTGGATGATCGAGGAGCTGCGCGTCAGCTACTTCGCGCACGCGCTCGGCACGGCGTACCCCGTCTCGGACAAGCGCATCGTGAAGGCCATCGACGCCGCGGCCCCCTAGCCCTACGGCTGTGACCGACCGCTCACACAGAGCGAGTTCGACCAGGGAGCCGACCTCCTGTACAGTCTTTTCTCGCAGCCCAGAGCAACAATCGGAGCTGCGAAACCTGGTCCTGTGGAGCAGTTTGGAGTGCTCGCCACCCTGTCAAGGTGGAGGCCGCGGGTTCAAATCCCGTCAGGACCGCAGTAAAGGAGAGCGGGCCGCATCCCACGAGGGTGCGGCCCGCTTCCGCGTTCACCCTCACCGTGCCGACCTGCCACCCCGCCAAGGCGGAGGCCGCGCCCGCGGCGCAGCCGCAATCGACGCAGCAAATCCCGCCAGGACCGCAGTCGTAGTGAGGCCCGTACCCGTGAGGGTGCGGGCCTCACTGCGTTGCGGGCCGTACCCGAGCGGGGTTTTCGTCCACAGCCCGGCTCGCAAGCCCGTGCGCAGCGGGGTTGACGGCGTCACATTCCGCCGGTACCCCAGAAAACAGGGAGTGGGCCGCACGCTCCCGAGGAGGTGGCGCATGCCCGCATACCCCGCGTCCGCACGGCACGAGACCCGCGCGCTGCTGCGCGCCCATCTCGCGGCGGCCACCAGCTACCGCCACCTGACCCGGCACTGCCCCATCTGCCACCAACTCCTGCGCCTCGCCATGGAGCCCTCCGGCGACCCGCGCGACACCCCGGAGAGCAAGGACGCCCCGGAGGCCCACGAGACCCCTGAGGCGCACGAGGGCGTCGAGCAACGCGAGGACGAAAGTCCTCCCAAGGCATGACCAAAGCCGAGGCGCACCACACCCGCCGAGTGGGAAGCTGAGCGGAGAGCGGGAGTGTTCTCCGGGAGTTCCCGGGGGAGTTGTCCGGGCGTCGGCGCGCTTCGCCTCCTCTAGCGCACGGACAGTCAGGGCAACAAGCCACGGTTCGTGTGACGGTAGTCACCGAACGAGTTTTAGAAACCCCGGAACTTACACCTGTCCTACAACAGGTCAATCTAATATGTGCAATTGCACCACCTGACGCGCCGCCTTGACGGCACGCCCCCCCGGCCCCGCGGGGTCCGCCCGACAGGGTCCCCCAGGGATCAACAAGACGGCTCACAGAGGCCCCCAACAGTGCGCACCCACCGTGAGGGACGGCGAGCGGCCCCCGCGCGGACGACGCGCACCGAGGGGCGCCCCGGTCACGCGGGCATGAAAAATCGCGCTGGACCCGGCGGAGTCCAGCGCGATCTACGACGCACCCAGAATGATCAGGCGTGGGGCCCGTTGGGGCGGGTCCCGTGTCGTGTGTAGCTATATGTCGGACGTTACGGCCAGGTTGGGGGACCCGGCAGTGGTCGTGCTCATCGTCCGATGTGTACTGCTTACTGCTGCTTAGTTCACAAACGCCGTGCTCAGGCCTCGCTGCGCTGCTGGGGGATACCCGCCAGCAGAGCGCGGACCTCAGCCTCGCGGTAACGGCGGTGCCCGCCGAGCGTGCGAATCGACGTGAGCTTGCCAGCCTTGGCCCAGCGCGTGACCGTCTTGGGGTCGACGCGGAACATCGTGGCGACCTCAGCCGGGGTCAGCAGCGGCTCGGCATCAGGGGTGCGAGCGGTCATGAGCGGCCTCCTCGGGAGAACCGAACCTTCTCGGTTCATTCCTCTAAATTCTGCACCTTGACCCGCGTTGCCCGAAATGGCGGACGCGAGTCGAGTCGGTTATAGGACGAACGGCTTGTCCTCGGCACTACAACTACACCATCCGTCCAGCCGCGTCGGCCAAACCGATGGAATTGCCCTCCCAGGTGTCCATCCGCGACGGAAGCCGATGGACCATGCCATAGCGGACAGTCACCTCACTGTGACGATCAGTCACAGAGCGATCAGGAGTCAACAGACCCCCCATAGCGTGCAATGCAGAGCATTCCGCCCATAGTTGAACGGAAGGAGCCCTCTCCGGACTCCTTGTCCTATTTTGGCATGAGGAAGGCCGATCGGCGCAAGGGTCAGTTAAGTGCGGTCCATCACGCTTGAGGCAAAGGCCCGGATCGGGACCTACGTCCCGCCACCGGGACAAGCGCTCTCCATGAGAGCAGGCCCGAGCGTCACCCGGTCCGGGAACCGGGCGGCGGTCGGTTCGAAACTGGAGCGGCGGTCAGGTCGAAACCGGAGCGGCGGTCAGTCCGGGGCCGGAGCGGCGATCAGTTCGAGAACTGCCGCTCCCGCACCGCGCGCCATCGCTCCACGAGCCTCGCATACGCCTCGCCGGCCCCCACCCCGTCACCGGCCCGCAGCGCCTCGATCCCGGCGGCCACGTCCGCCGCCGAGTGGTCCTCGTCGAGCAGCTCGTCCGGCAGCGCGTGCACCAGGCCGCCGTAGTCCAGCTCCACCAGGGAGCGCGGGTGGAACTCCTCCAGCCACCGCCCGACGTCCACCAGGCCGTCGATGAGCGAGCCCTCGTCCATCGCGTCCCGCAGCGCCTTCAGGCCCCGCGCCACCCGGCGCCGCGCCTGCACCATGGGCGTGCGGTACCGCAGCACCGGCACCCCGGCCCCCGCAGCCGTCTCCGCGCCCTCGGCACCCGCGCCGCCCCCGACGCCCTCGTCTTCGTAGCCGCGCTCGTACACCCGCTCCTCGTCCGCCACCAGGACGAACCAGTTCAGCGGCACGTGCCAGGTCGCCGTGCGGATCCAGGGGCGCGCGTCGGGGTTGCGGGCCAGCCACTGCTCGTAGTCCGCGGCGGCCTGGCGGCGCACCACCGGCGGCAGGACGGCGTCCAGGACCGGCGCGGGCAGTTGGCCGCTCAGCTCGCCGAGGGCCTGCCAGCCGCGCAGCCGGGTCCGCCAGGGGCAGACGCACACCACGCCGTCCGTCTCCACCACGAACGCCTCGCCGCTCTCGTGCACGGGCACCGGGATGGGCGGCGTGGGCACCAAATCGGCCAGGGAACGACGGAGTTCGTCCTGGTACGAGGGGCGCTCCCGGCGGCGGGCGTAGCGCGCCCAGTGGCCGCGCTCGGGCTCCGGGAAGGCCGCCAGGGGCTCATACACACGCAAGTACGACGCGTACGGGACGATCACCGAGGACACCTTGGGCACGGCTCCTCCCCTCCCCCGCCGAGCGACTGGAAAACACTGCAAATCGTGCCATGGCCGAACAGTGCCCTTCTCCGTCCTGCGGCCCGGGAGAGTGACCCGCGCGGGGACCGGACAGAGTCATGCCGACCACCGTGCGGCGGCCGGGCACCACGAGGCTCTACCCTCATGGCAAACGGGGCCCGCCACCCGCACGGGATCCCCGCCCAACCGCCGCTACGCAACCGGGAGTCACCACCGTGACCGATGTAACCGACGGCGTCCTGCACACCCTGTTCCACTCGGAACAGGGGGGCCACGAGCAGGTCGTGCTCTGCCAGGACCGCGCCAGCGGTCTCAAGGCCGTCATCGCCATCCACTCCACCGCCCTGGGCCCCGCCCTCGGCGGCACGCGCTTCTACCCCTACGCCACCGAGGAAGCGGCCGTCGCCGACGCCCTGAACCTCGCGCGCGGGATGTCGTACAAGAACGCCATGGCCGGGCTCGACCACGGCGGCGGCAAGGCGGTCATCATCGGTGACCCGGACCGGATCAAGAGCGAGGAACTGCTCCTCGCCTACGGCCGCTTCGTGGCCTCGCTCGGCGGCCGCTACGTGACGGCCTGCGACGTCGGTACGTACGTCGCGGACATGGACGTCGTCGCGCGCGAGTGCCGCTGGACCACCGGGCGCTCCCCGGAGCACGGCGGCGCCGGCGACTCCTCCGTGCTCACCGCCTTCGGTGTCTTCCAGGGCATGCGGGCCTCCGCCCAGCACCTGTGGGGCGACCCCTCGCTGCGCGGCCGCAAGGTCGGCGTCGCGGGCGTCGGCAAGGTCGGCCACATCCTCGTGGAGCACCTCGTCGAGGACGGCGCCGAGGTCGTGATCACCGATGTGCGCGAGGACTCGCTGCTGCGCATCACCAGCAAGCACCCCCAGGTCACCGCGGTCGCCGACACGGAGACCCTGATCCGCACCGAGGGCCTGGACGTGTACGCCCCGTGCGCGCTCGGCGGCGCCCTGAACGACACGTCCGTGCCGCAGCTCACCGCGAAGGTGGTGTGCGGCGCGGCCAACAACCAGCTCGAACACCCCGGCGTCGAGAAGGACCTCGCCGACCGCGGGATCCTCTACGCGCCCGACTACGTGGTGAACGCGGGCGGTGTCATCCAGGTCGCCGACGAGCTGCACGGCTTCGACTTCGACCGGTGCAAGGCGAAGGCCTCGAAGATCTTCGACACCACGCTCGCCATATTCGCACGTGCGAAGCAGGACGGGATTCCGCCCGCCGCGGCGGCCGACCGGATCGCCGAGCAGCGCATCGCGGAGGCCCGCCGCCCGTGACGCACCGCTGACGCGCGCCGACGGAACGTGGGCGCGCGGCACCGATTCGACGCCGGATCACGGCCCGCCGACGCCCTCGGGAGACAAGACTCACCCCCGTCGGCGGGTCGCCTGCCAAGAAGAGGTTAAAATCGCAGCTGACCAGCGAGGAAAGGGCACCTTGCCAGTCGTGCGCCTAGGCGCGTCCTGCGGGCGACGTACCGTATGGCCGCAGGAGCAGGTACCGTGGAAGCCCTACGGACCGGTCTCTCCATGGAGAGTCCGTTCCAGATCATGAACGCGTGTCAAGACTCTGGGGCCATGAAGCCCCGATACCGAGGGGGTCGAGCCATGGGGCGCGGCCGGGCCAAGGCCAAGCAGACAAAGGTCGCCCGCCAGCTGAAGTACAACAGCGGCGGGACTGACCTGTCGCGTCTGGCCAATGAGCTGGGCGCTTCGACTTCGCAGCAGCCGCCGAATGGCGAGCCGTTCGAGGACGAGGACGAGGAAGACGACCCGTACGCGCAGTACGCGGATCTGTACAACGACGACGAGGACGACGAGGACGACCAGTCCGGTCCCTCGTCGCAGCGCCGCGGCGCTTGACCTCGCGGTAGCAGCACAGCGCTGAGTTCGCGCCCATAGCGCCGTTCTGACAGCGACCGCACTTCACCCGGCCCGGGGTGGGAACACCGCCGGACCGGGTTTTGTGCTGTCCACGGGGCTACTCGCCGCCTGCGGAGCCGCTTCGAGCCCCTCGGGCTACTTCGCGTAGTCGCCGGTCAGTTCGGCGCCGGACGCGTGGTCACCGCGGTCGGTGATCTCGCCCGCGACCCAGGCGCCCACACCGCGGTCGGCGAGGGTCGTGAGGGCCACGTCGACCGACTCCTGGGGCACGACGGCGATCATGCCGACGCCCATGTTCAGGGTCTTCTCCAGCTCCAGGCGCTCGACCCGGCCCGCGCGGCCGACCAGGTCGAAGACCGCGCCCGGCGTCCACGTGGAGCGGTCCACGGTGGCGTGCAGGCCGTCCGGGACGACCCGGGCGAGGTTCGCCGCGAGGCCGCCGCCGGTGACGTGGCTGAAGGCGTGCACCTCGGCCGTGCGGATCAGCGCAAGACAGTCCAGGGAGTAGATCTTCGTGGGCTCCAGGAGCTCCTCGCCGAGCGTGCGGCCGAACTCCTCGACCTCCTGCTCCAGGGACATCCCGGCGCGGTCGAAGAGCACGTGCCGCACCAGCGAGTACCCGTTGGAGTGAAGACCCGACGACTCCATGGCGATGACCGCGTCACCCTTACGGATGCGATCGGCGCCGAGCACGCGGTCGGCCTCCACGACGCCGGTGCCCGCGCCCGCCACGTCGAAGTCGTCCGGGCCGAGCAGGCCCGGGTGCTCCGCGGTCTCGCCGCCGACGAGGGAGCAGCCCGCGAGGACACAGCCCTCGGCGATGCCCTTGACGATCGCGGCGACGCGCTCCGGGTGGACCTTGCCGACGCAGATGTAGTCGGTCATGAACAGCGGCTCGGCGCCGCACACGACGATGTCGTCGACGACCATGCCGACGAGGTCGTGGCCGATCGTGTCGTACACACCGAGCTTGCGCGCGAGGTCGACCTTCGTGCCGACGCCGTCCGTGGCGGAGGCGAGCAGCGGGCGGTCGAAGCGCTTCAGGGCGGAGGCGTCGAAGAGGCCGGCGAAGCCGCCGAGCCCGCCGAGGCCCGCGACCTCGGGGCGCTGCGTCTTCTTCACCCACTCCTTCATCAGCTCGACGGCGCGGTCGCCCGCTTCGATGTCGACGCCGGCCGCCGCGTAGGAGGCACCAACGGGGGTCTCAGACATTGCCTGGGATCTTTCGGGTTGATGAATGGGCTCAGGGGCGACGGATCGCGTCGGCCGCGGCCGTGGCCGCCGGTCCCGCGGCGAGCTCGGTCTCCAGGAGCTGCTTGCCGAGGAGTTCCGGGTCGGGCAGGTCCATCGGGTACTCGCCGTCGAAGCAGGCGCGGCAGAGGTTCGGCTTGTCGATGGTGGTGGCCTCGATCATGCCGTCGATGGAGATGTAGGAGAGCGAGTCGGCGCCGAGCGACGTGCCGATCTCCTCGATGCTCATGCCGTTGGCGATCAGCTCGGCGCGGGTGGCGAAGTCGATGCCGAAGAAGCACGGCCACTTCACGGGCGGCGACGAGATCCGGATGTGGACCTCGGCGGCACCGGCCTCACGGAGCATCTTGACCAGGGCGCGCTGGGTGTTGCCGCGGACGATCGAGTCGTCGACGACCACCAGGCGCTTGCCCTTGATGACTTCCTTGAGGGGGTTCAGCTTCAGCCTGATGCCGAGCTGGCGGATGGTCTGCGAGGGCTGGATGAAGGTCCGGCCGACGTAGGCGTTCTTGACCAGTCCGGCGCCGAAGGGAATCCCCGAGGCTTCCGCGTAGCCGATGGCGGCGGGTGTGCCGGACTCCGGGGTCGCTATCACCAGGTCCGCGTCGACCGGGGCTTCCTTGGCGAGCTTGCGGCCCATCTCGACGCGCGAGAGATAGACGTTGCGGCCCGCGATGTCGGTGTCGGGGCGCGCCAGATAGACGTACTCGAACACACAGCCCTTGGGCTTCGCTTCAGCGAATCGGGACGTTCGCAGACCGTTCTCGTCGATGGCGATGAACTCGCCCGGCTCGATCTCGCGGACGTAGGCGGCACCGCAGATGTCGAGCGCGGCGCTCTCGGAGGCGACCACCCAGCCGCGCTCCAGGCGGCCGAGGACCAGCGGGCGGATGCCCTGGGGGTCGCGGCCCGCGTACAGCGTGTGCTCGTCCATGAAGACGAGGCTGAAGGCGCCCTGGACCTGGGGAAGCACCACACCGGCGGCTTCCTCTATGGTCAGCGGCTTGCCGTCGGCGTCCGTCTGGGCGGCGAGCAGGGCCGTGAGCAGGTCGGTGTCGTTGGTGGCCGCCACGCGCGTGGTGCGGCCCTCCTGCTTGGGCAGGTCGGCGACCATCTCGGCGAGCTGCGCCGTGTTGACCAGGTTGCCGTTGTGGCCGAGGGCGATGGAGCCGTGGGCCGTGGCGCGGAAGGTGGGCTGGGCGTTCTCCCAGACGGACGCTCCCGTCGTGGAGTAGCGGGCGTGACCGACCGCGATGTGTCCCTGGAGAGAGCTGAGGGAGGTCTCGTCGAAGACCTGGGAGACAAGCCCCATGTCCTTGAAGACGAGGATCTGGGAGCCGTTGCTGACCGCGATTCCCGCGGATTCCTGGCCCCGATGCTGGAGGGCGTAGAGCCCGAAGTACGTGAGCTTTGCGACCTCTTCACCCGGAGCCCAGACACCGAAGACGCCACAAGCGTCCTGGGGGCCTTTCTCGCCGGGGAGCAGATCGTGATTGAGTCGACCGTCACCACGTGGCACGCCACCGAGTGTAGGCGAGATCGACCACTGGTCCGAATTGGGGATACGGGGCCTGTACGGAACGTAAGCGCGCTCCTGGCGCGGGCGGCTTCCCGAGGGCCCATTGCTGCGATCGTACGAAGGCCTCGTGAACAGCCGCGACAAGGCGTTGACAGGATTTCACCCGCTGGCTGAGGCTCCTGATCCATGCGGTTCCTTGTGGAACGCCGCCACGTCGACCTGGTCCGGGTAGCAAGCGCCCTCTGTCCGCGCACCGCCTGAACGCCCCTCCCCCTGCCTTCTCCGCCTGCCCTGTCCAGGAGTGCTTCGTGTCTTCGTACGAGTCCGAATCATCCCGTTCGTCGGAGTCCGCCGCGGCTTCGCGGCTGTCCCGGCGGGCCTTCGCCGGTGGGGCGGCGGGGGCCGCGGCCGCCGTCGGGACCGGCGCCGATCCGGCCCGATCCGGCGTACCCGCTCGACGGCACCAGCCTCGCCGGGCATCTCCTGCGCGGACGCGAGGTGCCCGAGCGTGACCTGTTCCGGCGGGTGCGCGGCGAGCGGGCGCTGCGGCGCGGCGACTGGAAGTACCACCGCGGCAGGAGCGGACGGAGGCGGGGCTGCTGCCTTATCCGGCCGCGTGAAGCCGCCGCGTGACGCCGCTGCGTGACGCCGTCGCGAGCCACCCTCCGCGTGACGCCGCCACGGGCCGCCTCCGGGTCAGGCCGCCGGGGCCTGGGCCTTCGCCGTCGTCTTGCCGTCCGGTGCGGTGAGGGTGAGGGTGCGGTGGTCCAGCTTGTAGGAGGCCTTGCCGCCGAAGAGCTTCATGAGGGCGCGTTCGGTCGGCATGACGTCGCCGGGGCACATCTTGCGGGTGGCCCGGGGCTGGCCCAGGGTGATCTTGCCGTCGGCGGCGGCCGCGTTCGCGGTGACGTCGTTGCAGCCGAGGTTGCCGCGGACCGTGCCGTCCTTGGTGAAGGTGAGCTTGATCTTGTCGTCGAGGCCCTTGGGCAGGGAGGTCGTCGCGTCCCCGGTACCGACGGACGTCACCGTCCACTCGGTGCCCTTCAGGGGCGCCCCGGCCTCGGCGCTGAGGGCGATGCGGTCGCCCCCGGCGGTGGTGAGGGTCAGGCGTTCGTCGTCCACCTGGGCCTTGAGCTTGCCGTCCATGGCGCGGGCGAGACTCTTCTCGAAGTCGAGCGCGTCGCAGGCTATCTCGGTATGCGGGCCCGGTTCGAAGTGGACGGTGTCGCCCTTGACGGCCGCCTTGGCGCCGTAGCCGTTGCAGCCGAAGTTCCCCGCGGCGGTGCCCTTGCCGCCGAACTTCACATAGGCGCCTTCCGGGGCCGTCTTCTTCTTGCCGTCGACCGTGAGGCTGTCGACGTTCCAGCGGACTCCGGTCAGGGCCGCATCCGAGCCGCCGCCCTTGCCGGAGCCGGAGTTGCCCGATCCGGCCTTGTCGGGGCCGTCGTCGCCGGAGCCGGACTCAGAGCCGCAGGCCGCGAGCAGCCCGGCGGCGGCGAGGACGGTGAGGGTCTGGGTCACACGCTGCTTGTACATGTCATTGTGACGGGGCGGCTCCGGGTCCGGTTCCCTCCGCGCGCGGGCGCCGGGCGCCCGGATCCCGCCGGTGGTCACGGCACTCGCGCCCCACCCGTCACGACATGATCGGCAGCAGCCCGCCCAGATCGGCCCGTTCACCGCTCGCGCTGACCTGTGCCGCCTCGCGGGCCGCCGCCCATGTCGTACGTCCCGTGGCGAGCCTGATCCAGGTCAGCGGGTCGGTCTCGACGACGTTCGGCGGGGTGCCGCGGGTGTGCCGGGGGCCCTCGACGCACTGGACCACGGCGTACGGCGGGACGCGGACCTCCACCGAGCCGCCGGGGGCCTTCGTGGCCAGGGCGTCGGCGAGGAGGCGGGTGCAGGCGGCCAGGGCCTGGCGGTCGTACGGCACGTCGAGGTCCGGCAGGGCGTCGTTCAAGTCGTCCGTGTGGACGATCAGTTCGACGGTGCGCGTGACCATGAAGTCGGCGAGGGTCATGCCGCCGAAGCGGGATGGCACGAGGCGGGTGTCGGCGGCGTCGGGGAGGGTCTCCGCGAGGCGGTCGAGGGCGCCCGCGAACAGGGCGTCCAGGTCGGAGTCCGCGTCGACGACGGCGTGCGCGTCCTCGTCGACCTGGCCCGCGGCAGAGGACGTGCGGAACGGCCATTCCTGGAGCGGCACTTCGAGCTTGTCCGGCTCGGGCGCGTCCAGATAGCGGGCGACGGAGCCGAGCACCAGCGTGAGGTGGGCGGCCAGTTCGCGCACGGTCCAGTCCCCGAGCCGGGTGGGCGCGGCCAGTTGCTCCGGGGTCAGGCCCGCGACGGCCGCGCGCACCGTGGCGAACTGGGTGAGCACGGCGGTGCGGATCTTGGTCGGGTCGTAGCTGCGGGTGCGCTTCTTGGCCGGTGGCATGGGGGGAGCCTAAGCCTTGACCGCGTAGCCGCTGAGTCCTCTTTCCACCAGCGCGAAGGCGTCCCTGGCCAGGCGCACGGCGTCGGCGGCGACCTGGTCGAGGGGGGCGTCGGCGACGCGGCGGCGGTGCACCTCGGCGAACACCGCGTTGCGCACGCCGATCAGTTGGGCCGCGGCGACCTCCGCGAGGACCGCGTCGCCCGTCTCCGCCGCGAGGACGTCCGCGAGGAGCTCCTGTCGGCGCAGGTGGAAGGCGTGCGCGCGGTGCAGCAGGACGGGGGTCTCGGTGATCAGACGCAGCACCTGGAGCGTGCGGGCGCTGTCGCTCAGGCCGACGGACGGGTCCCTGGCCTCGATGAGGTCGAGCAGCTGGCGGCGCAGGGCCTCGGCGGCGGACTCGCCCGGGGCACGGTCGCGCACGGCGTCGGCGGCGTCCGCGACGTGCTCCTCCATGGGGCCGAGGAGCACGTCCTCCTTCGTACCGAAGTAGTTGAAGACGGTCATCTTGGAGACGTCGGCGGCGGCCGCGATCTCCGCCACGGACACCTTGTCGAAGCCGCGCTCGACGAACAGCTCCACCGCGGCCTGCCAGATCCGCGCGGCGGTCTGCTGCTTCTTGCGCTCCCGCAGCCCCGCCTTGCGGGGTCCGGGCGCCCGGGCCCCGGGCTCGTCCGCGGAGGCGGGTACGGATGCGGCTTCTCGTGCGGCCATGCGGCGGACTATACCAGGATGAATTTTCGGCTTGGACAAGATTTGGACTCAGTACACATCAGTCGCGGTCGCCTCGACGGCCCCGGCCGTGAACACCTCCCGGTTCGCGGGCACCCCGATGCCCCGCCAGCGGAAGGGCACACCCCTGGCCGTGTCCAGGTCCGGGCCGTCCATCAGCTGGAAGTGGACGTGCGGCTCGGTGGAGTTGCCGGAGTTCCCGCAGTTGCCGAGCCGCTGCCCGGCGACGACCTTGTCCCCGGCCCGGACCGCGAGCGAGCCCCGCTGGACGTGCGCGTACAGGGCGTACGTGCCCTCGCCGAGGTCGAGGACGATGTGGTTGCCGACGATGCGGCGGTTGCCGCCGAGGATCCGGCCGATGCCCTCGATCAGCATGAAGTACAGCAGGGCGAGCAGGGAGTTGCGGCTGAGGTGGTCGCGCTGGTCGTCCTCGGCGTGCACGACGGTGGCGTCGGCGACCGCGTGCAGCGGCGCCCCGTAGGCGGGGAAGGCCTGGTTGCGGCGGGCGACCGGCCAGAGCCAGGCGAAGCCGGGGCGGGCGCGGGCCGGGTCGTCGGGCTCGGCCGTGATGTCGATGGCGTAGGTCTGGCCGAGGCTGTGCGTGCCGTGGCTCGGCACCTTGTCGGCGGGGCTGTTGAGGGCGGACCAGCGGCCGGTGACCGGGGGCTCGACCTCGACGGGCGCGGGCGGGTCCGTCACGATCCGCTGCCGGACGGAGCGGGAGGTCGCCAGGCTGATGCCTATCGCGCCGAGCGCGGGCAGCCAGCTCAGCCAGTAGTTGTACGGCAGGTCCACGAAGAACCCGGCGACCACCTGGACGAAGAAGATCAGCCAGAGCAGACGCTTGACCAGCGCGACGAGCTTGCGTTGACGTACGGACACGAGTCCCCCTCGTACGGAAAGCGGTCAGGTCGCGGGGCGCGCGGCGGCGAGCACCACCAGGAGCGGAACCACCCGGTCCGCGGGCACCGCGTAGCGGCCGCGGGCCGCGCTGTGCAGCCAGCCCGCACCGGTCAGTTGGCGCAGGTGGTGGTAGATCTGGCCGGTCGTCCCGACGTCGTCGAGCGCGGCGAGCTCGGCGGCGGTGCGGCGGCCGCCGATGACCTCCCGCAGCAGCCGCAGCCGCACGGGATGGCCGAGCGCGGCGAAGGACTCGGCGGCCTCGGCCCAGTCGTCGTCGAGGAGCACCTCGGTGAACTGGCCGGTCTGCCAGTCGTACCGCTCCCCCGTCGGCAGCCGCACCGCGCCGGTGTACAGCACCCCGCCGTCGGTCGCCTTGTGCCGGGCGAGCTGCGCCTTCAGGCCCTCCAGGGCCCAGAAGTCGCTCTCGCCCACGACGGGCGGGGCCTCGTCACGGTCGCGGCCCGCACCCGCCGCGTCCGCCGCGCCCTCCAAGGCCGCCATGCGCCGCTCCAGTTCGGCGACGCGTTCTTCCAGCTCCATGAGCGTATATTACGTAATTACGTAACTCCAAACAAGTCGAGGGGCCGCGGGCCTGAGCCACGGCAGCACAGAGCCCCCGCCCGGACCAGGTCCGAACGGGGGCTCCACGAGCGGTGTGGCGTCCTAGGCGAAGAGCCCGGGAATCGTCTCCGCGTGCGCCGTCCGCAGCTCGTCGAGCGACAGCGCGAACTCGCCCTGCACCTCGACGGCGTCCCCGTCGACCACACCGATCCGTGTGACGGGCAGACCCCGCGCCCCGCACATGTCGGTGAACCGCAGCTCCTCGCTGCGCGGCACGGACACGACGGCACGCCCCGCGGACTCGCTGAGCAGGAACGTGAAGGCGTCCAGGCCGTCCGGCACCACGAGGCGGGCGCCGGTGCCGCCGCGCAGGCAGGACTCCACGACCGCCTGGATCAGGCCGCCGTCGGACAGGTCGTGCGCGGCGTCGACCATGCCGTCGCGCGAGGCGGAGATCAGGATCTCGCCGAGCAGCCGCTCCCGCTCCAGGTCGACCTTGGGCGGCAGGCCGCCGAGGTGGTCGTGCACGACCTGGGACCAGGCCGAGCCGCCGAACTCCTCGTGGGTCTCGCCGAGCAGGTAGAGGAGCTGGCCCTCTTCCTCGAAGGCGATCGGCGTGCGGCGCGTGACGTCGTCGATGACGCCGAGCACGGCCACGACCGGGGTCGGGTGGATCGCCGTCTCGCCGGTCTGGTTGTACAGCGAGACGTTGCCGCCGGTCACCGGGGTGCCGAGCTGCAGGCAGCCGTCGGCGAGACCGCGCGTGGCCTCCGCGAACTGCCACATCACGTCCGGGTCCTCGGGGGAGCCGAAGTTCAGGCAGTTGGAGATGGCGAGCGGCTTGGCGCCGGAGGCGGCGACGTTGCGGTACGACTCGGCGAGCGCGAGCTGGGCGCCCGCGTACGGGTCGAGCTTCGCGTACCGGCCGTTGCCGTCCGTCGCCATCGCGACGCCCAGGTTGGACTCCTCGTCGACGCGGACCATGCCCGCGTCCTCGGGCTGCGCGAGGATCGTGTTGCCCTGGACGAAGCGGTCGTACTGGTCGGTGATCCACGCCTTGGAGGCCTGGTTCGGGGACGCGACCAGCTTGAGGATCTGCTCCTTCAGCTCCGCCGAATTCGCCGGGCGCGCCAGCTTGTTGGCGTCGTCCGCCTGGAGGGCGTCCTGCCAGGACGGGCGCGCGTAGGGCCGGTGGTAGACCGGGCCCTCGTGCGCGACCGTGCGCGGCGGCACGTCGACGATCTGCTCGCCGTGCCAGAAGATCTCCAGGCGCTCGCCCTCGGTCACCTCACCGATGACGGTGGCGATGACGTCCCACTTCTCGCAGATCTCCATGAAGCGGTCGGCCTTGTCCGGCTCGACGACCGCGCACATGCGCTCCTGCGACTCGCTCATGAGGATCTCCTCGGGCGAGAGCGAGGAGTCGCGCAGCGGGACCGTGTCCAGCTCGACGCGCATGCCGCCCGAACCGGCCGAGGCCAGCTCGCTGGTGGCGCAGGACAGGCCCGCGCCGCCGAGGTCCTGGATGCCCGCGACCAGCTTCTCGCCGAAGATCTCCAGGGTGCACTCGATGAGGAGCTTCTCCTGGAAGGGGTCGCCGACCTGGACGGCGGGGCGCTTGGCCGGGCCGGTCGACTCGAAGGTCTCACTCGCCAGCACGGAGACGCCGCCGATGCCGTCGCCGCCCGTGCGGGCCCCGTACAGGATGACCTTGTTGCCGGTGCCCGACGCCTTCGCGAGGTGGATGTCCTCGTGCTTCATGACGCCGATGCAGCCCGCGTTGACCAGCGGGTTGCCCTGGTAGCAGGAGTCGAAGACGACCTCGCCGCCGATGTTGGGCAGGCCCAGGCAGTTGCCGTAGCCGCCGATGCCCGCGACCACTCCCGGCAGGACGCGCTTGGTGTCGGGGTGGTCGGCGGCGCCGAAGCGCAGCGGGTCCACGACCGCGACCGGGCGCGCGCCCATCGCGAGGATGTCGCGCACGATGCCGCCGACGCCGGTGGCCGCGCCCTGGTAGGGCTCGATGTACGACGGGTGGTTGTGCGACTCGACCTTGAAGGTGACCGCGTAGCCCTGGCCGACGTCGACGACGCCCGCGTTCTCGCCGATGCCGACGAGCATGGCGTCGTTGTCGGGGACCTTCTCGCCGAACTGCTTCAGGTGCACCTTGCTGCTCTTGTACGAGCAGTGCTCGGACCACATGACCGAGTACATGGCCAGTTCGGCGCCGGTCGGGCGGCGGCCGAGGATCTCCCTGATCCGGGCGTACTCGTCCTCCTTGAGGCCGAGCTCCTTCCAGGGCTGCGCGGACTCGGGGGTCCCCGCCGCGTGCTTGACGGTGTCCAGGGTCATCGGGCGTCCACCAGCTTCTTCAGGATCGAGGTGAAGAATCCCAGGCCGTCCGTGCGACCGGTCCCGACCAGCGGCTCGACCGCGTGCTCGGGGTGCGGCATGAGGCCGACGACGTTGCCGGCCTCGTTCGTGATGCCCGCGATGTCGCGCAGCGAGCCGTTCGGGTTCATGTCCAGGTAGCGGAAGGCGACGCGGCCCTCCGCCTCCAGCATGTCGAGGGTGCGCTCGTCGGCGACGTAGCGTCCGTCGATGTTCTTCAGCGGGATCGAGATCTCCTGGCCCACCTCGTAATCGGCCGTCCAGGCAGTCGAGTCGGTCTCCACGCGCAGCTTCTGGTCACGGCAGATGAAGTGCAGGTGGTTGTTGCGCAGCATCGCGCCGGGCAGCAGGTGGGTCTCGGTGAGGACCTGGAAGCCGTTGCAGATCCCGAGGACCGGCATTCCGGCCTTCGCCTGCTCGATGACCGACTCCATGACGGGCGAGAAACGCGAGATGGCGCCGGCCCGCAGATAGTCGCCGTAACTGAAACCGCCCGGAAGGACCACGGCGTCGACCTGCTTCAGGTCCTTGTCGCGGTGCCACAGCGGCACGGCCTCGGCACCGGCGACGCGCACGGCGCGCTGGGTGTCGCGGTCGTCGAGCGTTCCAGGAAAAGTGACGACTCCGACGCGAATATTCCAGCGGCCCGTAGGGCCACCGTTGAGGGTGGTGGCGGGCGACGGGAGGGAGGTCACTTCGCCTCCACCGCCGGCTCTTCGACCTTTACGACGAAGTCCTCGATCACGGTGTTGGCGAGGAAGGTTTCCGCCATCTCGTGGATACGGGCGAGGGCGGCGTCGTCGACGGGCCCGTCCACCTCGAGTTCGAAGCGCTTTCCTTGACGTACGTCGGAGATGCCCTGGAAACCGAGGCGCGGCAGTGCACGCTGCACCGCCTGTCCCTGGGGGTCGAGGATCTCCGGCTTGAGCATGACGTCGACTACGACGCGTGCCACTGGCACTCCCGGTGTGTGGTGCTTGCGTGTGCTGCTTGCGGGGGACTGCTCACCTGGCGCCGAGCGGGCCGCCGAGCAGGTTCCTTCAGACTACCCGCACAAAATTTCTACCCGCGTAGATTCGTAGCAACATACGTGACCGCAGTCACTTCGAAGGGGTCGGCAGCGCGTCGAGCAGGGCACGTGCGCGAAAAATCCTGGAAAAGATCACAGTTCGCCATTGCGCCCGCCACCCCACCGCATCCACCCTGCAGGGGAAGCGCCCGGCCTGCCCGTATTCTCCCGGACACGCCGCCGGAACACGCGGTTGGTTTTCCTTGGCTTCACTATTCAATGCCAGGCACTGTACAAAGGAATTGGCAATAGCCGATACTTTGTCCCAAAACTGCCGGACAGTCGGCATCACCGCACATCGTTGCACGTCAATGCGGTGGCGCCGCACGAAAGGACCGATATTCGTGGCGCAGCGTGTCGTGGTCACTCTCTTTGACGACATCGACGGCTCAGAAGCGGCGGAAACGGTCGCCTTCGGTCTGGACGGGAAGTCGTACGAGATCGACCTCAACCAAACCAATGCCGAGAAACTCCGCAAGGTCCTCGCCCCCTACCTGGAGGCGGCCCGCAAGCAGTCGAAGTCCGGCAAGGTCTTCCGGCACACGGCCGTGACCCCCGACCCGGCGGCCGTGCGCGCCTGGGCCCGCTCGCACCGCCTCGACGTACCGCCGCGCGGCCGGATCCCGAAGAAGGTGTACGAGGCGTTCGAGGCCGCCAACTGACTCCGGACGCAGGCGTCGGGACCTCTCGGGGACCTCGGGGCGGGGGTGCTCGCGCAACCGACTTGCGCAGCACCCCCGCTGGTCAGCTAGAGTCTGGAGCACGCCGAAGGGCAAGGCCGAAAAGGCCGAACCCCGAGGAGTCGTGCGGGTGTAGTTCAGTAGTAGAACATCCCCCTTCCAGGGGGAAGGCGCAGTGTGCAATTCCTGTCACCCGCTCCGCACCGCTCACCGACCACCCATTCGGGTGCGGTAAGCTGGTGCTCGCGCCGATCAGTGAGAGCTGGTCGGAGGCAATGCGAACGTAGCTCAGTTGGTAGAGCGCAACCTTGCCAAGGTTGAGGTCGCGAGTTCGAACCTCGTCGTTCGCTCCAGTCACGAAGGCCCGGTGTCCCAGACACCGGGCCTTCGTCGTGTTCCGGTACGCCCCGTCCGCTACACCCCGAAGGCGGCGGCCCGCGCGTCTGACATTTGTCATGCGAGTCGATGACAACGCGCACTGCCTGCGCCTTCGACCGCGGGCGAGCCTTGAGTCATGACAGACCAAGTGATCGAAGTGACCGACCTGCGGCGCCGCTACACGGGAGGCTTCGAAGCGGTCCGGGGGATCTCGTTCACCGCCGGTCGCGGCGAGCTGTTCGCCCTGCTCGGCACCAACGGCGCGGGCAAGACCTCCACCGTCGAAGTCCTCGAAGGCCTCGCCGCACCCGCCGCCGGGACCGTCCGGGTGCTCGGGCACGACCCGTACCGCGAGCGGGACGCGGTCCGGCCCCGGATCGGTGTGATGCTCCAGGAGGGCGGCTTCCCCTCCGAGCTGACCGTCACCGAGACCGCGCGCATGTGGGCCGGGTGCACCAGCGGGGCCCGCCCCGTCGGCGAGGTCCTCGAAGCCGTCGGGCTCGCCGCCCGCGGCGGCGTCCGCGTGAAGCAGCTGTCCGGCGGCGAGAAGCGCCGCCTCGACCTCGCGATGGCGCTCGTCGGCGACCCCGAAGTCCTTTTCCTGGACGAGCCCACCACCGGACTCGACGCCGAAGGCCGCCGCGAGACCTGGGACTTGGTGCGCGACCTGCGCGACCGGGGCACCACCGTGCTGCTCACCACGCACTACCTGGAAGAGGCCGAGAACCTCGCCGACCGCCTCGCGATCCTGCACGAGGGCCGCATCGCCGCCGCCGGCACCGTCGTCGACGTCGTCGCCTCCCAGCCCTCCCACATCTCCTTCGACCTGCCCGACGGCTACCACCTCGGCGACCTGCCGCCGCTGCCCGCGCTCGGCGTCACCGGGCACGAACTGCGCGGCCGCACCGTACGGCTGCGCACCGACGCCCTCCAGCACGCCGCCACCGGGCTCCTCGTCTGGGCCCGGGAGACCGGCGTCGAACTGCGCGGACTCGACGTACGGGCCGCGTCCCTGGAGGAGGCCTTCCTGCGCATCGCACAGGAGGCGACCCGGGACGGCGCCGAGCGGCCGGGCGGCCCCGGCGCGACCACGTACGAGAAGGAGAAGGTGGCATGAGTTCCGCGACCCCGACCGCCGCGCGGCCCGCCGCGACCCCCCGGTCCGTGACCCGCACCACCTCCGCCGGACGCCTGCGGGCCCTGGCCCGCGCCGAGCTGACGCTGCTCGGCCGCACCAAGGGCACGCTGTTCGCGGCGATGTTCGTGCCGCTCGTCATGCCGTTCAGCGTGCGCCAGGCCGCCGACGGGATGGACCTGAAGGGCACCGGCCTGTCGATCGGCTCGGTCGTGCTGCCGTCCTCGATCGGCTTCGCCCTCCTCTTCGCCGTGTACTCGACGCTGGTGAGCGTCTACGCCGCCCGGCGCGAGGAACTCGTCCTCAAGCGGCTGCGCACCGGCGAGGTGCGGGACCCGGAGATCCTCGCGGGCGCCGCGCTGCCGTCCGTGGCCGTCGGCCTCGCGCAGTCCCTGCTCCTCGCGGGCGCCTGCGCGGCGCTGCTCGACGTCGGGGCACCGGACGCGCCCCTCTACGCCGTCCTGGGGCTGCTGTTGGCCCTCGTGCTGTGGCCCGTGCTCGCGGCGGTCACGGCGACCTTCAGCCGCAGCGTGGAGAGCGCCCAGGTCGCGGCCATGCCGCTGCTGTTGATCTCCTTCATCGGCTCCGGCACGCTCGTCCCGCTCGAAGTCATGCCGGACAAGCTCGCCGCCGTCTGCGAACTGCTGCCGCTCACCCCGACGATCGAGCTGATCCGCGGCGGCTGGACCGGTGGCATGGCCGCCTCCGAGGCGCTCGGCGCCGTCGCGGTCGCGGTGGCCTGGACCGTGGTCGGCGTGTTTGCTGTACGAAGGTGGTTCCGCTGGGAGCCGCGGCACTAGCGGCGCCTGTCAGGGGGCTGCCGGGCGGGCGAAGGGACAGGGAGCGGTGGGCAGGATCCGGGGTTGGCAACGACGCTGGCGCGGCCTGAGGAAGATCGAACAGGTCGAGCTGCAGAGCATGGTCATGTGGCACGCCGTGCCGTGGATCTTCCTCCTCAGCTGGTGCGCGCTGCCGGTGGGCCTCGGCCTGCGGCACGGGACCACCGCGCAGCTCCTGGGCTGGTCGATGATCGCGGTGGCCGCGCTCCAGTGCGCGCAGATCAACCGGGGGCTGCGCCGGGCCCTCGACCACTACCTGGGCCGCGCCCCGTTCCCGCGCCGCGACCTTGCCGTCCTGCTCGGCCTCTCCGCCGTCGGCTTCGGCCTCGCCCTCGCGCTCCAGCGCGTCGACGGCGTCGAGGGCGGCGTGATCGGCCTCAGCGCACTGTTCCTGATCACCCCGTACGCGGAGGCGCTCGGCTTCGCCCTGTCGATCCGGGGCTTCTGCCGCCATCTCGCGGTGATCGTCGCCGTCCTGGTGGCCGCCTTCGCCGCCGTCGGCGCGCGCGGCGGCGAACTGGTCGCCCTGGGCGCGCTCATCGCCGCGGGCGGCATGCTCTCGCTGCTGACCTCGCGCTGCGGGGCCTGGACGCTGTCGGTGATGTGGGAGGCGGAGCGGGCCCGCGAGACCGAGGGCCGCCTCGCCGTCGCCGAGGAACGCCTGCGCTTCGGCCGCGACCTGCACGACGTCATGGGCCGCAACCTCGCCGTCATCGCCCTCAAGAGCGAGCTCGCCGTGCAGCTCGCCCGGCGCGGAAGGGCCGAGGCGGTGGACCAGATGGTCGAGGTGCAGCGCATCGCCCAGGAGACCCAGCGGGAGATACGGGACGTCGTCCGCGGCTACCGCGAGGCCGAGCTGGGCGCCGAACTCGCCGGGGCGCAGGGCGTCCTGGAGGCCGCCGGGATCGGCTGCCGGGTGACCGGGGCGCCCGTCGGCCTGCCCCCGGCGGTGCAGGCGGCGCTCGGGTGGGTCGTGCGCGAGGGCACCACCAACGTGCTGCGGCACGGCGACGCGGAGACGTGCGCCATCACGGTTTCGGTGACGGAAGGACGTACGGAGTTGACCATCGAGAACGACGGGGCGCCCGAGGCCCCCGTCGGCAGCGGCGGGTCCGGGCTCAGGGGGCTCGGGGAACGGCTCGCGACCGTGGGCGGCACGCTGGAGCACACGTCGGAGGGCGGGCGCTTCCGGCTCACGGCGCGGGTGCCGCTGCCGGACACGGCGTTCCCGGACAAGGCGGCCGCGGCGGACGTCGCCCCGATCGCCCCGGAGGCCAAGGCCTCATGACCGCCGTACGCGTGCTGCTCGCCGACGACGAGCATCTGATCCGCGGCGCGCTCGCCGCCCTGCTCGCCCTGGAGGACGACCTCGTCGTCGTCGCCGAGGCCGCCTCCGGGCCCGAGGCGCTGGCCATGGCGCGGGCCCACCGGCCGGACGTCGCCGTGCTCGATCTGCAGATGCCGGGCGCCGACGGTGTGAGTGTCGCCACAGTCCTGCGGGACGAACTCCCCGGCTGCCGCACCATGATCGTCACCAGCCACGGCCGGCCGGGGCACCTCAAGCGGGCACTTGAAGCGGGTGTGCGGGGGTTCGTCCCGAAGACGGTCAGCGCGCAGCGCCTCGCCGAGATCATCCGTTCCGTCCATGCCGGAAACCGCTACGTGGACCAGGAGTTGGCCGCCGACGCGATCTCCGCCGGTGACTCCCCGCTGACCGCCCGCGAGGCCGAGGTGCTCGAACTCGCCGCCGACGGCGCGCCCGTGTCGGAGATCGCGGAGCGGGCCGCCCTGTCCCAGGGAACGGTCCGCAACTACCTCTCCTCGGCGGTCACCAAGATCGGTGCGGAGAACCGGCATGCGGCGGTGCGTCTCGCGCGGGAGCGAGGTTGGGTATAGTGGCTCTCGCGCTTCGGCGCAGCGCGGACGTAGCTCAGTTGGTAGAGCGCAACCTTGCCAAGGTTGAGGTCGCCAGTTCGAACCTGGTCGTCCGCTCAGCGAAAGCCCCCCGGTTCTCGGAACCGGGGGGCTTTGTCGTGTGCGGGACCGGCGGGGGCCGCGCGGGCCCCGCCGTCGGGTCCGCTACGCCCAGGAAGTCCCCGTGAGCCGCTCGTACGCCTCGATGTACTTGGCGCGCGTCGCCGCCACCACGTCCGCGGGCAGCGGCGGGGGCGGCTGCTCGCTCGCGCGGTCCCAGCCGGACGCGGACGAGGTGAGCCAGTCGCGGACGTACTGCTTGTCGAAGGAGGGCTGGGCGTGGCCCGGCTCCCACAGGTCCGCGGGCCAGAAGCGGGACGAGTCGGGGGTCAGCACCTCGTCCCCGAGCACCAGTTCGTCGCCGGCGAAGCCGAACTCGAACTTCGTGTCCGCGAGGATCAGGCCGCGATCCCTCGCGATGTCCTGCGCCCGGCCGTAGACGGCGAGGGTCGTCTGCCGCAGCTGGGCGGCCGTCTCCGCGCCGACCTGGCGGGCGACCTCCTCGTAGCTCACGTTCTCGTCGTGCTCGCCGACGGCGGCCTTCGTGGCCGGGGTGAAGATCGGCGCGGGCAGCTCCGAGCCGTCGGTCAGGCCCTCGGGCAGGGCGAGGCCGCAGACCGTGCGGGACTCCTTGTACTCGGCGAAGCCCGAGCCCGCCAGATAGCCGCGGGCGACGCACTCGACCGGCACCATCTCCAGCGCCTTGCAGACGAGGGTGCGGCCCGCCCAGTCGGCGGGGGCGCCCTGCGGCAGGTCCGTGGAGATGACGTGATTCGGCACGATGTCCGCGAGCCGGTCGAACCACCACAGCGACAGCTGGGTCAGGACCCGCCCCTTGTCGGGGATCTCGGTCGGCAGCACCCAGTCGTAGGCGGACAAGCGGTCGCTGGCGACCATCACGAGGTCGCCCGCCTCGTTCTGGTACAGCTCGCGCACCTTGCCGGTGTGCAGATGCACCAGACCCGGAACCTGGATCGGCTCGGGCTTTTCGACGAATCCGGACACGGTTCCTCCCCGTGGTTCTGTCCAAGTGCCTCGATTCTCCCGTATGCGGGAGCTGGTCTTGGCCACGGGTTGCCCGGATGGGGCGTGGTGAACGCGAACGGGCCTCAGTCGCGTTTGCAGATGCGGTCCAGGAGGTTGGCCGTGGCGCGCTGGACGCGTGGGTCGACATGGCCGGGGCGGTCCAGGGCCGGGGACCAGGCGAAGGTGCCCGACGCGAAGACGAGGGCGCCGGACGGGGCGCGGTACAGCGAGGTCTCCTGGTGGCGCACGGCGCCCTCACTGTCCGCGTACGGGGAGTGGGCGAGCAGGATGCGGTCCTGGTGCTCGGGGAGCGCGGTGCGCGGGAAGTAGCGGTCGGCCTCGCCCGCGACCAGGCCGTCGATCTCGTCGCTCTCGTGCGCGCCGGTCGCCTCCCACAGCCAGTGGTCGGCGTTGCGGACGATGAGGGGGTGCGGCTCGGGGACCCGGCCCGCGTACTGGATGCCCATCAACTGCTGCTCGGGGACGTCGACTTCGCGCCACAGCGCGGCCCTGCCGGGGCCGCGGCGTTTTCGGCAGGTCAGCAGGCGGTCCGGGACGCCGGAGGGCGAAGGGCCCAACTCGACCTGCCAGTACATGGTGTTGGCGGAGAGGAACACCAGGGACGTGCCGGACTCGCGGGCCAGCTCGGTGGTGCGGCGCATCGCCGTCGACCAGTACTCGTCGTGGCCGGGGAAGACCAGGCCCCGGTAGCGGGTGGGGTCGATGCGGCCCGCGTGCAGGTCGCGGGTGTCGGCGTACGCGAGGTCGTAGCCGTAGCGCTCGGCCCAGCGGATGAAGTCGTAGGCGTGGCCCACGTGCAGGGGCAGGCCCGCGCCCGCGTACGGCCGGTCGAAGGAGACCGTGGTCGCGGCCTCGCTCTCGCCGAGGAGCCGGCCGTAGTCGTCCCAGGCGTGGTAGAGGCTGGCGCCGGTGTGGCCGTCCTCCGGGTAGAGGTTGTACGCCTGCCAGGTGATGTCGGGCAGCAGGACGAGGAGGTCGGCCGAGGGGGTGACCGGCTCGCCGGGGCCCGGGGGGACGCTGTCACGGACGGTGAAGGGGACGTGGGAGCGGTAGCCGTCGGTGGTGGTGAGGACGGCCACGTACGCCCCGATGTTCCAGTACGACGGGATCTGCAGGCGCCAGGACAGCCACCAGTGGTGGCAGGAGACCGTGCGGTCGGCGGCCAGCGGGGCGGGCTGCACGATGCCGGAGAGGCGGGGGCTCGTCGTGATCTTGCGGGCGCCGTCGCCGCTGTAGTGGCCGATGCGGTAGATGTCCACGCTGAACTGCTGGGGCGGGTCCACGGTGATGTGGAAGTCGATCGCCTCGCCGGGGGCGGCGGCTCCGGTGCTGGTGAAGCCCTTGATCTGGCGGTGTATGTCGTCGGCTGTGCGGGGGCTGCCGGTGCGCGGGGCGGGGACCGGGCCGGTGGCGCCGGGGGTGTGGTCCACGTACCAGGGGACGACCTGGCCCGTGTCGTCGAAGTAGTGCTCGGCGCCGCGGAGCCAGGGCAGCGGGCCCTGGCCGAACGGGTCGGTCACGGCGTGGGCGAGGGCGCCCGACTCCCAGCGGCGGATCGGCTCCGGTCCCATGCGTTGTCCCCTCCCTCGCTCCCCCGGCCCGGGCGACACGGGTGGTGCGGCGGGGGTGCGCCCTTTGCTCTGCGCTGTCCCACGGGGCCGTGTCGGCTGCCTGACCCAGCACATCACATTACGCACGTGTGTCGTTACCGTTCGTCGTGAATTGATGTGAGCGCTCCCCCACCCCGCCCCTTCACCGATCCCAGGGCTCCGCCCCTGGACCCCTGGGGCGGGTGTTCCCCTTCGGGTCGGCCGGGGGCACCACCGAATCGGCGCTGCGCGCCTCGTCCTCAAACGCCGGACGGGCTGAAGACTTCGCCGGGGCGAGGATGAGGGGCGCTGCGGGGTGGGCGGTGCGGGGTGAGGGTGGAGGGGCGCTGAGTGCTGCGGGGCAGGGGGGAGGGGGCAGCGGGGGTAGGGCTGGAGGAGCGCCGCGGGGGAGGGCTGACGGGGTCAGACCAGGCGTACCGGCTTTTCGGGGCGGATGCCGAGTTCGGTGAGCCAGTGGCGGAGGGGTTCGGGGTCGCCGTCCTCGACCAGGGTGAGCACCTTGGGCGTGAGGTCGGCCGCACGCTCGCCGTGCATCAGGAGTGAGGGGCCGTCCAGCCAGTCGAGGCCCGGCGCGGCCCCCGCCGTGTCCACGGCGGCACAGCACACCATCGCCGTGACATGGTCGGCCAGCAACTCCCGCCCGGACCGGGGCGGTTGCAGCGGGAACAACGGCAGCACCCCGTCGTCCCACAGCGCCTCGTCCGGCCCCTGCCCCGCGGGCGCGGGCCGGGGCGGCGCCTCGGCCTCCTCCCGGGCCAGCTCCGCGCTGAGCCGCGCGGCCAGCTCCCCGCCCCGCCCTTCCTGCGTGTCGGCGACGTCGGCCGGATCGACGGCGGCGGCGAACCCGGCCTGGGCCAACTCGGCGTCCGTGAGCCCCGCTTCGGGCACGTCGGCGTCGATGAGGCCGGGCCCGGCCGCCGCGCGCCGCGCCATCGCCTCCGGGTCCGTCAGGTGCTCCAGGACCCGGCCGAGCGTCGGCCCCTTGGGGGCGGCCGCCGTGGGGTCGCTGGAGCGGCTGACGCCGAGGGAGTCCAGGACGCGGTGGAGGCGGGCCGCGTCCATCCGCCACTTCCGGTCGACGACCTCGTCCGGATACTCCTGCCAGGCCACCGGCGCCCAGCCGGGCCCGGGCTCGGCGGGCCCGCCGTGGAACAGGCGGGCGGCGAGCAGCGAGGCGGCCTCGTCGACCGCGCCGGGCTCCTCCAGGAGGTCGCACGCGGGCCGCTCGCCGAGCCGGGAGGCGAAGCCTTCGGCGAGGCGGTCGCGGCGGGACAGCTCGGTGAGGGCGGAGACGACGCCCGCGTCGAGCCGCGAGGGCCACCGCCCCATGCGCCAGGCGGGCAGCGCGACCCGGGTCAGCAGCCGGTCCCACCCCGCGTACGCGAGGCCGACCTGCTCCTGGGCGACGATCCGCACGCCGTAGTCCACGCTCTGGGCGCGCTCGGCCGCGGCCGCAGCGACGCCGCGCTCCATCTCCGCGGCGTGCACCCGGCAACTCCGCAGCAGCAGCCGCGCCACCTTGCCGACCCCGCCGAGGACGGTGCGCGCGAGCGGCCCGCGCCCCGGCGCCGAGGAGACGGCGACGGCGGCGTCCAGGCCGCGTACGAAACGACGGGCGGCGGCTATGTCGGGGTGCGCCGAGGGACCCGTGCCCGCGACGACCGGGGCGAGCACCGCGCGCAGCTCGCCGACGCGCATCCACCACAGGAAGGGCGAGCCGATGACGAGGACCGGGGCGGCGGGCGCGCGGCGCCGGGGCGGTCGGGCGCCCTGGATGGCCGTGCCGTGGGGCGGGGTGGCCGGGTCCGTGCGCGCGCCGTCCGGTCCGGTGCCGGGCGCGGGGGTGTCCGCCGGGGTCCCGTGCGCCCGGTGGGTGCGGTCCTCCAGCCAGCTGTCGCAGTCCGGGGTGAGCGCTATGGCCGAGGGGGCGGGGACTTCGAGGCGGTCGGCGAGATCCCGCACCAGGCGGTACAGATCGGGGGCGGAGGCCTCCGTGATCGGGACGGTCGGGCTCATGGCGGGTCTGGCCCGCGCGACGACGAGGGCGACGGCCCCGGCGCCGAGCAGCACGAGCACCGCGAGCACCGTCACGGCCCAGCGCACCGCGGCCCAACTGCCGCCGCCTATGTGCCCCATGGCCGTGGCGGCGAGCAGCACGACGGCGACGGCCGCGGGCAGCAGGGCGACGGCCAGCGCCCGGCTGCGGATGCGCAGCACGGCGAGGGCCCGTGAACGCGCGGCCCGCGCGCCCACCTCCACACCCATCCCTGACACGACCGAAGTCACCCCCTGCTGCCTACAGCTCGGCCGGCGGCCGGAGCCGACGGCGCACGTCGTTGGCGTTGCTCACTCCCCCACTGTGGCACCCGCCACCGACATCGCAATGCCGGTGGGCTGTTTGGCTGTGAGTGCCTTCAATGCCTTCGCCGCACCCTAGTTGGGGTGCCGGTCACCGTCAGCCGGATAGCCGACCGGTCACTCGATGGAATGGCTTTGGGCAAAGCTGGCCCGCTCGGCGAGGGGCCGGTGGACGGGTCGCGGGCCCGTGGGCAGGGGCCCCGGGGCCGACGTCCGCCGCGCCGACCAGGCCCGCCGCTCCGGCAAGTCGGCGGCCGTCATACGGCGGGCTCAGCGGACACCGTCCGTAACGCCGGACGGGTCTACGGACGACCGTAGACCCGTGGGGCACAGGGGCGGAGGTGACGGGGGACGGCTCGGGCCATGCGGGGTACGCGACCGGGCGCGCGGTGCCCACGGGGCAGCGCGACCGTGGGGCCGTGCGCCATCCCGCGGAGTTACGCGCCGCCGCCCCGCGCCGCCTGCTCGGCGATGTCCGTGCGGTGCTGGGAGCCGTCGAGGCGGACCCGGCCGACCGCCGCGTACGCGCGCTCGCGGGCCTGCGCGAGGTCGGCGCCCGTCGCCGTCACCGACAGCACGCGGCCGCCCGCGCTGACGACCGCGTCACCCTCGCGCCTGGTCCCCGCGTGCAGGACGTACGCGTCCGGGGCGTCCTGGTCCGCGACGTCGGCGAGGCCTTCGATGGGGTCGCCGGTGCGCGGCGTACCGGGGTAGTTGTGCGAGGCGATGACGACGGTGACGGCCGCGTCGTCGCTCCAGCGCAGCGGCGGCAGGTCGGCGAGGGTGCCGGTCGCGGCGGCGAGCAGGAGGCCCGCGAGCGGGGTCCTGAGGCGGGCGAGGACGACCTGGGTCTCGGGGTCGCCGAAGCGGGCGTTGAACTCGATGACGCGGATGCCACGGCTGGTGATGGCGAGCCCGGCGTACAGCAGCCCGGAGAAGGGGGTGCCGCGGCGGCGCAGTTCGTCGACGGTCGGCTGGAGCACCGTCTCCTGGACCTCGTCGACGAGCTTCGGGTCGGCCCACGGCAGCGGCGAATAGGCGCCCATGCCGCCGGTGTTGGGGCCCTCGTCGCCGTCGAGGGCGCGCTTGAAGTCCTGGGCGGGGCGCAGCGGCACGACGGTCTCGCCGTCGGTGACGGCGAAGAGGGAGACCTCCGGGCCGTCGAGGAACTCCTCGATGACGACGCGTCCGCAGGCGAGGGCGTGCTCCCTGGCCTGCTCGATGTCGCCGGTGACGACGACGCCCTTGCCCGCGGCGAGGCCGTCGTCCTTGACGACGTACGGGGCGCCGAAGGCGTCGAGGGCCTCGTCCACCTCTTCGGGGGTGGTGCAGACGTAGCTGCGCGCCGTGGGTACGCCCGCGCCCGCCATCACGTCCTTGGCGAAGGCCTTGGAGCCCTCGAGCCGGGCGGCCTCCTTGGACGGCCCGAAGCACGGGATGCCCGCTTCGCGCACGGCGTCGGCGACCCCGGCGACGAGCGGCGCCTCCGGTCCGACGATCACCAGCGCGGCGCCGAGCTTCGTGGCGAGCCCGGCCACGGCGGCGCCGTCGAGGGCGTCGACCGGGTGCAGCTCGGCCACGTCCGCGATCCCGGCGTTGCCAGGAGCGCAGTGCAGGGCGGTGACCGCGGGGTCGAGGGACAGGGAGCGGCACAGGGCGTGTTCGCGGGCACCGCTGCCGATGACGAGGACCTTCACGGGGGTCAGCCTAGCCCGGCGGACGGAGTGCCTTTGTTCGGGCGTCTGAGGCGGGGCGCTCCCGAGGCTTGTGGGTTTCTCCAGGTGAGGCGGGCGGAGCTGGGGGTTCCTACTCGTTCGTGTACTCCTCGACCACCGTCGCGCCCAGCTCCCTGACGATCAGCTCGTGGCCGGACAGGGCCGAGTCGACCAGGTCCGGGTCGTCGTCCTCGGGGATGTCGTCCTCGGGGGCGACGTGCTCCGGGGCTCTGGACGGCGGAGCCTGGGCGGGCGCCGCCGAAGGGCGCGACTGGCCCTGCTGGGGGGCCGGGGGCGCGGACGACGGCTGGGCGGGGCCCGGCTGCTGCGGCGCCGGGGACGGGGCGGGGGCCTGCGGCGGCGCGGGCTGCTGGGGCGCGGGGCGGGAGGCCACCGGGGCGCCGCCGAAGCCGCTCGCGGCGGGCGGCGGTGCCGAGCCGCCCGACGGGTCGACGATCGCCTCGACCTTCCACTGCACCCCGAACTGCTCCGTCAGCGCCTGCCGCAGCACGTCCTCGCTGCCGCTGGACGCGAAGTTGTCCCGGGCGCCGGCGTTCACGAAGCCGAGCTGGAGCGTGGTGCCGTCGAACCCGGCCACCTGGGCGTTCTGGCTGAGCAGGATCCAGGTGAAGCGGCGGCGGTTCTTGACCGCGTCGAGGATGTTCGGCCAGAGGGAGCGGGGGTCGGGGCCACCGCCCGTGTACGCGGCGGCGGGGGTGGCCGGGGCCGACTGGGCGACGGGGGCCGGAGCCGGGTGCGGGGTCTGGGCCTGGGCCGGGGGTGCGGCGGGCGGCTGCGCGGGGCCGCCGCCCGCGGGGGCCGCCGTCGGCCAGCCGCCCGGGCGGTTCGCCGCGGGGGCCGCGGGGGCGGGCCCAGCGGCCGGGGCACCGGGAGCGCCGCCGCTCGGGGTCGGGGCTCCGCTGCCCGGGGTGGAGGCCGTGGGCCAGCTTCCGGGGCGGGTGGCCGCGGGAGCGGAGGCGGGGGGGTCGGCGGGGGCCGTGGGGGCGGGCGGGGTGGTGGGTGCGGCCGGGGCGGGGGGCTGGGGGGACGGGGGAGCCTCGGGGGCGGGAGCAGGTGCGGCCGGGGCAGCGGCGGGCACGCCCCCGGCCTCAGCACCGCCACCGGCACCCCGTACAGCCGCACGAGCCGCCGCGGCGCCACCCCCGGGCGGGACGTCCGGCCCCGGCGGCGGCACCGCGACACCCGGCTGCCGCGCCGCGGCGTGGGCCTCCGGACCGGGCACGTACCCCATGGCGGGAGCGCCGGCGGGACCCGCGGCCATGAAGTTGCCGCCGCGCTCGAGGCGGTCGAGGCGGGCCATCACGGAGCGCTCGTCGTCGTACGCGGCGGGGAGCAGCACGCGCGCGCAGATCAGTTCCAGCTGGAGGCGCGGCGAGGTGGCTCCCCGCATCTCGGTGAGGCCCTCGTTGACGAGGTCGGCGGCGCGGCTCAGCTCGGCGCCGCCGAACACCCCGGCCTGGGCCTGCATGCGCTCCACCACGTCGCTGGGGGCGTCGATGAGGCCCTTCTCGGCGGCGTCGGGCACGGCGGCGAGGATCACCAGGTCCCGCAGCCGCTCGAGCAGGTCGGCGACGAAGCGCCGCGGGTCGTTGCCGCCCTCGATGACGCGGTCCACGACCTCGAAGGCGGCGGCGCCGTCACCGGAGGCGAAGGCCTCGACCACGGAGTCGAGGAGCGAACCGTCCGTGTACCCGAGCAGACCCGTCGCCATGGCATACGTCACACCGTCCTCGCGGGCGCCCGCGAGGAGCTGGTCCATGACGGACATGGAGTCACGCACGGACCCGGCACCGGCGCGCACGACGAGCGGCAGGACGCCGTCCTCGATGGCCATGCCCTCGCGCCCGCAGACCTCGGCGAGATAGTCGCGCAGGGTGCCCGGGGGGACGAGCCGGAACGGATAGTGGTGCGTACGCGACCGGATGGTGCCGATGACCTTCTCGGGCTCCGTCGTCGCGAAGATGAACTTGAGGTGCTCCGGCGGCTCTTCGACGACCTTCAGGAGGGCGTTGAAGCCCGCCGACGTGACCATGTGGGCCTCGTCGATGATGTAGATCTTGTACCGGCTGGAGGCCGGGCCGAAGAAGGCCTTCTCGCGCAGGTCGCGGGCGTCGTCCACACCACCGTGGGACGCGGCGTCGATCTCGATGACGTCGATGGACCCGGGCCCGTTCCGCGCGAGGTCGCGGCAGGACTGGCACTCGCCGCACGGGGTGGGAGTGGGACCTTGCTCACAGTTCAGACACCGGGCGAGGATGCGCGCGCTCGTCGTCTTGCCGCAGCCGCGCGGGCCACTGAACAGGTACGCGTGATTGACCCGGTTGTTGCGCAGCGCCTGCTGCAGCGGGTCGGTTACATGCTCCTGCCCGATGACCTCGGCGAACGACTCCGGGCGATAACGGCGGTACAGCGCGAGAGACGACACGTATACGAGGTTATAGGCGCCCACTGACAACCCGGACCGCCCCGGACGAAGCCCCCGCCCCCACCGGACGAAGCCCCCGCCCCCACCGGCCCCACCGCGCGCCCCGCCCCCGGAACGCAAAGCGCCCCCCACGCACCCGCCAGAGCCGACCTACCCTTGCTGCCTTCCGGCCCTGGGGGAGTTCAGTCAGATAGCGCCGCGTGAGGGGCTGTCCCCCACCCTAGCCGATCCCGGGGGGTGCGAACGAGCCCGCTCCCCCGGCAGGAACGCGCCAGGTCCCCCCGACCGGAACGCGTTCGCGAGCACTCCTCCGCGTCTTGTATTGTTTGCGGCGGAGGATTCGCCTAGAGGCCTAGGGCGCACGCTTGGAAAGCGTGTTGGGGGCAACCCCTCACGAGTTCGAATCTCGTATCCTCCGCCAGTGCCTCACCGGGCACGATGTCGAAGGGCCCCACCGTTCGCGGTGGGGCCCTTCTTCGGTTCCGTCGGCCTCCACCGTGACTCGGTTCTCATCAGCAGCGCCGCACCCCTCCAGGACCTTCAAAACCGCGGCGGGTGGCGAGCGCCAGCGGGGAGGCGCCTGTGGCCCGTCCCGATCGACGGCCCACCGGCCTGCGCCAGCCAGGACCCACTCTTCGTTGCCCTGCGCCCCTCAGCGCCGTTTGCTCCACCTGCACCAAGCGGAACGCGTCCTCACGCTCTACCGCAACCGCCGCGTGACGCCCGCGTGGGACCCGGCGGCCAGGCCAGGATGCCGACGGCACCCCACAAGGCACCTTGCGAGATATACTTGCATCCATAGTTGATATCAAGGGGGTGCACATGAGTCGTACGGTAATCGACCTAGACGACGACCTGGTCGCAGACGTGGCGAAGGCCCTCGGGACGAGCACCAAGAAGGAGACCGTCAACACCGCTCTTCGTGAGGTGTTGGAGAGCCGGCGCCGCGCCCTGGCTCTCGCCCGGCTGCGGGCTGCCGCGGGCGACGGCGCATTTGATCTGGAGCTGTTCGAGAACAAGGAGAACTACCGCCGGTGAACGCGGCCCAGTTCCTGATCGACACCAGCGCGCTCGCGCGGTTCATGCGCGGGGACGCAGAGCAGTACGGCTGGGACCAGGCCGCTGCGGCCGGACTCATCGCGACCTGCCCAATCACCGAGCTCGAGTTCTTCTACAGCGCCCGGTCGGCCGCCGACCGGGCGCGCGGCATCGAGGACATGCGGCTGATCTTCGGCTGGGTTCCCGTCGACGACCGTGCCTACGACCGCGCCTGGCAGGTCCAGGAAGCCCTCACCAAGCAGGGGAAACACCGAAGCGCCGGAGCGGTCGACCTTGTCGTCGCCGCGACCGCTGAGCTGCAAGGGCTCACCCTGCTCCATCGCGATCACGACTTCGAGCGCATCGCCGCAGTGACCGGACAGGCCCTCCAGTGGTACGGCCCGGAGCACGGCAAGTAGGTCAGCAGCGGTTGCAGTTCTGGTCGCGTTCACCGCCGTACAACATCGTTCAGAAGCCTCAACCGTGTCGACCGCACCGCAGATCAGAACGTTCCGGTACGCCCCAGAACCCGCAGACGAAGACTTGGAAAGCGTGTTGGGGGGCAACCCCTCACCAGTTCGCCCTCGCAGCGGGGCCTTCGACGTTGGTACGAAGGCCGCCTCCCGTAGGGGGCGGATTCAGCGGGCGGCCGGGGCCTCCACGCGGTTCGCGTCGGCCGTGGCTGCGCGTGCGGGGGCCGTGGTCGTGCGGGAGCGGGTGCGGAGGCCGAGGGCGCCGACGTTCAGCCGGTCCGCCGTCAGCGCGCCTCACCGTCAGCGCGCCTCGCCGTCAGCCCGCCCCACCATCAGTGCGCGCCCCGCGGCCGGTCCACCCGGCGAGGACGGTCTGCGGAGCGAGGGTGCGGCGGATGAGGGCGCGCGCGACGTGCGCGGGGCTGTCGCCGTCGTGGTGGCTGTAGGCGTGCAGGGCGCGGCGGGCGTCCGTCGGGTGCAGGCGGCCGTACTCGGCGAGCATGCCGGTGGCCGTCTCGACGGCGGCCTGGGCGGCGATGGCGGACTGGACGTGGGTGAGGACGTCGGAGGGGCGGGCCCGCTCCGGGGTCCAGTGGATCAGCGCGACGGCGGCGACGTCGGCGAGCGCCTGCGCCAGCTTCAGGTCGGCCGGGAGCAGGCCGCCGGGCGCGGCGCGGAAGAGGCCCACGGCGCCGATGGTCCGGTGGTTGACGCGCAGCGGCAGCGCCTGCGCCGACCGGAGACCGGCGCGCACCGCGAGCGGCACGACGCGCGGCCAGCGCGCACCGCTGCCCGCCAGGTCGGGTACGTCGACGGGGCTCCCCGCGCGGTAGCAGTCCAGGCAGGGGCCCTCCGTGGTCTGTGGCCGGAACAGGTCCACGACGGCGGCCCGTTCGTCGGAGACGGCCATGGTGCGCAGGTCGCCGCGGAGCGTGGCCACCATGACGCCGACCACGTCGGCGCCGACGATGTCGACGCAGTGTCCGGCCAGGCGGTGCAGCAGGACGACCGGGTCGAAGTCGTCGGCGAGGGTGTTGGCAAGGCCCACGAACGCCTCGGCGAGCTGCTGTTCGCGGTTCGTCACCGTTCGCTGTCTCCTTCGCGGTCGCCATGGCGCCCATGGTCCTGATCGGGGCTGTCGTCGTGGTCGGCCGGTGTCCCCTCCGCGTCGGGGAAGCGGAAGGTGCGGGCGACGACGTCGCGGGCCACTTCGCTCACCGTCCTGCCCTGCGCGAAGGCGCGGGCTCTGAGCCGGTCAAGGGCCTGGTCCGGATCGACGCCCAACTGCACCATCACCATGCCGACGGCCTGATGGACCTCGACATGGTCGGCTTCGGCGGCCTCCACCCACGACGCTACTCCGCCGTCGTCCTGATCGAACCCGTTCCCGGTACCGGCCTGGAGGTTGGCGACGGCGAAGGTGACGGCGTCGCGGACCAGCAGGGCGATCCTCAGGTCCCGCTCGGAGAGGACGCCGGGGCGGTCACGGTAGAGGTCGAGGGTGCCGATCGCCAGCGCGCCGGTGCCCAGCGGCAGCGAGAACACCGCTCGCCCGCCCAGTTCCACGGCCTGTTGGGCGAACACCGGCCAGCGCCGGGCGTCGGGCCCGCCGGTGAGGTCCGCGGCGAGCACCGGCGCCCCCAGCAGCTGCGCGCGTCGGCTCGGGCCGTCCCCGAGGGTGTACTGCGCCTCGGCGAGCCCGGCCGCGACGGCGTCGCTCGCGCACAGCGTCACGCTGACGCCGCAGTCCCCGCTGAGGGAACCGAGGTGGCCGAGGGAGACGGACGCGCCCGTGACCGGCAGCAGCTCGACGCACGCCCGGCACAGCGCCTCCGGCACCTGGTCGACGTCCACCGTCGCCGCGGCGACGGACAGGACGTCGGTGATCCGCTGCCGCTCGCCCTGCTCCGGCCGGACGAGTTCCTCGTCCTCCCCGCGATTCTCGGGCCGCATCGCCGTCACCTCCGCCTGGCCCCACGGCCGGGCCGACATGATCCCCCAGTATCCCGCAGCCGGGCCCGTCGCGAGAGATGTCCGGGCGGAGACCGTCGGCGGTGGCGGGCGCTTCAACGAATTCCGGCCGCGGCGGTCCGGGGCGCCCGCGGCCGGAGGGGCGGGGCGAAGAGGGGGGCTGGGTACACCCCCGGACACCGTCTCCCCCCATACCCCGGCAGCCGCACCCGCAGCAGAGTGGGGATGTCAGCACGGTACGTCCCCTGCCGGGCGAACAGACGAATACGAGGCCCTCCGATGACCATCGACACGCTCCCCTACGCCCCCGCTCCGACCCCGTCCGCGGCCCCCGCCCCGGCCCCGGTCCCGGTCCGGGAGCGCGTCCCCTCCCCGCGCCCCGGCTTCTGGCGCGCCCCCTTCGCCGCCGTCACCTTCCGCGAGTTCGGGTACACGCTCGTCTCGCTGCCGATCGCCGTCGCCGGGTTCGTCTTCGCCGTCACGCTGTTCTCGCTGGGCGCGGGGCTCGCCGTCACGCTGCTCGGGCTGCCCGTGTTCGCGGTGATGCTGACCGGGGCGCGCGGGTTCGGCGCGGTCGAGCGGCGGCGGGCGCGGGAGCAGCTCGGGGTCGAGGTGGCGGAGCCCGCGGCCGTGCGGGCGGGCGACGGCGGGGCCTGGTCGGGGGTGCGGGCCCGGATCGGGGACGGGGCGGGGTGGCGGGCCCTGGTGTTCCAGGTCGTCATGTTCCCGTGGCGGGTGACGAGCTTCGTGGTGGCGCTGACGCTGTGGGTGACCGGCTGGGCCGTCGCGCTGTTCCCGGCGTACTCCTGGGTGTTCGCGCGCTACACCGACTGGCCGGGGTACCGCCTCTTCGACTACACGTCCGGCGGCGAGCACCACGCGTACTACATCGAGTCGCCCTGGCAGGTCGCCGGCGTCGGCGCCTTCGGCTGGCTGCTGGTGCTGCTCACCCCGCTGGTCCTGCGCGCTCTCACCGGCGTGGACCGGGCCGCGGTGCGGTCGCTGCTCGGCAGGTGAGCCTCCGGGCGGGCCCCGCCCGGCCGCGTGCCTCCTGCCTGCGAACGCCCCGCCCGGGCATGCCCGACCCGGGTGAGCCCCACTCCCACCAGCACCGCCCCCATCTCGGCGAACACCCGTACGCCGGTCTCCTCCCCCGGGACCAGCGCGCCCAGGCCGACCGAGACGACCGGGAGCAGACAGCCGACCGTGGCCGCCGCGGTCGGCCCCTCGTCGGCAGGGGTTCGTGGCCGCCGGGGTCGGCGTCGCCCTGGTGCCGGAGATGGGCCTGGTCACGGCGCCGGGCACGGACGAAGGGCGTCCCGGTGGGTCGTGCGCGAGGTCACCGATCCCGAGCCGGTGCGGTCCATCTGGGCGGCGGTACGGGCGACGGCTCCTCAAGGGCCGGTGCTGCGGGCGTTCTTGGGGGCGCGGCGGGACGCGGCGGGCGAGGCGGGTAGGGCGGATGGGGCGGATGGGGCGGACACGTGGGTGGAGGCGGGTAGGGCGGGCGCGGCGGCGGAGGCTGGTCGGGCGGACGAGGCGGGTGGTACCGCCTACACCGACTCCGGCCTCGGCACCGCGCCCGGCGCCACCCCCGGCCCCGCGTAGCACCGCACCCGTACCCTCTGCTCCTCGCTCCACCGCTGCTCACCGACCCCGAGCAGTTCCCACCCCGCCCGCTCGTACAGCGCCACGGCCCCCCTGTCCGTGGCCACCACGTCGAGCACCGGCCACAGCCCCCGCTCCCGCGCCGCCCCCGCCACCCGGTCGAGGAGCACCGCGCCGATCCCCCGCCCCCGCGCCGCCGGCCCCACGAACAACCGGCTGACCACGGCCGTCGAGCCGTCCCGCGCGCCCCACATCCCGGGCGCCACGTCGTCCGCGCCCGGTCCGCAGAGCACGACGTGCCCGACGACGGCCCCGTCGGCCTCGGCCACCCAGGCCCCCAGCAGGCCCGACGGCGACAGCCAACCGGCGGGGTCGGCGGGCCAGTTGGTGGGATAGCCGTCGCCTGCGTGCACGTCGGCGAGCACGCGCACGCAGGCGTCGAGGTCGGCGGGGACCCGCCCTCGTACGAGGACCCGTCCCCGTACGAGAGGATCCATGGCTTCGGCACCCGCGCGTCGGTCGCTCATCCGGGCATGGAAACACACGCGCCACGCGCCCGGCGCGCGGGTTTCCCCCGCCCTTCGGCCCCTGGACGCAGGGCGCCGCTTCAGGCGAGGGACACCAGCTCCCGGTACTCCGTGCTCCACAGGTCCTCGGTGCCGTCGGGCAGGACGAGGACCCGGTCGGGGCGCAGGGCGTCGAGCGCGCCCTCGTCGTGGGTGACCATCACGATCGCTCCGGGGTACGTGCCCACGGCGGCGAGGACCTCGTCGCGGGAGGCGGGGTCGAGGTTGTTGGTGGGCTCGTCCAGGAGCAGCACGTTGGCGCCGGAGTGCACGAGTCCGGCCAGGGCGAGGCGGGTCTTCTCGCCGCCGGAGAGCACCTTGGCGGGCTTGTCCGCGTCGTCGCCGCCGAACAGGAACGACCCGAGCACCCGCCGCACCTCGCCGTCGGTCAGGCCGGGCGCGGCCGCCGCGAGGTTCTCCCGTACGGTCGACTCCCCGTCCAGGGTGTCGTGTTCCTGCCCGAAGTACCCGATCCGCAGCCCGTGCCCGCGCACGACCCGGCCCGCGTCCGGCGTCTCGCGCCCGGCGAGGAGGCGCAGGAGCGTCGTCTTCCCGGCCCCGTTGAAGCCGAGCACGACCAGGCGGCTGCCCCGGTCCACGGCGAGGTCCACGCCGTGCAGCACCTTCAGGGTCCCGTACGACTTCTCCAGGCTGACGGCGCCGAGGGGCATGCGGCCGCAGGGCGCGGGTTCGGGGAGCCGGATGCGGGCGACCTTCTCGCCGCGCCGCGCGGGTTCGGTGCCCGCGAGCAGCCGGTCGGCGCGGCGCGCCATGTTCTTCGCGGCGGTCGCGGTGGCGACGTGGGCGCGCATCCGGTCGGCCTGGGTGCGCAGGGCGGTGGCCTTCCGCTCGGCGTTGGCGCGCTCCCGGGTGCGGCGGCGCTCGTCGGCGGCGCGCTGGGCGAGGTAGGCGGGCCAGGTGGTGTTGTGGACGTCGAGGGCGGCGCGGCCGGGGTCGAGGTGGAAGACGCGGTTGACGACGTCGGCGAGCAGCGTCAGGTCGTGGCTGACCAGGACGACACCGCCCGGGTACACGCGCAGGAACGCCCGCAGCCACTCCACCGAGTCCCGGTCGAGGTGGTTGGTGGGCTCGTCGAGCAGCAGGGTGTCGGGGCGCGCGAACAGCATCCGGGCGAGTTCGACCCGCCGCCGCTGCCCGCCCGACAGCTCGCCCACGGCCTGCCCGAGGACCCGCTCGGGCAGGCCGAGCCCGGCCGCGACCCGGGCGGCCTCGGCCTCGGCCCCATAGCCGCCGCGGGCCTGGAAGGCGTCGTCGGCGCGGGCGTAGGCGGCGAGCGCGGCCCGCCCGTCGGCGCTGTCGGCGCCGCGGGCCAGGGCGGCCTCGGCGGCCCGGAGCGCGCGCACCGCCTCGTCGAGGCCGCGCGCGGACAGGATCCGGTCGGTGACGGTGGCCGCGGGGTCGGCGGCGGCCGGGTCCTGGGCGAGGTGGCCGAGGGAGCCGGTGCGGGTGATCGTGCCGGTGGCGCTCGGGGCCGGTCCGGCGAGGGTCTTCAGGAGGGTGGACTTGCCCGCTCCGTTACGGCCGACCAGGCCGACGCGGTCGCCGGGGCCCACGTGGAAGGAGATGCCGGACAGCAAGGTCCGGGCGCCGACGCGCAGGTCGACGTCACGTACAGAAAGCATGGGGAAACGCTCCGCGATAGCGAAAGGACACACGGGTGACGTGAAGGCGTGTGTCCTGGCTAGGAGATGCGGGGCGTAGACATGCCTCCCAGGCTAGGCGGCGGCCCGCGGCGCCCGCACCCGCTTTTCCGGGCGCCGTCGCCGGTGCTCCCGCACCCGCTTTTCCGAGCGCCGTCGCCGGTGCTCCCGCCGGTCCCCTCCGGCGCCGCCCGCCCCAGGTGCCCCCACCAGTCCACTCCGGCGCCCCCGCGCCCGCCCGCGCCCCGCCCTGCGAACCCCCCGCGCCCGCGAGATGATCGCCCCATGGACGCCACGCTGCACCTCGCACAGCAAGAAGAGGCCGACGCGCTGCTGAGCCGCAGCCCGCTGGCCGCGCTCGTAGGGATGCTCCTGGACCAGCAGGTGCCCATGGAGTGGGCGTTCGCGGGTCCGTACACGATCGCCCAGCGGATGGGGGCGGACGACCTCGACGCCCACGACATCGCGGCCCACGACCCGGACGCCTTCGTCGAGCTGCTCTCCGCCAAGCCCGCCGTGCACCGCTACCCGGGCGCGATGGCCGGGCGCGTGCAGAAGCTGTGCCAGTACCTCGTGGAGACGTACGAGGGCGACGCGGAGGCCGTCTGGCGGGACGCGGCCGACGGCAAGGAGCTGCTGCGGCGCCTGAACGAGCTGCCCGGCTTCGGCAAGCAGAAGGCCCAGATCTTCCTGGCCCTGCTCGGCAAGCAGCTCGGCGTGCGGCCCAAGGGCTGGCAGGAGGCGGCCGGGGCGTACGGGGAGCCGGAGGCGTTCCGGTCCGTCGCGGACATCACGGGACCCGAGTCGCTGCAGAAGGTCCGCGCGCACAAGCAGGAGATGAAGGCGGCGGCGAAGGCGGCCAAGGCCGCGAAGGGCTAGCCGCCCCGGCCGAGGGCACCCCCGGCGGCCACCACCGGCGCCGACGGCTACCGCCGGCGCTTGGCCGTGCCGAAGACCGACCGCGAGATCTCCCGCCCGATCTGCGTCCCCATCGACCGCAGCAGCGACTTGAACATCCCGCTGCCCATCACCTGCTCGACGACGGACCCGCCCCCGCTCTCCTTCGCCCTGGCCTTCCCCGGACGCGGAGCCTCCGCCGGAGCGGGCGCGGCGGCCCGCTCGGCCTCCCGCGCGCTCAGCCGCTCGTACGCCGACTCCCGGTCCACCGCCTCCGCGTACCGCCCGTACAGCGGCGAATCCCGGACGGCCCGCTCCAGGTCCGCCGCCGCGATCGGCCCCATCAGGGACTGCGGCGCCCGCAGCCGGGTGACCGCGACCGGCGTGGGCGCGCCCTTCTCGCTGAGCACGGTGACGACGGCCTCGCCGGTGCCGATGGCGGTGAGCGTCTCCGCCAGGTCGTACGCGGAGTTCGGGAACGTACGGACCGTCGCCTTGAGGGCCTTCTCGTCCTCGGGCGTGAAGGCGCGCAGCGCGTGCTGCACCCGGTTGCCGAGCTGCGCGAGGACGTCGGCGGGCACGTCCTTCGGGGTCTGGGTGACGAAGAAGACGCCGACGCCCTTGGACCGGATCAGCCGCACGGTCTGCGTGATGGACTCCAGGAACGCCTTGGAGGCGCCGCTGAACAGCAGATGGGCCTCGTCGAAGAAGAAGACGAGCCTGGGCTTGTCCACATCCCCGACCTCGGGCAGGTCGTGGTACAGGTCGGCGAGGAGCCACATCAGGAAGGTGGAGAAGAGGGCGGGCTTGTCCTGCACGGAGGGCAGTTCGAGTACGGAGACGAGACCCGCCGCACCCGATCCGGCCCCCGCCCCCGCCCCTTCCCCACCCCCCGCGCCCAGCAGTTCACGCGTGTCGAACTCCGGCTCCCCGAAGAAGTCCCCCATCCCCTGTGCCTCGAACGCCGTCAGCGCCCGCAGGATGACCCCGGCGGTCGCCGTGGACAGGCCGCCGACCGTCTTCAGCTCGGGCTTGCCCTCGTCCGAGGTGAGGAAGGCGACGACGGCGCGCAGGTCCTTCAGGTCGACGAGTTCGAGGCCCTTCTGGTCGGCGTAGTGGAAGATCAGGCCGAGCGACTGCTCCTGCGTCTGGTTCAGCCGGAGCACCTTCGAGAGCAGGACCGGGCCGAAGCTGGTGATCGTGGCCCGCACGGGGATCCCGGTGCCGATCCCGCCGAGGGCGTAGAACTCGCACGGGCACCCGCGCGGCACCCACTCCTGCCCCACGTCCCTGGCCCGCCCGGTGACCCGGTCACCGGCCTCGCCGGGCGCCGAGATCCCCGAGACGTCGCCCTTGATGTCGGCGAGGAAGACGGGCACGCCCTGGGCGGAAAGCTGCTCGGCGATCAGCTGGAGGGTCTTGGTCTTGCCGGTGCCGGTGGCGCCCGCGACGAGCCCGTGCCGGTTGAGCATCGGCAGCGGGATGCGCACCTGCGCCCCGGGGAGGCACCGTCCGTCCCACAGCAGCGCGCCGAGGTCGAGGGCGGGGCCTTCGAAGGCGTACCCGGCGGCGATCCCGGCGGCCTCCGGGGGCAGTGCGGACGGCGTCACCGCGGGGTCGGACGCGGACTCGTTCGGGGGGTTTCCGCCATCGGGTGTGGACGGCATCGGCTGGCTGTCGCTCACTTCGGCCCCTGCTCCCGGCTTGAGAGTTCCGGGTTTGTCCCGGTTTACGGCGTCATTTCCCAGGGTCGCACTCGGCCGCCATGGCTGCGCCCGGAGAGCCTTGACCGGTAGGCTTTCCGTGTGATCTTCAAGCGCATCGGAAACGGCCGGCCGTACCCCGACCACGGCCGGGAAAGCACCCGGCAGTGGGCGGACGTCGCGCCGCGCCCGGTCCGCCTCGATCAGCTCGTCACGACCAAGGGCCAGCTGGACCTGGAAACGCTGCTCGCCGAGGACTCCACGTTCTACGGCGACCTCTTCGCGCACGTCGTGAAGTGGCAAGGCGATCTGTACCTGGAGGACGGGCTGCACCGGGCCGTCCGCGCCGCGCTCCAGCAGCGCCAGGTGCTGCACGCCCGCGTTCTCGAACTGGGCTGAGCCCGGGCCCCGCGCCACGTTGGCCCTTTCGGGTTGGCCTTGGCGCCGGGCAATGATCATTTAGTAGGAATCACCGCCGCGCGGCACTACGCTGCGCCCATGAGCATGCTCACTCCCCCCGGCATGGGCGGCAAGTACCGCATCACGGGGGACAAATACCCGCGAATGCGCCGCCCGAGCGGTCGTCGCCGGATCGTGCTCGCGGCCGTCGCGTCGCTCGCCGCGGCCGGGCTGCTCGGCTGGGGCAGCCTCCAGCTCATCGACGTGTTCTCCGGCGACGACAAGGCGTCGGCGGCGGGCGGGGCGAAGGACTGCGCGACGAGACCGGCATCGGCCGACGCGGCGCGCAAGACCAAGCCGAAAGCTTTCCCCCGGCCCCGCCAGATCACCGTCAACGTCTTCAACGCCACCCCGCGCGGCGGCCTCGCCAAGGAGACCGCCGCCGAGCTGAAGAAGCGCGGCTTCGCCATCGGCGACGTGGGCAACGCGACGAAGGCGTTCGACAAGAAGGTCGAGGGCCCGGGGATAGTGCTCGGCGCGAAGTCCGCCGCCGACACCGCGCTGCCGGTGCTCGCCACCCAGCTCAAGGGCGCCGCCAAGCAGACGGACACCCGCAAGGGCGGCGAGGTCGACCTGATCCTCGGCAGCAAGTTCAAGGACCTGGCGAAGAAGCCGGACGCCGACAAGGCCCTGGCGGCACTCGCCGAGCCCGTGCCGACGCCCTCGAAGGCGCAGCGGTCGGACGGCAAGAACTGCTGAGCGCCCGAGGGGCCGCTCAGCGCTCCCGTTCCCGGGGCGGTCACTCGGCCGTCCCGCACCGCCTGACGGCCTCGCGGCCGTCCCGTACGACGGCTACTCGGCCGTCCCGTACATGCGGTCCCCCGCGTCGCCGAGGCCCGGCACGATGTACCCGTTCTCGTTGAGGCGCTCGTCCACCGCCGCCGTCACGACCGTCACCGGCGTGCCCGCCAGCTCGCGCTCCATGACCTCGACGCCCTCCGGGGCGGCGAGAAGCACCACGGCGGTCACGTCGTCGGCGCCGCGCTTGATGAGCTCCTGGATCGCCGCGACCAGCGTGCCGCCGGTGGCGAGCATCGGGTCGAGGACGTAGACCTGGCGGCCGGAGAGGTCCTCCGGCATCCGGGTCGCGTACGTGGACGCCTGCAGCGTCTCCTCGTTGCGGATCATCCCGAGGAAGCCGACCTCGGCCGTCGGGAGCAGGCGGACCATGCCGTCGAGCATGCCGAGACCGGCGCGCAGGATCGGCACGACCAGCGGCCGCGGATACGACAGCTTGACGCCGGTCGTCCCGACCACGGGGGTCTCGATGTCGACCTGCTCGGTGCGCACGTCCCGGGTGGCCTCGTACGCGAGCAGGGTGACCAGCTCGTCGGCCAGGCGCCGGAAGGTCGGGGAGTCGGTGCGCTTGTCGCGCAGCGTGGTGAGTTTGTGCGCCACCAGCGGGTGGTCGACGACGTGGATCCGCATTGTTCAACAGTAACCGGGCGAAGCGGCCCCCTGATCCCCCCCGCGCTGGCATCAACCCCGGCCACGGGGGAAGGTGGACGTACGAACTGGGGTGGTGTGGCCTATGCCCGACCGGGAAGCGCGCGAGAGCGACGCCGAGCGACGCAGGCGACGCGAGACGGAAGCCGAGCGGCGCAGGCGCCGTGCCCAGTTCCTGCACGAATTGACCGAGGCCCGCGAGCTGCGGGCCCGGGTGACACCACGCCGCGCACGGGCGGCCCGACTGCGACAGGCGATGCGTATGCGTACGTTCCGCTGGTAGCCGCGAGGGGGCCGCGGCCCGAAAGCGGCATGTGATTCGCAACGCGACGCGGACACAGCGGTCCGAAGACCTCTCCTGAAGCCGTTGTTTCTGCCACGATTCCGAGTGGGCGGGGCTTGGAACAGCACTCCCGCCGCCGACGTCCGCCGGGGGGACCCCCAACCGGCGCCTATGAACAGTGGGAGAGTCACGGTGTACTTCGCCGCACTGCTCGCGCGCACCGAAGACGGGTGGGAAGCGAGCGACACGGAGCTCGACGATGTGGAGACCCTGTCGGATCTGACCGACCTGGCCCGTGAGGCCGCCGTCGGCATCACGGGCGCCGACGACGACACAGTCCTCGTCTTCATCGAACAGGAAGACGCCTGGTTCGGCGTCGTCCGTGTGGACGGCGAGGAGGACCCGCGGATCTACGTCTCCGACGCCGCGGCCGCCGCCCGCAGCGCCTACGGCGAGATCCTGCTCACCGACGAGATGCTGGGCCGCGACCCGGACGACGAGGCCGACGCCCTGGAGGCGCTGAACCTCGACGGCACCGAGGACGGCGAGTCCGACAGCTCCGACGACGACACGGACGGACCGGACGCCGCGGGCGAGGCCGTGCCCTCCGGGCCGCTCGGGGACACACAGATCCTCAGCGACCTCGGCGTGCCGGAGAAGGGCCTGCTCAGCCTGGAGAGCGGCGACGCGCTCAGCGAGATCGCCGACATCCTCGGAGCCGCGGAGGTCCTCGAAACCGTCCGTTAGGTTCACCGTGTGACCCAACTCCCAGATCCGGTACGAGAGCGCTGGCGGGCGCCCATGCGGATCGCCCTGGACGAGGCCGAACGGGCCGTCCGGGGCGGTGACGTGCCCGTCGGCGCCGTCGTGCTCGCCGCGGACGGCGAGACGGTGCTCGCCACCGGCCACAACGAACGCGAGGCCGGGGGCGACCCCACCGCGCACGCCGAGATCCTCGCGCTGCGCCGGGCCGCCGCGAAGCTCGGCGGCTGGCGGCTGCCCGGGTGCACGCTCGTCGTCACCCTGGAGCCGTGCGTGATGTGCGCGGGCGCGCTCCAGCAGTCCCGCCTGGAACGCGTCGTCTACGGCGCCCGCGACGCCAAGGCGGGTGCCGCGGGCTCCCTGTGGGACCTGCTGCGCGACCGACGCCTCAACCACCGGCCCGAAGTCGTCGAAGGGGTGCTCGCCGAGGAGGGCGCGCGGCTGCTCACCGACTTCTTCGCCCGCTCCCGGGACCGCGGCGGCCCGCCCGCCGAGGGGTAGCCCAAACGGATTTCGGTCCACGGCCCACCTTGGGCTAGGATCTCTCTCGGTAGCGTGTCCGAGCGGCCGAAGGAGCTCGCCTCGAAAGCGAGTGTGGCGCAAGTCACCGAGGGTTCAAATCCCTCCGCTACCGCCACAGACACCCCGCTGGTCCAGGAAACTGGACCAGCGGGGTGTTTCGCGTCCGGCGGCGAAGGCGGCCAGCGAAGCGGAACGCTTCGCGCTAATCGCACACAAGCGATCGGACACTGCCACAAGCGATCAATTCTTCGTTTTATGTGACGTGCCGGGAGAATCAGGCATTCCGCCGCGCCGTCACGGGTAGGGCACGCCCACAGTCAGCCGACCCGCACCGGACGGACGGACGGCCATGGGCATCATCAACTTCATCCGCAGCCTCGGCGACACGGCCAAGGAAGTCGCCCGGGGCGTCGCGGACGCCATCGGCAGTCTGCCCAAGGCCGCCGTCGACATCTACAGCGCCCGCCAGGACACCAAGCGGCTCGAGATCCACGACCGCAGGCTGCGGGACTTCGCCCGGGACGAGCGCAAGCACGCCGCCGCGGCCCCCGGCAAGGGCGGCTCGTCGTCACCTTCGCCGTCCTCCCAAGTGGACGTCCTGCCACCGCACTCCACCGTCACGGTGCCCCCGAGCCAGTGGTCCGAGGAACAGCGCGAACACGAGCGCAAGCTCCAGCAGGAGGCGGCCAGGCTCGCCGAGCGGCACGCCCGCCTGACGGACGAACTGGCACGGGGCCGGATCGAGTTGAAGGCCGGCCTGCGCCGCGAGCAGTCCGACCGGGAGCACCGCCAGCGCAAGGACGAGCGGACGCACGGCGCACAGGTGGACTACGAACTGAACCAGGCACTCGCCGACGCCGCCCACCACCGCGAGCACACCCCCTTCGCACTGGTCTATCCGCACCAGGTGAGCGCGCAGATCACCGCCGAGACCCGCAACGGCACCCTGCCCGCCCTCATCACCGCCCCCTTCTTCCGCGCCAGCGACCCGCACGCACGGATCGACCCGGTCAACGCCGAGTTCGACTCCCATCTGCGCGAGGCGCTCAGGGAGCTGCCCGGCCCGAAGCTGATGGCGGGCGTGCCGGGCCTGTTCCGGCGCCCGCTCAACCGGCACGAGACCGACCTGTACCTCGTCCGCCAAGTGCTCGCCGCACACCCCGTGGTGCTCGTCCACGGGGAGATCACCGAGGGCTGGCGCACCCGCGTGGACATCGTCGCCTGGAACCTCTACGGCGAGGCCTCCGCCGCCGCCACGCTGCCCGAAGTGCCGCGGCGGCTCGGGACCTTCGACGCGCTCTCGCCCCTCGTGCCCGCCGCGGTGCGGCTCTCGCTGCCGTTCCCGGCGCTGCCGACGGAAGCGGGCAAGGAGCGGCACGCGGTCGAGGCGCAGATCGCCACGGTGGCCGCGGGCGTCGCCGCCGTGATCGCCGAGTGGTTCCACGTGGCGGCGGGGCACGACCCGCAGCTGCACGCCCGGCTCGACGGCTCCCTGGACCCGCTGCCCCGCGCCGCCGCCCTCGGCACCGCCGCGATGCTGGACGTCTCCGTCGACCGGGGCCTCAAGGCGGAGACCGACGCGCTCATCCAGCAGGCGGCCACCTACCAGGAGGCCGGACTCGACCAGCCCGCCCTGATCACCGCCCGCCGCGCGCTGCACCTGCCCACGCCCGGGACGCGCGCGGAACGCCAGATCTATCTGGACCGGGTCCGCGGACTGCTGCCCGTCCTGGACTCGCTGAAGCTCGGCGGCGAGGCAGCCGGACTGCGGGCGTCCGCCGAGGGCATCGCGGCCGAGGAGAACCGCCGCCGGCTCCTCGGGGAGGACGACGGCGAGGACGACCCCGGCGGGGGCGAGAGCGGTGCCCCGGGGCGGGGCAAGGGGGAGGACGGCTGACGATGGGGGCGCGGTTTCGGGTGGCGGCGGCCATCGACTTCGGTACGCACGCCAGCGGATACGCCTGGAGTGCCGTCACCCGGGACGGCGCGGACCCACGGCGGCGCGACATCGTCGACCGGGAGCAGTGGCCGGGGACCACCGAGAAGCGCTATCCGAAGACCCGCTCGGCCCTGCTCCTCGACGGCTCCGACGCCGTGCTCGCCTGGGGGTACCCGGCCGTGCGCGCCGAACGCCCGCCCGGCTCCCGCCTCGTCACCGGCATGAAGATGTCGCTGCGCCCCTCCGACGACCCCTCACGGCCCGCCCCCGGCAGCCGCGTGCCCCGCGCGCTCTCCGACGACCTGTCACGCCCTGTGCCGCTGATCGCCGCGTATCTCGCCCGGCTGCGGGAGGTCGCCGTCGCCGAGATCACCGACGGGGGCCGCTACCGCGAGTCGGACATACGGTGGTGCCTGACCGTGCCCGCCATCTGGTCCCAGGCCGCGCTCGGCGCCATGCGCGAGGCCGCGGGCACGGCCGGTTTCCCGTCCGGGCACGACGCGCTGCTGCTCGAACCCGAGCCGGACATGGCCGCGCTGTACTGCGCCGTCCAGGAGCTGACGCCGACCGGCCCGGTGCGGGCGCTGCTCAGCGCGTTCCGCAGGCCGGGGCGGCGGTTCGTGGTGGCGGACTGCGGCGGCGGCACGGTCGACGTGGTGGCGTACGAGGTGCTCGGGGACGGCTCCCTGGCGCAGCTCGGCCGCCCCTCCGGGGGTGCGTTCGGCGCCACGTACACGACGAACGGATTCATCCGGGACGTGCTCGGCAGCCGGTTCCTCGACCAGACGAACCTCGAGCGGCTGACCCGCCATCACTGGGCGGAGTTCCAGGAGCTGTTGAGCGACTGGGAGTCGCACCGCAACACGTTCACGGTCGGCTCCCGCGAGAGCGTGGCGCTGCGTGTGGACGGGCTGCACGGGCTGCTCTCCCCGGACGACCTGCGCCACCTCGGCGAGGTCCAGGGCGGCAAGGGGGACCGGATCGTCGTCCGGCCCAAGGAGATGACCGGCCTCCTGGAGTCGGCGGTCGGGGGAATCCTGCCGCTGGTCGACGAGCACCTGGCGCGCGCGGCGGAGGCCGCCGGGGGCGGCCGGCCGGACGTGTATCTGGTCGGCGGGTTCTCGAAGTCGCCCTACCTGCGGGAGCGCGTACGGGCCCACGTCGGGCAGCGGGCGCGGGTCTTCACCCCGGACCGGCCCGAGCGGGCCGTGCTGCACGGGGCGGTGCACCGCTGCTACGCCTCCGCGGTCCGCGAGGACGGCGAACAAGGCGCCGGGGCCGCGGGTTCCACGGCCGCCGCGCGCCGCGCCGGGCCCGACATCTCGGAACGCTGCGCGCTCTACACGTACGGCGCCCGCGTCTCCGAGCCGTACGACGACGAGGACGGCGCACAGGACCGGCCCCTGGAGACCAACGACGAGGGGCGGAACTTCTGCCCCGACCGCTTCCTGCGGTTCGTCACCATCGGCGAGCGCGTCGGCGTCGGCCACGAGGTGGCCCACCGGAACGTGGTCCCCATCCGGGCCGACCTGCCCCTGATGACCGTCGAGTTCTACGCCACCCACGCCCCCGACCCCCGCTACTACGACTCGGCGCCCGCCAAGCGCATCGGCCACATCACCGTCGACCTCAGCACCTGCATGCACCTGCCACGCGAGAACCGCGAGGTCGACGTCCACCTGACGTTCGGCCGCGCGGAGATCACCGTGCGCGCGGTCAACCGGCACGACGGCAAGGCGGCCGCCGCGACGCTCGACCTCGACCCCGAGTTCTGAGTGCGCTCCGGCCGCGTGGGACGTGGGACTCCGCACGACCCGAACTCCGGCTGACGGGGAGGCGATCCGGATGTTCTCCCGAAAGGGCAACCACGACGAGGACGGCGCGCGCGTCCGCGAGGGCGGCGGGTACGCCGACGCCGCCCTCCCTGACGTCCTCACCCGGCTCGACACGCTCACCGCGGCGGTACGCGACCTCGGCGACGACGTGGAGCGACACGAGGAGGACATCCGCGGTCTCCTCGCCACGGGGAGTCCCGGCAGCGGTGACGTACTCGACGACTCCCGCCGCCGGGCCCTCGACGTCGCGGACGACCTCCAGCAGGTGTGGCTGCGGGCCTGGCAGGCGGGCGCGGAGGGCGCCCGGGGGGCGCGGGAGCAGGCCTGGGGAGTGGGAGAGCTGATTCGGAGGGTGTTGGGGTTGGGGTTGGCGGTGGGTGGGGTCGGGAGGGCGAGCGGTGAGGTGAGTGCGGAGGTTGCGGGGGCCGGGGGTGGTGCGTGGGAGGCCGCGGCGGTGGCACTACGGGGTGCCGCTGCCGAGGCGGGGGTCCAGTTCTCCTGGGATCCGGTGACGCTGGGGTGGGTTGATGGGCAGTCGGGGGCGGGGGCGTTGTCGGGTGTGGGGGCGTCGTCGGGTGTGGGGGCGTTGTCGGGGGCGGGAGCGCCACCCGGGGCGGGAGCGCCACCCGGGGCGGGGGTCGACTGCGAGCTGTGGCCCGGCTGTGTGGCCTGGGATCCGGTGCTGTTCGTGGTGCGGCCCGCGGTCGTGCACCGTGGGCAGCGGGTGGCGCCGCCCATGGTGTTCACGGGGGCGGTGGTGTCGGACGGGGCGGAGTCCGGTGGGGGGCTGTCGGGCGGGGCTGCGTCCGGCGGGGGTCTATCGGGCGGGGCTCGGTCCAGTGGGGCTCCGTCCAGTGGGGGTCTGTCGGGTGGGGCTCCGTCCAGTGGGGCTCCGTCCAGTGGGGCTCCGTCCGGCGAGGCTCCGTCCGGGGTTCGGACCGGGGTGTTGTCGGGCGTGCGGAGCGGGGAGCCGGTCGTGATGCGGGGGCGGGGGCGATGGGCATGGCGGGTGCGGGGTCATCGGGAGCGGCATGGGCGGGGGTCGGGTGTGGTGGACCGGTCCGCGCAGTGAGCGGGGCGAGGCCGTCCCCACGTTGAGCGGGGGGGAGGCCGTCCGCGCTGTCAGCGGGGCGAGGCGATCCGCACGGTGAACGGGGCGGAGCCAACCGCACGGTGAACGGGGCGGAGCCAACCGCACGGTGAACGGGCCGAAGCCAACCGCACGGTGAACGGGGCGGAGCCATCCACACGGTGAACGGGCCGAAGCCAACCGCACGGTGAACAGGGCGGAGCCAACCGTGCCGTCCGCGGAGCCCGCCCCCGCCTCGTCCGGAGCAGACCCGTCGTCCCTCACTGCTCCCCGTCCTCCGCCCGCTCCGCCAGCACCAGCCCGACGAACCGCGCCAGATGGGCCCCTGCGACCAGCGCCGCGCTCGTCGCCAACGCCGCCCGGACCGGGGGCGAGTCCGTCGTGAGGAGCAGTCCCGCCCCGGCCGCGAGCACGGCGGCGCCCGTGGCGAAGGCCGCCGTCGGCCACAGCCTCAGCGGCGCGGCCGACGCCGTACCCCGCGCCCGCACTTCCCGCACCGCCCGTGCCGTCACCACGACATGCCCCGCCGCCGCCCCGGCCAGCACCACCCCCGCCACCACCCGTCCCGCCCCGGCGAAGGACGGCAGTACCGCCACCGCCGCGACGAGCCCCGCCACCGCGGCCGCCACATGGCCGTGGGCCGCGCGGCGGCGGGCGGGGTCGAAGAAGGCCGCGTGGACCAGCCAGGCCAGTTCGCCGGCGAGGCCGAGGGCGGCCGTGCCGATGAGGGTCCAGCGGGGGCCCGGCACCCGCCCCGGGGGTACGCCGACGACGAGGGTGCCGCTCAGGAGGAGGACGATTCCGGCGTGGTAGAAGCCGCGGGTGCGGTCGGCCCAGCGCAGGCTGAGGGTGGCGTGGCCGCGCTGGACGTTGCGCAGCCAGCGGGTCGGCCGCCCGTCGCGCACCTCGCCGGGCCACCACTGGGCCAACTCCTCGGGCAGGGTGTCGTAGCGGCGGGCCCAGACGGCGGCCTGGACGGCGCCGATCTGCGCGAGGCCGGAGGCGATGAACAGGGACACCGCCGCGTCCGGCCAGCGGGCGAAGCGGGGCTGGGCCGCGGCGAGGGTCGGCAGGAGCAGCGCGGCCATGGTGAAGCTCGCCCCCGCGAGCAGCGGGGCCGCGAAGCCGCCGAGCCCCTGGATGCTGGCGGCGTACCCGAGCGGCAGCGGCGGCTGCCAGGTGTCGCGCGGAAGCCGCCGCGCCGCCCGCACCGCCCGCACCGCCCGCCGCGGCGCACCGGCACCACGCGAGGCACCGGCACCACGCGAAGCTCCGGCACCACGCGGGGCACGGGCACGGGCACCGGCGCCGCGCCGCGGACCACCTCCGGCACGCGGCAGACCACCTCCGGCCCCCTGCGGGTCACCTCCCCCGCCCCGCGGCCCCAGCGTCCCCTCACCCCCGCGAACGCGGGCACCCCCGCTCGTGTCGCTCGTCGACCCCGCCGCACTCGGCGCACACCCGTCCGCGCCCTCGGGTGCCGCCGAACTGGAGGCGGCGGGTGCCGGTGGTGCCCGTGCGGGTCGGGGGGACGATCTGGTGGGGGCCGGGGCGCAGGGCGAAGGCGGTGCGCAGGAGGCGCATGGCCTGGTCGATGGTGTCGGCGGTCGGCTGGGGTTCGGCGGGCAGCGTGAAGTACAGCTCGACGCCGTCGGGCGGGTGCAGGCTCAAGGACTGAAGCGTTCCGCCCATCCGTTCGAAAAGGGCGCGCAGCGTCGGCTCGGCGGCGGGAACGAGAAACCTGGGCAGTTCGTCCGCGGCCACGGACAGCCGTACGTGAATGACCATCTGCATGGGATGCATCACCCCCCGTAATACGGACAAGCATACGGGCCGGGGGTATTGATCACGAGTGCTTCGTCATTTCCCGGGTCGGCTCCGGACAAGCACCGAAGAACACGGAGGAAGCTCCGAAGAACACCGAACAGACACGGAAAAACCCCGGCGCCGTCATGGCGCCGGGGCCTTCTTCCGATAGGACGGGGGAAGCGGCATCGGGGGGACAAGCCGCTTCCCCCGATGAGGACCGAACTCTCAAGTCAACGCCGCCACCGGGGGAAGAGGGCGGCGCGGACCCCGCAGTGGAGACCGGTCCCTGGCCCGTGGATTCCTGCCAGATCCGCCGGGCTCACCACCATCCTGCGCCGCCCGCAACCGGGAAGGGCCAGCCGAAGGGCCTCTGCCGCCGGGTCATTGGTCCTTAAAAACCTGGTGAGTTCGCGCCACGTTAGACTCGCCCGGCACAAGCGGAACACGGCACGGAACACGGCATACGGGGGCTCGGGGATGAACGGGCAAGGGGAGGCCACAGCGTGAAGGACCCGAAAAAGATCATTCTTTTCGTCCTCGTGGTGTTCGTCCTGTACGTGATCATCACCGACCCGGAGAAGGCCGCGGACTACGTCCAGGTAGGGTTCGAGGGCATTTCGAACGCCGCCAAGGCCATCGGCGACTTCATGACCTGGGTCGCCAACGGCGGCAAGGACGACTGAGGGAGCGCCCGTGATCCGCCATCTGGTCCTCTTCAAGCTCAATGACGGCGTCGAGCGCGACGACCCGCGCGTCGCCGCCGGTGTCAAGGCCTTCGAGGAGCTCGGCGGGATCATCCCCGAGCTGCGCTTCTGGGAGTGCGCCTGGAACATCTCCGAGCGCCCCATCGCGTACGACTACGCCATCAACTCGGCCGTCGACGACACCGATGCGCTCACCCGGTACCTGGAGCACCCGGCACACCAGGCGGGCGTCGGACTGTGGCGCGAGTTCGCCACGTGGGTGATCGCCGACTACGAGTTCTGAGGCCGCCGCCGCGTTTTCCGCGGCCCCGCACCGGGAACGGTGCGGGGCCGTTTCGCGTCTTCTGCCCCAACTTGCCCCTCAACACGGCGTTATCAGGTGCTTGCACACAGTGCACATGTCTTGTGATGCTATGACCGCTTTTGACGGATGAGTTGACCGAGGTCGACCGGGCTTGACCGAGCTCGGCCGGACTCGCCGGAGAAGGGGTGGCGTTGACCGTGCCGGCCAGTTCTGCGCCCGAAGCACCGCCCGCACAGGCGCCCGAGACCCCGCCCGCCCGGGCCACGGAGGCGCCGCACGCACGGGCGCCCGAAGCCCCGCCCGCGCAGGCCACGGAGCCGCCGCCCGCGAAGGCGCCGAGCAGCAGGGGCGCCGACACCCGCGCCCTCACCCAGGTGCTCTTCGCCCAGCTCAAGGAGCTGGAGCCGGGCACCGTCGAGCACGCCAGGGTGCGCGGCGCGCTCATCGAGGCCAACCTGCCCCTGGTGCGCTACGCCGCCGCCCGCTTCCGCAGCCGCAACGAGCCGATGGAGGACGTCGTCCAGGTCGGCACCATCGGCCTCATCAACGCCATCGACCGCTTCGACCCCGACCGGGGCGTGCAGTTCCCGACCTTCGCCATGCCCACGGTCGTCGGCGAGATCAAGCGGTACTTCCGCGACAACGTGCGCACCGTCCACGTACCGCGGCGGCTGCACGAGCTGTGGGTGCAGGTCACCGGGGCGACGGAGGACCTGACCACGTCCTTCGGGCGCTCGCCCACGACCGCCGAGATCGCCGAGCGGCTTCGGATCACCGAGGAGGAGGTGCTCTCCTGCATCGAGGCCGGGCGTTCGTACCACGCGACGTCCCTGGAGGCCGCGCAGGAGGGCGACGGGCTGCCAGGGCTGCTCGACCGGCTCGGGTACGAGGACCCGGCCCTGGACGGCGTCGAGCACCGCGACCTGGTCCGGCATCTGCTCGTCCAACTGCCCGAGCGGGAACAGCGGATCCTGCTGCTTCGCTACTACAGCAATCTGACGCAGTCCCAGATCAGCGCCGAATTGGGCGTTTCCCAGATGCATGTGTCGCGACTGTTGGCCAGAAGCTTCGCGCGGCTTCGGTCCGCAAATCGGATCGAGGCGTAACCGTATCGGGTGGAACCGCCTTTCGGCCGTTACCGACGGAGTCGGGGCCGAAAAAGTCTGAGACCCCCTCTTTCCTGCACGGACGTCACCCTCACTTGTCGACAAGTCACTACAGCGTGTTGCCGACATGTGACATTCTGCTGGAACCGCGTTTGCCGGGGCCCCGCCGCCGGTATTCAGGTGGAGGCTGCGTTCCTTCGACGGGGCGCCGGCCGCGACCGTCCGCGACCTCAAGGGGGTGGCATGTCCGCAGACCAGGGCAGCTCGAAGGTGCTCACGCTCACGCTTGAAGACAGTGCGAGCGAATCAGCGCCCGACGCGCTCAAGGGTTCCGAGGCCGTATCCCCGGCCCCGGGAGCCATCGACACCCGCACCCTGTCCCGCTCCCTCTTCCTGCGGCTCGCCGCACTCGACCAGGACAGCCCCGAGCGTGCCTACGTCAGAGACACCCTGATCGAGCTCAACCTCCCCCTGGTGCGGTACGCCGCGGCACGCTTCCGCAGCCGCAACGAACCGATGGAGGACATCGTCCAGGTCGGCACCATCGGCCTGATCAAGGCGATCGACCGGTTCGACTGCGAACGCGGCGTGGAGTTCCCGACGTTCGCGATGCCGACCGTCGTCGGCGAGATCAAGCGCTTCTTCCGGGACACCAGCTGGTCCGTGCGCGTCCCGCGCCGGCTCCAGGAGCTGCGCCTGGCCCTGACGAAGGCCAGCGACGAGCTCGCCCAGCGCCTCGACCGCTCCCCCACGGTGCCCGAACTGGCCGCCGTGCTCGGCGTGTCCGAGGAGGACGTGGTCGACGGCCTCGCCGTCGGCAACGCGTACACCGCATCCTCCCTCGACTCCCCCGCCCCCGAGGACGACGGCGGCGAGGGCTCCCTCGCGGACCGCCTCGGCTACGAGGACACCGCCCTGGAGGGCGTCGAGTACCGCGAGTCCCTCAAGCCCCTCCTCGCCAAACTCCCCCCACGCGAACGCCGCATCATCATGCTGCGCTTCTTCGCGAACATGACGCAGTCCCAGATCGGCGAGGAGGTCGGCATCTCGCAGATGCACGTCTCCCGCCTGCTGACGCGGACGCTGGCACAGCTGCGGGAAGGACTCATCGCGGACTGAGGGGTTCCGTCCAGGATCCGTCGCCGGTGGCGCGGATCCTGTTGACAGGGTTCCTCATTGACGGGGCGTCAGCCACACTGGCGCGATGCTTCGTGGTGCGTGGAGTGGCGGGCGTGGCCGCCGGGGCGCGATGGCGGGTGCCTCGGCGGTCGTGCTGGGGCTTGGCGGGCTGGTCGCCGCGTGTGGAGGTGACGGGCGGGACGGCTATGTGGCCACCGGCGCGGCCGGGGGCGGGCCGGAGACGGGGTCCGGGAAGGGCGTGGGGCCCAGCGGGGACGTGGAGTTCGTGCCGTTGGACGGGAAGCCTTCCGGAGGGCCTTCGGGGAAGGGCGCCGGGGCGGCCGACGGGGGCGGCATGGGCGACGGCGGCCGTGGCGGCGACGGTGGCGGTCGCGGCCAGGGCGGCGGCAGTCGGCCCTCCGGTGAGGGTTCATCCGGTGGCGATTCCCCGGTGGGCAAGTCGCCGGGCGGCAGGGCGGGTTCGGGCTCCTCGGACGCGCCGAGCGGTCCGTCCACCGGTCACGGCGAGGGCAGCGGCGGGGGCGGAGACAGAGGCGACGACGACACCCGCCCCGGCTCCCCGAGCGACGACTCCCCCGCCCCCAGCACTCCCCCGAAGCCCAAGCCGAACCCGAAGCCGAAACCCCCCACCCCCGCCGTCCTCAAAGTCGGCGAGCCCCGGCGCGCGGCCGGGGACAAGCGGTGGTGCGAGGACGTGACGGTCAGCTTCCGCAACACCGGGGGTTCCGCCGTGCGTTCGGGCAGCGTGACGTTCGGTACGCACATCATCGGCGCCCTCGGCGTGGACTGGGGGACCATCGAGTCCACGCGGAAGCTCCCGGCGCCCATCGGGGCCGGGAGAACCGTGAAGAAGACTTGGCCTGTTTGTGTCGACTGGTGGCGCGTTCCGCTCGGCATGCGCGTCGAGACGCGTGACGTCGACGTGGAGTGGAAGTAGCCCGCCGAGGGGCCTCGGACGGGCCTCCGGGCGCGCGCACCCACGTGCGGGCGCGCGCCGGAGCGTTACTTCAGCGCCAGCCAGGCCACCGCGGCCACGATCACGATCGCCGCGACCACGCCCACGATGAGGCCGATGCGCGGGCCCGCCGGGGCCGCCGCCTGCCGCTGCGCGCGGCCGCCCTGGGGCGGCTCGTCGACGAAGGCGCGGAACATCTGAGTGGAGCCCGCCGGGTCGTGCTGGCCCTCGGGGCCCGGGGCGCCCTGCGGTGCATGGGGGTTGTGTGCCATGGGGCAGGACCCTAGCGAATCCCCGCGGCCCGGCCCAACCCCCGCTGACCGGCAGCTTTACCTCCGAGGTCCGAGACCTTTGCCAGCCCTTTAGCCCGTTGGTCCGGTTTTAGTTTGCCTGCGGCAACCAACTGCTTCTATGGTTGCCCTAAGCAACGAAAAGTGAGGGTGGATGCCATGGCCGCACAGCGTGAATACGCGGAACTGGCCCGCCAGCTCAGCGCCATCGGCGCCGTGAAGCGCGGCCTCGGCCGCCGTCTGCCCGCCGACTGCCCGAGCGGCTCCGCCGCCGTGCTCACGCTGCTCAAGGGCCACGGCGAGATGCGGATGAGCCGCCTCGCGGAACTCCTCGCCGTCGACATGTCGGTGACCAGCCGCCATGTCGCGCACGTCGCGGAGCGCGGCTGGATCGACCGGGCCCCGGACCCCGCGGACAAGCGCTCGCGCATCCTGCGGCTCACGCCCGCGGGCGAGGCCAAGTTCGAGGAGCTGTCCGAGCTGTCCATCGCGACCCTCGCCCACTACCTGCACGACTGGTCCGACGCCGACGTCGGCCGTCTCAGCTCGTTGCTCGCCCGCCTGCGTGCGGGATTCGGGGACTGCCGCGCGGCTTCGGCCCGGCTCCCCGGAGCCCCGCACGCGCTCGAGGAAACCACCCGTACACCCGCGTAAGAATCAGGAAAAGGAACCCATGGCAACATCCACACCGTCCGGTGTGCGGGGCAGCCATGCCAAGCACGGAGCGCACGGGCACCCGGACAGCGGCGCCCCGATGACGCACCGGCAGATCATGGAGGCCCTGTCCGGCCTCCTGCTCGGCATGTTCGTCGCGATCCTGTCGTCGACGATCGTCTCCAACGCCCTGCCCGAGATCATCGGTGACCTCGGCGGCGGCCAGTCCGCCTACACCTGGGTCGTCACCGCCGCGCTGCTCTCGATGACGGCGAGCACCCCGCTGTGGGGCAAGCTGTCCGACCTGTTCAGCAAGAAGGCACTCGTCCAGATAGCCCTGGTCATCTATGTCCTCGGCTCGGTCGTCGCCGGTCTGTCGCAGAACGCCGGAATGCTGATCGCCTGCCGCGTGGTGCAGGGCATCGGCGTCGGCGGGCTCTCGGCGCTCGCCCAGATCGTCATGGCCGCGATGATCTCCCCGCGCGAGCGCGGCCGTTACTCCGGCTACCTCGGCGCGACCTTCGCCGTCGCCACCGTCGGCGGCCCGCTGCTCGGCGGCGTCATCACCGACACCTCCTGGCTCGGCTGGCGCTGGTGCTTCTACGTCGGCGTGCCCTTCGCGATCATCGCCCTGATCGTGCTCCAGAAGACCCTGAAGCTGCCCGTCGTGAAGCGGCAGGTCAAGGTCGACTGGGCCGGTGCCTTCTTCATCACCGCCGCCGTCTCGCTGCTCCTGGTCTGGGTGACCTTCGCGGGCTCCGGCTCCGGCAAGAAGTACGACTGGCTGTCGTGGCAGTCGTACACGATGGTCGGCGGCTCGATCGTGCTCGGCCTGCTGTTCCTGCTCGTCGAGTCCAGGGCCAGCGAGCCGATCATCCCGCTGCGCCTCTTCCGCAACCGCACCATCGCCCTCGCCTCCCTCGCCTCGCTGTTCGTCGGCGTCGCGATGTTCGCGGGCACCGTCTTCTTCAGCCAGTACTTCCAGCTGGCGCGCGGCAAGTCGCCGACGATGTCCGGCGTCATGACGATCCCGATGATCGCGGGCCTGTTCGTGTCGTCCACCGTCTCCGGGCAGCTGATCACCAAGACCGGCAAGTGGAAGGCCTGGCTGGTCAGCGGCGGTGTGCTGCTGACCGCCGGTCTGGGGCTCCTCGGCACCATGCGGTACGACACCGCGTACTGGCACATCGCCTGCTACATGGCCCTGATGGGCCTCGGCATCGGCATGATGATGCAGAACCTGGTGCTGTGCACGCAGAACCAGGTCGCGCCCGAGGACATCGGCGCCGCCAGCTCCGTCGTCACCTTCTTCCGGTCCCTCGGCGGCGCCATGGGCGTCTCGGCGCTCGGCGCCGTGATGTCGACGCGCATCACCGACTACGTGAAGGACGGCCTCGCCGACCTCGGCCCGCAGGGCGCGGCCCTCGGCCACGGCGGCACCGGCGGGGGCGGCATCCCGGACCTGGACGCGCTGCCCGGCCCGTTCCGGACCGTGATGGAGAGCGCCTACGGCCACGGCATCGCGGACGTGTTCCTGATCGCCGCGCCCATCGCGTTCCTCGCGTTCGTGGTCACCCTGTTCATCAAGGAGGTGCCGCTGCGCACGGCGGGAGCGCTCGCGCAGGCCGCCGAGTCCGGCGAGACCTCCACCCTGCCCGCGGCGCCCGTCGAGGCCGCGCCGGCCGACGCCGAGCCCGTGCTCGCCTCCGTCGCCGCGCACACCGAGGCCGGACCCGATGCCACCCAGCGGCTCGCCGCCACGGCGTCCGTCGCGGGCTCCGGCGCGGCGCCCGCGCGGGACACCGGCGGGGGCGTGCCGGTACGCGGCTTCGTGCGCGGCGCCGAGAGCGCGCCCGTGCCCCGGGCCGCGGTCACGCTGATCTCCCTCGGCGGGCGGCAGCTCGGCCGGGCGGTCGCCCAGGACGACGGCTCCTACGCCGTGGACGCCCCCGGCGCCGGCTCGTACGTCCTGATCGCCTCCGCCGACGGGTTCCAGCCGCAGGCCTCGACCGTCGTGGTCGGCGCCGAGCCGCTCGCGTACGACCTGCTCCTGAGCGGCACCAGCGGGCTCGGCGGCGTCGTGCGGACCGCCGACGCCAAGCTGCCCGTGGCCGGGGCGATGGTCGTCGTGACCGATGTGCGCGGGGACGTGCTCGCCACCGGGACCTCCGGCGAGCAGGGCGACTTCGCCTTCGCCGAGCTGGTCCCCGGGCCCGTGACCGTCGCCGTGAACGCGGCCGGGCACCGGCCGGTGGCCCTGCCCGTCGAGGTGTCCGCCGTCGGCGTCACCCGCGTCGAGGTCGAACTGCGCTCCGGCGCGCGGGTGCTCGGCACCGTGCGGGCCGCGGGCGGGCCGCTGAACGGCGCGCGCGTCACGCTCGTCGACGCGGCCGGGAACGTCGTGGCCACCGCCACCACCGGGGCGGACGGCGCGTACGCCTTCACCGACCTGGACAGCGGCGAGTACACGGTCATCGCGACCGGCTACCCGCCCGTGGCCACCGGCCTGACGGTCGGTGGCGACGGCGGCCCCGTCGAGGGCCACGACATCGAACTCGCCCACCCGGGCGAGTGACTGACCCCGCCTCGGGGCCGCGCTTTGAGCGGACGCGGCCCCGGGCGGTGCGTAGGGCCCCCGGGACGGTGGCGACGCGACGGTTGGGGACGGCCGGTCGCCACCGCCGGGGGCCGATTGCTTTTCGGACCTCTGCTCGGACCTCTGCAAGGAGCTTGAAACGTGGGACTTAGTGCGCGGATCCGTACTCGGGACGGCTGGGCCGTGCCGCACGCCGTCGTGACCGTCACCGACATGACGGGGACGCAGGTGCTGCGCGCCGAGGTCGACGGCGAGGGCGTGGTGCGGGACGCCACGGAGCTGGCCGCCGGGCCGTACACCGTCATCGTCACCGCCGTCGGGTACGCGCCCGCCGCCGCCACCGCCCTCGTCACCGCGAGCGGGCGCGCCGACGTCGGCCGGATAGTCCTCGGCCGCGCCGGTGGCACCGAGCTGCCGCCGCCCGGGCCCTGGACCATCGACCCCGTCCACTCGTCCGTGGCCGCCGTCGCCCAGCACCTGGGGATCTCCAGCGTGCGCGGGCGGTTCACCGAGTTCTCCGGGCGCGTCGAGATCGCCGAGAACCCCGAGGACTCGGCGAAGTCGCGGGTCGAGGCCGTGATCCGGACCGCGTCCATCGACACGGGCAACGCGATGCGCGACGGGCACCTGAAGTCCGGCGACTTCCTGGACGTCGAGACGTACCCGGAGATCACCTACCGGTCGACCGGACTCGAGCCCGCCGGATCAGACCGCTGGACGGTGCGCGGCGAGCTCGCCATGCACGGCGTCGTACGCCCCGTCGACCTGGACCTGGCCTACCTCGGCACCGGCGCCGACCCGTGGGGCGGCACCCGCGCGGCCTTCCGCGCCACCGCCGAACTGCGCCGCGAGGACTTCGCCATGAACTACAACCAGGTGCTCCAGGCGGGCATCTCGGCGATCGGCACGACGCTCAAGGTGGAGCTGGACATCCAGGCGGTGCAGGGGGAGAGCCTGCCGCAGGTGTAGGCGGGGCCGGGCAGGTCGAGGGTGCCGCGGAGGGCGTCGACGCCCCGGAGCGGTGGGGTCCGGTGGCTACCGGGGGCTTTCCTCCTCGGGGACCCCGGCAGGGGCGCCCCCGGCGGCGCCCCGCTCGCCGTCCCCGGCGAGGACGGCCGGGTCCAGCATCGACTCGATGCCCGCGATCATCAGGTCGAGGGCGACCGTGAAGTCCCGGGCCCACATCTCGGAGACGGTGCCCTCACCGCGGGACGCCATGAGTTCCGCGGCGGACCGCACGGCCTCGTTGGTGGCGAGTTCCTCGTTCACCGTGCCGACGGCGTCCCTGAAGTACTCGTCCTGGGTCATGCCCGCGGCCGCGACCCGGGCGCGGAAGTGCCCCTCGATGGTCCCGAAGCCGTACACGAACTGGAACACCGCGGCGATCGCCCCGTTCTGACGGTAGGGCGTGAGCCCGGTGTTCCGCACGGCCCGCTGGATGGCGAGGGAGAACGCCAGCCAGTTCGGCCCGATGTTCAGGAACTCGCCGATCAGCGGCGACACCCAGGGGTGGCGGACCAGCAGGTCCCGGTATCCGGCGGCCAGTTCACGCAGTTGCTCGCGCCACGCGTCGGGCACGGCCTCGGTGTCGGGAAGGCGCACCTCCTCGGCCACCCGGTCGAGCGCGAGCTCCAGCAGGTCGTCCTTGGTGTCCACGTACCAGTACACGGACATCGCGGTGACGTTCAGCTCGGTGGCGAGGCGGCGCATCGAGAACTTGGCGAGCCCCTCGGCGTCCAGGAGCCGGACGGTGGCCTCGGTGATGCGGTCCCGGTCGAGTCCGCTCGGCTGGGCGCCCTTGCGGCTCGTGCCGCGCGGCGCCTTGCCCTCCAGCCAGACGCTCGTGCGGGCCGCTCGCTTCGCGCGGTCGGCTGCCTTCGTCATGGCGCACCTTCCTGGTACCGGTGATCAGACATCGTGCTGTGCTGTGCCCTGCCGCGCGGCCGGGGCCGCCTGCTGCACAGAGTCTGCCCTCTCCGCCCGCCACAGCAACGCCGCCGCCAGGGCGCCGCCGAGGAACAGGGCCACCGCGCCGACCAGCTGGCTGGTCTCAAGGCCCGAGGAGAACGCGTCCGCGATCCGGTCCCGCTCCCCCGCCGAGTCCGCCGCCGCCATCGCCGCGGGGAACGACGCCGCCGACACCGCGACCAGCGCCGAGAAGCGGGAGCTGAGGACCGCGCCGAGCACCGCCACGCCGAGGCCGTTGCCGAACTCCGCGAGGGTGCCGTTGATGCCCGCGCCCACCCCGGCCTTCTCCGGCGGGATGGCGCTCATGATGGCGTTGGCCATCGCGGGCATCGCGAACGAGATGCCCGCGCCCATCAGGACCAGGCCGACCAGCATGCCCGAGTAGTCGTGCCCGCCGAACGACGCGACCACGGCGAGGCCGCCCGCCAGCGTGGTCATGCCGGTCAGGATCGTCAGCGGCGTGCCCAGCCTGGCGTGCACCTTCGCGCCGACGCCGACCAGGTTCAGGAGCACCACGGTCGCGGCGAGCGGCGCCGTGCGCAGCCCCGCCTCCAGCGGCTCGTACCCGAGGACGAACTGGAGGTGCTGGGTGAGCAGGAACAGCGAGCCGCCGAGGCCGAAGGCCACGAGGACCGCGCCCATCACCGCGCCGATGAAGCGCTTGTTCTGGAAGAAGTGCATGTCCAGCATCGGGTACGGGGCCCGCAGCTCCCAGAGCGCGAAGGCGCCGAGGACCACGACGCCGACTCCGGCCGCGACCAGGACCTGCCCGGACGTCCAGCCGTGCTCGGGGCCCGAGATGATCGCGTACACCACCGACGCCATGCCGATGGTGGAGAGCAGCGCGCCGAGCAGGTCGGGGCGGTCGCCCTGGCCGGGGGTCTGGGGGTGTCCCCCAGAAGGCACAGCCTTGGACTCGGGCACCATCCGCACCACCGCGACCACGCCGATCAGCGCCACCGGGATGTTGATCAGGAAGATCGAGCCCCACCAGAAGTGGTTCAGCATGAACCCGCCGAGCAGCGGGCCCGCCGCGAACCCGAGGGAGTTGACGGTCGCCCAGAGCCCGATCGCCTTGACCCGCTCGGCGTCGTCGAAGAGCTGCACCACGACCGCGAGGGTCGTCGTCATCAGCAGCGCGCCGCCTATGCCCATCCCGGCGCGCGCCGCGATCAGCTGCGCGGAGGTCTGGGACAGGCCCGCGACGAGCGAGCCGATGCCGAACAGGACCAGGCCCGCGGTCAGCAGCTTCTTGCGGCCGTAGCGGTCGGCCGCGCTGCCCGCGGTGAGCAGCAGGCCCGACTGCACGAGCGAGTACGCGTTGATCATCCACTGGATGTCGGCCGACGACGCGTCCAGCTCGCTGGTGAGCGAGGGGATCGCGACGCTCAGGACCGTGTTGTCGAGCAGCACGGTGAGCTGGGCGAGGCAGATGACGCCCAGGATCAGCCAGCGCTGCGGGTGGCGGTCGCCGTGCCCGACGACCGCTTCGGGGTTGTCGGCGGTGGTGGCCGTCATCTGGGCTCCTTCTCTTCTACGGTGTACGTCAATGGGTCGACGTACACCGTAGAGGAAGCGCCATACGCTGTACAACAGGCTTATGGCAGGGGCTCGGATCCGGCGGGACTCGGGGCGGGCGGAGCCGTCAGCTCTTGGGCTTGGTCAGGTCGTAGAACGTGGCGTCGCCCGCGGTGACCTTGGTGAAGTTCTTCGTGACCCAGGTGGAGATCTGGGCGGCGGCGCCTTGGCCGCTGTCCGTGGCGCCGCCTCCCCTGCCGCCGCCCATGCCGCCTCCGGCGATGAAGTAGTGGATCCGGCCGTCGGCCACATGGCTCTTGAACTGGGCGAGGGTGGGGGACGGGTCGCTGCCGTTGAAGCCGCCGACGGCCATCACCGGGTCGCCGGTGGCGAGTTGGCGGCTCGCCGCGTTCTGCGAGCCGATCGCTGCGGCGGCCCAGGTGTAGTCGCTGGCGTTCGCTTCCAGGAGGCGCTTCTCTTCGGCGCCGACTTGGGCGCCGTTGAGGAGGCCGCCCATGCCTCCGCCGCCCATGCCGCCGCGTTGGCCGCGCGGTTGGTTGTTCTGCTGGGGTCGGCCTTGGCCCTGCGGTCCGGGGGGCTGGCCCTGGGGGTTCTGCTGCCCCTGGGCCTGCCCCTGCTGCCCCGGAGGCCGACCCCCGCCGTCCCCGCCGGGACCACCAGGCCCGCCGGGCCCACCACCGCCCGGCCCGCCCGGCCCACCAGGCCCGCCCATCCGCCCCGCCCCCGCGGGCCCCGCCGCCACGATCGACCCGGTGTGCGGGCTGTCCACCGTGGACAGCGTGTACGCCACCGGACCGGCGAGCGACGCCGCGAGGCCGAGCCCGACGGCCGTGAGGGCGAGCCGCCGTCCGAGCCGGGCGGCGAGCGGCAGCCCCGCCGCGCCCGCGAGCCCCGCGGCCAACACGGCCCAGCGCAGCCACGGCACGTGGTCCGGCGTACGGCCGAGGAGTTCGTACCCCCACCAAGCCGTCACCGCGACCGCCCCGCCGAGCACCGCGACCGCCCACGCCCTGGCGCGCTCCTCCCACAGCACGGTCGCGCCCATGCCGACGAGCGCCGCGACGTAGGGGGCGAGGGCCACCGTGTAGTACTGGTGGAAGATCCCGGCCATGAAGCTGAAGACGGCCGCGGTCATCAGGAGCGAGCCGCCCCACGCCACGAACGCGGCCCGCGCGGTGTCCGTCCTGCGCGCCCGCCACGTCACGATCAGGCCCGCGACCAGCAGGATCAGCGCGGCCGGAAGGAGCCAGGAGATCTGGCCGCCCACCTCGGAGTCGAACATCCGGCCGAGGCCCCTCTCGCCCCAGCGGCCCCCGCCGCCGGGCCCGCCGCCCCCGCCGACGCTGCCGGTCTCCTCGCCGTTGATGCGGCCGAGGCCGTTGTAGCCGAAGGTCAGCTCCAGGAAGGAGTTGTGCTGGGAGCCGCCGACGTACGGGCGCGACGACGCGGGCCACAGCTCGACGATCGCGACCCACCAGCCGCCCGCGACGACCATCGCGAGCCCCGACAGGGAGAGTTGACCGAGCCGCTTGGGCAGCCGCACGGGCGCGCACACCGCGTACAGGACCGCGAGCGGCGGCAGGATCAGGAACGCCTGCAGGGTCTTGGCGAGGAACGCGAGGCCGACGGCGACGCCCGCCCACACCAGCCACTTGGTGCGCCCGTGCTCCAGGGCGCGCAGGACGCAGTAGACGGTGACGGTCATCAGGAACGCGAGCAGCGCGTCGGGATTGTTGAAGCGGAACATCAGCGCGGCGACCGGGGTGAGCGCGAGGACCGCGCCCGCGATCAGCCCGGCGGCGGCACTGAAGCGGCGGCGCACTGCGGCGTACAGGACCGCGACCGTGGCCACGCCCATCAGCGCCTGCGGCAGCAGGATCGCCCAGGAGCTCAGGCCGAGGAGCCGCACGGACAGGGCCATCGGCCAGAGCGCGGCCGGGGGCTTGTCGACCGTGATCGCGTTGCCCGCGTCCAGCGAGCCGAAGAACAGCGCCTTCCAGCTCTGGCCGCCCGCCTGCGCGGCGGCGGAGTAGAAGGAGTTGGCGTAGCCGGACGCGCCGAGGTCGTAGACGTAGAGGACGGCCGTGGCCAGGAGCAGGCCGAGGAAGGCGGGGCGCACCCAGCGCGCGTCCTCGGCGCGCCCGCGCCACAGGCGCGCGAGGAGCCCGGCCGGGCGCCCCTGACGCGCCCCTTCAGGGAGCACCACGGGGGCGCCCGCGGGTGCCGCAAGTGCTCCGGGTACCCCAGGTGCCCCAGGCACCCGGGGTGAGTTGACCGTGGTCATCGGGGGTTCCTCATCTCGTACGTGGCGGAAGGCGCCGGCTCCGTACGGCGGTCCGGGAACACCCAGGTCCGCAGGAGCAGGAAGCGCAGGACCGTCGCCGCGAGGTTGGCGACGACGAGGACGGCGAGCTCCGTGCCGTGCGCGGGGTGCGCGGACGCGGCGTCGAGTGCCGCGAGGGAACCACTGGTCAGGGCGAGGCCCACGGCGAAGACCACCAGTCCCTGCGCCTGGTGGCGGACCGCGCGGGCCCGGCCGCGCACGCCGAAGGTGAGGCGGCGGTTGGCCGCGGTGTTGGCGACGGCGGACACGAGGAGGGCCAGCGCGTTGGCGGCCTGCGCCCCCGTGAACGTACGGAAGCCGGAGTAGAGCAGCAGATAGAAGAGCGTGGAGAAGGCGCCCACCGCGCAGAAGCCGACGAGCTGGCGGGCGAGTCCGCCGGGGACACCGGGGAGCCGGCGGTCGCGCGGGTCGTCCCCGAAGGGGCGCGCGAGCCGGTCGAGGGGGAGCGCGCCGACGGCGAGCGCCCGGCCCACACGCCAGACGCCCTTCAGGTCGTCGGCCGCCGTCCTGACGATGTGGACGCTCGATTCCGGGTCGTCGACCCAGTCGACGGGCACCTCGTGGATGCGCAGGCCCGCACGCTCGGCGAGCACCAGCATCTCCGTGTCGAAGAACCACCCGGTGTCCTCGACCAGCGGCAGCAACTCCCGCGCCACGTCCGCACGGATCGCCTTGAACCCGCACTGCGCGTCGGAGAACCGGGCGTGCAGCGAGCCGCGCAGGATCAGGTTGTACGTCCGCGAGACGAACTCCCGCTTCGGGCCGCGCACGACCCGCGAGCCGCTGGCGAGCCGGGAGCCGATCGCCAGGTCGGAGTGCCCGGAGATCAGCGGCGCGACCAGCGGAAGCAGCGCGTTGAGGTCCGTGGACAGGTCCACGTCCATGTACGCGAGCACGGGCGCGTCCGACGACGCCCAGACGGCGCGCAGCGCACGCCCGCGCCCCTTCTCCTCCAGGCGCACGTACCGCACGTCGGGGAGCCGCGCCGCGAGCCCGGCCCCCACCTGCGGGGTGCTGTCCGTGGAGGCGTTGTCGGCGATCGTGACGCGGAAGCGGTACGGGAAGGTCCGCGCGAGGTGTTCGCACAGCCCGCGCACCGACGGCGGCAGGTCCTTCTCCTCGTTGTGGACGGGGATGACGATGTCGAGGACGGGGGCCGTCGGTACGTCGCGTACTTCGTGTACGTCGTGTACGCCGTGTACGTCGTCTCGGACGCTGTGCGCGGGCAGGTGCGCCCGCGTCGGCAGCGTGCCCGACGGCCCCTTGGCAGCGGTGCCCGATGGCCCTTTTGCAGAGTCGGTTGGCATGCGTCCGACGCTCGCCAACCGCTCTGTCAGGGCAGTGTGCTGAGGCTGTGGCCCGTCTGTGAGTACGAGGGCCGCTCCCGGTACGCGGGCAGGTGGACGGTGAACACCGTGCTGCCGGGCTCGCTGGTCACCGTCACGTCGCCGTCGTGCGCGGCCACGACGGCCTGCACGATGGCGAGGCCGAGGCCCGTCGAGCCGTGGGCGCGCGAGCGCGAGGAGTCGCCGCGGGCGAACCGTTCGAAGACGTGCGGGAGCAGGCCGGGCGGGATGCCGGGCCCGTCGTCGGCGACGTCGACGCGCACCCGGGGCCCCTCGTGGCGCACGCGCGCGGTGACGGTGGTGCCCGGCGGGGTGTGGGCGCGGGCGTTGCCGAGGAGGTTCACCAGGACCTGCTGGACGCGGGCCGGGTCGGCGAGGACGAGCGCGGGGTCGGGGGGCAGGTCGAGGCGCCAGGTGTGGCCGGGGCCCGCGGCGCGGGCGTCGCTGAGGACGTCTACGAGCAGGGGGGAGAGGTCGGTGGGTTCACGGGTGAGGGGACCTTGGCCGTTGCCTGGGCCTGGGATCGCCTGGCCCGGCCTACCGCTGCCGCGGTCCGCCTCGCCGCCGGGGCCTCCGCCCCGGTCCACGTCCAGGCGGGCGAGCAGCAGCAGGTCCTCGACCAGGCCGGTCATCCGGGTGGCCTCGGACTCGATGCGGCCGAGGGCGTGCCGGGTGTCGGGGCCGGTCTCCTCCCGTCCCCTGCGGGTCAGTTCGGCGTACCCGCGGATGGAGGCGAGCGGGGTGCGCAGCTCATGGCTGGCGTCGGCGACGAACCGGCGCACCCGGGTCTCGCTGCGCTGGCGTGCGTGCAGCGCCGAGTGGACGTGGTCGAGCATGCGGTTGAGCGCGGCGCCGACCTGGCCGACCTCGGTGCGGGCGTCGGCCTCGGCGTCGGGGACGCGTTCGTGCAGGGCCACTTCGCCGCTGTGCAGGGGGAGTTCGGAGACGCGGGTCGCGGTGGCGGCGACGCGGCGCAGCGGGCGCAGGGCCACGCCGACCATCGCGGCGCCCGCGAGCGAGGCCGCGACCAGGCCGGCGGCGGTGACGCTGACCTCGGTGACGACGAGCGTGTTGAGGGTGTTGGTGACCTTGGCGGTGGGCAGCCCGACCAGGTAGTCGCCGAAGCGGCCGGTGGCGTACTCGACGCGGTACTCGCCGAGTCCGGGTACGTCCACGGTGTGCGGCTCGCCGTCACGGGCCACGCCGGCGAGGGCGTCGAGCTGGGCGGCGTCGAGGGACTTGGCGATGGACTCGGGGGAGCTGCTCGACACGTCGGGCTCGGTGCTGACGGCGCCCTCGGTGAGGGTGCCGTCCTCGCCGACGACGGCGCCCACGGTGCCGACCTCCTGCGGGCCCTTGGCGACGAACCGCAGCGGCCCGCCCCCGCCGGGCCCCTCGTCGCGGTGCTCCGGCAGTTTCCCGGCCTCCTCCGGCGGCCCGGCCGCACGCATCGAGACCTGCCGGAGGGCGCCGTCCACCTGCTCGTACAGATGCGACCGCAGCGCGATCGCCGTGACCGTGCCGATCACCGCGCACACGACGGCGATCAGCGCGACGGCGGAGACGACGAGGCGGGTGCGGAGGGTGCGGGGCTTGCGAGTCCTGCGGGGGCGCGAGGGGGCGGGCTTGCGGGGGCGCGGGGTGCGCGAGCCGTGCGGGAGCTTCACGCCGCCAGGACGGCGGGCTTGATCAGGTATCCGGCGCCCCGCCGCGTGTGGATCATCGGCTCCCGCCCGGCGTCGATCTTCCGGCGCAGATACGAGATGTACAGCTCGACGACGTTGGCCTGCCCCCCGAAGTCGTAGCTCCACACCCGGTCGAGGATCTGCGCCTTGCTGAGCACGCGCCGCGGATTGCGCATGAGGTAACGGAGCAGCTCGAACTCGGTGGCGGTGAGGTGGATGGAGTCGCCGCCGCGCGTCACCTCGTGGCTGTCCTCGTCGAGGGTGAGGTCGCCGACGGCGAGCACGGACTCGCTGCGCCGCCCGGCCGCGCAGGAGCGCCGGATGAGCCCGCGCAGCCGCGCGACGACCTCTTCGAGGCTGAACGGCTTGGTCACGTAGTCGTCGCCGCCCGCGGTGAGTCCGGCGATGCGGTCCTCGACGGCGTCCTTGGCGGTCAGGAACAGCACGGGCACGTCCGGCAGTTCGCGGCGCAGCCGTCCGAGCACGGCCAGGCCGTCCATGTCCGGCAGCATCATGTCGAGCACGACGGCGTCCGGCCGGAAGCTCCGCGCGGCCCGCACCGCGCCCGCGCCGTCGTCCGCGCTGCGGATCTCCCAGCCCTCGTACCGCAGCGCCATCGAGAGCAGCTCGGTGAGCGACACCTCGTCATCCACGACGAGTACGCGGACGGGGCTCCCGTCCGGCCTGAGCAGTTCGGTACGCCCCTGGGGCGAGGTCGTGGTCATGGCCTCAGCGTGGACGGCGGCCGTGAGAGGGGGCTTTCGGCAACCTGTGAATTCCCTGAGAAAACGCGGCGCAGGGCCGGACGCACCCGGGCCGGGACGCACCCGGGCCGGGGCTCACCCGGGCCCGGCCTCACCCCCGCCCGGCCTCACCCGAGCCCGAACAGCCGCGCCCCGTTCCCGTGGCACACCGCCCGCAGCCAGTCGTCGCCGAGCCCGAGCCCCTCCAGCGCTTCGAGCTGGTGGACGTACCCGTACGGGATGTTGGGGAAGTCCGTCCCGAGCAGGATCCGCCCACCGAGCCCCAGCTCCGCGAGCCGCCCGAGCTCCCCGCGCGGGAACGGCGTCGTCGCCTCGCTGAAGTCCGTGAACGCCATCGTCGTGTCGAGCCGCACCTCCCCGTACCGCTCGGCCAGGTCCATGAAGTCCGCGTACTCCGGCATCCCCATGTGCGCCACCACCAGCGGCAGCCGCGGATGCCGCGCCAGCAGCCGCGCCACCGGCTCGGGCCCGGTGTGCTTGCCGGGCGCCGGGCCCGAGCCGCAGTGCATCACCACCGGGATCCCGGCCTCCGCGAGCAGCCCCCACGCCGGGTCGAGCAGCGCGTCGTTCGGGTCGTACGCCCCCACCTGCACATGCGACTTGAACACCCGTGCCCCGGCCTCGACGGCCTCGCGCACATACCGCCCGGCCTCCGGCTCCGGGAACAGCGTCGCCGTGTGCAGGCAGTCCGGCGTCCGCGCGGCGAACTCCACGGCCCAGCCGTTGAGCCACTCCGCCATGCCCGCCTTGTGCGGGTACAGCATCGACGTGAACGCCCGCACCCCGAACCCGCGCAGCACCGCGAGCCGCCGCTCCTCGTCGTGCCGGTACACGATCGGCCACTTCACGCCCGTGAGCGGCCCGACCGCGTCGAAGTAGTCCCACACCTTGCTGAGGACCCGCTCCGGCATGAAGTGCGTGTGTACGTCGACGAGTCCCGGAAGCCCGAGCCGCTCCCAGAACGCGGTGACCCGCTCGGCCTCGTCCACCCCCTCCCTGTCCAAGGCGTCACCCAACCCCATAGCTCCGCTCGACCTTGGCCACGTGCACGGCGTAGCCCTCGTACCACTCCTTGCGGCCCCGCGCCCGCGCCTCGCGGTGCTCCGGGTCGTCGCGCCAGGCCGCGATGGCCTCCTCGTCGCGGAAGTAGGCGACGGTGATGCCGAACCCGTCCGACGACCGCGCCGAGTCCACCCCGAGGAACCCCGGCACGGAGGCCACCAGCTCGTCCATGCGGTCGGCGGTCGCGTCGTAGCCGTTGTCCCCCTGGGTGCGCAGGGACGTGAAGACGACGGCGTAGTAAGGCGGTTCGAAGGGAGGGGTGGGGCGGGCGGGCTGGACGGGTCTGTTGCCCCCGGTGGCGGCAGCAGCACCAAGCTCTTGATCACTCATGACACCCACAGTCCGCTGTGCGCCGAGCCCCTGTCCACCCTCGGGCCCCGTTATTGCCGAACGGGCGGCAGGACTTTGCCTTCCGGTCCACGAAGCGGCCCACGGAGCCCCACCACAGCCCTGCGGCAGGCCCCACCACGAGCCCTCAGAACAACCCGCCCTGCACCACGGGTATCCCCCGCACCAGAACCGTCACCCCCGACCACCCCGAATCCCCGGAGCCCTCCGGCCCCCGCTCCCCCTCCACCCCCACGAGCTGCCACCCACTCATCAACCGACTGTCGATCACCAACACCCGCCCACGACCCCCCGAATCCGCCCCCACTCCCACACCCGCCCCCACATCCACGTGCAGGTCGGGCCCGGCCGCGGCGACCAGTTCCCCCACCACGACCCCACCGTCGACCAACTCGTCCACGACCCGCCCCTCCCCGCCGAGCCCTTCGCCCCCGAGCGCGTCAAGCCCGAACACCCCACCGTGGTCCACGACTCCGCACGGCAACCGCTCCAACGACTCGGGCCACCCTCCGAGCGCCACCGCCTTCCGATGCACCTCCTCCACTTCCCCCGCCCGCTCCGCGACTCCGGGCAGCCGCGCCCGCAGGGCCCGCTTGCGCTCGTACGGAATCCGGTCGGGCACGCCGAGCGCGGTCCGCAGCAGCTCCTCCGTCCGCCGCGCGGCCATCAACGGCCCACGCCCGAGCCAGGTGTAGGCCACGGCCCCCTGTTCCAGCAGCCGCGCGCCGCCCCGCGCGACCCCCGTGATGCCCACCTTGACCAGGCCGGGACCGAACCACGCCACGTACACGTGGTAGGGCCGCGGGTCGTCGGCGAACGTGTCCGCCGCGACCGAGTGCGCCCGGTCGACGCGCGCGCACTCCTCGCACTGCGCCCGCGTGACCCGCCCCGCCACCGCCGCGCCCACCGGACAGGCCGTCCACCGCCCGCCCCGCCACACCCCGAGGCAGCGCCGCCCGCCCCGCGCCCGGAAGGCCACCGGGCCCCCGAACACCAGTTGACTCGTCCGCGCGCCGCGCCCCGGCGCGTACCACCCGAGGACGGGCCCGTCACCGACCCGCCACCGCACCCCCGTGCACCACCACGTCATGCGAAAAGCATGCAGCACCCCACTGACAACGCCCCTGACCAGCGCGAACACACCCGCCCACCATTGATACTTGACCTCCAAGTACACAATCTTGCTATGCTGCTCCGCATGGGACGGCCGAAGCAGTTCGATCCGGAGACCGCCGTGGAACAGGCGATGCAGGTCTTCTGGCGCAAGGGGTACGGCGCGACGACGCCGCAGGACCTCGTCGACGCCCTCGGCATCGGCAAGGGCAGCCTGTACCACGCCTTCGGCAGCAAGCACTCCCTGTTCCAACTGTCCCTGCGGCACTACCGGGACACCCAGGCACAGGAGCTCATCGACCTGCTCCAGGGCGACGAGCCCGTCAAGGAGCGGCTGCGCAAGGGACTTGAGCTCCTGGTGGAGATGGACCTCGCGGACCCGGACCGGCGCGGCTGCATGGCAGTGAACGCGGCGGCCGAGCTCGCGGGCACCGACGCCGAGGCCACCGACCTGGTCCGCGGCATGTTCGCCCACACGGAGGGCGCCTTCCAGGCACTGATCGAAGAGGGCAAGCGGTCCGGCGAGTTCGCACGGGACCGCGACGCGGCGGACATCGGCAGCCTGATCCTGAACACGGTCGTCGGCCTGCGCCTGACCGCGCGGGTCGCGGACGGCCCGGACGGCATGCGCCGCACGATACGGGCGGTCCTGGACCTCCTCTGACCGACGCGCACCCCCACGCCTCCCACAACCCCCGCAGCCCACGTGCCAAGCGGACGGATCACCCCTGCCCACATTCTGTACCCACAGGTCAACAAAGGAGCCCGCACCATGGACCTGAACCTCACCGGCAAGACCGCGGTCGTCACGGGCGCGAGCCGCGGCATCGGCCTCGCCACCGTCCACGCGCTGATCGCCGAGGGTGTCCGCGTCGTCGGCGCCGCCCGCACCCTCACCCCCGAGCTGAAGGACTCCGGCGCCCTGCCGTACGCGGCCGACCTCGGCACCCCCGAGGGCCCGGCAGCCCTCATCGAGTACGCGCGGACGCAGCTCGACGGCATCGACTTCCTGGTCAACAACGTCGGCGCCGGCGACGACGTGAACATAGGCGGCTTCCTCACCACGGACGACGCCCACTGGCACGCGAACCTGGACCTCAACCTCTTCAGCGCGATCCGCGCCAGCCGGGCCGCGCTGCCGGGCCTGGTCGAGCGGCGGGGCGCGATCGTGAACGTCTCCTCGGTCAACTCCCGTGTCCCGAGCGCGGGTCCGATCGCCTACAGCACCGCCAAGGCGGCCCTGACGGCCTTCGGCAAGGCGCTCTCCGAGGAGTTCGGCCCACAGGGGGTGCGGGTGAACACCGTGTCGCCGGGTGTCGTGCGGACCGCGATCTGGGAGGACCCGAACGGCTTCGGCGGCAAGGTGGCGGCCGCGGCGGGCGTCGACCACGAGCGGTTCGTCGAGCAGATACCGCAGGCCTTCGGGATCGCGTCGGGCCGGATCACGGAACCGGGCGAGGTCGCGGCCCTGATCGTGTTCCTGCTCTCGGACGCGGTGGGCAACATCACGGGCGCGGACCACATCATCGACGGCGGAACGATCAAGTCCGCCTGACCCGGGGCCACGTACGGCATTCTCGGACCGGTCCCCTACGTTGCCCAAGAGCACCGTCCGCACCGTGACCCGAAAAACCCGAAAGACCCGAAAGAAGGGACGAAGCATGGCTGTCGTCGCCGAGCTGTCGTACTACCCCGTGAAGGGCTGCGCCGGGACATCGGCGAGCGAGGCCGTCCTGACACCGACGGGCCTCGCGCACGACCGCAGCTTCATGGTCGTCAGCGAGGAGGGGGTGTACCGAACACAGCGGCGGGACCCGAGGCTTGCCCTGATCCGCCCCGCCGTCGACGCGGACGGCACCCGACTGACGCTCCGGGCGCCGGGCCACGACGACGTCCGGGTGGACGTCGACACGACCGGCCCGCGCCGGGACGTGGACCTGTTCGGGGCCGCGTACACGGGCATCGACCAGGGGGACACCGCGGCGGCGTGGCTGTCGGACTTCCTGGGCGCCGCGAGCCGACTCGTCCGCGTACCTCCGGAGCACCACCGCGAGACCGACGGCCTGACCCCGGGCACCTCGGGCTACGCCGACAGCAGCGCCCTGCACCTCATCTCCCGCTCCACCTGGGACCTGTTGAACGAGAAGCTCGGCGAGCGGGGCGCCGAGCGCCTGCCCATGGACCGCTTCCGCCCCAACGTCGTCGTCGCGGGCTGGGACGAGCCGCACACCGAGGACCGCGCCCACCACCTCACGATCGGCACCGCCGAACTCGGCTACACCAAACCGGCCATACGCTGCGCCGTCACCCTCGTCGACCAGGACGCGGGCCGCCGCGCGGGCCCGGAGCCCCTGCGCACCCTCGCCTCGTACCGCCGCGCTCCCCAGGGCGGAGTGGCCCTCGGCACGAAGTACGCGGTCCTGAACCCCGGCAAGATCTCCGTCGGCGACGAGGTGACGGTGGGCAGGTGGGCCGACCCTGAGGTCCCCTAGCCGGGAAGCCCTCCGGGAAGTAATGGGTGGACGCCAAACAGAACGGTGCACGAACCTGCGACTACGGCTACGCCTGCGACCGCACCCGGTCCGCACCGGCACCACAGCCGGTCCGCACCGGCACCGCACCCGGTTCCCACCGGCACCGCACCGCACCCGGTTCACCCCGGCACCGCACCCGAGGAGCAGACCACCCATGCCACCCCTCCCCCTCACCCCCGACCCGAACGTGCTGCACCCGATGCCCGACCAGCCACGCGTGGTGCTCCTCCGCCCCCTGGTCACCTCACCGTTGATCGAGGTGGGCGAGTTCTCGTACTACGACGACCCGGACGACGCCACGGCCTTCGAAACCCGGAACGTGCTCTACCACTACGGCCCGGAGAAGCTGGTCATCGGGAAGTTCTGCGCGCTCGGCGAGGGCGTGCACTTCATCATGAACGGCGCCAACCACCGCATGGACGGCCCGTCCACCTTCCCCTTCCCGATCATGGGCGGCCCCTGGTCCGAGCACTTCGACCTGATCAGCGGCCTGCCCGGCCGCGGCGACACGGTGATCGGCAACGACGTCTGGTTCGGCCACCGCACGATGGTGATGCCGGGCGTCCGCATCGGCCACGGCGCGATCATCGCCTCCGGCTCCGTCGTCACCACCGACGTCCCCGACTACGGCATCGTCGGCGGCAACCCGGCCACCCTGATCCGCCGCCGCTACTCCGACGAAGACGTCACCCGCCTCCTCGACCTCGCCTGGTGGGACTGGCCCCTCGACCACCTCACCACCCACGTCCGCACCATCATGTCCGGCTCGGTCGACGCCCTGGAGGCAGCGGCCCCGAAGAAGCCATAGCCCACACACGCAAGAGGCCCCGGGACGAATCCCGGGGCCTCTTGCCTGCTGTGCACTCGGCAGGATTCGAACCTGCAACCTTCTGATCCGTAGTCAGATGCTCTATCCGTTAAGCTACGAGTGCTTGATTCTTCTGTTGTGTTGCTCTTCCTTCCGGGCTTTTCGCCCCGGTCGGCGTTGCGGGAACAACATTACATGACCTGCGCCGTGAGGCGAAATCCGTTTCCCGAACCCCCTCTGACCTGCACAAACACCTTCCGCAGGGGTGGCGTGCGGCAGGGCTCGGCGATCTTGTGGCGGGCTCCTGGTGGAGAGCCGGGGGCGCGAGCCCGGGGAAAGCCGGGGAAAGCCGGGAGGAAACGACCGAAGCCCCGGTCGGAGGACCGGGGCTTCGGATCGTGGTGCGGAGGCGGAGGGATTTGAACCCTCGATGGGCTTTAAGACCCAAACCGCATTAGCAGTGCGGCGCCATAGACCGGACTAGGCGACGCCTCCCAACCTGCAATCCCACGCGAGCGCGGGGGTGCGTGCAGATGATGACACAGCCCGGGGGCGCGTCACCAATCGCGGCCTCCACGGTACTAGTCGGGCGGCCCGCAGAGCAAAGCGTAAAACGGGGCCGCAACGCGGCGGGGGCGGTGGCGTTAGAGGCGGTAGGTACCAGCCGGAACCGCGCCCCCAGGGAGAACCCGTGAAGCCGTCCACACCGCGCCGCCTCCTGTTCACCGCCGCCGCGACCGCCGCCGCGTCCCTCGCCGCCCTGGCCGCGCTCCCCGCCACGGCACACGCGGACCACCTCGGCGCCGGCCCTCTCGGCACGGGCGGCCCGAGTGCCGTCAGCCCCCTCGGCACGGGGAACCTCGGCGCCGTCGGCCGCGCCGTCGACAACGGCACCGGCCCCATCGGCGACCACACCGTCGACCACCCCGCCGAAACCCAGCTGACCATCACCGTCGGCGAGGCCGGCGCGGGCGACGGGACGTACACCCTGGAGTGCGCCCCCACGGGCGGCACGCACGCTTCGCCCGGTGACGCGTGCGAACGTCTTGATCAGCTCGCGGCGGAGGGCGTGAACCCGTTCACGGCGGTCTCGCGCGACGCCGCGTGCACCCAGCAGTACGGCGGCCCCGAGACCGCCCGCGTCCAGGGCACCTGGCAGGGGCGTCCCGTCGACGCGACGTTCTCGCGTACCGACGGCTGCCAGATCTCGCGGTGGAACAGCCTCGTGCCCGTACTGCCCGCGAACGGCGGTTGACGCGGACCCCCGGCGGGCGGGGCACCGGAGCCTTCGGCGAGGGGCGCCTCGCGACCCTTCCGTGACCAGGGACTACTGAAGGCTCACAGCTTCTGCGTGCGACCTCCCTCTCATCCGGCGTCGCGCCCGCAACCACTCCCCGTAGACTCCCTCCCGTGACACGTCGCGAGCCGAGGGGCAAGATGGCTCGGGCGGTCGGCAAGATGCGGTAATCAGGGAGGAAGCGTCGTCGTGAGCAGCAGGCCATCCCGAGGCGCTGCTCGCCTCGCAGCCATACTCGACGCGCTCCCGGACGCGCTGGTGCTGGTCAACGCCAACGGGACCGTGGTGAACGCGAACGCCATCGCGCTCGAGGCCTTCGAGGCGCCAGGCACCGCGCTCGTGGGGCGCGGACTTCTCGATCTGCTGCCGGAGTTCGACTCCCGGCTGATCCCCGGCTCCATGCGCCGACCGGACAGCACGGACGAACGCGGACGTACCAAGCCGAAGCGGATGGTCGCCCGCCGCACGGACGGCGCCGAGTTCCCCGTCGAGGTCACCAGCTCCAACCTGGAAGACAGTCGGCACGCGTACGACGACCGGTTCGGCAGCCAGGGCGGGTACGGCGGCTACGGCAGCGACGAGATGCTGATGATCGTCGTCCGCGATCTGTCGGGCGCGCTCAACACCGAGGCCGAACTCGCCCGTTCACAGCGGCAGACCGAGATGATCCTGCGGGCCGCCGCGGAAGGCGTCGTCGGCACCGACACCGACGGGCGCGTCGTGCTCGTGAACCCCGCCGCCGCCCAGATACTCGGCTTCCGCGCGAGCGACCTCGGCGGCCAGGAGCTGCATCCCCTCGTCCTGCACTCGCGCGCCGACGGCGACCCCTTCCCGTACGACGAGTCCCCGCTCGCGGACACCCTGCGCTCCGGCCGCAAGCACCGCGTGCGCGGCCAGGTGCTGTGGTCCAAGAGCGGTGAGAAGGTCTCCGTCGACCTGACGACGGCCCCCGTGCGCGACGGCGACCAGCTCGTCGGCGCCGTCATGACCTTCACCGACCGGCGGCCCTACGACGCCCTCGCCGAGAAGTACGAGGCAGCGCTGGCCCGGCACGCCGAGGAGTTGTCGGAGGCCGCCGAGCTGCGCGAGGAGGAACTCGCCGCCGAGCAGGAGCGGTACGCGGCACTCGCCGAGCGCGAGAAGGACCGCCACGAGGAGCTGGCCGAGCGCGAGCAGGCGCGGTACGAAACGCTGGAGGCGCGGCACAGCCAGCTCGTCGCCGTCCTCGACCAGTCGCTGCGCGGGCCCCTCGACGAACTGCGCCGCGAACTGTCCGCGCTCGCCGCCGACGACGCGGGCCAGCTCTGGCCCGAGGCCAACCAGGTGCTCCATCATCTGTCGGCCGGATACGCGCGCATGACGACGCTCGTCGACAACGTCCTTGGCTACCAGCGCCTCCAGGCGGGCACCGACCAACTGTCCCGCACGGCCGTGCCGCTCGACGCCGTCGTCGCCGCCGGTGTCGACGGTGCCGTCGAGCTGATCGGCCCCGGCCGCGCCCAGTTCGCCGTCCACGCGCCGCCGATCGAGGTCGAGGTGGACGCGCGCCGCCTCGCCACCGCGCTGGCCCATCTGATCGCCGACGTGGCCGGAATCGACGCTACCGGCAACACGCGCGCGGGGGCCGCGGTTTCGGGCGCCCCCGGAGCGGGGGCCGGTTACGTCGACTCGACGGTCGTCGTGGCCGCGGCCCAGCGCGGCGAGGTCGTCCGCATCGAGGTCCGCGGGCCGTACCCCGGCGGGAACCCGGTGCACGAGCCCGTCGTGCGCGGCATCGTCGAGGCGCACGGCGGCGTGCTCCAGACGCACGAGGTGCCGGGCATGAACGGCAGCGCGTACGTGCTCGAAGTACCCATGGGCGACAGCGCGGGCGCCATCGCGGCGGGCGCTGTCGGTTTTTCGGGGTCTACGGAGACTGCTGGTTCGGGTGCGCAGGTGCCCGGGCAGGGAGCGGGTCCCTCCGGGGGCGCCGACGGTGCTTCCGGAGGGACCGGAGGCGGGCGTCGCCGGGCCCGGCGGTCCTCGGTGGACTCCTTCTTGGACAGTGAGGTTCCTGGGGACGACGGTGGCTCGGCCGCTGCCTCCGGGGACAGCGGTTCGGGTGCTGCCGATGACACGGGGTCCGTGGAGGCCGCCGGTTCCGGTTCCGGCGGGACCGGACGGCGCAGGCGGCGCGCTGTGGCCCAGGGACCGGCGGGTGCAGGTTCGGACGCGGGCGCGCACACGGGTGCCGGGGCCGGTGGTGCGGGCTCCGGCGGTGGATCCGCCGACACCTCGGGCGGTACGTCAGGGGGTGCGGGCGGCACCGGACGGCGCCGGGGACGGCCGAGCCCGGCCGAGGGTGCCGTGATGACGGCGGCCGAGCACGCGGCCGGATCGGCGGCCCTTGGCCAGGCCGTGCCGCCGCAGGGAGTGCCGTCGCAGGGCGGTCCGATGTCGACGGAGGTCGCCGTGCCGTCCGGCCGGCGGGCCCGGCGTGGCGGCGAGCAGCAGGCGCTGGCCGCGCTGCCTTCGGGGACGGGCCAGTCGGCCGGTCCGGAGGCGGGTGCGTCCGGCGCGGCCGGGACGGAGGGCGCGGAGCCGCGCACCGGTGGCCGACGGGCCCGGCGCGCGCTGGCCGCGGCCCGGGAGCGTGCCGCCGCGGAGGAGGCCTCCAGCGGGCGTGTGTTCGCGCTGCCCCCGGCCGAGGCGGACCGCGAGGAGGGCAACGGCGCGCCGGGCCGGGCCGAGCAGGTGGGCGGGGCGCAAGGGGGCGCCCTTCAGGGGGGTGTTCCGCAGGGGGGTGTTCCGCAAGGCGGTGTGCCTCAGGGGGGTGTTCCGCAAGGCGGTGTTCCGCAAGGCGGTGTTCCGCAAGGCGGTGTTCCGCAAGGCGGTGTTCCGCAAGGCGGTGTTCCGCAAGGCGGTGTTCCGCAGGGAGGCTTGCCGCAGGGGGGACCCGGTGACGGTGGGTCGTACGACGGCGAGGCCGGGCAGGGGGGCGCTCTTCAGGGAGGCGTCCCGCACGGTGGCATACCGCACGGTGGCGGGCCTCAGGGGAGCGTGCCGCAGGGCGGGCCCGGTCAGTTGGGCGCTGCGCGCGGTGGATCCGTGCAGGTCGGCGCCTCGGTGAACGTACCGGCCGGAGTGCAGGCCGGACTTCAGGCGGGGGGCCGTGGTGGCGTACCCGCGCAGGGTGGTGCGCCGGAGGAGCAGCAGGCGCAGGTCCAGGAGAGCGTGACTGCGGGGGCGCAGGGAGCGCGGTCCGGGGGAGCGCAGGGTGCGCGGGCGGCGGGTGGTCGGCGTGGCGCGCCTGCGGGTGCTCCGGGCGGTCTGCCCACGGGTGCTCCGGGCGGTGCGACTGACGCGGTACCTGTCGGGCTGCCCGCGGGTGCCCCCGGCGTCGGCCCCACGGGCTCCGTCAACCCCGCCGGCCCGACCGGGCAGGACGAAACCGGACAGCACGCCGCCGCGCTGCACGATCCGGCCGACGACCACACCCCGCTCCAGCCCCACCCCGCACAGACCGCAGCCGGGATGCTGCCCGGGCAGGCCGGTCCGGCGACGCAGGGCGCCCCGGGGACTCAGGCCGCCCAGCAGCAGGCCCCGACCGGACGTCGGCGCGCGCGGCAGGCTCCGGCCGCCGACGGAACGCCCTCCCAGGGGATGCCGGTCCAGGGCACCCCGCCGGGTGGCACCCCGGCCACCAGCACTCCGGCCACGGGAACCCCGGCCACCGGTGTGCCGCCGCAGGCCGGTCCGCAGGCCGGTCCGCGCGCCGACGGAACCCCCGCGCAAGGCATCCCGACGCCTGCCCAGGGCGCGGCTCTGCCGCCGGAACGTGATCCACGCGTGCGTGCCGCCCAGCCGCTGCCCGCCGAGGCCGCTCCCGTCGACCCGAACTCGACGCAGGGGCGCGCCATCAGCGTACGAACGCTCGGGCAGGGTGTGCCGTTCGGCCGCCAGGCCGCCGCGCAGCCGGGTCAGCCGGGTCAGCCGGGTCAGCCGGGACAGCCGGGTCAGCCGGGTCAGCCTCAGCAGGCCGGACCCGCCCCCCAGCCCGGGCAGCCGCCGCAGCCCCAGCAGGCCCCGCACGCCCACCCCTTGCCGCAGGCGCAGCCCGTGCGGCAGGACCCGGCCCAGGCTCCTCAGGGCGCTCAGGGTTCCCAGACCCCCGCCCAGCCCTCCTCCGGAGGTTCAGGGCGGCGCAGGCGGCTGTCCACGCGGCCCGATCCCGCCGCCGACGAGCGCCAGGACCCGGCCCGCCCGCACCCCCAGGCGCAACCGGGGCCCCAGCCGCAGCAGGCCAAGGCCCAGCCGCAACCCCGGCTTTCGCCGACCACTGAGGGCACCGGGCGCGCCTACGCGATCGGCGCGCCGGACGCCGACGCCGACGAGGGCCCGCAGCTCCTGGACGGCCCCGGTGGCGCCGTCGAGGTGTCGAACCAGCCGCAGCCGCAGCCCATGGACGACGAGCTTCCGCCCGAGCCGCTCGACAACCCGCGCCGCCTCCTGGTGTGGCCCGCGCCCGACGTCACCACCCAGCAGGCCCTCAGCGACCGGGGCTACCGCCCGGTCATCGTGCACTCGCGCGAGGAGGTCGACGCGCAGATCGCCGCGTTCCCGGCGGCCCTCTTCGTGGACCCGCTGACCGGGCCGATCACGCGCACGGCGCTGCAGTCGCTGCGCCAGGCCGCGGTCGCCGCAGAGGTTCCCGTGCTTGTCACAGCGGGGCTCGGACAGGCCTCGCGGGAGGCGGCGTACGGCGCCGACCCCGCCGTGCTCCTGAAGGCCCTCGCGCCGCGCGACAGCGAGCAGCACCCGTCGCGTGTCCTGCTCATCGAGGAGCACGAGGAGATCGCGCTGGCCCTGACCGCGACCCTGGAGCGGCGCGGGATGAAGGTCGCGCGGGCCGAGAGCGACGCGGACGCGGTCACGCTCGCCGCGCAGATGCGGCCGAACCTGGTGGTCATGGACCTGCTCCAGGTACGCCGCCGACGTGCCGGAATCGTCGACTGGCTGCGCGCGAACGGGCAGCTCAACCGCACCCCCCTCGTCGTCTACACGGCGGCCGTCGACGAGACCGACCTGCCGAAGCTCGCCGCGGGCGAGACCGTGCTGTTCCTCGCGGAGCGGTCCACGAGCAACGAGGTGCAGAACCGGATCGTGGACCTGCTGGCGAAGATCGGCACGAACTAGCCGGTACGGATTGGCCGGTACGGGTTAGCCGGTACGGATTGGCCGGAGCAGGTCCGCGCGGAACGGACGGGCTAGTCGCCGGGTGCCGTGAGGCGGCGGGCGGCGGCGCGGATCGAGGCGCGCAGACGCGCGCGGTCCTCGTCCTCGCCGCCCACGAGGACCCGCCGCATCTGCGGCACCGCGGAGGCCCACCCGGCCAGCGCGACCAGCATGAACAGCAGGTCGGGCGCCGGGATCGCGGCCGTGATGACACCGCGCGCCTGGGCTTCCTCGAAGGCGGCGACCTTGCTGTCGTAGTGCGCCTGGCGTTCGTACTCGTGCGGCAGTTCCTCCGTGCCGCCGTACTCGATGCCCTCCCAGAAGAGCAGGCGCAGCACCTCGGGATGGGTGGCGTGGTAGTCGATCAACCGGTCCATCCAGCCGTCGATGTCGTCGGCGTCGACGGGGACGCTGACGGCCAGATCGACCATCTTCTTCTCCAGGACCTGCGCGAACAGCTCCGCCTTGTTGCCGTAATAGGCGTAGATGAGCTGCTTGTTGGCCTTCGCCTCGCTCGCGATGCGGTCGATGCGGGCGCCCGCGATGCCGAACCGGGCGAACTCCGCGACCGCCGCGTCGAAGATCCGGGCCTTGGTGGCCTCGGGGTCTCTCACTGCCATGGGAACAGCGTAAGCGATTTCCGCTTCTAACCAACCGTTTGGTTGCTTGACAGTCACCCGGTCGCGGGCGCAGACTTTTTCCAACTAACCAGTTGGTTGCAAGACGGAGCACGGAGGGTCCTTTCCGCACATGACTTCAGCGACGCCATCTCCGCCCGGCGCCCCGACGGACCTGCGTGCCCCGACGGACCAGCCCGGGACGACCACGACCACCGGGACGACCACAACCGCCAGGACGACCACGACCACCGGGACGACCACAACCGCCAGGACGACCACGACCACCAGGGCGACGGCGCACCCGGACCCACCCCCCGCGGACGCGGGGCTCTCACCGCGCCTCTTCCTCGTCCTCATAGCCGTCTGCACGGCGGTCACAGCGGCGAACATCTACGTCGCCGCCCCGCTGCTCCCCCTCATGGCCCGGGACTTCGGCTCCACACCGTCGGGCATCGCGTGGATCGCCTCGGTGGCCCAGTTCGGGTACGCGGCCGGACTGCTGTTCTTCGCCCCGCTCGGCGACCGTGTGAACCGCCGGCGGCTGGTGGCGGCGCTGTCCCTGGCCACCGCCGCCGCGCTGGCCCTGGGCGCGACGGCCTCCGGCGCGACCGCGCTCGCGGCCGCCGTGCTGGTCGCCTCCGCCGCGACGGTCGTCCCGCAGTTGCTCGTGCCACTCGTCGCCGCGCGGGCACCGGCGCACCGGCGGGCCAGTCATGTCGCGGCCCTCATAGCCGGGCTCTTCACCGGCGTGGTCGCCGCCCGGGTGCTCGGCGCGCTCGCGGGGCAGGCCTTCGGCTGGCGTGCCGTCTTCCTCGGCGCGGCCGTGCTCACGGCGGTGCTCGGCCTGGCCTCCGCGGCCGCCCTGCCCAAGGAAGGCCACCGCCGCACCGGCCCGCTGTTCGCGGGGCTCGCCCAACTCCCCGGTGTCGTCCGGATGTCACCGGAGCTGCGCCGGGCCTGCATACGTCAGGGCGGGATGTACGGCGCGTGGAGCGCGCTGTGGACCTCTCTCGCGCTGCTGCTCACCGGCGACGGGAACGGCGGGTACGGCATGACGACCGGCGCGGCCGGCCTGTTCGGGCTCTTCGGCCTGGCGGCGAGCCTCGTGGCGCCGGTCGCGGGCGGCCTCGTGGACCGGTTCGGCGTGGCCAAGGTGGTGGCGTCGGCGTACGCGCTCGCGGCGGTGTCGGTGCCGCTGTTCTGGCTGGGCGGCGAGCGCCTGTGGGCCCTGTGCGCGGCGGCGGTCGCCGTCCACGCGGCGCTCGTCGCGAGCCACATCGCCAACCAGACGCTGGCCCTGACCACCACCTCCGCCCCGGCGGTCGCCAACACCGCCTATGTGGTGGCGGGTTTCGCGGGCGGCGCCATGGCCTCGGCCCTCGCGGGCACGGCGTTCACGCACTGGGGCTGGGACGGGGTGTGCGCGGTGGCGGCGGGCTGCCTGGCCGTGGGGTGGGGGGTGACGTCGCTGCGGGTACGGCGGTGAGCGGCGCGGGGACACGACGGTGAGCGGCGGGGGGCACGACGGTGAGCGGCGGGGAAACGTGGGGGGCCTGTCGGTACGGAGGGGACGCTGCCCCGCGAGCCACGCCCGCGGGGCACCCGGTGCCGCACCCGCAGTCGTGCGTCAGAGCTGGGTCACGTCCAGCTCGCCCGCCGCGTACTGCCTGCGCAGCACCTTCTTGTCGAACTTGCCGACGCTGGTCTTGGGAACGGCCGGGACGAGCGCCCAGCGCTCCGGGAGCTGCCATTTGGCGACGCGGGTGGCGAGGAAGTCGCGCAGGGCCATGTAGTCGGCGGTGGCGTCCTCCTTGAGGACGACGGTGGCGAGCGGGCGTTCGCCCCACTTGGTGTCGGGGACGGCGACGACCGCGGCCTCGGCGACGTCCGGGTGGGACATCAGCGCGTTCTCCAACTCGACGGAGGAGATCCACTCGCCGCCGGACTTGATGACGTCCTTCGCGCGGTCGGTGAGGGTCAGGAAGCCGTCGGCGCTGATGACACCGACGTCGCCGGTCCTCAGCCAGCCGTCGGGGCTGAACTTGTCCTCGGGCTTGAGGGCCTCGCCGCCCACCCCGCCGTAGTAGGAACCGGCGATCCAGGGGCCGCGCACCTCCAGCTCGCCCGCGGACTCGCCGTCCCAGGGCAGATGGGTGCCGTCGGGGCCGACCAGGCGGGCCTCGACACCGGCGGGGAAGCGGCCCTGGGTGAGGCGGTAGGCGAACTCCTCGTCGGTGCCGACGACGTGCGCGGGCGGGCGCGAGACCGTGCCGAGCGGTGAGGTCTCGGTCATGCCCCAGGCGTGGCAGACGCGCATGCCGAGGCGGTCGAAGGCCTCCATCAGGGAGGGCGGACAGGCCGAGCCGCCGATGGTGACCTGCGTCAGAGAGCCGACGTCGCGGGGCTTGGCGGTGAGTTCGGCGAGCAGGCCCTGCCAGATGGTGGGCACGGCGGCGGCGTGCGTGGGCCGCTCGGACTCGATCATCTCCGCGAGCGGCGCGGGCTGCAGGAAGCGGTCCGGCATCAGCATGCCGACGCCGGTCATGAAGGTGGCGTGCGGCAGGCCCCAGGCGTTGACGTGGAACTGCGGTACGACGACGAGGCTGAGGTCGGCGTCGGTGAGGCCCATGGACTGGGCCATGTTGACCTGCATGGAGTGCAGATAGATGGAGCGGTGGGAGTAGACGACGCCCTTGGGATCGCCGGTGGTGCCGGAGGTGTAGCACATGGCGGCGGCACGGCGTTCGTCCAGGTCGGGCCAGTCGTAGGTGGTGGGCTTGCCCGCGATGAGTTCCTCGTAGTCGTGGACGCGGACGCGGGCGCCGTCGAGGAGGGAGAGATTGCCGGGGCCGGAGACGACCAGGTGCTCGACGGTCGGCAGGCGGTCGAGGAGCGGTGCGATCAGGCCGAGCAGCGAGCCGTTGACGATGATCACGCGGTCGGCGGCGTGGCCGACGATCCATGTCAGCTGGTCGGCGGGCAGCCGCAGGTTGAGGGTGTGCAGGACGGCGCCCATGCAGGGGACGGCGAAGTACGCCTCGACGTGCTCGGCGTTGTTCCACATGAACGTCCCTGTGGCGTCGCCCTCGCGGATTCCGAGGTCGTCATGCAGGGCGTGGGCGAGCTGGGCGGCTCTGGCACCGATGTCCCGGAAGGTCCGGCGCTGCGGAGCACCGTCACCGGTCCACGTGATGACCTGCGAGTCCCCGTGCACGGTCGTCCCGTGGTTGAGGATGCGGGTCACAGTCAGCGGTACGTCCTGCATGGTGCTCAGCACGGCGTCCTCCTGGTGGGCGGCACAGGCCACCGGGTGGTCCCGGCGCTTTACCTGCTGGTAGCCCCAGATTCTTGCCGCATACCGCACGGTATGTCACTACCGCGGGAGCACCTGAAAGGAAAATGACCGCGACGGAGTGGATGACGTGGCATGGCCCCCGTCGGTCCCGGGCCGGTGGCGCGGAGCGGTGCCCGGCGGAGCACACACTCGGCAGGCCGACACCCGGCGGAGCCGGACGCCCAGCGGAAGCCGACGTTCGACGGGCCGACGTTCGGCGGAAGCCGACGTTCGGCGGAAGCCGACGTTCAGCGGAAGCCGGCGTTCAGCGGACCGGCGTCAGCTCCGGGTCCTCACGGAGCTTGCCGAGCGCACGCGACACCGCGCTCTTCACCGTACCGATGGAGACCCCGAGCACCTCGGCCGTCTGCGCCTCGCTCAGGTCCTCGTAATACCTCAGGACGACCATCGCCCGCTGCCGTGCGGGCAGCTTCATGATCGCGCGCCACATCGCGTCGTGCAGCGCCTGCTGCTCGGCCGGGTCACCGGCCGGCACGGTCTCCGGTTCGGGCAACTCGTCGCAGGCGAACTCGTCGACCTTGCGCTTGCGCCACTGCGACGTGCGCGTGTTCAGCAGCGCCCGGCGCACATAGCCGTCGAGCGCCCGATGGTCCTCGATCCGGTCCCAGGCCACATACGTCTTGGTCAGCGCCGTCTGCAGCAGGTCCTCGGCATCGCTCGGGTTCGCCGTCAGCGACCGGGCGGTACGCAGCAGCACAAGCTGGCGGGCGCGGACGTAGGAGGCGAACGACGGGTAGGCGGAAGGACTCGTGGTCCGCGTCGCGGCCTTCGATGCGCTGGTGCACACGGACACCATGGATGCGGTCATGGCTCCACGCTAGAAGCGACCCCTACATCAGCGGATCGGCCGCAGGTCCCGAAGGCTTGTCCGCCTCAGGTTGTACGAGGGGAGCCAGCCCCACCTCCTGAAGGTGGAGGAGGCGAGGCCGACCCCTGCGGGTTCAACCCTGAGGTGTACGAAAGCGCCTGGCGGCGGGGGTTCGGGCCTGGGGGCGTACGCGCCCGGCGGACGGCGGGCGCGCGAGAACCGTCCCGAAGGGCACCCCTGGGACCGTGGTCCCGGAGGCCACCCCCGGGCCGCGCCGCCCCATCGGCCAGGCTCTAGCCCAGCGTGGCCACCGGGGCGTCGACGAGGTTGCGGTCGATGGTGATCGTGCGTCCCCCGTGCCGCTCGGTGACGTTGCCCGCGTACTGGTGGATCCGCCGGTTGGGCAGCCAGGCGTCCCTCCCGAGCGCGGGCTCGCCGTACAGATCGGGTTCGATGTTCCAGCGCGCGAACCACATCACCTCCGGCAGGTCGTCGACCCCCTGCCGCCGGGCCTCGTCCATGTGCCGTACGCCGGAGTTCGCGCTGCTGTAGAAGCCCGGTACGTAGCCCTGGCTGCGCACTTCGCGGTTCCAGGCGCGGACGAACGCGAGGGTGTCGCGGGCGCAGGCGCGGTCGTTCTGGCGGTACGACTCCATGTCCAGGTACAGCGGGCTGTCCGGCGCGATGCCGAGGTCCTGGGCCCTGCCGACCGCGTCCCCGCCCTCCCGGGCGCCCTGCCGCGCGGGGTTCCGCCCGATGCGGACGTGCTGCTTGTTCCGGGCCACGACGCACGGCGACTGCGACCCCACGTACAGCGGCAGCACCCCCCAGCCCATCTCGTCGACCGACCGCAGCCAGTCCCGGCTCAGGTGCTGCTGGTTCGGGCAGGCCCGGCCGCGGCCGCCGAAGTACACCCCGACCGCCCCGTAGTCCGACTCCTGCCAGCGCCGCATGGTGTCGGCGGACGGCGCCTGGCAGGTGTCGAAGGCGCGGCCGTAGAAGGAGGTGCCCGCCCGGCCCGCGGAGGTGGCGCGCGCGAGGCCGGGGGCGGGGCCCGGCGGCGGCCCGCCGGGCGGCGTGATCGTGGTCGTCGTGGTCGCGGCCGAGCCCGCCTCGGTGTCCATGGCCAGTGTCGCCAGGGCCAGGCCCAGCACGATTCCCAGAAGCTTCTTTCGATGGCGCATGCAGCGAGTGAACGGGCCGGGGCCGCCGCCGAGCGCGGGACACGCGCCGCGTTCAGCCGTCCGCCGCCAGAATCAACCCCGATGTGGGGACACCGGTGCCCGCCGTGACGAGGGCGCGGGCGGCGCCGGGTATCTGGTTCACCGCCGTGCCGCGGACCTGCCGGACGGCCTCGGCCACGCCGTTCATCCCGTGCAGATACGCCTCGCCGAGCTGACCGCCGTGGGTGTTCAGCGGCAGCCGCTCCTTCGCCACGAACTCCGCCGCCGCACCCGGCTCGCAGAACCCGAACTCCTCCAGCTGCATCAGCACGAACGGCGTGAAGTGGTCGTACAGGATCCCCACGTCCATGTCCTCCGGCGCCAGCCCCGACGTGCGCCACAACTGCCGTGCCACCACGCCCATTTCGGGCAGGCCGGTGAGGTCGTCGCGGTAGAAGCTCGTCATCTGCTCCTGGGCGCGGCCCGCACCCTGGGCCGCGGCGGCGATCACGGCGGGCGGGTGCGGCAGGTCCCGGGCCCGCTCCACGCTCGTCACGACGACCGCCTGGCCGCCGTCCGTCTCCTGGCAGCAGTCCAGGAGCCGCAGCGGCTCGACGATCCACCGCGAGGCGGCGTGGTCCGCCAGCGTGATCGGTCTGCCGTGGAAGTACGCCGAGGGATTCGTCGCCGCGTACTTCCGGTCGACGACCGCCACCTGGCCGAAGGCCTCCGGCGTCAGGCCGTACGTGTGCAGATAGCGCTGGGCCGCCATCGCCACCCACGACGCGGGCGTGAGCAGCCCGAACGGCAGCGACCAGCCGAGCGCCGCGCCCTCCGCCGACGGCTCCCGGTGCCGCACCCCGGAGCCGAAGCGGCGACCCGAGCGCTCGTTGAACGCCCGGTAGCACACGACCACTTCGGCCACCCCGCTCGCCACCGCCAGGGCCGCCTGCTGCACGGTCGCGCAGGCCGCGCCGCCGCCGTAGTGCACGCGGGAGAAGAAGGACAGCTCGCCCATCCCGGCCGCCTGCGCCACCGTGATCTCCGGGCTGGTGTCCATCGTGAACGTCACCAGGCCGTCCACGTCGGCCGGGCGCAGGCCCGCGTCGTCGAGCGCGGACCGCACCGCCTCGACGGCCAGCTTCAGCTCGCTGCGCCCGGAGTCCTTGGAGAACTCCGTCGCCCCGATCCCGACGACCGCCGCCTTCCCGCCGAGGCTGTCCTTCTTCCGTACGCTCATGCGTCGCCCCCGGCCCGTGCGCCCGCCACCCGCGACGGCCCGGCGGGCACCGTCACCGTGACGGTGCCGGTCACGTGCTTGCCGATGCTGTTGGCTCCGACGACCCTGACGGTGACCGTCACGGCCCCGCCCTCATCCCCGCGCTCGGCCGCGCCCTGCTCGACCTGCTCGACCTGCTCGACCGTCCCTGTCAACGTCATCGTGTCTCCGGGGTAGTTGGGCGCCCCCAGCCTGATCGCCACCTTCCGGAGGGTGGCCGCGGGGCCGAAGCAGTCCGTCATGTACCGCCCCACCAGGCCGTTGGTCGTGAGGATGTTCATGAAGATGTCGGGGGAGCCCTTCCGCCTGGCCGACTCCACGTCGTGGTGCACGTCCTGGTAGTCCCGCGAGGCGATGGCCCCGGCGACGATCAGGGTGCGGGTGACCGGGATCTCCAGGGGTGGCAGCGCGTCCCCTGCGCGCGGGGCGGATGTGGTGCTCATACGGCCTCCTCCGTTACGGACACCTCTGCCGCGGACTCCTCTGTCACGGACACCTCTGCCGCGGACTCCTCTGCCACTATCAAGTCACCCAGCTCCGACAGGACTTCGCCGCCGCAGCCCAGGTACGCGTCCAGCTGGCGGCCCCACAGGAAGTGCCGGTGCACCGGGAACTCGACGTCGGCGCCCACGCCGCCGTGCAGATGCTGGCCCGCGTGCACGACGCGGCGGCCCGCCTCCGACGCCCACCACGCGGCGGTCAGCGCGTGCGTGCCGTACGCCAGTGCCTCGTCCCGGCGCCACGCCGCCTCGTACGCCGTGACGCGGATCGCCTCCGTGTCCATGTACGCCTCCGCCGCACGGAGTTGGACCGCCTGCTTCGCCGCGAGCGGGCGGCCGAACTGCTCCCGCTCGTTGGTGTACGCCACAGCGCGGGCCAGCGACCCCGCGCAGACCCCGGCCTGCAGCCCGGCGAAGGCCGTACGGGCGGTGGCCAGCACGTCGTCGTACGCGACCTCTGCCGCGCCGGTGTCCCCCAGCCGCTCGCCCCGCACCCCCTCAAGCACCAGCCGCCCCGCCCGCCACGGCGCCGTCAACTCGACCGGCTCACACCCCGCGTCGGCCGTACGCACCAGCCACAGCCCCCGGTCGGCCGCGGCCACAAGCACGAACGTCGCGTCCCGCAACCACGGCACCCACGGCACCGCCCCGGTCAGCCTGCCGTCCTCGACCCGCACCCGACCGGACCCGCCGCGCGCGGGGAACGCCCCCGTCGCCACCTCCGTCCCGTCCCGCAGCCCCGGCAGCAGCCGCGCCCGCTGGTCCGCCGAACCGTGCGCCGTCACCGCGAGCAGTCCGTACACGCAGCTCACCGCGAACGGCACCTGCGCCGTCGTCCGGCCCTGCTCCTCAAGAAGCAGCACCAGGCCGAGCAGTCCGACCTCCTCCACCGCGCCCGGCAGGCCCGCCGCGCACAGCGCCTTCCACAGCTCGGTGTCCGTCCCGGTGCCCGCCGCCGCGAGCCGGTCCGGTGTGGACAGGTCCCCGAAGATCCGCGCGGCCAGGTCCCGGGCGGCCGCCTGTTCCGGTGTGGGCGTGAAGTCCATGTCAGCGCACGCCCTCTCGCGCACCGTCCCGCATGCCGTCCCCCACTCCCTCCCGCGCACCGTCCCGCGCGCTCTCCCGCATGCCGTCCCCCACTCCCTCTCGCACACGGTCGACCGCCCCGACCAAGGCCGCGTCCGCGCCGCCGTCCGGCGCGAGCGGCCGGAACAGCGGCAGCTCCAGCTCCTCGTCGACCCGATGGAACTCCAGCCGCACGGGCATCCCGATCCGCACCCGGTCGTGCCCCACCCCCACCACCTGGCTGATGATCCGCACGCCCTCCGCCAGCTCGACGAGCACGACCGCGTACGGCCCCGCCCCGTCAGCGGCCTGATCCGGCGCGGTGAAGGCCGGGAACGGCGGGTGGTGCATCACCACGTACGAGAAGACCGTGCCCTCGCCGCTCGCCTCGACCGTGTCCCACTCGGGCGAACCGCAGGCGTTGCAGCCCGGCAGCCAGGGGAAGCGGAGGCGGGCGCAGGAGCCGCAGCGCTGGATCAGCAGGCGGTGCCGGGCCACGCCCTCCCAGAAGCCCGCGTTGTCCCTGTTGATCACGGGCCGCGGCCTCCTGCTCCGAGCCGGGGCGGCCGACCCCGCCGACTCAGCCGACCCCGCAGCCTCAGCCGACCCCGCCGCCCCCACCGTGCCCGCCGACCCCACCGCACCCTCCGGCGCAGCCGCGCCCACCCCCTTCGCCCGCCTCCGCGCGGGCACGTATTTCAAGATCCGGAAGCGATGCGTCCCCGCCGGTTCGCCGTCCGCGCGGACGTCCATCCGCGTCGTCACGAAGTACCCCGTACCGAGCTTGGTCGTCTTGCGCTCCGAGACCGACTCGATCACCGCGTCGAAGGTGATCTCGCCCCCGGGGCGCAGCGGACGCAGATACTCCTGCTCGCAGTCGGTCGCCACCACCGAGGCGTACCCGGCGTCGTCGAGCAGGGCGAACAGCTCGTCGTACGCCTCCGAGCGGGCACTGTGCCCGGAGAGGCCGCCCATCGTCCACACCTGGAGCATGGTCGGCGGGGCCACGGCCTCCGGGCCCACGTACGCGGCGTGGGTGTCCCCCATCGCCTCGCACCAGTGCCTGATCATCGGCTCGTTCACCGGGTCCTTGCCGCGCCCGGCGACAACGGCGGCCCGCCCCTCGTACACCCTCAACTTCTCGTACAGCTCGTCCGGCTCCCCGCCCGTCATCGCCGCCCCCTCCGCATCCCGAGCCGCATCGTCGCCACGATCTCCCGCTGCACCTCGCTCACCCCGCCCCCGAAGGTGTTGATCTGCGCCGCCCTGTTCATCCGCTCCAGCTCCCCGTCCCCGGCCGTCCCCCGTGCCAGGGAGCCGGGCGAACCGGCTCGTACGACCCCCGCGTCCCCCGCGATCTCCTGACACATTCGGTACACCTCGACCGCCGATTCGGTTCCCACGAACTTCACGCCGCTCGCGTCCCCCGGGGCCGGACCCCCCGCCTCCACATCCCCCACCAAACGCCAGTTGAGCAGGCGCGTCGCCGCGAGCCGCGCATGCGCCTCCGCCAGTTTCAAACGGACCCACGGAGCGTCAACCCGACGCTCGCCGCTCACCCGATCGGGTGCGCACGCGGCCGTCCGCGCCGCCGCGTAGAAGTCCTCGGCCTGCATGCCGATCGCCGCGAGCGCGATCCGCTCGTGGTTGAGCTGGTTGGTGATGAGGTCCCAGCCGCCGTGCTCCGCGCCGACGAGGTTCCCGGCGGGCACGCGCACGCCGTCGTAGTACGTCGCCGTCGTGGTCTGGCCGCCGACGGTCTCGATCGGGGTCCAGGAGAACCCGGGCGCGCCGGTCGGCACGAGGAGGATCGAGATGCCCCGGTGCTTGGGCGCGTCGGGGTCGGTGCGGCAGGCGAGCCAGATCCAGTCGGCGTTCTGGGCGTTGGAGGTGAAGCTCTTCTGGCCGTCGATCAGCCAGTCGCCGCTCGGGCCTGCCGTTCGGACGGCCCGCGTCCGCAGTGCGGCCAGGTCCGTGCCCGCGGACGGCTCGCTGTAACCGATCGCGAAGACGGTTTCCCCGCGCAGGATGCCGGGAAGCAGGGCCGCCTTCTGCTCCTCGGTCCCGTACTTCATCAGGGTCGGCCCGACGGTGTTCAGCGTGACCATCGACACGGGCGCGCCCGCACGGTACGCCTCGTCGAAGAACACGAACTGCTCGTCGGCGCCGCGCCCCTGCCCCCCGTACTCGACGGGCCAGCCGAGGCCGAGGTAGCCGTCCGCGCCGATGCGGCGCAGGAGCCGCCGCTGCCCGGCCTTGTCGTCGCTCGCGGGCGGCCCTTCGGGCATCAGCCCGCGGAAGTACGCGCGCAGTTCGGCGCGCAGGCGCCGCTGGCGTTCGGTGGGGGCGAGGTGCACGGCGGCGGCCTCTCCTTCTCGTACGGCCTCGTACGGCCTCGTACGGCCTCGTACCGGGAATAGTTTCTGACTGTCCGTCAGAAAACGAACCGGCGTCAAGGCCCCGTCGCCCCCGAACGCAGCCGCGCGGCGGTGCCCGAGGCACCGCCGCGCAACTGTCACATCACCCCTTGGAGCAGGCCCCGAGGATCACTCCCCAACGAGGCCCCAGGTCACCACAGTTCGCTGAAGTTGACGGCGACGTTCGCGTTGGTCTGGTCGATCTCCGTGAACGCGGAACCGTTCACCTGGGCCGTGTTGCTCTGGTTCGAGGCGCCGTTGCCAACCGCCTGCTGCTGCGTCGTGGACGAGTTGCCGTTGTTGTCGTCGCCGACGCCGCTGCCGTTGACCGTAGCCACACCGGCGTTGGATCCGTCGTCCGCGAACGAGCCGTTGTCGGCCATCGCAACGCCGGAGAAGAGAGCGGCGGCGAGGGGCAGGGCCGCGACAGCAGCGAGGGCGCGGGCGGTACGGATGCTTGCCATGTTATTTCCTCCAGAACGGGAGATTCGCACCGGCGGGAAGCCGGATGCGCCTCAAGTAGCGCTTGCTCCAAGGCGGTTGGCCGACCGCCCCGGTTTTGCATCTGCACGACGTCGCGAGATCAGAGTTGCCCACCGCACCCCCTGGGAACCACCCCGGAAGGCCTGATTCCCCCGCAAGCGTGAGGACAAGTCGATAAACACGCTTTGCGCCCCGAAGTCCCAGCTCAGCGCCGCTTCAGCGGCCGAGGCCAGGCGCCGCACGGGCTGAAGCGTTCCCGCAGCAGGCCCGAGCGGGGGGCGCCGTCCGCACTCGGCGCGCCACCCCGGGCCACCCCCCTTCCCTTCATCGAACGTTTGTACGAAACTGAAGTCATGGCTCCCATCGACCGCCATGCCACGGACCGCGACACCGACCACTCCCCCCGCCACGCGGCGGAGCCCCACAGGGCCGAGCCCCACGCGGCGGAACACCCGGCCACCGAGCCGATCGAGCCCTCGGGGCCCACCGCGCCCTCAGGGCCCCCCGCACCCCCGCGGCCCGGCGTGGCCGCGGGCCGGGCCGACCGCCACACCGCCACCCTCGCGCTCGCCCACGCCCTCACCGCCGCCGAGCGCGGCCTCGCCGTCATCCCGCTGTCGCGGACGAAGCTCCCGGCGCTGCGCTCCCCGCACCACGACGAGGCACGGCACCACACCGCCCCGGGCCACGACGACGCGCGGCACCACGCCCCTCCGGAGCACCACGCACTCCCAGGCCACCGCGACGCCCCGCAGCAGTCACCCCCCTGCCGCGGCGAGTGCGGCCGCATGGGACACGGCGTGTACGACGCGTCGACCGACCCCCACCGCATCCGCGAACTGTTCGCCTCCGCCCCCTGGGCCTCCGGCTACGGCATCGCCTGCGGACTGCCGCCGTACCACCTGATCGGCATCGACCTGGACACCAAGTCCGGCGTCGACGCACCCGCCGAACTGCGGGAGTTGGCGCTGCGGCACCTGTTCACGATCCCGGAGACCGTCGTCGTGGCGACGCCGAGCGGGGGCCGCCACATCTGGCTGGCCGGGCCGCCCGACACCGTCGTGCCCAACTCGGCGGGCCGTCTGGCCCCCGGCATCGACATCCGCGGCGCGGGCGGCTATCTGGTCGGCCCGGGCTCCCGTACCGAACACGGCGTCTACAGCGCGGTCCCCGGCACCGCCCACCTCCCGCCGGCCACCTGCCCGCCCGCGCTCCTGCGGCTGCTCACCCCGTCCCCCCGACGCCGACCGCGGCCCGCGCACGCAGGCGCCCCCGCGGACCCCCAACAGGGCCAGGGCCTGGTCCAGTTCGTCCTCGCCGCGCACGCGGGGCAGCGCAACACCCGCCTGTTCTGGGCGGCATGCCGCGCGTACGAGAACGGCTTCGGCGAAGCACTCACCGCACCGCTCACCGACGCGGCCGTCCGCGTGGGCCTGACCGCGCGCGAGGCGGCGTCGACGATAGCGTCGGCGGCGCGCCTGACGGGCCATGCGTAACGCGTGCCTTCACCGCCCCCTTGCCCCTCCACATCAGCCACCAAATCGCCCCAGACAAAAAGAAAGTGGCGGGCCATCACATGATGATGGCCCGCCACTCACACGCGAGAACTGCGAAGCAGTGTGGTCAGCACTTCTTCTTGGTCTTCACCGAAACCCACGGGCGGCACTTGCCCGGCGCCACGGGCCCGGTCATCGGCACGTTCTTCCAGATGTAGCCCTTCTTGCACACCTGCACCTGGGAGAGATCGAGGCACGCGTTGGGGTCGAAGGTGATGGCGCGGGCCTCGCTGTGGTTGCCCGGAAGCGCGACAAACAGCGTGACGCTGAACAGACCCGTCAGGATCGCCGTGCAGACCTTACGCATTTTCATTCTCCCGTTTCGAATTGCAGGCGCCAGAATGCCGACGCCGGGAGATCATGCGTTTCCCGCGATCCGTATGTCAAGAACGGTTAAGGACCCTCAATAGCGAACGCGCAGTCATGGCGAATCCGACAAAACATCCCGCCCACATGCGGGCATAGCAGGCAAGTTGGTCATGCAAATACTCACGCCTTGAGGTGAACATCACACGCCAATCCCTAATGATCATTTACGATTCCACATTCCCCACCACCGCTTGGCGGCACGCACCCATCCCAGCGGTGCCCGTGGTCTCCGTAAATCAACTCCCGTGAACAGACGGCCACTTCCCGGCACCCGACCCGTTCGAGAGCACCGGTGAGCGGTTTGCCTTACGTAGGCATGGCCGACTTCCCACCGGAGCGGGCCGACGGCGAAGCGCCACTTCGGAGAGACGTAAGCGAAAGTCGCGTGAGCCGGCTACCGGACCGACCGACTGGAAGCTGACATTCCGGCTTCCGTCCAGCTCTCTCCGGTCTTTTTCGACCTCTCCCTGGTGAGGAACTCCGTGAACCGCAATCTCCGGGCCCGTCTTGCTGCTTCCGCAGGTGTCGTCGCTCTTGCGGCGGGCGGGATGCTGGCCGCCGCGCCGCTGCCCAGCAAAGCCCTCGCGGGTCCGCCTGGTTGGCACCGGCGCCTGTGACGTCGGCCTTCAAGGAGGCGGAGGCGGCCGTGGACCGCGCCGAATCGCGAGGCAAGGCGTTCGGCTCGTACGACCCCTCGTCGCTCAACTACCACATGCGCCAAGTGCGTTACGAACTCGGTGATGTGCCCGGAACCGTCGAAGCCATGCAGCAGTCGGACAAGGTGCGCTTCAGCGTCTACCGGCGCGCTTCGGCCCTACGTTCCTGCTCATAGCGATGCAGCCCCTGAGCCACTGCCCACGTCATCTTGTCTTCATCGTTCATCATGCCCACCTCACTCTCGTGCCCCTCGCGTGCCCGATCGGTCGGGGACTCACGGGGAGTCAAAGTGTTCTGCGGTGCCTGAACATGAGCGGGCCCCTGACCTCAATCCCAGGTCAGGGGCCGTTCGACTGCGCGGTGGGTGTGGGATTTGAACCCACGGTGACTCGCGCCACGACGGTTTTCAAGAGGGTGCGCGTTCCAGGCGAGGCAGCCACGCTGACCTGCCGCTATCCATCCTCGCGCCGGGGCCGTGCGCCCCCGTGGTCCACGCCTGGTCCACTGGCTCCGGCTTGCGCTCCGGACACCCACGGGCGCCAGTTCCGGGCCGCTCCTGCCAGCCGTCACCCGTTCGCAGCGGGGCCTCCCAGAGCGGCCATCCTCGCCATGTCGACCACGCTACGCTGCCGCCCATGGCTGAGGCATTCGTCACCGGTGACGGCCACCGCGCGTGCGGCATCTGTCCATCGCGCCGCTTCCCGCTGGGCGAGTTCGACGTGGCCGAGCGTCCGTCTCGCGAGTGCCCTTTCAACCCTGAAGACGGCCACAGATACACGCTGCAAGGCGTGCCCGTCTGTGTCCATCCGGAGAAGGTCGGCCTGCCACCCGCTCCGTACAAGACGGAAGGCGTGGCCTTGGTGGCAGACGTCGAGCTGCCCGATGACGTCGCCGAACTCGACGCGTACCTGCGTGAGCTGGTGCACGGCGCAGCCCCCGGTGCCCTTGAGGTGCTGATCGACCTGGCGGACCGTGAGATCCGACGTGCCTTCCCCGAGGTCGACTCGACCTTGGCACTGCGCCGTGCGTTCAACTAGCTCTCCTAGCTGGCAGTGGCGAACCCGGGCGCGAACCGACGGCCACCGTCAAGAATGCCCAGCGGCTCGTACTTCGCCATGACCGCGGCCCTGCGCTTCGCGGTCTCACCCCTCCCGAACCAGTAGCGCTCGTTCATCGGCCCCCATGCCGCCCGGTAGACCTGGTGCGTGTAGTCGCCGTGGTCCCATTCCCCGATGGCCTCGCGGTCGGTGGCGTGTACGAACTTGATGCCGGTGCGGTCCTGGATGCGGGACAGCACCGTGAACTGCGCGGCCAGCGCGTGGATCATCTCGTCCACGGGGACGGCAACGGGGATCTCGGCGGCCTCCTCGTCGCCATCCGTCATCTCGTAGACGGCCGACTTGATCGCCATGGCGCGCATGGCCTCGGGGAACAGCGGCTCGGTGTCCTTCGCGATGTCGAACGCGTCCACGAGGGCGTACCCCATGAAGCTCGTCCAGTCCTCGTCGTACTTCGCGCATGCGGTGCGCAGACGGTCGTACTCCCGATCGGCCTCGACGATCATCAAGATCTCTCGCGCACGCCGCGCCACGATCTCCGGGGCGGGCCGCACTAGCGTTGTGGACACTGCTGCACTCTCCTTCGGTGGTTGGGTGCATCGGTGGCCCCGTCCGGCTGCCGACCGCCGTCACACGTACGGCAGCCGGACGGGATCTACCGCCCTGTCAGGCGGCAGTCGTGCCCTCCTCGGCCGCGTGTGGCTGAACCACGATTCATGCGACCAGGGAGGAGTTCAGCGGGTCGGCATGGTGGCAGCCACGCCGAGTACGAAGCCGATCGATCTCGCGATGGTGATGATCAGGAGGGCTCCGGCATGGCTCATCACTCGGACCACTAGACGGCTCACACCTGCTCGCCCCTGCTTCGCTCGTTGGCCGCACGGGCCTTGCTGCCAAGTGCGCCGTTGCGATCCTCTTGCGTCTGGGCTGCCCGGTGCAGAGGGCACTGGCACGGCGGGTACTTCATGGACCCTGGGGGCAGTTCCCACCCGTCCACGACGTCGATCTTCAGCACACCCTCCGCGCCCCGCTCTTCGGTCATTCGGGCAAGTGCTGCCCGCGCTTTGCTTCTCATGACTCAGCCCCTCAGGAGAGACGTCTGCGGCGAGCGTTTCGCCGATCTTTCATGTGCTCTACGCAACCGCCTGACCACGCACAGCGGTACCGTTGCCGCAGCGTCGGGACTTGAAAGCCTTGGAAAGCACGCAAGAGCGTGGGGAGTTGAGGGCCATGGCGAAACGCGAACCGAACGCAGCGCTCGGCCACCTGCTCGCCGAGAGCCGCTGGACGTATCGCCAGCTCGCACGGGCTGTGAACCGCATAGGTACCGAGACCGGCACCCCCTTGCGCTACGACGAGTCGTCCGTGAGCCACTGGCTCGGCGGCACCATCCCCCGCGACGCTGTGCGGGCCTGCATCCTCGAAGCCTTCTCGCGTCGGCTCGGCCGTCCGGTCACCCATGCTGAGGCGGGGCTGCCGGCTCCCCTCGATCAATCTCCCGAATCCATGGATACCGTGGAAGGGTTGATCGACCTGGGGAGGCAAGACATGGATCCGTCCCGCCGCAGATTCCTCGGCGCGGGTCTGTTCTCGGTGGCCCTGACGATCCCCGGCTGGCCCGACGTGATCGGCCGCGCGGAGGCTGTTCAGTCCGGCCGTGCGTCGCGCATCGGCATGAACGAAGTGGACATGGTCATCGCCATGACCGAGCGTGTCTCAGAGCTGGACGATCAGTTCGGCGGACGCCATGCACGCCCCATGGCTGCCTCGTTCATGGTCAACACGGTTGCCTCGTACCTGCGCGCCGATGCTCCCGATGACGTGCGGCGAGCAATGCAGTCCGCTGCCTCGGACCTGCTCTACCTGACCGGCTACATGGCTGTGGACGAAGGGCTCCACGGGCTCGCCCAGCGCTACTACATCAAGGCCCTGGAGTTGGCGGGCGCCGCTGCGGATCACCTGACGTACTGCACGACCCTGCGCGGCATGAGCGTGCAAGCGGTCGACCTGAAGCATGGGACCAAGGCGATGAACCTCGCGGATGCCGCTGCCGCAGCGTCCCCGAAAGCCGGGCCTCGGATGCGAGCCTTCCTCGCTGGCCAGCAGGCCCACACGGCCGCCCAGACAGGCGACCGAACGAGCGCACTGCGGTACATCCGCGAGGCGGAGGCGGCCATGGACCGCGCCGAATCCCGTGGCAAGGCGTTCGGCTCGTACGACCCCTCATCGCTCAACTACCACATCAGCCAGTTGCGTTACGAACTCGGTGATGTGCCCGGAGCGGTCGAAGCCATGCAGCAGTCGGACAAAGTGCGCTTCAGCGTCTACCGGCGCGCACGGGTACGGCACCGGGCCACGCTGGCCGAGCGGCAGTTGGAGATGGGCCACTTGGAAGCAGCCTGCGCCACCTGGCACCAAGCCCTCGACGACTACCCCATGGTCCAATCCGGACGGGCAGACGACCGCATCAAGGCGATGTTCGGGCTCATCCGCCCGCATCGGAGGAATGCGGCGGCTCGCGATCTGTACGACCGCGCTCGGACGATCGCCCCGCCTGCCTTGGTCAGTTGATCGCTTCCCCAAGCCCTTGGATCGACGCACCCGCCCACGCGGTCGGCGCACGCGGCTTTGGCCGGTGTCCTGTTCGGGTTGGGGTCGGGCATGGTCAGGGGGCCGTACGCTGGCTGGCAACTCGGGCAGGCTTCACCGCTGCCCGCAATGTGCACGAGCGGCCCCCTGCCCTTGCCCGACGCGGGCCCCGGCCCGAAGAGGTGGCTAAGCGCCGATCTCGTCAGACATCTGGTCCACGCCTGGTCCACAGACACTGGTCGACAGCGTGCCAGAGGCGGATCAAGGTGAGACGGCGATCAAGAAGAAGGGGCGCCCCCGATCGGGGGCGCCCGTTCTGACCAGCACACAAGCTGACCTGCTGCGGTGGGTGTGGGATTTGAACCCACGGTGACTCGCGCCACGACGGTTTTCAAGACCGTTCCCTTAGGCCGCTCGGGCAACCCACCCCGCGCCGGCTGGCCGGTGTTCGGCCGGTGGCGCGGGGTCAAGAGTAGCGGGTCAGCTGTCGCCCTTGCGTGCGCCCAGGACGACGTCGACCGTGCGATCCTTGCCGTCGCGCTCGTAGGTGATCTTGACGGTGTCGCCGGGGCGGTGGGTCCAGATCTGGCCGATGAGGGTCGGGCCGCTGTCGATGACCGTGTCGTCGAGCTTCTTGATGACGTCGCCGGACTTGAGGCCCGCCTTGGCCGCCGGGCCGCCCGGCTCCACGGCGGCGCCGGAGTTGCCGGCGGCTCGGTCGGAGATGGTGGCGCCGTCCGAGGTGTTCGCCAGGGAGACCGACGCGCCGATCACGGGGTACGTCGCCTCGCCCGTCTTGATCAGCTGCTGTGCCACGTTCTTCGCCTGGTTGACCGGGATCGCGAAGCCCAGGCCGATCGAGCCGGACTGGCCGCCGCCGCCCATGCCGCCGCTGTCGGCAGGCTTGATCGCGGAGTTGATGCCGATGACCGCGCCGCGGGCGTCCAGGAGCGGGCCGCCGGAGTTGCCCGGGTTGATGGACGCGTCGGTCTGCAGCGCGCTCATGTACGAACTCTTGCTGTTGCCGCCGTCGCTGGAGGTCACCGGGCGGTTCTTCGCGCTGACGATGCCCGTCGTGACCGTGTTGGACAGGCCGAAGGGGGCGCCGATGGCGATCGTGGAGTCGCCGACGGCCACCTTCTCGGAGTCGGCGAGCGGCAGCGGGGCGAGGTCCGAGGGCTTGTTCTTGAGCTTGATGACCGCGACGTCGTAGCCCTGGGCGCGGCCGACGACCTCCGCGTCGAACTTCTTGCCGTTCGAGAACGTCGCCGACAGCTTGCCGCCCTCGGCCGCGGACGCCACCACGTGGTTGTTGGTGAGGATGTGGCCCTGCTTGTCGTACACGAAGCCCGTGCCCGTGCCGCCTTCGCCGCTGCCGCTCTGGGCCTCGATGGTGACGACGCTCGGCAGCGCCTTGTTCGCGATGCCCGCCACCGAGCCGGGCTCGCGCTTGAGGTCGGCCGGGCTGTCCGACGCGGAGACCGTCGTCGAGTCCGTGCTGTTGTCGTCGTTGCGGTCCGCCGCCCAGAAGCCGAGGCCGCCGCCGACACCGCCCGCGATCAGCGCCGCCGCGAGCACCGCCGCGACCAGGCCGCCACGCCGACCGCCCGGCTTCGGCGCGGCCGGCTGCTCCGCCGTCCAGGACGCGCCCCAGCCCGTACCTCCCGAGCCGCCGGACCCGGCGCCGTCCTGCGCGTACGACGGCACGGCCGGGGGCGGGGGCGGCGGCCACGCGCCGGAGGGCGACGCGGCGGACGCGGGCTGCTGGCCGTACGCCGCGCCGGGCTGACCCGCCTGGGTGTACGCGGCGCCCGACTGGCCCGCGCCCACATGGCCGGCCGTGTGCGCGTACGGATCGGGGACGCTCGGGGCGGGGGCCGGTGCCGACGGGGGCGGAGTGCTCGCGGGAGCCTCCGCCGGGGCCGGTCCGGACGTGGCGGGCTTGTCCGCCGGTGGCGTCGGCGCCGGGGTGTCGGGGGCGGAAGCAGCGGGAGTGTCCACCGGCACGGGAGGTGCGGACGGGGCCGGGGGTACTTCAGTGCCCTCGTTCTCGGTGCTCACAGCTTCTTCTCCTCGGTCCACGCTGTCGTACTCGGTCACGGCCTGAGAGCAGCAGACGATCATTTCGGTTCAGTTTTGTCTGCAGTCAGCTTTTCCCATGGGCTGTCAGGGCACCATAAGCCGATGCTGTGCGTTCACGGCGGGCGAAACCAACCCATACGGAAGGCGCAACCCGTCAGCGATGGCACGATGACGCGGTGACCCACGCACGACAGCCCCACATCCAGGTCGTCGCCCACCGCGGAGCCTCCGAGGACGCCCCGGAGCACACCCTGGCCGCGTACGAGAAGGCGGTCGAGGACGGCGCCGACGCCCTCGAATGCGACGTACGGCTCACCGCGGACGGCCATCTCGTCTGTGTGCACGACCGCCGCGTCAACCGCACCTCGAACGGCCGCGGCGCCGTCTCCGCCCTGGAGCTCGCCGACCTCGCGGCCCTCGACTTCGGCTCCTGGAAGAACGGCGGCGACCCCGGGGACGGGGAAGGGCCCGACTGGGACGAGGGGCAGGACCCGTCCGACGCCAAGGACACCTCCGTACTCACCCTGGAGCGCCTCCTTGAGCTGGTGGCCGAAAACAATGCCTCCGGGCGCCGGGTCCAGCTCGCCATCGAGACCAAGCACCCCACCCGCTGGGCGGGCCAGGTGGAGGAGCGGCTGCTGCATCTCCTGAAGCGCTTCGGCCTCGACGCGCCGCCCGCCGACGGCCCCTCGCCCGTCCGCGTCATGAGCTTCTCGGCGCGTTCACTGCACCGCGTGCGCGCCGCGTCCCCGACGCTGCCCACCGTCTATCTGATGCAGTTCGTCTCGCCCCGCCACCGCGACGGCCGTCTCCCCGAGGGCGTCCGGATCGCGGGCCCGGGGATCCGGATCGTACGCAACCACCCCGGGTACGTCGCCAAGCTCCAGCGGGCCGGGCACCAGGTGCACGTCTGGACCGTGAACGAGCCCGCCGACGTCGAACTGTGCGCCCGCCTCGGCGTCGACGCGATCATCACCAACCGCCCGAAGCAGGTTCTGTCCCAACTCGGCCGCGCCTGACGCCCATTACGGGGAGTGCACCGGCGCGTTCGGTGCGTATTCGACCGTGTCGAGTGCGTCACCATCGCGGTGTTGGCCGGTTTCCGGTCCAGTCCATTGGGGCATTCACACCGTGGCGTGGGGCAAAGGAGGTCTCGGGGGTGGCGTTTGTGGTGGCACGGGAGGTGCCCACGTCGTCGAGCATGGCCGTACCCCATGGTCCTGCGGGCGTGGGGGAAGCCAGACACCGAATGCGCGATCAACTGCGCGGCAACGGGGTGTCGGAGTCGGTCATCGACGATGCCGTACTGATCCTTTCCGAACTCCTCAGCAACGCCTGCCGACACGGCAGGCCGCTGGGGGAGGGACTCAACGGGGACGGCGACGACGGAGACGTGCGCGCCGCGTGGCGCGTCGAGAAGACCGGCCGGCTCACGGTCGAAGTGACGGACGGCGGCGGCCCGACCCGCCCGATTCCGGCCACTCCGTCGGTCACGGCCCACGGCGGCCGCGGGCTCAACATCATCACCGCCCTCGCCGAGGCGTGGGGAGTGCGCGACGACACCCGCGGTGAGGTCACCGTCTGGGCCCTGGTGCAGTCCGGGCACCGCCATGAGGACTTCGCTACGCGCGTCGTCGCACCGTCGGCGGCCGCCGCCACGGCCGCGATATCCGACCTCGGCTTCGCGGACCCCTTCGACGACGTGGACTGAGCGGGTACGTGCACCGAGCGGGGCCGCACCCGGTCCCCGAGCCGCTCCCACCGCGCCCCGGCGCGCACCCGGTCCCCCGGGCACCCGACGGCGAACGGCTAGGCTCGCGCCCGTACGCAAGCGAGCCGTAACCGGGAGACACCCACGATGGCCAAGAAGCGCCCGCAGACCAAGGGCAACCAGGGCAAGCAGCCGCAGCTCAAGGACCACGAGGTCCCGGTCGTCGGCGCCCGGGAACCCTGCCCCTGCGGTTCGGGCCGCCGGTACAAGGCCTGTCACGGCAGGGCCGCCGCGCACGCCGTGACCGAGCTGGTGCAGCGCCCCTTCGACGGCCTGCCCGGCGAGTGCGACTGGGTGGCCCTGCGCGAGCTGGTCCCCGCCGCGACCGTCGAGCTCACTCTGAAGGAAGAGGTGCGCGAAGCGCTTCAGAACAAGGGTGGTGGTGGACGACGGGAGGGCGGCCTTCCCGAGGGCGTGCCCTCCGTGACCCTGGCGACCGTCCTGCCGATGGCCTGGCCCGCGCTGCGCCGCGACGACGGCTCGGTGCTGCTCGGCCTGCAGAACGACACCTCCTCCGGCGACATCAGCCGCGACCTCGCCGACACCCTCCAGCGGGCCCTCACCACCGAGCCCGGCCAGCCGGTCCCCGGCCGCCGCGCGGTGTCCGGCGATGGTCCCCGCCTGCAGGAGCTCATCGACGAGAAGAGCGCCTTCGAGCCGGTCGTGCACCCCGGTTTCGAGTTCTGGGTGCCGGACGCGGAGAACGCGACGCCGGAGGTGTCCGCCTCCCTGGAGCGGGCGAACGCCGCCGCCATCCCGACGGTCAAGCTCTCCGGCGTGGACGCCGCCTACTGGTGCGAGACGCCGGAGAAGAACCACCTGCGCTGGGTCATGCCGCATCCCGAGGAGCAGCTCCTCGACGCGCTCGCGCGGCTGCACGCGGCCGGCGCGTCGAGCCTCGGCGAGGGCACCCGCCTGGTCGGCTCGTTCCGCGCGCACGGTCTGACGGTGCCGGTGTGGGACCTGCCGAGCGGTATGGGGGCCGGTGACATCGAGCAGCCCGCCGCCGAGTTCGCGTCGCGCCTCGCGACGGCGCTCGCGGCGACGGAGCCGCTGACTCCGGAAGAGCGCAGGGCGCGCGGCGGCCTCACCAACCGACAGGTCACCCTCAGCTGACCTCCCGGGGCGTCGGACGCCGCGGCGTCCGGCCGGTCCGCACTGACCCACCAGTCAGTCGGAACGGAACGCGTGACTCCCGTCACAACTCCCCTTGGACGCAGGTAAATCCCTGTCCGGATAACTGAGATCGAATTTGCCAAGCGCCGATCTCTTGTTACCGTTCAGGTAGCCCGGTTGCTGGTGCATCCCCCGTCGCCAGCAACCGGGCGTTTCTGTGCCCGGTGCACACCCGGTGCCCGTACAGCGGTGAACAACCTTCCCAACTGCACCGGAAGAGCGCTCAGTTGCTGCCGGAGCGCAGCAGCAGCGCACCCGAGCCCGCACGGGCGAACTCCGCCACCGCCGTGTACCGCGCCGCCGTTCCCGCCGTGCGCTCACGGGGCGTCTCGCACGCCGCCGGCTCGTCGTCGGCGCCCACCGCGCAGTGCATCTGCACGGTGCGTCCCTTCGGCCCCATGACGCTCAGAACGGCCTTCAGCGCCTCACCCGTGGCGTTGCGGTAGTAGGTACGCGCCCAGGTGTCGTCGGCCTGGGACAGGACGCAGGTCTGGGCCTCCACGCCGTGCGGGGAGGACAGCTCGGGGCCGCAGCGGGCGGTGGTCTCCCGCGGGGGCTCCGCGTCGTGCGCGGGGCGCGCGGGGGCGGCCGGATCGCCGGGCTTGTCCTGCGGCCGGGACGGCGGCGTGGACGACTGGGTGGACGGCTGCGTGGCCGAGGGGCGGGACGGCGGCGGCCCGGCGGGGCGCTTCGCGTCGTCACGGAGTACGGAGTCATCGCGGAGTACGGAGTCATGGAGCACGGGCCCCGCGGAGGCGCCGGCGAGCGGCACGAGCACCGCGACGGCCACGACTCCCAGGAGCGCGAGCAGGCGGGGGTTCACGGCCGGGCGCGGGTGCATGGCCCGAAGATAACGACGATGGGCACGCGGAGCGTTCACCGCGCGCCCAACGCCCTACAACTCGGGGGCGCTCACACCCGTACGAGTGAGCGCGTCGACCACCGCGTCGACGACGGCCTCGACGTCGGGCACCCAGGGCGCGGCCGAGCCGGGCAGGGGCGCACGCTCCCAGCGGACCTGGCCCTGGCCCGTCTCCGACGGCGGCAGCGCCACGTACCCGCCGTCACCGTGGAACCGCAGCGAGCCCGGGACCCAGTCCTTGGCGTACAGGAGCGCGCCCAACTGCTCCATCGAGTACGGCGCGACGAGGATGAAGATGCGGGCCGGGGTGGCCACGACCGGGCCGAGCCTGACGCCCGCCTCGTCGAGTGCGGCGAGGGCGCGCGCGCCGGCCACCGCGGGCAGGCTCACGGCGCAGGGGGCGCGGCCGCCGGTGGCGAGGAGCACCGGGGCGCCGGGGCGGTTGGTCCACCACCAACGCACCATGCGCTCGTCCGTCGTCGCGGCGAGCAGGCCGGGGTCGAGCGGATGGGCTCCGGGGAAGCCGCACTCGGGGTCGGGGCAGGCGCAGCGCGCGGCGGTGTCGCGCGGGGCGGGCGTGCCGGTGCCCTCGGCGTTCCTTCTGGTGCCCTTGCCGGTCCTCTTGCGGGTGTCGCCCTGCCGCTCGCGGGCGTCGCCCCGCGGGTCGCCGTCGGTGTCGAGGGTGCCGAGACCACGCCTGACCTGGCTGTCGATGCCGACGCCCGGGAGCACGGGCCAGCGCCACACGGTCGCGAAGGTGATGGCCGCGCCGAGCAGAGCGGGACTCTGGTCAGACTTCCTACCGATTCGCCAGGACAGGAGCCTGCGTCGCCTTCCGAGGATCTCGCGCATGAGCGCTCGTTCCTTTCCGTTACACGCAGAGGGACACTTCGGGCCACATCACACCATGTGTGGATCACTATCGACGTGCGTACGAGGTGCGCGTACTAGGTGCATGCAAGTGCGTACAGGTGCGTACAAGCTGGCGCATCACACCCCAGCCTGCGGCATGGGGCTCCCCTATGGGCCGAGCGTTGACGTGGCGTGGGGTGGCGGCGCCTGGCGTTTGCCGTCCCGCGTAATTCTTGCCGCCCGTGCCGCGGGAGGATGGGGCACGGCCGCCGTGGGTTAAGACGCTCGGGTCCGCCACCAGGTTCCGGGCGTCCCGCAACTGCCCCTGGCCATCACCGAGTACGTACCCATCGCAGCCGCTGTGACGCTCCTTCGAACAATGTCAGTCGACCGCAATATGCCGTTCCCTGCAACAGTTTTCAGACAAGTTCTCAAGATCGCTGACAGTTCCCGGAATTCACTCGCGCCCCACTGGACACCAGGAATCCTCGCAGGACAATGCTGGACATCCCCTCTCCCCTGCGTGTAGATGTGGAGACATTGCTAGCGGCGCAGAATGACAGGGGGTTTGCGATGCTATTGAGCAATACGCGCTGGCCGGAAAGCCGTCAGCCATGAACGCCCCGCACCTCCCGAAAGTGGCCGGAATCGATTCCACTGTTCCGCCACCGGCCCACACTGCCCCGTCCGTCCAGGGCGCCCCTGCCGCCTCCGGTGCCCAGAACGCCCCGGGAGCACTGATCCAGGACCGCCTCGCGGGCTGGGTCTCCGACCTCACCACGCTGCACGAACTCACGGAACGCCTGTCCCGCACGGCCGCACTCGACGGCGCGCTCGGCGAACTCCTGCGCGCCGGCGCCGCCCTCGTCGGCGCCCGCCGCGGCCTCGTCGTCCTGGAACCCGCCGACGGCCTCGGCCCCACCACGACCGTCGGCCTCGGCCTCGCCCGCGCCGACCTCGGCCATCTGGAGACGGTGCCGCGCGCCGCCACCTCCTTCGGCCGCCTCCTCGACGCCACCGCCGGGGCCGTCCCCGGCGCGCCGGAGTCCGTGCCCGCCGCCAAGACCGCGCCCCCCGCCGCGGCCCCCGTCACCGAGGTCGTGCAGCCCGACCTCCTCGCCGACGAGGCCCTCGACCCCCACCACCGTGAGGTCGCCGTCCGCCTCGGGTACGCCGCGAGCTACGCCCTGCCGCTGCTCACCGACACGGCGGGCCGCGTCGGCGCGGTGGTCTGGCTGTACGACGAGCCCGCCGAGCCGGCCGAGCGGCAGCGGCACCTCATCGGCCGCTACCTCCAGTACGCCACCGAGCACCTGGCGCGCCTGGTGGAACTGGACCGCGCCCGCTCCACGACCGCGACCCTGCGCGCGGAACTGCTGCCCCCGCGCCTGCCTCGGGTCGCCGGGGTGCAGCTCGCGGCCCGGCACAGCACCGGACCGCGCGGCGGCGGCGACTGGTTCGACGCGCTGCCCCTGCCGGACGCGGCGCTCGGCCTCGCGGTCGGCTCCGTCACCGGGTCCGGGCCGAGCGCGGTCGCCGCGATGGGACGGCTGCGGGCCTCGCTGCGGGCGTACGCGGTGATGGAGGGCGAGGACCCCGTCGCCGTCCTCTCCGACCTGGAGCTGCTGCTTCGCCTCACCGAGCCCGCGCGGTCGGCGACGGCGCTGTTCGCGTTCTGCGAGCCCGGCCTGCGCAAGATCGTCCTCGCCGGGGCCGGGCACAGCCCGCCGCTGATCGTCGGGGAGCGGCGCACGGAGTTCGTGGAGACGTCCCTGTCGGCGCCGCTCGGCATGCTCGCCTGCTGGGAGGCGCCCAGCGTGGACATCCGCCCGGAGCCAGGAGAAACGCTGCTTCTCTATACGGACGGGCTCCTTCAGCGCACGGGCGACGCCATGGACCGGGCCTTCGCGCGGCTGCACGCGGCCGCCGCGAGCGTGCCGAAGGCGGCCCGCGACGACCCCGGGGAGATCGCCGACCACGTGCTGCGCACGGTCCTCCCGGAGGGCCTGGACGGCCCGGCCGCGGCGGCGAGCGAGGAGGACGTGGTGCTGCTCGCGGCACGCTTCGAGTGACGCGGCGCGCACGGCCCGTGAGCCTCCGCGGTGAGGGGTCTTCCGCCCCTGGGCCTCCTTACGTACGACCGTACGATGGAGGGGGTCCAGAGTCGTACAGAGCCGTCAAACAGGAGGCAGACCGTGTCGGACGCCCTCAACCCGGAGATCCCGGAAGAGCTGGTGGAGACCGAAGAAGAGCCGATCAAGCAGCGCAAGAACGGCCTCTACCCCGGTGTCTCCGACGAGCTCGCCGAGAGCATGAAGTCGGGCTGGGCGGACACCGAGCTGCGTGACCTGGAGCCGATCGAGCAGGCCGCGCACACCGCCGCCCGCCGTGCCGCGCTCTCCGCGCGCTTCCCCGGCGAGCGCCTGGTCGTCCCCGCGGGCAACCTGAAGACCCGCTCGAACGACACGGAGTACGCCTTCCGCGCCTCCGTGGAGTACGCCTACCTCACCGGCAACCAGACCGAGGACGGCGTCCTCGTCATGGAGCCGAAGCGGACCGGCGGGCACGACGCGACGATCTACCTCCTTCCGCGCTCCAACCGCGAGAACGGCGAGTTCTGGCTCGACGGCCAGGGCGAGCTGTGGGTCGGCCGCCGCCACTCCCTGACCGAGGCCGAGACGCTGTACGGCATCCCCGCCTCCGACGTCCGCGAGCTGGCCGGCGCGCTGCGCGAGGCCACCGGGCCCGTCCGCGTCGTCCGCGGCTTCGACGCCGGGATCGAGGCGGCCCTGGCCGACAAGGTCACCGCCGAGCGCGACGAGGAGCTGCGCGTCTTCCTCTCCGAGGCCCGCCTCGTCAAGGACGAGTTCGAGGTCCGTGAGCTGCAGAAGGCCGTGGACTCCACGGTGCGCGGCTTCGAGGACGTCGTGAAGGTCCTCGACAAGGCCGAGGCGACCTCCGAGCGCTACATCGAGGGCACGTTCTTCCTGCGCGCCCGCGTCGAGGGCAACGACATCGGCTACGGCTCCATCTGCGCCGCGGGCCCGCACGCCACCACCCTGCACTGGGTGCGCAACGACGGCGCCGTCCGCTCCGGCGAGCTGCTCCTGCTCGACGCGGGCGTGGAGACGCACACGTACTACACCGCGGACGTCACCCGCACCCTGCCGATCAACGGCCGCTTCGACGAGGTGCAGAAGAAGATCTACGACGCCGTGTACGAGGCCCAGGAGGCCGGGATCGCGGCGGTCAAGCCGGGCGGCAAGTACCGCGACTTCCACGACGCCGCGCAGCGCGTGCTCGCCGAGAAGCTGGTCGAGTGGGGGATCGTCGAGGGCCCCGTCGAGCGCGTCCTGGAGCTCGGCCTGCAGCGCCGCTGGACGCTGCACGGCACCGGTCACATGCTCGGCATGGACGTCCACGACTGCGCCGCCGCGCGCACCGAGACGTACGTGGACGGCACCCTGGAGCCCGGCATGTGCCTGACCGTCGAGCCCGGTCTGTACTTCCAGGCGGACGACCTGACCGTGCCCGAGGAGTACCGGGGCATCGGCGTGCGCATCGAGGACGACATCCTCGTCACCGAGGACGGCAACCGGAACCTGTCCGCCGCGCTGCCCCGGCGGTCGGACGAGGTCGAGCGCTGGATGGCCGAGCTGAAGGGCTAGCCCGCGGCCGCGGCCGTTCTTGTCGGCGAGGGCCGGGTTCCCGGGGTCGGGGGCCCGGCCCTCGGCGTACCCCGGCCCGGCGCGCCGCCGATCGGCCTTCGGCCTCGCCCTCAAGCGCCGGACGGGCTCTTTCCGCCCCACCCGACGCCTTTGAAGTGGCCCATGAACCGGGCCGCATAATGGACCATCTGAGCGTGCCACTCGGCCTCTAGCGTTCCGGGCATGACGACATCCCGCCTTCTTCCGGCCCCCGGCCCCGCGCGGCAGCTCGCCCTCGCGCAGCTCGCCAACTCCGTGGGCGACGGCGCGTACTACGTCACGTCCGCCCTCTACTTCACGCACGTCGTCGGGCTCGCCCCGGCGCGGATCGGGCTCGGGCTCACGCTCGCGTGGGCCGTCGGGTCCGTGGTGGGGGTGCCGCTCGGGCGGCTCGCCGACCGGCGCGGGCCGCGCGGCACCGCGGTGCTGCTCGCCCTCGCGACCGGCGCCGCCGTCGCGTCCTTCCTCGTCGTCCGCGACTTCGTGCCGTTCGTGGCCGCCGCCCTCGTGTACGCCACCGCCCAGTCGGGCCTCGCCGCGGCACGCCAGGCGCTGCTCGCCGGGCTCGTCACCAAGGAGGAGCGCACCGGGCTCCTCGCCCACCTCCAGTCCACGCTGAACGCGGGGCTCGCGGTGGGCGCCGGAATCGGCGGCATCGCGCTGCACCACGGCAGCGAGGCCGCGTACCTCTCGGTGTTCGCGATGGACGCCGTCGGCTTCGTGGTGTGCGCCGCGGTGCTGTGGCGGCTGCCCGCCGTCGCGCCGACGGCGGCGGTGGCGGGCGAGCGGCTCGCGGTGCTCAGGGACCGGCCGTACGCGCTCGTCACGCTCCTCAACACCGTGCTGCTGCTGCGGATGCCGCTGCTCAGCCTCGGCATTCCGCTGTGGCTCACCGAGCGCACGAACGCCCCCGCGTGGCTCGTCTCGGCGCTGTTCGTCCTCAACACCCTTGGTGTCATGGCCTTCCAGGTGCGTACGGCGCGGTCGGTCTCCGGGATCCCGACGGCGGTACGCGCCGTGCGCAGGTCCGGCGTGCTGATGCTGGCCGCGTGCGCGGTGTTCGCCCTGTCGGCCGCCGCGGGCGGGGCGTGGACGGCCGCCGCGGTGCTCGTCGCCGCGTCCGTGGCGCTGCTCGCCGCCGAGATGCTGCAGTCCGCCGGTTCCTGGCAACTCGGCTTCGACCTGGCGCCCGCGGGCCGGATCGGCGAGTACCAGGGCTTCTTCGGCACCGGGGTCACCGTCGCCCGCACCCTCGGCCCCCTGGTCCTCACCACGCTCCTGGTGGAGTGGGGGGCGCCGGGGTGGCTGCTGCTCGGCGGGGTGATCCTGGTGGCGTCGTACGCGATGGGTCCTGCGGTGCGGTGGGCCGACGGGGCCGGCTCTAACGCTCGTCCGTCCCTGCGACCTTCGCGGTGCTGAGCGCGATCCGGTTCCACGTGTTGATGGCGAGGACGAGGCCGAGCACGTGCGCCAGCTCGGTCTCGTCGAAGTGGGCGGCGGCCTCGGCGTAGACGGCATCCGGAACCCCGGCCTCGCCGACCCGGGTGACCGCGTCCGTGAGGGCGAGTGCGGCCTGCTCCTTGGCGGAGAAGAAGTTCCTGGCCTCGCGCCAGACGGCGACCATGTGCAGCCGGTCCTCGCTCTCGCCCGCCTTGCGCGCGTCGTTGGTGTGCATGTGCAGGCAGTACGCGCAGCCGTTGAGGTGCGAGGCGCGGATCTGGATCAGCTCGACGAGGGCCGGGTCGAGTCCGGCGCGGGCGGCGGCGTCCAGGCCGATGACGGCCTTGAAGACCTTCGGGGCGGCCTTGGCGAAGTCGATGCGGGGCAGGGGCCGGGTGGTCCCGTCGACCCCGGTGGTCGGGGCGGTCCCGGCGGGCCGGGCGGTCTCTGCGTACGTCGTGTTGTTCGTCATGACCATGAATCTACGGTGATCAAAGACCACGAGTAGGGTGCAGTTCCATGGCGGAATCCTGGGTCAATTCGGCGGAGCGCATCGGCAGTGACCTGCACCTGGAGCTGTCCGGCGGCGGCAGCCGCAGAGCCGCGCTCATCCGCGCGCTGCGCGCCGCAGTGCAGGACGGCCGCCTCGCCCCCGGCACCCGCCTGCCCCCGTACCGCTCCCTGGCCGCCGACCTCGGCGTCGCCCGCAACACCGTCGCCGACGCCTACGCCGAACTCGTCGCCGAGGGCTGGCTCACCGCCCGGCAGGGCTCGGGCACCCGCGTCGCCGAGCGCGCCGCGCCCCCGCCCCCCGTCCGCGTGCCCAAGCGCTCGCCCGGCGCATCCGCGAAGCCCGCGCACCACCTCGTCCAGGGCCAGCCGGACGCCGGTTCCTTCCCCCGCGCCGCCTGGCTCGCCGCCGCCCGCCGCGCCCTCGCCGCCGCGCCCAACGAGGCCTTCGGGCCCGGCGATCCGCAGGGCCGGATCGAGCTGCGCCGGGCGCTCGCCGGGTATCTGGCGCGGGTGCGCGGGGTGCGGGCCGAGCCGGAGCGGATCGTGGTGTGCTCGGGCTTCGCGCACGCGCTGCGGCTGCTGTTCGGCGGGCCCGGGGGCGGCGCGGGCGGCGGGGTGCTGCGCGGGCCTTCCCCGGGTTCTCGGCTCCGCTCGAACAGGGGAGACCCCATTGCCGTGGAGGCGTACGGGCTCGGCTTCCACCGCTCGCTCCTGGACGCGGCGCGGGTGCGGACGCTTCCCCTGCCCCTGGACGAACACGGCGCCCGCGTCGAGGAGTTGGCGGACTTGCCGGGGCCCGTGCGGGCGGTGCTGCTCACGCCCGCGCACCAGTTCCCCACGGGCGGGCCGCTGCACCCCGCGCGCCGCAGCGCCGTCGTCGACTGGGCCCGCACGCACGGCGGGCTGATCCTGGAGGACGACTACGACGGCGAGTTCCGCTACGACCGGGAGCCCGTCGGCGCCGTCCAGGGCCTGGACCCCGAACGCGTCGTGTACATGGGGTCGGTGAGCAAGAGCCTGTCGCCCGCCGTGCGCGTCGGCTGGATGGTGCTTCCGGAGCACCTGGTCGACGCGGTCCTCGCCGCCAAGGGCGAGCGGGAGGCCTGGGTGAGCGTCCCCGACCAGCTCACCCTCGCCGACCTCATCGACTCCGGCCACTACGACCGGCACGTCCGCCGCATGCGCCAGCGCTACCGGCGCCGCCGCGACCACCTCGTCGCCACCCTCGCCGAGCGCGCCCCGCACATCACCGTCACCGGCATCGCGGCCGGGCTGCACGCCGTGCTGCGGCTGCCGCCCGGCACGGAGGCGTCCGCCGTGAAGGCCGCCGCGTGGCAGGGCGTCGGCCTGGAGGGCCTGTCCGACTACCGGCACCCGGCGGCCGCGCACGCGCCGGACGGCCTGGTGGTCGGGTACGCGACGCCGCCCGAGCACGGGTACGCGGCGGCGATCGAGGCGCTGTGCGGGGTGCTGCCGCCCGCGCCGGACGAGGGCTGAGGCCGCTCCGTCAGGGCCGGACGTCCTCGGTGGTCCGCGCGTCGTACGTCGCCCGCGCCTCCGCGATCGCCGGGCGGTGGGCGATCGACCAGTCCGCGAGGGACTTCACGAGGTGGGTGAGGCTGTGGCCCATCTCCGTCAGCTCGTACTCGACCTGCGGCGGGATCGTGGGGCGCACGGTGCGCTTCACCAGGCCGTCGCGCTCCAGACGGCGCAGCGTCAGGGTGAGCATGCGCTGCGAGACGCCGCCGTGGATGCGGCGCTGGAGTTCCTTGAACCGCAGGACTCCGGAGGCGAGTTCGACCACTACGTAGACGGACCACTTGTCGCCGAGCCGGTCCAGGACGTCCCGGACACCGCACTCGTCCTGCGGCGTCTCGCAGCTGATCACCGGTTCGTCCGTGCCCGCGCCGGGAGTGGTTACCGCCGTGTGCCCTGCTGACATCAAAGTGCCTCCTTACGTGATCGTCCGCCGCCGACCACGATGATCCCGGGCCCGGCGACCACCGCCACCCGCTCCCACGCATCCATGGAACCCAGCACAACGGGGGAAACTTCCCATGCTCATGATCACCGGCGCCACCGGCGCACTCGGCAAGCTCGTCACCGCCCGCCTCGCCGACCGCGACGACGTCGTCATCGGCACCCGCGCCCCGGCCCCCGGTCAGCGCCGCGTCGACTTCGACGCCCCCTCGTCCCTGGACTTCACCGGCGTCGACACCCTGCTCGTCATCTCGGCCGGGGCCGCCGAGGACGACGTCGTCGCCGCCCGCCACGAGGCCGTGATCTCCGCCGCCGAGAAGGCGGGCGTCGGCCACCTCGTCTACACCAGCCTCAGCGGCGACGGCGACCACCTCACGTACGCCCTCGCCCACCGCTGGACCGAGCGCAGGCTGCGCCGCTCCACGCTGAACTGGACGGTCCTTCGCAACGGCCTGTACGCGGAGTTCCTCGCCGCCATCGCCGCCCCGGGCCCCGACGGCACCGTCGCCGCGCCCCTCGGCGACGGCCGCCTCGCCGCCGTGGCCCGCGAGGACCTCGCCGACGTCGCCGTCCGCGTGGCCACCGACCCGGCCCCGCACGCGGGCCGCACCTACGAACTCGTCGGCGAACAGGCCCTGGGCGGCGCCGACCTGGCCGCCGCGGTCGACGGCCGCTACGAACCCGGCACCCTCGCCGCGACCCGCGAGGCCGTCGCCGCGTCCGGCGACGCCCTGCCGTTCCAGGTACCGATGCTCCTGAGCACCTACTCGGCGATCGCGGGCGGCTTCCTCGACGGCACGTCGGTCACGGACAACCGACTGCGCGCGCTGCTCGGCCGGGCGCCGCGGTCGGCCCTCGAGGTGTACGCGGCGACGGTGCGGTGACCTGACCGGTGCGGGTCAGGCCCCGTTTCCGGGCTCCGCGTCGAGTGCGCGCAGGACGGACCAGGCGATGAACTCGGCGGCGCCGTCGAGGACTTCGGGGCCGAGGTTGGGCTCGTCGAGCCGACACGTGTGCGTGGCCCGGCCGACGGTGACCCGGCAGCGCATGGCGACGGAGCCGCGGTGGTCGGTCGGCGAGCCGGTGTGCCGGTGTGCCGGTGGCTTCGGGAGCCGTGGGGGATGTGGGGGAGGCCATCGGAGAGGGTCCTGAGGGGGGTGGGTCGGGGTCGACCGGGCGGCGCGGGGCCGGAGCGGCCCCCGTCACACCCCGGCGCTCAGCCCGCCGTCGATCGTCAGCACCGAGCCGTTGACGGTCACGGCCGCCTCGCTCGCGAGATCCACGACCGACCGCGCGATCTCGTCCGGCTCCGTGGCCCGGCCGCTCGCGGTGCGGGCGCGGATCGCGTGCTGCCGCTCCTCGGACAGGACCGCCGTCATGTCGGACGTGACGAGGCCGGACGCGACGACGCCGGGCGCGACGACGTTCGCGGTGATGCCGCGCGGGCGCAGTTCCCGGGCGATGGACCCGGCGAGTCCCACCAGGCCCGCCCTGGACGCGGCGTAGTTCGCCCGGCCCGCGCCACCGGTGGCACCGACGACCGAGGAGATGAAGACGATGCGGCCCCGGCGGGCCCACAGCATCCGCCGGGAGGCACGCCGAGTCACGTTTTCCGACCCATGGAGTGCCCGGAGTCCCGTTTCGTCATCGTCATCCCGGACAAGGCCGGGGCCCCTACGCGCTGACGAGCGGCGCGTCCTCCCGCCACTTCAGGACCTTGTCGAAGCTGATCACCGCGCCGCCGCGCCCCGGCTTGTTGCCGAAGTCCACGTGGTCGGCCAGCTCGCGGATCAGACACAGGCCCCGGCCGCTCTCGGCGTTCTCGGGGGGCGTGACGGCCTTGCGGGCGCGGGACGGGCGGCGGGTGCGGCGGCGGCCCCGGCGACGGGCGGACATCCGGATGCGGCTCGGCGGGAAGCCGGGGCCGGAGTCGGCGACCTCGATGCGGCAGGTCTCGCCGTCCAGATACGCCGTGACCCGGTACGCGCCGCCCGGCGCCCCGGGTGTCGCGGCCCCGCCGTGCTCCACCGCGTTGGCGCAGGCCTCCGTGAGTGCCAGCGACAGTTCGTACGAGACGTCGGGGTGCACCCCCGCGCTCTCCATCGTGCCCATCAGCAGGCGCCGGGCGAGCGGAACGCTCGCAGCTTCGCGCCGCAAATGGAGTGACCACCAGATGCTCATGCTCCAGCCTCCTGGCTGCGGCTCGACATACCGATACGTATTGCCGCGAGTAACCGCGAATAAGCGCCCACTTGACGTGATGCCGCCCATACGGCGGACGCGCCGGGCACCCCGTCCGGTGTAGCCCGACACCCCCGGGAACGCGCCGCCGCCCACCGACCTGCCGTAGGAGACGGGTAAGCCTGGTGCGATGATGGCCCGGCCATGACTGCCCCCCACCCGCGTCAGACACGCGCCGGAGCCGATGTCCGGCTCCTGCGGGCCGCGACCTTCGCCGCGGTCTGCGTCGTGCTGTCCGCCGGGGGCCATGTGCTCGCGTCCTGTGCCGCCGTCCCCCTGTGGACGCTGATCGCCGCCTTCGTCGTGGTCCTCGCCGTCGCCGTGCCCCTCGCCGGGCGCGCGCGGTCGCTGCCGGGCATCGCGGGGGCACTCGCCGTCGGCCAGCTCGCGCTGCACGCGCTGTTCGGCCTCGGCCAGCAGCACAGCATGGCGATGACCACGGCCGGGGCGGGCGGCGGCTCCGACGCCGCGTCGCTCGTGGAGCGCGCGGCCCGCATCGCGTGCGGCGCGAGCGGGGCGACCCTCACGCCCGTCCAGGCCCGGCAGATCCTGCGGACCGCGGGCCTCGAACCGTCCGGCGGCGCCCACGGCGCGCACGCCCACGCCGGGGCCGAGGCGGCCGCGCAGGCGACGGGCACGATGCCCTCGACGACGTCGATGCCGTCGATGGGCTCGATGGGCTCGTCGTCGATGGCCGCGCTGCTGCCGTCCCTGCCGATGCTGCTCGCCCACGTCCTCGCGGCCCTCGCCGCGGGCTGGCTGCTGCGCCGCGGCGACCTCGCGCTCGCCCGCCTCGTGCGGCTCTCCGCCCAGGGGGCGTACGGAGTCGCCGAGGCGGCACTCGTACGCTCCCTCCGTGCTGCCCTCGCGCTGGTACGAGTCATGCGCGCCGGGCTCGTCGGCGCACCCCTGACGGGCCCCGCGCACGCCCCGGGCACCCCGCCGCCGCCGCGGCTCGTGGCCGCCGCCCTCGAGGACACGGTGATCCGGCGCGGTCCGCCCGCGACCGCCGCCCTCGCGCTCGCCGCCTGACGCGGACCGCTCCTCCCGGCATCCATCGGATCGGAGGGGTGCCGCGTCGCGCACCCGCACGCACCCGCGCACGGCCGCACGGCCCGGCGCGCCGCGTCCCCTTTCCGAACACCACAGTGCGTACGGCCGTATTCACCGTTCACCACGGGCACGACCGCCGTGACCACCTGCCGAAACTGGAGCATTCCGCCATGAAGTCCCTGACCCGCGTCTCCGTCGTCGCCGGCACCGCCGCCTCCGCCGTCCTGCTGCTCTCCGCCGTCCCCGCCTTCGCGCACGTCAGCGTCAGCCCCGAGGGCGTCGCGGCCAAGGGCGGCTACGCGACCGTCAACTTCAAGGTCCCCAACGAGCGCGACGACGCCTCCACCACCAAGCTCGAGATCACCTTCCCCGCCGACCAGCCGCTCGCGTCCGTGATGACGCAGCCCATCCCGGGCTGGAAGGCGAAGGTCACCAAGACCAAGCTGAAGAAGCCGATCGAGATCCACGGCGAGAAGATCGACGAGGCCGTCTCCAAGGTCACCTGGACCGCCGACGGCAAGGGCGTCGAGCCCGGCACCTTCCAGAAGTTCCCGCTGTCCCTCGGCCAGCTCCCCGAGGACGCCGACCAGATGGTGTTCAAGGCGCTGCAGACGTACAGCAACAAGGAAGTCGTCCGCTGGATCGAGCCGCAGCAGAAGGGCCAGGAGGAGCCGGAGTTCCCGGCGCCCGCCCTCGCGCTGAGCGCCGCCTCCGAGGACCACCACGGCGGCGCCGCCGACGACAAGGCCGCCAAGGCCGCCGCGAAGTCCGACGGCAAGGAAGAGAGCGCCTCCGACGGCGACAGCAGCGACACCACCGCCCGCACCCTCGGCATCGTCGGCATCGTCGTCGGCGCCGCGGGCGTGGCCTTCGGTGTGCTCGCCGGACGCCGCCGCAGCAGCTGAGCCACCCGCGGGACGCGCCGCGGGCCCCGGCCCCGGCGCGTCCCGGCCCCCTCACATCTGGGACATTTTCGTATGCGCAAGTTGACCAAGCAGACCACGAAGACGCTCTCCGCCGCCGCCGTCCTGACCGCGGCCGCCCTCACCCTGAGCGCGTGCGGTTCGGGCGACGGCGACAGCAAGAAGGAGTCCGTCGCCGACGTGTCGATGGAGCCCGGGTCGGACAAGGCCGCGACGGTCCTCGACAGGCCGTTCAAGAAGCCGGACCTGGTCCTGAAGGACACCCACGGCAAGAAGTACGACCTGCGCGAGCAGACCAAGGGCAAGCCGGTGCTCCTCTACTACGGCTACACCAACTGCCCCGACGTGTGCCCGCTGACGATGAGCAACATCGCCGTCGCCAAGAAGACGCTGCTGCAGAAGAAGACCGTCACCAAGGCCGAGCTCGACAAGCTCCAGGTCGTCTTCGTCACCACCGACCCCGAGCGGGACACCGCGAAGGAACTCGGCAAGTGGCTCAAGGCCCAGGACCCCGAGTTCATCGGCCTGACCGGTGACTTCCCGACCATCCAGGCCAGCGGCCGCACCGTAGGCATCAACGTCGAGCCGACCAAGAAGCTCAAGAACGGCAAGTTCGAGTCGATGCACGGCACTCAGGTCATCGCCTTCTCGCCGAAGTCCGACACCGGCTATGTCGTCTACAACGGCAAGGACGCCACGTCCAAGGACTACGAGCAGGACCTCCCCAAGATCCTCAAGGGACAGAACCCGTGAACCACCGCACCACCCGCCGCCGTCTCCTCACCGGCGGAGCCCTCGCCCTGACCGCGGGCCTCGTCCTCGCGGGCTGCGGCGACTCCGACAAGTCCGAGAAGTCCGGCAAGTCCGGCAAGGAAGCAGTCGGCAGCGCGTCCGCGAAGAAGCCCGACCTCTCGGTCGGCGGCGCCTACATCCCCGTACCGGCGATGGACGACATGGCCGGCGGCTTCTTCACCGTCACCAACAAGGGCGCGGCCGACAAGCTCGTCGGCGCCTCCAGCCCGCTCGCGGGCAGCGTCACCCTGCACGCCACCGTCGGCTCCACGATGAAGGAGCGGAAGTCGTTCACCGTGCCCGCCGACGGCACCCTCGACTTCTCCCGCGGCGGCAACCACATCATGCTCGAGGAGCTCAAGCACAAGCCGAAGCAGGGCGACAAGGTGGAGGTCACCCTCCGCTTCGAGAAGTCGAAGCCGATCACCGTCCAGGTGCCGGTGAAGTCCGCCACGTACAACCCGGACAGCTCCTCCGACAGCACCAAGCAGCACGACCCGAGCAACGCGAAGACCCACTCCACCACCGACAAGCACTCGTCGACCGACAAGCACTCGTCGCACTGAGGGGACTGAAGAGTTGATGCGGACCACCGCTCCCCGCCCGGGGCCGGCCGCCCTGACCGGCTACGGACGACTGCTGCTCGTCGCCGTCGCCCTGATCGGCGCCGTCCTCGGCTCCGTACTCGCCGCCGCGGCGCCCGCCGGCGCGCACGCCGCGCTCACCGGGAGCGACCCCAAGCAGGGAGCGGTGGTCGACAAGGCACCCGAGCAGGTGTCACTGACCTTCTCCGAGAAGGTCGCCATGTCCGACGGCTCGGTCCGGGTCCTCGACCCCGCGGGCAAGCGCGTCGACACCGGCAAGACCAGTGACCTGGGCTCGAACGCGTACGGCGTGAAGCTGAAGCCGGGCCTGCCCGACGGCACCTTCACCGTCGCCTACCAGGTCGTCTCCGCCGACAGCCACCCCATCGCCGGGGCCTTCACCTTCTCCATCGGGGCACCCTCCGCCACCAAGGTCTCGCTGCCCGACCAGGACGTCGGCGGCGGACTCGTCGGCGCCCTCTACGACATCGCGCGCTACGTCGCCTACGCCGGGTTCACCGTCGTCGTCGGCGGCGCCGCCTTCGTCCTCGGCTGCTGGCAGCGCGGCGCGGGCGTCCGGCCGCTCCAGCGCCTCGTCGTCGGCGGCTGGCTCGCCCTCACCGGCGCCACCCTGGTGACCCTGCTGCTGCGGGCGCCCTACACCGGCTCCGGCAAGCTCGGCGACGCCTTCGACCTGGCGAAGCTCGGCGACGTGCTGCAGACCAAGACCGGCGCCGCCCTCGTCTCCCGGCTGCTGCTCCTCGCGGCCGCCGCGCTGTTCATCGCCGTGCTCTTCGGGGCGTACGAGCGGCGCGAGGACGCCAAGGAGAAGCGGGACCTCGCCTTCGGCCTGGCCATCGGCGGCAGCGTCGTCGCCATCGGCATCGCGGCCACCTGGGCGCTCGCCGAGCACGCCTCGACCGGCATCCAGGCCGGGATCGCGATGCCCGTCGACGTGCTGCACCTGCTGGCCGTGGCCGCCTGGCTCGGCGGGCTCGCGGCGCTGCTGCTGTCCTTGTACCGCGCGCCCGACATCGAGGCGGCCGCGGTGCGGCGCTTCTCCGGCGTCGCCTTCGTCAGCGTCGTGACGCTCGCGGCGACCGGCCTCTACCAGTCGTGGCGGCAGGTCGGCTCGTGGACCGCGCTCGTCGAGACCGGGTACGGGCAGTTGCTGCTCGTCAAGATCGGCCTCGTCGCCGTCCTCGTGGGCGTCGCCTCGGTGTCGCGGCGGTGGACCGGGCGGATCGCGGGGCAGGCCGGGGGGATGGTGCCCGAGGCCGCGGCCGCGGCGGTCGTCGAACAGCGCAGCTCGACCAAGAAGAAGAAGCCCGTCGCCGTGGCGCACAGCTCCAAGACGGGCGTCTCGGCGGACCTCGACGCCGCCGACGGCAAGAGCGGCGACAGCAAGAGCAACGGCAAGGGCGGCGGCGGCAAGGGCAGCGGCGGCAAGGGCAGCAGCAAGAGCGACGGCGGCGACAAGACCGACGCGGCCAAGAGCAACGGCGGCAAGGCGTCCGGCGCCAAGGCGTCCGCCGCCAAGGCCCCCGGCCAGGACAAGCGTGCCGTCCAGCTCGCCCGGCAGCAGGCCGCCATGGACACCGCCCGCCAGAAGCGCGTCCGTGACGCCGACCCGCACCGCTCGGGCCTGCGCCGCTCGGTGTTCGCCGAGGCGGGCGTCGCCGTCGTCGTGCTCGCCGTCACCACGCTCCTGACCAGCACCGAACCGGGCCGCACCGAGGAGGAGGCCAAGAACGCCTCGGCCGCCTCGGCGCAGCAGCCCGCGGGCCCGGTCAAGGTCGACTTCCCGTTCGACACCGGCGGCAAGGACGGCAAGGGCGCCGTCCGCATGGAGCTGACCCCGGGCCGCACCGGCAGCAACGACCTGCACGTCTACGCGACCCGCCCCAACGGCAGCGCCTTCGACCTGCCCGAGGTCAAGGTGTCCTTCACCCTCAAGGCGAAGGATGTCGGCCCGCTGCCCGTCGCCCCCGACCGCATCGCGACCGGACACTGGAGCGCGAGCGGCGTGCAAGTCCCGATGGCCGGCAAGTGGCAGGTCAAACTGACCGTGCGCACCTCCGACATCGACCAAGTGACCCTCGACAAGAACGTGCAGATCGGCTGACCCACCATGGCGGACCACACCATTTCGCGACGACGCCTGCTCGGCACAGCGGGCGCCACCGGCCTCGCGCTCGGCGCGGCGGGCGGCGCCGCCGGGTACGCCGCGGCGTCTTCGGGCTCCTCCGACTCCGCGGGCGAGTCACGGGCGGCCCTGACGTCGCTCGGCACGGACGAGGTGATGTTTCACGGGAAACACCAGCCGGGGATCACCACGCCCGTGCAGTCCCGCGGCCATCTGATCGCCTTCGACCTCGCGCCGGGCGCCGGGCGCAAGGAGGCCGCGGCCCTGCTGCGCCGCTGGTCGGCCACCGCCGCGCGGCTGATGGCGGGCGAGCCGGTGGACGGCGGGGGCCCGGACACCGACATCGCCCGGGACGCGGGCCCGTCCGCGCTCACCGTCACCTTCGGCTTCGGCCACGGCTTCTTCCGCCGCACCGGCCTGGAGAAGCAACGCCCGGCCGCCCTCGACCCGCTGCCCGACTTCTCCTCCGACCGCCTCGACAAGTCCCGCAGCGGCGGCGACCTGTGGGTGCAGATCGGCGCGAACGACCCGCTCGTCGCCTTCCACGCGCTGCGCGCCCTGCAGCAGCAGGCCGGTGCGGCGGCGAAGGTGCGCTGGCAGATGAACGGCTTCAACCGCTCGCCCGGCGCCACCGCCCGCCCGATGACGGCCCGCAACCTGATGGGCCAGATCGACGGCACGAACAACCCGAAGCCGTCCGACGACGACTTCAACAAGCGGATCTTCGTGCCCGAGAAGCCGGACGGCACGGACCCCGCCTGGATGGCCGGGGGCTCCTACGCCGTCGTACGCCGCATCCGCATGCTCCTCGACGACTGGGAGAAGCTGGCCACCAGGGCGCAGGAGGAGGTCATCGGGCGCCGCAAGGCCGACGGGGCGCCGCTGACGGGCGGCACGGAGACCACCGAGATGAAGCTGGAGAAGACCGGCGCCGACGGCAAGCTCGTGGTCCCGCTCAACGCGCACGCCCGCATCACCCGGCCCGACCAGAACGGCGGCGCCGCGATGCTGCGGCGCCCCTTCTCGTACCACGACGGCTTCGACGCCAAGGGCGAACCGGACGCCGGGCTGCTCTTCATCTGCTGGCAGGCGGACCCGCTGAAGGGCTTCGTGCCGGTGCAGCGCAAGCTCGACCGGGGGGACGCGCTCTCGGAGTTCATCCGGCACGAGGCGAGCGGTCTGTTCGCGGTGCCGGGGGGCGCGGGGAGCGGTGAATACGTGGGGCAGAGGTTGCTGGAGGGATAGCGGTGACGGCTGTCGCCAGCTGTCGACCAGAGTTTGTCATCAGTCGCATGTTGGACAACGGCCAACCTTCGCCTCATCCGGCGCATTAGGGTGAGTCCATGTCGGCGACGCGCTACACCTACCTCGGCCCCGAGGGCACCTTCACGGAAGCGGCCCTGCGCACCCTGCCGGAGGCGGCCACCCGGGAGCTCGTCCCGATGGTGTCCGTCCCGGCCGCCCTGGACGCGGTGCGCGGCGGCGAGGCCGCGGCGGCGCTGGTGCCGATCGAGAACTCGGTGGAGGGCGGTGTCACGACGACCGTCGACGAGCTCGCCAAGGGCACGCCCCTGATGATCTACCGCGAGGTGGTCCTGCCGATCGCCTTCGCGCTCCTGGTCCGCCCCGGCACGGACCTCAAGGACATCAAGACGGTCACCGGCCACCCGGTCGCCCAGCCGCAGGTGCGCAACTGGCTCGGCGAGCACCTGCCGGACGCGCTGTGGGAGTCGGCGGCGTCGAACGCGGACGGTGCCCGCCTGGTGCAGGAGGGCCGGTTCGACGCGGCGTTCGCGGGCGAGTTCGCCGCGGCGACGTACGGCCTGGAGGCGCTGGTCACCGAGATCCACGACGCTGCCAACGCGGAGACCCGGTTCGTCCTGGTCGGCCGCCCGGGGCGGCCCGCGGCGCCCACCGGCGCGGACAAGACCTCCGTGGTCATCTGGCTCGGCGACGACCACCCGGGCGCCCTGCTCGAACTGCTCCAGGAGTTCGCGGTGCGCGGGGTCAACCTGATGCGGATCGAGTCCCGGCCGACAGGACAGGGCATCGGTAACTACTGCTTCAGCGTGGACGCCGAGGGCCACATCACCGACCGCCGGGTGGGCGAGGCGCTGATGGGCCTGAAGCGGATCTGCCCGAAGGTGCGCTTCCTCGGGTCGTATCCGCGCGCGGGGGTGGCGGTGGAGGATGTGCGGCCGCTGCGGGCCGGCACGTCCGACGGGGAATTCCTGGCGGCGTCGGACTGGCTGACGCAATGCCAGGACGGCCGCTTCTGAGCATCCGCCCGTTCTGAGCGATCACTGAACCTTCGAGCGAGCCTTCACCCGGGCGTTCGCCGCGCCTTCGCCTGACGTTTCCCGGCGCTTCGTCATGGGCCCCCGTCGGCCGTCCTCGTGGCTGAAAAAGCAGTACTACCTGCAGATTTACGTTGTCCACAGAAGTTATCCACAGGTGCCCTTCTCGATCTGGGGACAAGTCGACAACGAAGTACGACATCGTCGACATAGCGATCCTCAGACCCCAGTTGCGTCCACAGCCCCGCACATCACCCCTCGTCCATCCTTTTCCATTGATCAACTCTTTGGAGTTAACCATTTCCACTCGAAAGTTGGTCGAGAGGGGGTTTGGGGCAGGAATACACCGACGCGGAAGCGGCATTCGGAGCGCCACGTTCCGGTGTCCACAGATCTTTCGCACAGCCTGTGGATAACTTTCCGGATGCCTCCATTCCTGTGGACAACCGGCTCCCCAAGTCCCGTTTCCCACAAGGGGATCGGGTCAAGGCGGTGGCAGGCATCTGCCCCGTTTCGGGGATTCGTGTCCGGTTTATTGACCCCGGGAACTCGCGGCGATCTCCGGCCACCGGCACGACACCCGCACGACACTCACGGGAATTCCCATTCCGGCAAAACGGTCATATCGCCCATGAAGTGAATATCGAGTCGTGGGCCGGAACCGTGCGACGGTAGCCTTGAGGGGTGATTGACCTTCGCCTGCTCCGTGAGGACCCCGACCGTGTTCGCGCTTCTCAGCGCGCCCGTGGAGAGGACGTCGGCCTCGTCGACGCCCTGCTCTCCGCCGACGAGCGGCGCCGGTCGTCCGGGCTCAGCTTCGACGAGCTCCGCTCCGAGCAGAAGGCCCTCGGCAAGCTCATCCCCAAGGCCTCCGGTGACGAGAAGGCCGAGCTCCTGAAGAAGGCCGGCGAGCTCGCCGCCGCGGTGAAGGCCGCGAACGCCGCGCAGGACGAGGCCGACGAGGAGACCAAGCGCCTCCTCCTCCAGCTCGGCAACCTCGTGCACGAGGACGTGCCGGTGGGCGGCGAGGAGGACTTCGTCGTCCTGGAGACGCACGGCACGATCCGCGACTTCGCCGCCGAGGGCTTCGAGCCCAAGGACCACCTGGAGCTCGGCGAGGCGCTCGGCGCCATCGACGTCGAGCGCGGCGCGAAGGTCTCCGGATCGCGCTTCTACTACCTGACGGGCGTCGGCGCGCTCCTCGAACTCGCGCTGGTCAACGCGGCCATCGCGCAGGCCACGGAGGCCGGGTTCACGCCGATGCTGACCCCCGCCCTGGTCCGCCCGCGCGCCATGGAGGGCACCGGCTTCCTCGGCCAGGCCGCCGAGAACGTGTACCACCTGGAGAAGGACGACTACTACCTGGTCGGCACCTCCGAGGTCCCGCTCGCGGCGTACCACATGGACGAGATCATCGACGCCGACAAGCTCCCCCTGCGGTACGCCGGGTTCTCGCCCTGCTTCCGCCGCGAGGCCGGGACGTACGGCAAGGACACCCGCGGCATCTTCCGGGTGCACCAGTTCGACAAGGTCGAGATGTTCTCGTACGTCGCCCCGGAGGACGCCGAGGCCGAGCACCAGCGGCTCCTGGACTGGGAGAAGCAGTGGCTGACCGGCCTCGAACTGCCCTTCCAGGTGATCGACGTCGCCTCCGCCGACCTGGGCGCATCGGCCTCGCGCAAGTTCGACTGCGAGGCGTGGATCCCCACCCAGGGCAAGTATCGCGAGCTGACGTCCGCGTCGAACTGCGACAGCTTCCAGGCCCGCCGCCTGTCCGTGCGCATGCGCGAGGAGCGCGACGGCAAGAAGGCGGTCCAGCCGCTCTCGACGCTGAACGGCACGCTGTGCGCGGTGCCCCGCACGATCGTGGCGATCCTGGAGAACCACCAGCTGCCCGACGGTTCCGTGCGCGTCCCCGAGGTCCTGCGGCCGTATCTGGGGGGCCGGGAGATCCTGGAGCCCCTCGCCAAGTGAGCACCGCGCGCACGGGCGGCCCCGGCCCGTCCTTCCCGTACCCGCTCGTCGCGACCGACCTCGACGGGACGCTCCTGTCCCCCGACGACACGGTCTCGGCGCGCACCCGGGACGCGCTCACCGCGGCCACCGCGGCGGGCGCGGCCCACATCATCGTCACCGGCCGCTCCGTCGCCTGGACCCGGCACGTCCTGGACGACCTGGGCTACGAGGGCATCGCCGTGTGCGGCCAGGGCGCTCAGGTCTACCACGCGGGTGAGCACCGCCTGCTGACCTCCGTGACCCTGGACCGCCAGCTCGCGGGCCTGGCCCTCGCCAAGATCGAGGCGGAGGTCGGCCCGCTGGCGCTCGCCGCGAGCCGCGACGGCCTGGACGGCGAGGTCCTGGTCGGCCCCGGGTACGTGGTCCAGGAGGGCCCGCTCCCCGTCATCCCGTTCACCGACGTGGCGGAGCTGTGGTCGGCGCCGCTCAACAAGGTGTACGTCCAGCATCCCGGGCTGAGCGACGACGAGCTGGCGGCCGTGGCGCAGCAGGCCGCGGGCGATCTGGTCGGCGTCACGATGGCGGGCGAGGGCATAGTGGAGCTCCTGCCGCTCGGCCTGACGAAGGCGACGGGACTGTCCCTGGCGGCCCGGCGCCTCGGCGTGAAGGCCGCGGACACGATCGCCTTCGGCGACATGCCCAACGACATCCCGATGTTCGCCTGGTCCGCCCACGGCGTAGCCATGGCCAACGCCCACGAGGACCTCAAGGCGGTGGCGGACGAGATCACGGCCTCCAACCAGGAGGACGGGATCGCGGCGGTCCTGGAACGCCTGCTGCCGTAGCGCAGCGTTCTACGACCACCGCTGTGGGCACAGCCCCGGCCGACGGCCTCTGTCACGGGACGTGCAGAAGGCCGGGCCCAGGGCACGGGAATGTTCCCGTGACCCCAGGCCCGGCCAGTGCAACGTTGGGTGGGCGGCCCGCGCAGCGAAGTGTGCGCGCTCGAAGCGGCCGCCCCGGGCGATCCCCCGTGGCGCGGGCTCGGACGGAGTGCAGTGACTACTCCGGAGCCTGCCGCGGACCGCCCTGCCGGGAGCACGACGACGGGTGGTTGAACATCGTCGGCTCCTCTCCCAGAAGGTGAGCACCGGGGCGAGGCCCCGACGCGGTGACACCCACTACTCTGCCGACCACCGCCACGCGCCGCCACCGATTTTTCTCGCCGCAGAAGCCGCCACGGAAACCGTCGCGAGCCGCCGCGGAAGCCGGACAAGCCGCCGCGGAAGCCCGCGCAGGAAGCCCACGCACGGCGGCCCACCGCCGCCCTACTTCCGACGCCACTTCTTCCGCCGCCGACTGAAGAACCACCCCGCGGGCGGCTCGTCGGACCGCCAGGGCTGCGGCTCGGGCGCCCGGTCCCGCCACCGCGCGGAGAGCATCCGGGCGCGGGCCGACGGCTCGGCGGCCTCCGCGGACCGTACGAAGTCGTCGTCGAGGACCACGTCGTCCCACGGCCCGTCCCCGGCGCTCCCGGGCTCACCGGCCCCGCCGGTCTCCCCGGTCCCTTCGTCCCGTCCCTCGTCCGATGCCATCGCGGCACCTCCCGGCCACAGCTGAAGCATCCCCCTCCCACCAGTGTCCGGGTGGGAGGGTGAAGACGCCGTCAAGACTTCAAGCACCTGCTCGTCCCTGCGAGGACCTACTCGTCGCCGGCCAGCGTCAGCGTGCGCAGCTTCTGCCCGGCGTACCACGTGGTCCCGGCCGTGACCACGATCAGCAGGACCACTGCTGCGGGCAGGCCCACGTCGGAGGTGACCAGGTCACCGCCGTCCGCGGCCTTGTGGGCGACGGCGAGGGACCACTGCTGGACGCTGAGCGTGCGCGCCCCGGAGACCAGGGAGCCGAACAGCGCCTCCCACACGAGGGCGTACACGAGGCCGAAGACCACCGCGTGCCGGGTGATCGTGCCGAGCAGCAGGAAGATCGCCGCGTACGCGATGGAGGAGACGAGGGCGGCGATCGTGTAGGCGACGGCGATCTGCTGGCCGTTGCCGTTGAGGATCATGCCCGCGATGAACGTCGGGAGCGCCGAGAACGCCATGGTGACGGCGATGGCGACGGTGAGCTTGGTGACGATGATCGTGGGCCGCTTGACCGGCTTGGACAGCAGGTAGAGCACGGAGCCGTCGTCGATCTCGGGGCCGATCGCGCCGGTGCCCGCGATGACGCCGATGATCGGCACCATCGTGGCGAGCGCGAACCCGCCGAGCAGGTCGGACGCGACCTGGTCGTCGGCGCCGCTGAGGGCGCGTACCGCCACGGAGATGACGATGAGCAGCAGCGGCAGGGCGCAGAGGATGAGGGCGCGGCGGCGGCCGAGGAGGGCCCGGTAGGTGAGCCGGGCGACAGTCGGGTCGTACACGGTGACTCCCTTCAGGCCGCGACGAGGTAGGAGAAGACCGACTCGAGCGACTCGTCCGAGGGCGAGACGGTGAGCAGCCGGATGTCGTGTTCGCGGGCGATGCGTGGCAACAGGGTGGTGAAGCGCCCGAAGTCGACGGCCTGGATGCGCAGCGCGCCCTCGTCGAGGTCGACTTCGATGCCCGCGGTGGACGGGTCGGCGATCAGTGCGGCGGCGAGCGTGCGGTCGTCGCTGGAGCGCACCAGGTAGCGGTGCGGCCGGTCCGTCATCAGGCGGCGGATCTTGCGGAAGTCGCCGCTGGCCGCGTGGCGTCCGGCGACGATCACCTCGATGTGCGAGGCGAGCTGTTCGACCTCTTCGAGGATGTGCGAGGAGAACAGGACGGTGCGGCCGTCGTCGCCCATCTTGCGCAGCAGTTCCATGAGTTGCATGCGCTGGCGGGGGTCCATGCCGTTGAAGGGCTCGTCGAGCAGCAGCACGGACGGCTCGTGGACGAGCGCGGAGGCCATCTTCACGCGCTGCCGCATGCCCTTGGAGTACGTGGAGATCTTGCGGTCCTGCGCGTACTCCATCTCGACCGTGGCGAGGGCGCGCTGGGCGGCCTTCTTGCCGAGGCCGTGCAACTCGGCGTTGGCGACGACGAATTCGCGGCCGGTGAGGAAGTCGTACATCCCCTCGCGCTCGGGGACGATGCCCAGGTGCTTGTAGATCTGTTCGTTGCGCCAGGTGGGGTGGCCGTCGAGGGTGACGCTGCCCGTGGAGGGGGCGAGGAAACCGCCCATCATGCTGATGAGCGTGGACTTCCCGGCGCCGTTCGGGCCGAGCAGGCCGGTGACTCCGGGGCTGATCGTCATGGTGATGTCGTTGACCGCCACCACGTTGCCGAACCAGCGGGAGACATGGTCGATGCTCAGAGTGCTCATGGGCGCAGCCCATTCCTTGGAAGGGTGGTGGCGGGAGACGGGAGGGACATGGCTAGAGCCCGGCCTTTCGGTAGCGGCGCATCAGGCCGGCGTAGCTTCCGGCGATGAGGGCGAGGACGACGAGGACGTACACGACGCCCGTGCCGGTCGAGGGGCCCTCCTGCCCGGGGAAGGCGGACGTGGCGCCCAGGAAGGCGGTCTGCACACCGTCGATGAGGGTGATCGGCGAGAACAGGCCGAGCCAGCTGATGGCTTCGGAGCTGCCCTGTTCGTGGGCGATGGCCTGGACGGTGGAGACCGCTCCGTAGGAGATGGTCAGGACGGCGATGACGGCGGCGATGCCGAAGCCGCGGCGCGGCGTGACCGCCGAGATGACCAGCGCGATCCCGGAGAACAACACCGAGAGCAGCGCTACGGAGACCAGCCCTTGGGCGAATCCCTTCGTCTGGTCGGCGAAGTCAAGTTTGGCGAGCAGTGCTCCTACGTAGAGCACGATCAGCGGGACGGCCGTCAGGATGAACAGCGCGCTCGCGAGTGCCGCGAACTTGGCGCGTACGTAGTCGACGCGTTCGATGGGGCGCGAGAAGTACAGGGGCACGGTCTTGAACCGCAGGTCCCTGGAGACGGTCTGCGGCGCCTGCGCGGCCAGGTAGAGGCCGATGACGGCCTGCAGCAGGATCGCGTAGCGCGTGTAGTCGACGGGAAGGTCGTTGGCCTTGGTGGCCACGGCGACCGCGACCATGATCAGCGCGGGGGCGCACATGACCCCGAAGAGGATCATCGGCAGGACCTTGGACTTGGCGGAGCGGCCGAGGCCGTAGGCACCGCGCAGGCTCTGCGAGAACAGCGAGCGGGTGGCGTACGCGCGGCCGAGGCGCTGGCCGTCGTAGTGGCGGTAGCCGATGTTGTGGATCTGTGTGGAGTCAGCGGGCATCGCGGCCGCCTCCCGTCTGCGCGGTGACGTGCTCGGACGCACGCCCCTGTGCGTCGTTCCCGTCGTTCCCGTCGCTCTCGTCGCTCTCGTCGCTCTGGTCCTTGGTGCGGAAGACCTCCGCGATGTGGTGCCTGCGCTGTTCCATGCGGACCAGGCCGAGGCCGAGGTCGGCCACCACGTCCCGGACGAGGTCGTAGGTGTCCTCGCTCGCCGCCTCCAGGAGCACGGTGTGCCCGGCGCCGGGGAGGCCCCCGCCGTCGTCCTGGGTGGCGACGCCGCGGCCCTGGAGGGCCTTGCGCAGGGCGGCGGTGCCGTCCGGGTGCTCGTCGCTGTCGGTGACCTCGATGGCGAGGGTCGCCGTGGTCTGGGTGAAGTCCGTGGTGGAGCTGGAGCGCAGGAGCTTGCCGCCGTCGATGACGACGACGTGGTCGCAGGTGCGCTCCAGTTCGCCCAGGAGGTGCGAGGTGACCAGGACCGAGATGCCGAAGTCGGTGTGCACCCGGCGGATCAGGGCGAGCATCTCGTCGCGGCCGACCGGGTCGAGGCCGTTGGTCGGCTCGTCGAGGAAGACCAACTGGGGGTCGTGCACCAGCGCCTGGGCGAGCTTCACGCGCTGCTTCATGCCGGTCGAGTAGCCGCCGATGGGTCGGTAGCGCTCTTCGTAGAGCCCGACATGGCGCAGGGTGTCCGCGGTGCGTTCGCGCGCGGCGGCCGGCGGCAGGCCCGACATGCGTGCCATGTGGACGACGAACTCGGTGGCCGAGACGTCGGGTGGCAGACAGTCGTGCTCGGGCATGTAGCCGACGCGCTCGCGAATCCGGCCGCCTTCGGTGGCGACGTCGAGGCCGAGCACGGCGGCACGGCCCTCCGTGGCGGGGGACAGACCCAGCAGGATCTTGATCAAGGTGGACTTGCCGGCTCCGTTGGCTCCGACGAGTCCGGTCACACCGGGTCCGATGTCCAAGGAGAGCCGGTCAAGTGCGGTCACCCGGGGGAACCGCATGCTCAGGCTTTCGGTCGCGATCACAGTCACGCTTCGAACGTAGTGGCGCGCACCACACGAAGGCGTCAGCCCTGGGGCTCGATCGACCGTCACTCTCGAGTATTACGGGCCCGTAGGGGTCGTCCGTAAGTCGCCCCCTACAGGTTCTCCCGGGGACCGCCTCGGGGAACTTCCGGACCTGTCCCGCGGGGTTGGGCAGAACTATTGACGCAGCCGTCAGCCATTGTCACATTCATCAGTGTCAAGTTACGAGCGCGTACGGAGACGACGGAGCGCGGGCGCGAGCGGCACGGCGCGTGCGGACACGACGGACGGACGGTGGCATGACCTCAGCCATGACCTCGACGGGGACCTCGGCAGTGAGCTCGGCAGTGACCTCGGCAATGAAGGGTGAACTCTCCGCGGAGCTGCGGGGGTTCCGGCAGGTGCAGGCCCTCGCGTACGCGTGCGCGGAGGCCGTCGCCGCCCAGCTGAAGCCGGGGGTGACGGAGCGCGAGGCGGCGCGGATGCAGCGGGACTGGCTGCGCGAGCGGGGGGTGCGGGACTGGTTCCATCTGCCGTTCGCCTGGTTCGGCGACCGCACGGCGTTCACGAACTTCCGGATACCGCTGCAGTTCTTCCCGACCAACCGCAGGCTGGAGCCGGGGATGCCCTTCATCCTCGACATGGCCCCGGTGTTCCAGGGCTGCACGGCCGACATCGGCTACTCCGGCTGCCTCGGCCTCAACCCCGTGCACGACAAGCTGCTCGCGGACCTGGAGGCGCACCGCGAGCTGATCCTGCGCGAGGTCCGCGAGCGCCGCTCGCTGCGCGAGATCTACGAGGACGTGGACCGGCTCATGGTCCGCCAGGGGTACGCCAACCGCCATCGCGCGTATCCCTTCGGCGTCATCGCGCACAAGGTCGACCGGGTCAAGGAGCGCCGGCTCTCCCCGCACGTCTTCGGGTTCGGCACGCAGTCCCTGAAGGGCCTCGCGAGCGACGCGCTGCACGGCCACCGGGACGGCTGGTCGCCCCTGTGGTCGCCGTACAAGTTCTCCGACCACCCGCCGCAGCCGGGCCTGTGGGCGGTCGAGCCGCATCTGGGCTTCCGCGGCACGGGCGCGAAGTTCGAGGAGATCCTGGTCGTCACCGACTCCAAGGACCCCGAGCAGAGCGCCTTCTGGCTGGACGACGATCTGCCGCATGTGCGGCGCTGGGCCGAGGAAAGGGCTGCCGCATGACCACCGTGGATCTCTTGGGTGCGCGTGAGCGCTGGGTGCGCACGGGCGGCGTGGAGCTGTGCGTCGCCGAGCTGGGGGACACAGGCCGGCCCACGGTGCTGCTCGTGCACGGCTATCCGGACTCCAAGGAGGTGTGGTCCGAGGTGGCCACGCGCCTCGCGGACCGCTTTCACGTGGTGCTCTACGACGTGCGCGGGCACGGCAGGTCGACGGCGCCGAAGCCGCTGCGCGGCGGTTTCACGCTGGAGAAGCTCACCGACGACTTCCTCGCCGTCGCGGACGCGGTCAGCCCGGACGAGCCGGTGCACCTGGTGGGCCACGACTGGGGCTCGGTGCAGGCCTGGGAGTTCGTGACGGTCGAGCGCACGCAGGGGCGGATAGCGTCCTTCACCTCGATGTCGGGTCCGTCCCTCGACCACTTCGGGCACTGGCTCAAGAAGCGCATGACGCGGCCGACCCCGCGCCGCGCCGCCCAACTCGTCGGCCAGGGCGCCAAGTCCTGGTACGTGTACATGCTGCACACCCCCGTCCTGCCCGAGCTGGCCTGGCGCGGCCCGCTCGGCAAGCGCTGGCCGAAGATCCTCCAGCGCCTGGAGAAGGTCCCCGCCGACGGCTATCCCACGCTGTCGCTGCCGTCGGACGCCGCACACGGCGCCTGGCTCTACCGCGACAACGTCCGCGCCCGCCTGCGCAGGCCCCGCGCGGACGCCTACGCGCACGTCCCGGTGCAGCTCATCGTCCCCTCCGGCGACATCTTCCTCTCGGAGAAGCTGTACGACGACCTGGAGTCGTGGGCCCCGCAGCTGACGCGGCGCACCCTCCCCGCCAAGCACTGGGTGCCGCGCACCCGCCCGGACCAGCTCACCGCGTGGATCACGGAGTTCGTCACGGCCCATGAGGACGGCGGTCCGACGGCCCTGGCGAGCGCGGCGGCCCCGGCGCGCGGCAAGCACGCCGAGCGGTTCGCGGGCCAGCTCGTCCTGGTCACGGGCGCGGGCAGCGGCATCGGGCGGGCCACGGCGTTCGCGTTCGCGGAGGCGGGCGCGCGGGTGATCGCCGTCGACCGGGACGCGGAGGGCGCGGCGCGCACGGCGGAGCTCTCCCGGCTCGTGGGCGCCCCGGCGGCCTGGGCGGAGACGGTCGACGTCAGCGACGAGCAGGCCATGGAGAAGCTGGCCGAGAAGGTCGCCACGGAGTACGGCGTGGTGGACGTCCTGGTGAACAACGCGGGCATCGGCCTGTCCGGCTCCTTCCTCGACACCAGCTCCGAGGACTGGAAGAAGGTCCTCGACGTCAACCTGTGGGGCGTGATCCACGGGTGCCGTCTGTTCGGCAGGCAGATGGCCGAGCGCGGCCAGGGCGGGCACATCGTCAACACCGCGTCGGCGGCGGCCTATCAGCCCTCCAAGGCCCTCCCCGCGTACAGCACGTCGAAGGCCGCCGTCCTGATGCTCAGCGAGTGCCTGCGCGCGGAGCTGGCCGGGCAGGGCATCGGGGTCTCGGCGATCTGCCCGGGCTTCGTGAACACGAACATCACGGCGACCGCCCGCTTCACGGGGGTCTCCGCCGACGAGGAGAAGCGCCGCCAGAAGAAGTCCGCCCGCCTCTACGGCCTGCGGAACTATCCCCCGGAGAAGGTCGCCGACGCCGTCCTGCGCGCCGTTGTGCGCAATCAGGCCGTCGTCCCCGTCACCCCGGAGGCGCGCGGCGCCCACCTCATGTCCCGCTTCACGCCCAAGGCCCTGCGCGCGATAGCCCGATTGGAGCCACCGCTGTGAGCACGGAGAAGCCGGAGAAGCCGGAGAAGCCGGAGAAGCCAGAGCAGCCAGAGCTGCCAGAGCAGCCGGAAGAGCCGGAAGAGCCGGAAGAGCCGGAAGAGCACTACGCGATCGTGCCGCGCCGGGTCTCGTTCGACTGGGACGAGACCTCGCTGGACTGGATCCCGGACGAGCCCGTCGCCACGCATGTCACCAACGTCCTGCACCTGTTGCTCCCGGCGGGGGAGCGGTGGTTCGTGAAGGTCTTCAAGGAGGGCCTGCCGCTGGTCACCGACCCCGTGCTCCTCAAGGACGTCAAGGGCTTCATGGGGCAGGAGGCGACGCACAGCGTGCAGCACGCGCACGTGCTCGACCACCTGGCGGCGCAGCGCCTGGACACGGCCGGCTTCACGAAGTACGTCGACTTCCTCTTCGAGCGGCTCCTCGGGGACCGGGCGCCGCTCGGGCCGCTGGTGTCGACGCAGGAGTGGCTGCGGTTCCGGCTCGCGGTGGTGGCCGCCATCGAGCAGTTCACGGCGGTGCTCGGCGACTGGGTGCTCGCCGCCGACGGGCTCGACCGGGCCGGGGCGGACGACGTCATGCTCGACCTGCTGCGCTGGCACGGCGCGGAGGAGGTGGAGCACCGCGCGGTCGCGTTCGACATGTACCAGCACTGCGGCGGCACGGGCGCGCCCCGGTACGCGCGCAGGGTCGCGGCCATGGCGGTCACGGCACCCGTGATGCTCTACCTGTGGATCTGGGGCAGCGCGTATCTGCTCCGCCACGATCCGCGCTTCGATCCGGGCTTGCGTCCGCGCTTCGCGAGGCCGACGGGGACCGCGGGAGCGGCGGCGAGCACAGGGGCAGCGGGGAGGCCCCGGCCCCGGCTGACCCCCCGGGCGTACAACAGGGCCGTGGACAAGGGTCTGTTGCCGTCCATGCGGAAGCTCGGCGCGGCCGTACCCCGCTATCTGCGGCGGTCGTACCATCCGTCGCAGGAGGGCTCGCTGCGCAAGGCCGTCGACTATCTGGCGCAGTCGCCCGCGGCACGGACCGCGGCGGCGGTGGCGGGGCGCGCGGCGATCGCCTAGTGAGCGTCGGGAAGGGCGGAAGCGTGGTGGAGGACGGGTCGGCCACGGGGTCGCGTACGGAGCGGTGGGACGCGCGGGACGCACGGGACGCCGAGGGCGCGCAGGACACGGGGGACGCGGAGACCGCGGAGGGTGCGAAGGCCGCGGAGGCCGCGGGCGGGACGGGCGCGCCCCAGGTGTCGGCGCCCGCCCCGGGTGAGCCCCGCGTGGAGTACCGCATAGAGGACCTCGCCCACCACAGCGGGGCCACGGTGCGCACCATCCGCGCCTATCAGGACCGCGGGCTGCTGCCCCGGCCCGAGCGGCGCGGCCGGTCCAATGTGTACGGGGACGCGCATCTGGCCCGGCTTCGCCAGATCGCCGACCTGCTCGACCGGGGGTACACCCTCGCCTCCATCAAGGAGCTCCTGGAGGCCTGGGACGCGGGCCGCGGCCTCGGCGGTGTGCTCGGCCTGGTCGCGGAGGTCGACGGGCCCTGGACGGACGAGAAGGCCGACCGGATCACGCGGGCGGAGCTGATCGAGACGTTCGGCGGCGTCCCGGACCCGGCGGCGGTGGCGGACGCGGTCGCACTCGGCGTGCTTGAGCCGCTGCCGGGGATCGACGACGAGTTCCTGGTGCCGAGCCCGCAAGAGCTGGCGGTGGCGGCCGAGTTGCACGCGGCCGGGGTGCCGCTTTCGGCGATCTCCAGCCATCTGCGGGAGTTGAGGGGGCAGGTCGAGCACATCGCGGCCCGCTTCCTGGAGTTCACCAACGAGTACGTCTTCGCGCGCTATCTCGGCGATCACCAGCCGACCGAGGCCGACGCGGCCGAGGCCGCCTCGCTCATCCGCCGCCTCCGCCCGCTGGCGCAGAAGTCGGTCGACGCGGAACTGGCGCGCGCGATGCGCCTGTTGGCCACCCGGAACCTGCGCCGCCACCTCGTCGCCGAGGAACCCCTCCGAGCGGGCGACGAGCCCGCGTACGTGGGTCTGCCCGCCGACACAATGCGCGCTGTTCAGGAGCTGGTTGGGCGGGAGAACGCGGCGGAGTTCATCGCGGCGGCCGCCGAACGGGAAGTCCACAACCGGACATTGGACAGACTTGCCTCAATTGACAACAAACAGACATCAGTTACCCAAAAGCCCCCATTCGCCTGAGAGTTGTCCACAGAATCGTCAACGAGCCTGTGGATAACCGGACTTGGTTGTGGATCAAACCTTTGGGCTCGAATTCGTCGATGAAAAGTCGGTGGCGAGAAATCGAGTGCGCGGAGAACGGGCGGACGCGCGGAGAACGAGCAGGCCCGCGGAGAACGAGCAGCCGTGCCGAGAGCGAGCAGGAGCGCGGAGAGCGAGCGAGGGCGTCGCCGACCAGGCATGATCGGGAGCCATGGAGCACCTGCACAGCACCGAGGCCGCCGTCGGCGCGCTGCGCGCGATAGCGCGTGAGCACGAGCGGGAGATCGAGGTCACGCACGACATCGGCGCCGACCGGACCTCCCGCCGTACCGCCGCCGGCTTCGAGGTGGCGACGGACCCGGACGGCTCGCTGCCGCACGAGGCGTTCGTGGAGTTCGGCGGCTCCCCGCGGCTCTCCGTGCGCCTCTACCCCGACGACGACGCGCTGATCGAGGTCGACGGCGTGCAGTGCCACGACATCCCGCGCGACTCGGTCCCCGCGTTCGTACGGTCGGTCCTCGGCGGCCTCGCGTACGTCAAGGGGCGCCGCTTCCCGCCCGGCTACTGGCTGGTCGTACCGCTGCCCGGCGACGAGACGTACAAAGAGCTGATCCCCATGATCTCGCTCACGCCCTGGCTGAACGCCCGGGTCCGCTGAGCACGGGCCCACAGGGCGAAACACCCGGCAGGAGCCGTGGCGCGGCCGCCGACGGGCCCGGCCGGATCACACGGACCGCGCGGTCACCCGGCCACAAGGGGAAGGCCAGCCTCCGGACGGTCGTACGCTCGAAGACATGAGTCTGCGTCTGAGCACCGTCATCCTGCCCGTCCGCCGCTGGCACGAGGGGGGCAAGGAGCGCTGGCAGCGCGCGGAGGACCTCGGTTTCCACACCGCGTACACCTATGACCACCTCTCCTGGCGGACCTTCCGCGACGGGCCCTGGTTCGGCGCGCTGCCGACGCTGACGGCCGCCGCGGCCGTGACCGGGCGGATCCGCCTGGGCACGCTCGTGACCTCGCCGAACTTCCGGCACCCGGTGACGCTCGCCAAGGAGCTGATCACCCTCGACGACGTGTCGAACGGCCGGATCACGCTCGGCATCGGCGCGGGCGGCAACGGCTTCGACGCCACCACGCTCCGCCGCGCCGACGAGGAGCCCTGGACACCCCGGGAACGCGCGGACCACTTCGGAGAGTTCCTGCCGCTCCTGGACCGGCTGCTCACCGAGGACTCGGTGACGTACGAGGGCGAGCGGTACGCGGCGTACGAGGCGCGGAACATCCCCGGCTGTGTGCAGCGCCCCCGGCTGCCGTTCGCCGTGGCCGCCACCGGGCCCCGCGGCCTGCGGCTCGCCGCGCGGCACGGGCAGGCGTGGGTGACGACGGGCGACCCGAAGATCTCCGCGACGGGCACCCCCGAGCAGTCCCTGGAGGCCATCCGCGGCCAGCTCGACAAGCTCGGCAAGGCCTGCGCGGACGTCGGCCGTGACGTCGAGGAGCTGGACAAGGTGCTGCTCACCGGCTTCACCCCGGACCGCCCGCTGGACTCCTTCGACGCCTTCGTCGACTTCGCCGGGAAGCACGCCGCGCTCGGCATCGACGAGATCGTTCTGCACTGGCCGCTGCCCGGCACGGACTTCGGCGCGGACGAGAAGGTCTTCGAGCGCATCGCCACGGAGGCGCTCGCGCAGCTCTGACGCGGGCGCCCGCCCGGCGGGCCGGAGGTGCGGCAGGGGCGCACGGGCGTGAGACGTACTCAGATGTGCGCCCCGCCACACACCCGTGCGCGCATATGCGGGACAATCGCGTACGTGACCTCAACCACCCCGCGGCCCCACGTCCCGGCCCCCTCCGTTCCGCCCCGGCTGATCGCCACGGACCTGGACGGCACGCTGCTGCGCGACGACAAGTCCGTCTCGGAACGGACCGTCGCCGCGCTCGCCGCAGCCGAGGCCGCCGGGATCGAGGTCTTCTTCGTGACCGGGCGCCCGGCCCGCTGGATGGACGTCGTCAGTGACCATGTGCACGGCCACGGCCTGGCCATCTGCGGGAACGGCGCCGCGGTGGTCGACCTGCACGGCAGCCCCGGCAGCCACCGCTTCGTGATGGTGCGGGAGCTCGACCCCGCCATCGCCCTTGACGTGATCGGCATCCTGCGCGCGGCGGCGCCCGGCACGTCCTTCGCGATCGAGCGGACCGGCGGGGTGCACCACGAACCGGCCTACCCGCCGCTGCACCTGGACCCCGCCGTCAGCGTGGCGCCCGCCGAGAAGCTCCTCAAGGCCGAGTCCGACAGCGCCGACCAGCCCGTCCTCAAGGTTCTCGCCCACCACCCCGAGCTGTCGCCGGACGCGTTCCTGACCCTGGCCCGGGTGGCCGTGGGCGACCGCGTGGAGATCACCCGGTCCAGCCCCACCGCCCTCCTGGAGATCAGCGGCCCCGGCGTCTCCAAGGCCAGCACCCTCGCCCTGTGCTGCGCCGAGCGCGGCATCAGCCACGAGGAAGTCGTCGCCTTCGGAGACATGCCGAACGACATCGAGATGCTCACCTGGGCCGGTGTCTCGTACGCCATGGCCAACGCCCACGCGGACGTGATCGCGGCGGCGTCCGGCCGCACGGTCGCCAACAACGAGGACGGCGTCGCGGTGGTCATCGAACGAATACTGGCCGAGCGGTAGATCCGGCGAGGCCGCCCCGCACTGGACGCGCTGTCCGGGGTGCCTGTGCCCCGGCCTGAACGCCCTGGACCCAAACACCCCGGCCCGGACGCCCTGGGCCTGGACGCCGTCCGCGCCGACGCACCGGACGGGCCTCAGAGCCCCACTCCCCGCTCCGCGAGCCACCCCACCGGATCCACCCCCGAGCCCAGGTCCGGCGTCAGCCGTGCCTCGAAGTGCAGGTGCGGGCCGGTCGAGTTGCCGGTGGTGCCCGCCTGGCCGACCCACTGCCCTGTGCGCACCCGCTCCCCCTGGTCGACGGCGACGGACGCCAAGTGCGCGTACTGCGTGTACGAGCCGTCCTCGTGTCCCACCACGACCTCCATCCCGAAGCCGCCGCCGCACGCCACCCGCACCACCCGCCCGGCGCCCACCGACCGCACCGGGGCGCCGATGCCGACGGCGAAGTCCTGCCCGGTGTGCCGGGCCGCCCAGCGCGCACCCGCGCTGTCGAAGCCCGCGGACAGCTCGTACGTCTCCACGGGCGTCACCCACGCGCGCGTAGCTGACGATTCCGGCTGCGCGATGCGGACGGCGCCCCGGCACCGGCCCGCGGCGGCCGACGCGTCGGCCTCCTCCTGCAGCGTCCAGCGCGCCGACTCCAGCTTCGCCTCGATGTCCCGCTTGAGCCGGGCGAGGCGCGCCTCCCGCCGGTCGAGCACGTCCCGGGCCCGGGTGGCGGACCGCTGGGCCGTGGCGAGCCTGGCCGCGGCCCGCCGCGTCCGGGCGACGGTGTTGGTGACGGCGAGGTCGGCCTGCCCCACGACGCGCCTGCCGCGCAGCAGCTCGTCGGGGCTGTCCGCGAGCAGCAGGCGCGCGGTGAGCGGCAGGCCGCCGCCGGTGCGGTACTGGGCGGTGGCCATCCGGCCCAGGTCCTCGTGCAGCACGCCGACCTCGTACCGCTCCTTGGCGAGCAGCCGCTCCAGGTGCTTGACGCGGGCGCGCTGCACTCCGGCCGCGCGCCGCCCCGCCTCGTAGCGCAGGGTCGCGGACTGGGCCTCTACGTAGAGGCGTGCCACCTCCACGCTGGTGCTCGGCCCGCCGTGCCCGTCACCCCCGTCGCTTCCGTTCCGCCCGTCGGCGGCCGCCGTCCCGGGCACGCCGAGAGCGACGAGCGCGCACAGCAGGACCGGCAGAACCGGGGCGACAAGGGAGCGGCAGGGCAGGGGACGCATGTCCCGGATCGTTGCCCGCACGGGCGCGCGGCGCACCGGGGAACTCGTACGCGCGGGGGACCCGGTGACCCGTACGGGGCACGCGGTACCGCCGAACAGGGGCGCATCGCACGCCCCGGGAGCCACCCCCGGAAGACGCCCCCGCCCCACATCAGTACGGCGCCTGCCACACCACCGTCGTCCCGCCCCCGTCCTCCCCGATGCCCGGCCCGTACCAACTGGCGCCTCCCAGGGACTCCGCGCGCCGCTTGAGGTTCTTCAGGCCGCTGCGGCGGCCGCCCTCCGTGATGCCGACGCCGTCGTCCGCCACGGTCAGGCGTACGCCCCGCTCCCCGTCCGGCAGGACCAGCGTGGCGTCCACGACGACGTCGATGCGGGCGGCCCCCGCGTGCCGGAAGGCGTTCGACAGGGCCTCGCGGAGCGCCGCGATGAGGTTCTTGCCGGTGAGTTCCCCGACGACCGTGTCGACGGGGCCCACGAAGTGGTGGGAGGGCTTGAAGCCGAGCGGCACGGCCGCCATGTTGATCTCGCGCAGGACGCGGGTGCGCAGCCCGGCGGGCGCCTCGGCGGGCCCCTGCTGGAGCGCGAAGATGGCCGTACGGATCTCCTGGATCGTCACGTCCAGCTCGTCGACGGCCTTGCCGACGCCCTGCTGCACCTCCGGCACGACGGACCGCCGCTGGGCGCTCTCCAGCATCATCCCGGTGGCGAACAGCCGCTGGATGACGAGGTCGTGCAGATCGCGGGCGATCCGGTCGCGGTCCTCGTAGACGGCGAGGCGCTCCCGGTCGCGCTGCGCCTCGGCCATCATCAGCGCGAGCGCGGCCTGCGAGGCGAACTGGGTGGCGAGGGTCCGCTCGGCCTCCGTGAAGGGGCGTGCCCCACGCGCGCGGGGCGTGACGAGCGTCCCCAGGACCCGGCCGTCGCTCTGCAGGGGCAGCATCATGGCGGGCCCGTAGGTGCGGGCGAGGTCGGTCATGATGCGCGGGTCGGTGGCCGCGTCGTCGATGAACACGGCCCGCCCGTCGAGCAGGTCGGCGATGATGCGGCTCTCCGGAGGCACCACCACGCCGAGCGCCCCGCTGGGCCGGTCCGAGGACACGGCGACGATCTCCATGCCGCCCTCCTCGTCGGGCAGCAGCACGATGCCGGCCGCCGAGTCGGCCAGATGGCGCGCCTGCTCCGCGACGACCGCGAGGGCGTCCTCGGCGTCGGAGCCGGAGAGCAGCGCCGTGGTGACGGCCACGGAGCCGTCGATCCACCGCTCGCGCTGCTTGGCGGCCTCGTACAGGCGCGCGTTGCCGATCGCGATGCCCGCCTCCGTGGCGAGGACGCGCACCATGTGCACGTCGTAGTCGTTGAACTCGCCGCCGTCGCGCTTCTCCGTGAGGTAGAGGTTGCCGAAGATCTCGCCCTGGACGCGGATCGGCACCCCCAGGAAGCCGCGCATCGGCGGGTGGTGGGCCGGGAAGCCGCAGGAGCGCGGATCGGCGGCCAGGTCGGCGAGGCGCAGCGTCTCCGGCTGGTGGATGAGCGCCCCGAGCAGCCCGCGGTGTCCGTCGGGGAGGCGGCCGATGCGGGCGGCGGCGGCCTCGTCGATGCCGTGGTAGACGAAGTCTGCGAGCCCGTCGCCGTCTTCGGAGACGACGCCGATCGCCGCGTAGCGGGCGTCCGTGAGCTCGGCCGCGGTCTCGCAGATGCGGTTCAGGGTGGTGTGCAGCTCCAGGCCGGTGCCGACGGAACGCATCGCCTCCAGGAGCTGCGGTACGCGCGCGGTCAGCTCGGTGGACAGCCCCTGGAGGCTGCGGGTCGCCTGGCCCGCGACCTCCGCCGGGTCCGGGCTGCCTTCGGGAGGCGGGGTGGGGGCGGGGGCCGGGGGGACGGACATGCCTTGAGGGTAGTTAGTCCGATTTGCCGTGGAAAGTCGAGCCTTCACCGGCCCCTGGCCCGGGCGGACGGCGGCCATCGGCGTCACCCGCCCACCGAGGCTGTCACGGTCACCGTCAGCCCCCGACCCCGGCCTCGGCCTCGACACCGGCCCCGACCGCGACCTCGGCACCAGCCCCGGCACCGCCCCCGGCCAGCGCGTCCCCAGCCGACTCCCGCTCCCGCATCCGCCGCAGCGGCCCGTCCACGGCCACGAGCTCCGCGTACGCCCCGCGCTGCGCCACCCGTCCCTCCTCCAGGACGAGCACCTCGTCCACCGCGTCGAGCCCCGCGAGCCGGTGCGTGATGAGCAGCGTCGTCCGGCCCTCCGTGGCCGCGAGCAGGTCGGCGGTGAGGGCGTCGGCGGTCGGCAGGTCGAGGTGTTCGGCGGGCTCGTCGAGTACGAGGACGGAGAAGTCGGCGAGCAGCGCGCGGGCGAGCGCGAGGCGCTGCCGCTGGCCTCCGGAGAGGCGTGCCCCGTGTTCCCCGACGAGCGTGTCGAGCCCGTCGGGCAGGGAGGCCACCCAGCCGTCGAGCCGGGCCCGCCCGAGCGCCGCGTACAGCTCGTCGTCGCTCGCGTCCTTGCGGGCGAGCAGCAGGTTCTCGCGTACGGAGCTGTCGAAGACGTGGGCGTCCTGGGCGCACAGGCCCACGAAGCGGCGCACGGTGTCGCCGTCGAGCGCCGCCGTGTCCGTGCCGCCCAGCGTGTACGTCCCCTCGGACGTGTCCAGGAAGCGCAGCAGGACCTGGGCGAGCGTGGTCTTGCCGGACCCGGACGGGCCGACCACGGCGACGCGGCGGCCGCGCTCCAGGGTGAGGGAGACGTCCACGAGCGCGTCCCGCTCCTGGCCGTCGTGGCGGGCCCGCAGCGCGTCGAGGCGCAGCGGGAAGGGCGTCCGCGGGGCCCCTGCGGGCTCGGCGGGGTCCTGGACGGGTTCGGGTGCGTCGAGGATCTCGTGGACCCGCTCGGCGCTCTTGCGGACGCGCTGGCGGTACTGCACGGCGAGCGGCAGCCCCAGCACGGCCTCGAACGCGGCGAGCGGGGTGAGGACGACCACGGCGAGCGCGACGCCGCTGAGCCGTCCGTCGTGCAGGCCCTGGACGCCGACGAGGGCCGCCGCGGCGACGGTGAGGCCGGTGGCCAGCGCGGTGAGCCCGTCACCGAGCGCGGTGGCGGTCGCCGTCCGGGACGCGATCCGGGTCAGCTCGGCGTCGGCTTCCCTCGCCCGGTCGGTACGTCGGCGCAGGGCGCCCGCGACCGTCAGCTCCGCCGTCCCCGTGAGCAGGTCGGCGACCCTCGTGGCGAGCACCCCGCGCGCGGGGGCCAGCTTGCGCTCCGCGCGGCGGGCGACGGCGCCGCTCAGCAGGGGCACGCCCACTCCGGCGGCCAGCAGGCCCACGGCGAGGACGGCGCCGGCCTCCGGGAGCAGCCACGCGGTGAAGCCGACGGCTCCTAGGCCGACGGCGGCCGCGGCGCCCGCGGGCAGCAGCCACCGCAGCCAGTAGTCCTGGAGGGCGTCCACGTCGGCGACGAGGCGGGACAGCAGGTCGCCGCGGCGGGTCGTGCGCAGGCCCGCGGGGGCGAGGCGCTCCAGGCGCCGGAACACCGCGACCCTGGTGTCGGCCAGCATCCGCAGCACCGCGTCGTGCGACACGAGGCGCTCGGCGTACCGGAAGCAGGCCCGTCCGATGCCGAAGGCGCGGGTCGCCGTGACGGCGATCATCAGGTACATCACCGGGGGCTGCTCGGAGGCCCGCGAGATCAGCCACCCGGACGTGGCCATGAGCCCGACGGCACTCCCGACGGCGAGGCTCCCCAGCAGCAGGGCCAGTGCCAGCCTGCCCTTGCGCTGCCGCGCCGCCGCCCGCACCCGGGCCAGATCCCCGCCCCGCCGGCGGGAACCCTCCCCGCCGCCCGCCCGTTCACCAAGAGGCACAGCCTGATCGAGCAAGCCGCTCTCCCCGGCGGCGGAGCCCGCACCGCCACCACCGCCCTCGCGGCTCGTGCCGCTGGGCGTCAGGGGCGTCCTCTGCTCAAGCGAAGCCGAGAGTTCGGGGGCAGGCGGGCACAGCCCGTCTCCCACAGCACCGCTCACCACGGCGTCCACCCGGACCACCCGGTCGGCGACCGCCAGCAACGCGGGCCGATGGACCACCATCACCACGGTCCGGCCCACGGCCAGCCTCCGCACCGCCTCGACGATGCCCGCCTCGGTCTCCCCGTCGAGCGCGGCGGTCGGCTCGTCCAGGAGCACCACGGGCCGATCGGCCAGGAACGCCCGGGCCAGGGCGATCCGCTGCCGCTGCCCGGCGGAAAGCCCGGCCCCGTCCTCCCCCAGGACGGTCTCGACGCCCCGGGGCAGCCCGGCCACGAACTCCCAGGCACCCGCGGCACGCAGCGCCTCCACGACGTCCGTGTCCGCCGCCCCGGGACGGGCCAGCCGCACGTTCTCTGCGATGGTCCCGGCGAACAGGTGCGGCCGCTGCGGCACCCAGGCGACCCGCTCCCGCCATCCGCCGAGGGACACGTCGGCCAGATCGGCACCGCCGACCAGGACGCGCCCCGCGGTGGGCGGCACAAAGCCCAACAGCACGTTCAGGAGGGTCGACTTGCCCGACCCGCTGGGCCCCACCAGGGCCACCGTCTCCCCGGGCTCGACGGCGAACGACACCCCACGGACAGCGTCGACCGCCCGTCCCGGGTACCGGACGCCCACCCCGTCCACCGCCACGCCGACCGCACCGTCCGCGGGCACGACCCCCGTGCCCCCGGCCGGAACCGGCACCTCTAGGACGGCGAAGATCTCCTCCGCCGCGGCCACTCCCTCGACCGCCGCGTGATACCGCGCCCCCACCTGCCGCAGCGGCAGATACGCCTCGGGCGCGAGGATCAGGATCACCAGGCCGTCGTACAGCTCCATGTTCCCGTGGACGAGGCGCATGCCGATGGTGACGGCGACCAGCGCCACCGAGATCGTGGCGAGCAGCTCCAGGGCGAAGGACGACAGGAACGCGATGCGCAGCGTCCGCATCGTCGCCCGCCGGTACTCCCCGGTGATCTTCCGGATCGACTCGGCCTGCGCCTTGGCCCGGCCGAACACCTTCAGCGTGGGCAGTCCCGCGACCACGTCGAGGAAGTGCCCGGACAGCCGGGAGAGCAGGTGCCACTGCCGGTCCATACGGGCCTGGGTGGCCCAGCCGATCAGCATCATGAACACCGGGATGAGCGGCAGCGTGCCCACGATGATCGCCGCCGACACCCAGTCCTCGGTGACCACCCGAAGGAGCACGGCCACCGGGACCACCACGGCGAGCCCCAACTGCGGCAGATAGCGCGAGAAGTAGTCGTCGAGCGCGTCCACGCCCCGCGTGGCCAGGTTGATCAGGGACCCCGTCCGCTGACCGCTCAGCCACCCCGGGCCCAGCTCCCCCGCCCGCTCCAGGAGCCGCCCCCGCAGCTCCGACTTGACCGCCGCGCTCGCCCGGTGCGCGGCGAGCTCGGTCAGCCACGACACCGCCGCCCGGCCCACGGCCACAGCCACGAGCAGGGCCAGCGGTGTCCTCAAGTCACCGACGCCGTACCCGTGCTGGAAGCCGCCCACCACGATCTCGGCGATCAGCATGGCCTGGGCGACGACCAGCCCCGCCCCGGCCAGGCCGAGGACCACCACCGCGGCCAGGAAGACACGGGTGGAGCGGGCGTACCGGAGCAGACGCGGGTCGATCGGTTTCACGTGAAACACACCCTCCCAAGAACCTTGGGCATACAGAGAGTTGGCTCAGTGCGCGGCGTCGGCCGGAAGGTCCGGCGCGATGTGCTGCGTACCGATCCGCTTGCGGAACACCCAGTAGGTCCACGACTGGTAGAGCAGCACGACCGGGGTCGCGATGCCCGCGCACCACGTCATGATCTTCAAGGTGTAGGGCGTCGACGAGGCGTTGGTGACCGTGAGGCTCCAGTCCTCGTTCAGCGACGACGGCATGACGTTCGGGAAGAGCGTCAGGAAGAGCATGGCCACGGCGGCGATGATCGTCAGCCCCGAGAAGGCGAATGACCAGCCTTCGCGCCCGAGTTTGATCGCCACGATGGCCGCGACCAGCGCCACCACCGCCACGATCATCGCGGCCAGGCTCTTGCCGTCACCGTTGTCGACCTGGGTCCAGATGAGGAAGCCGAGCGCGAGCACCGCCGTGACCAGTCCCAGGGCGAGCGCCGTCTTGCGGGCCCGCATCCGGATGTCGCCCACCGTCTTCAGCGCCGTGAACACCGCGCCGTGGAAGGTGAACAGGGTGAGGGTGACCAGACCGCCCAGGATCGAGTACGGATTGAGCAGGTCCCAGAAGTTGCCCACGTACTCCTTCTGCGCGTCGATCTTCACGCCGCGCACGATGTTGCCGAAGGCCACGCCCCACAGCAGCGCCGGGAGCAGCGAGGTCCAGAAGATCGCGTGTTCCCAGTTGGTCTGCCAGCGCTCCTCGGGCCGCTTCGCCCGGTACTCGAAGGCGACGCCGCGCACGATCAGGCAGATCAGGATGAGCAGCAGCGGCAGATAGAAGCCGGAGAACAGCGTGGCGTACCACTCGGGGAAGGCCGCGAAGGTCGCGCCACCCGCCGACAACAGCCACACCTCATTGCCGTCCCAGACCGGACCGATGGTGTTGATCAGAACGCGCTTCTCGGTCCGATTCCGGGCGAGCAGCTTGGTGAGGACACCCACCCCGAAGTCGAAGCCTTCGAGGAAGAAGTAGCCGATCCACAGGACGGCGATCAGGACGAACCAGACGTCGTGCAGTTCCATGTGCGCCCAGCTCCTTAGTACGAGAAGGCCATGGGCCGGTCGGCATCGGCGTCGGCGTCGCTGTCCGCGCTCGCCCCGCCGGGCGGGCCGCCGATCTTGGTGGGCGGGTTGAGGTCGGCCTCGGTCAGCTCGGGCGGACCCTTCCTGACGTACTTGAGGAGCAGCCTGACCTCGATGACGGCGAGGATCGCGTAGATCAGCGTGAAGACGATCAGCGAGGTGAGGACCTCACCCTGCGAGACACCGGGGGAGACCGCGTCCTCGGTCTTCAGGACGCCGTAGACGACCCAGGGCTGGCGGCCCGTCTCGGTGAAGATCCAGCCCCAGGCGGTGCCGATGAGGGGGAAGATCAGCGTCCACTGCGAGAGCCGCCACCACCAGATCCCGAGCTTCGGCGCCAGCTCCTTGTTCTTGGTGAGCATCAGCTTCGGTACGTCGTCCGCGCCGGTGTGGTGCTCGGGGGCGAGCCAGAACTTCCGCCTGGTGAGCCAGAGTCCGGCGGTGCACAGGGCCATCGAGACGCCGCCGAAGCCGATCATCCAGCGGTAGGACCAGTACGCGGTGGGGATGTTCGGCCGGTAGTCGCCGGGCCCGAACTTCTCCTGGGCTTCCTTGTTGAGGTCGTTGATGCCGGGGATCTCCGCGCTGAAGTTGTTCTTCGCGAGGAAGGAAAGGACCCCGGGGATCTCTATGGCGACCTCGTTGTGGCCCTTGGCGACATCGCCGTACGCGAAGAGCGAGAACGGCGCCGGCTTCTCGGACTCCCACAGGGCCTCGGCGGCCGACATCTTCATCGGCTGCTGCTCGTACATGACCTTGCCGAGCGTGTCCGCGCTGATCACGGTGAGCAGGGTGCCGACGAACGCGGTCACCAGGCCGAGCCGCAGCGACATCCGCATGGTCCGGATGTGCTGCTTCTTGCGCAGGTGGACGATCGCGATGCCGGTCATGAAGGCGCCGCCGACGAGGATCGACGCCGCGATGACGTGGAAGAAGTTGACGAGCGTCGTCTCCTGGAACAGCACCTTCGCGAAGTCGGTGAGCTCGGCACGCTTGGTGCCGTCCCGCTCCATGATCTTGTAGCCGACCGGGTGCTGCATAAAGGCGTTCGCGGCGATGATGAAGTACGCCGAGAGGATCGTGCCGATCGACACCATCCAGATCGTCGCGCAGTGCAGCTTCTTCGGGAGCTTGTCCCAGCCGAAGATCCACAGGCCGATGAAGGTCGACTCGAAGAAGAAGGCGATCAGGGCCTCGAAGGCCAGCGGGGCGCCGAAGACGTCGCCGACGAAGCGCGAGTAGTCGGACCAGTTCATGCCGAACTGGAACTCCTGGACGATGCCGGTGACGACGCCCATCGCGATATTGATCAGGAACAGCTTGCCCCAGAACTTGGTCGCTCTGAGGTAGTGCTCCTTGCCCGTCCGCACCCACGCCGTCTCAAGGATCGCCGTGAGGGCGGCCAGGGAGATCGTCAGGGGGACGAAGAGGAAGTGGTAGACGGTGGTGATGCCGAACTGCCATCGCGCCAGTGTTTCCGGCGCCAGAGCCAGGTCCACGTCGACTTCTCCTTACGTGCCGTGGTCTACGCGGCAGTTTGCCCCTTATGTCATAGACATCCCTGGAGCAACTGGGACACGCTTGTGAACGCGTTCACATTCACAAGCATTATGTCGCACGTACGGTCGAGGTTCGTCAGGGGGGTCCCCCTTACCGGCGGGAACGGGGCGGGGCCCGCGCACAACAAAACTCGCGAGGCAGCAGCCGCCACCTCGCGAGTTCCCGCGTCCTCTCCCCGGCCGGGACGTCCTCTCCCCGGCCAGGAGGGCTAGAGCTCCTTGCGGAACGCCTCCGCCGTCTTCAGGAAGATGTCGTTGCCCTCGGTCTCGCCGATCGTGACCCGGACGCCCTCGCCCGGGTACGGCCGCACGATCACTCCGGCCGCCTCACAGGTGGCCGCGAACTCCGCCGTCCGGTCGCCAAGACGCAGCCACACGAAGTTGGCCTGCGTCTCGGGCACCGTCCAGCCCTGCCCGCGCAGCGCGTCCTGCACCCGCGTCCGCTCCCCGAGCAGCGCGCCGACCCGGCCGAGCAGCTCGTCCTCGGACCGCAGCGACTCCACGGCCGCGTCCTGCGCGAGCTGGTTCACGCCGAACGGCACCGCGGTCTTGCGCAGCGCCGCGGCCACCGGCTCGTGGGCGATCGCGAAGCCGACCCGCAGGCCCGCGAGGCCGTACGCCTTGGAGAAGGTGCGCAGGACGCAGACGTTCGGCCGGTCCCGGTACAGCTCGAGGCCGTTGGGCGTCTCGGGGTCGCGGACGAACTCCACGTACGCCTCGTCGATCACGACCAGGATGTCCTTCGGCACCCGGTCCAGGAACCGCACCAGGTCGGCCTTCTTGACGACCGTGCCGGTGGGGTTGTTCGGGTTGCAGACGAAGATCAGGCGGGTGCGGTCGGTGATCGCGTCGGCCATCGCGTCGAGGTCGTGGACCTCCCCCGGCGCCAGCGGCACCATCACGGACTTGCCGCCGCCGACCGTGGTGACGACCGGGTACCCCTCGAAGGACCGCCAGGCGTACAGCACTTCGTCGCCCGGCGTGACCGTCGCCGTGACCAGCTGCTGCGAGAGGCCGACCGAGCCGACGCCGGTGGCGACGTGCGAGACGGGCACCCCGAAGCGGTCCGCGATCTCGTTCAGGAGGCGGTCGCAGCCGTAGTCCGGGTAGCGGTTGAAGGAGCCGGCCGCCGCGACGGCGCGCTCCATGACGCCGGGGAGCGGCGGGTAGGGGTTCTCGTTGGAGGACAGCTTGTACACGACGGGGCCGCCGCCCTCGCCGGTCTCGGCGTTCCTGCCCGGCTTGTAGGCGGGGATCCCCTCCAGCTCGGCGCGCAGCCTGGGGCTCGTCTCGCTCACCGCGGTCCTCCTCGTGATCATCCGGTCTTCAATGATTCTCACCCTATGAGGATTCGGCGCCCCTGCGAATGGGGTGACGGCTCCCGGCTGGGCAGGACGCCTCCGGGCCGGGTCAGCGACAGGTTTGAGCCGCGGCCGCACGGGCCCACTGCCACCGTACGCACCAGCCGCCGCAGACGTACACCGGAAGCCGCCTCCGGGGGCGACAGCGTGCGAAACGGGGGGAGCGCTCCCCTCGGCTGCGCGCGCCGGTGGCTCACTCCGTGGCGCGCATCACCCGTGAAGGTGAGTTGAGACCTCTTCGAGACCTCGGCCATTTGGCAGGCCCCTGCGCGACGACAAGGGAGCGATACCTCCCTGAACACCCAACTCCCTTTGTTTCGAAGGTCATTGGGTGTTTTCCGCCATGCAGAAACGTGCCTGTCAATGGGTGCATATGCGTCCGCACTACCCACCCTCATGAGCCCTACTATCGGCTCGCCATGACAGCAGCAGGGAAGCACCAGGTGAGCCGAGCGGAGACCGCCCGCCGGGGCAACCGGCAGAGCCGAGCAGGCATCAGAGACGTCGCCGCCGCAGCCGGTGTCTCGATCACGACTGTCTCCGACGCACTCAACGGCAAGGGGCGGCTGCCCGACGCCACGCGACGCCATGTCCGCGAGGTCGCCGACCGCCTGGGCTACCGCCCGTCGGCCGCGGCCCGAACACTCCGTACCGGGAAGTCGGGCCTCATCGGCCTCACCGTGACGACGTACGGGGATGAACCTTTCACCTTCACGGAATTCGCGTACTTCGCGGAGATGGCGAGAGCCGCGACCTCGGCCGCCCTCGCCCGGGGCTACGCCCTGGTCATCCTCCCCGCCACCTCGCGCCGCAGCCCGGTCGACGTGTGGTCGAACGTCGCCCTCGACGGCACCGTCGTCGTCGACCCCTCCGACCACGACCCGGTGGTCAGCGAGCTGGTGCGGCAGGGGCTTCCGGTGGTCTCCGACGGGCGGCCCGCCGGGTCCCTGCCGGTCACGGCCTGGGTCGACAACGACCACGAGGCCGCGGTCCTGGAGATCCTCGAACACCTCGCGGCCGCCGGGGCGCGCCGCATCGGCCTCCTCACCGGCACCACCACGGACACCTACACCCACCTCTCCACCACCGCCTATCTGCGCTGGTGCGAGCGCGTGGGCCAGGATCCGGTGTACGAGTCCTACCCCGCGCACGACCCGTGCGCGGGCGCCGTCGCCGCCGACCGGCTGCTCGCCCGGCCCGACCGGCCCGACGCCGTGTACGGCCTCTTCGACCCGAACGGCACCGACCTGCTCGCCGCGGCCCGCCGCTACGGGCTGCGCGTACCCGACGACCTGCTGCTCGTGTGCTGCAGCGAGTCGACCGTGTACGCCACCACCGAGCCGCCCATCACCACGCTCTCCCTGAAGCCCCGGCGGATCGGCACCGCCGTCGTCCAGCTCCTCATCGACGCCATCGAGGGCCTCGACGCGGGCCGGCCCATCGAGCAGGTGATACCGACCGAACTGATCGTGCGCACCTCGTCCGAGCGACGTCCGCCACGTACGACGGTCAGCCCGCCGCGGTCGCCCGGCCAGGGCTGACCTCCCCGACGATCGGCCCGAGGTCCGCGACCTGCGGGAAAAGAGGGGGAAACCTCGGGCCAATTCGGGAGAAAACCGCGGTGAACTGGGGCTCGGCACCGATTCACCACCCCTGGTGCACCACACAGGGACAGCCGCATTCCTATGATGGGCGGACGACACCGCGGGCCACTGCGACCAGGCAGTCCGATCCCGGTGCAGATGCGGCGCGATGGTGGTGGAGGGGTCGATGACTCAGGGGGCCGGTCAGGGACCCGAGGTGCGGACGGCGACGCTGCGCGACTTCCGCGTGCCCGCGTACGTCTATGAAGGCGTCCGTGAGACCGGCCGGGGTGTTGCGGGGGACGTCGAGGCGCAGGAGTCCGTGGCGGCGCAGGAGTCCGTGGAGTCCGTGGAGTCCGCGGGCGAGCAGGTCGCTGGGCAGGGGCAGTTCGCCGCGCGGGAGCAGGCTTCGGTTGCCGCGCGGGAGCAGGCTTCGGCCGCCGGGCAGGTGCCTCCGGCCGCCGGGCAGGCTCCCTTCGGCCACCAGGTCCCCGTCGCCGGGCAGGGGCAGGCGCCCCACGTCGGGCACGTCCCCGCCGTAGGTCAGACTCCCGTCGCCGGGCAGGCTCCCGACCCCGGTCACGCCTCCCCCGGACACACCGCGCCCCAGGCGCCCACCCGCCTCGCCGCTCACGTACCCGCCCAGGCCGGTCCGGTGGAGCGTCTCGCCGCCGCCCCCGCCCCCGCCCCCGTACAGACGCAGCCGTCGGCCGCCCGCCCCGTGGAACAGCGGGACCCGGCGCACACCGTGGCGCACGCCGCCCCCACGCGCCCCACGGCGCAGAACGCGCCCGCGCACCCCGGCTCCGCCGGTGAGACCCCGGACGGCTACACGCCCACCGAGCGCGACCTCCCCATCATCAACCGCGGCGACACCGTGCAGGTCGAGGTGCGCGAGATGCCCGAGCCGCCGCCCGCACCCGACGCGGACGGCATGGGCCCGCTGTACGTCGTCGGCGACGTGCACGGCTACTTGGACGAGCTCGTCGCCGCCCTCGCCGACGAAGGCCTCATCGACGCGGACGGGCGCTGGGCCGCGGGCAACACCCGGCTCTGGTTCCTCGGCGACTTCACCGACCGCGGGCCCGACGGCATCGGCGTCATCGACCTGGTCATGCGCCTGTCCGCCGAGGCCGCCGCGGCGGGCGGCTACTGCAAGGCGCTCATGGGCAACCACGAACTGCTGCTCATCGGCGCCAAGAAGTTCGGCGACACCCCCGTCAACTCCGGCGCGGGCACCGCCACGTTCCAGGCCGCCTGGCTCCTCAACGGCGGCCAGAAGACCGACATGGAGCGCCTGGAGGACCACCACCTGCAGTGGATGGCCCGCCTCGACGCCATCGAGGAGGAGGACGGGCATCTGCTCGTTCACTCCGACACCACCGCCTACCTCGACTACGGCGACTCCATCGAAGAGGTCAACGACACCATCCACGAGGCGCTCACGCGCAACGACGCGGACGAATACTGGGACCTGTTCCGCAAGTTCACCAAGCGCTTCGCCTTCCGCGACGACTCCGGCCCCGCGGCCGTACGCGAACTCCTCGACATGTACGGCGGCACCCGCATCGTCCACGGCCACAGCCCCATCCCGTACCTCCTCGGCGAGGTCGGCTCCGAGTACGACGGCGACGACGACGGCCGCCCCGTCATCGAGGGCCCGCACATCTACGCCGACGGCCTGGCCATCGCCATGGACGGCGGCGTGACCATGGCCGGAAAGCTGCTGGTCTGCCGACTCCCGCTGGAGAACTGAACGTTCACGCCTTGGCGGGCACGTCCGGGCCCGTGCATCTGAACGTTCACGCGGCACGTGCCGCGTCAGCAGGATCTCGCTGGCCAGCGGGCCAATTCTGGATAACCCCTGTCACCGCGTGCCGTCACCGCTCTACCATCGCCTTATCCGTAGCAGGCTCCCCTCCGTTTCTGCCCGACGGCTCGTAGTCATGCGAGCCCCAAGCCCTACGGAGCATCGGGGGATGCACATGAACAGCGCTCCACACCTGCTCAATGAGGACCGCCCCCAGTACGAGCGGGTCCTCGATGAGGCGCTGCGCACCGCACCGAACCGCCCGGAGCTGGCCGCGGTGGGCCAGCGACTCAACCCCGAGCAACTGCGCACGATGGCTCTCAACGCCACCGCACTGATCACGGCCGCCGCCGCGGCCGAGTATCACCACTACGTGAAGGTCCGTGAGGAACTGCGCGACCCCGGACCCTCATCCTCCCCATCGATCCGGGAAGGGAACGGATCCAGTTCCAGCACGACCGAGTCCGGCTCCGGCGGAATCGGCCTCGCCACCACCATGGGCGAGGTCACCGAAACCGCGGGCGCCGGACTGGTCGCCGTGATCGCGGTGCTCGCGCCCGTCCTCGCCGGGACGGCCGCCGCGATCTTCCTGCTCGTCGGCTACATCCTGAAGATGCTCGACCCCGAGCCCGCCTTCGCGGACACCCTGCTCACCGCCGGGTGGCTGTTCGGCGCGCTCACGGCGGGCGCGATCCTGGTCGCCGCGGTCGGCCTGCTCCTCACCGCCCTGCGCAACGGCTCCACCTCCCTCCAGGCAGGCTCGCACGATGAGCGGAACGAGGAGGTGGACCGGGCCAGGGAAGCCTGGTGCCAGGCTCTCCTGGAGCGTGGCATCCTGCCCTTCCTGCGCGAGGCGCTCACGGCCCCGGACACCAAGACGGCGTCCGCGGCCCGCGCGTCCTCGGCAGGACCGGCCGGGCGCATGCCCCAACTCGGATATCACAGGCCGGGATTCAGCAGCCCGGACGGCGGCTCGACGGCCGGGACCCGCCCGAGCTACAGCAGCCCGGACTTCTCCAGTCCGGACTACGGCGGCCCGGAGCATCCACCGGAGTAGCCCGGCCCCCGCGGACCTTCCGCGAGGCCGCCCGGCGACTGGATCAGGCCGGTCGCCGGGGGACATGAACCGGACGCCGGTCAGTCAGGGACCGGCACCGGAGAGGACGGCCGGCAACGGCGGCCGGCCGGTCCAACACGGGCCGGAAGCCCCCGGCGTGGGGCTTTCAGTGCGCCGCTGTCGGCGGACGGCGGCGCGAAGGCCCGCCTTCGCCGCGGACGCGGCCCCGTACGGGGGCGACCTGTGCCGGTCCTCCTCGTGGGACCTGTGCCCTCAACGGTTGCCCCCCTCAGAGAATCCCCACCTGCTTCGCCGCCTTCATCCAGTCCGGGAACTCGGACAGGAGCCGGTCGTACAGCTCCGGATCCGGCACCGTGCTGATGTCGTCCACCGCGAAGAACCCGACGTTGTCCACGCGGCGGCCCGGCAGCGTGTCGAACCGTTCGAGAACCCCGTAGTTGGACTTGCCGAGCCCCACGAACTGCCAGAAGACCGGCTCCTCCACGGCGTCCCGGAGCTCCCGCTCGATCTCGTTGTCGCGGTAGACGCCCCCGTCGGAGAAGAAGAGCACCAGCGTGGGCGCGGCGGCCGGGTTCTCCCGTACGTACGCCCGGACTTGGGCGATCACCCGCTGCTCCTCGTTCTGGATGCCCACGTCCCGCATGTCGACCTGATCGTCCCGCAGGCCCTTCTTGCGCTTGCCCCGGCGGAAGATCCCGACCTCCCCGACGCGGACGTGGAACTTCAGCCAGTCCGGCAGCTCCCCGAGGCGCAGGTCGGGCAGCCGCGCCGGATGCGAGGCGAACGTCCAGGCCTGCATCTCCCCGTCGTCGTCCAACTGCGCGGCCACGGCGGCCATCCGCTCCACCACATCGGCCACGATGCCCTTGGAGTACAGGAACGACATGGACCCGGAGGCATCGAGTACGAGAATGACGCGCGCCGTGACCCCTTCGGCACCGTGCTTGCGGAGGCTGACGGCCACTTGCTCCTTGCGCAGGGAGAGGCGCTTGCGCATGTCGACGGGGAGTCGCTCCTCGCCCTTGGTGAGGCGAGGGGTGGGGGATGGGGCCGAGGGCGCGCCCGGTGGGGCGGGCGGGGCCGGGGCGACGGGCGGGACAGGAGCCGCCGGGGCAGCGGGCGGGACAGGAGCAGCGGCAGCAGCGGGGGCAACAGGCTGCGTCGGAGCGACCGGCTCCTCGTCCACCGTGATGCCGAAGTCGGTGGCGAGCCCGGCGAGCCCGGAGTCGTACCCCTGCCCCACCGCGCGGAACTTCCACTGCCCGCCCCGCAGATACAACTCCCCACCTATGAACGCCGTCTCCGACGTGGCGGTCATCTCGAAGCGCGCCAACTCACCGCCCGTCGAGGCATCGAGCAGCCGCAAGGTCAGCCCGGTCAGCTGCCCGAACGTCCCGCCGTCCGCCGAGGCGCACAGCAACACCCGCTCGACGGCGGGCTCCAGGGACCGCAGGTCCACCTCGACCGTGTCCGTGGTGACGCCTGCGGCACTCTGCTTCCCCAGGTGCCGCACGGCGCCGGACGCGTGCCGCGGCTGGTTGTAGAAGACGAAGTCAGCGTCGTCACGCACGCGTCCGGCCGCGGTGAGCAGCAGCGCCGAGGCGTCGGCGGTGGGCCCGCCGGGCCTCTCACCCCAGGCGAGCTCCGCGCGCACCGCCGGTGAACCGACGGGAAGATTGGCACCCTTGCTCAAGGAACTGACAGTCATACGACCAGTCTGCCGATCCCCCCGAGGCGTGGGTACCACCTCCCGCCAATCACCCGCACTCAGTCGGCCAGCGGCAGATAGACCCGGTTCCCGGCGGCCGCGAACTCCTTCGACTTCTGCTCCATGCCCTCCTCGATCTCCGCCTTCGTCGTACCGTGCTCGCGCCGAATGTCCTGCGAGATCTTCATCGAGCAGAACTTCGGCCCGCACATCGAGCAGAAGTGCGCCGTCTTCGCGGGCTCGGCGGGCAGCGTCTCGTCGTGGAACTCCCGTGCCGTGACCGGGTCGAGGGCCAGGTTGAACTGGTCCTCCCAGCGGAACTCGAAGCGCGCGTCGGACAGGGCGTCGTCCCAGTCCTGCGCGCCCGGGTGCCCCTTGGCCAGGTCCGCCGCGTGCGCCGCGATCTTGTACGTGATGACGCCGGTCTTCACGTCGTCGCGGTTGGGCAGGCCGAGGTGCTCCTTGGGCGTGACGTAGCAGAGCATCGCCGTGCCCCACCAGCCGATCATCGCGGCGCCGATGCCGGAGGTGATGTGGTCGTAGGCGGGCGCGATGTCCGTGGTGAGCGGGCCGAGCGTGTAGAACGGGGCCTCCTCGCAGATCTCCTGCTGGAGGTCGATGTTCTCCTTGATCTTGTGCATCGGGACGTGACCGGGGCCCTCGATCATCGTCTGTACGTTATGACGCTTGGCGATCTGATTGAGTTCCCCGAGCGTGCGCAACTCCGCGAACTGCGCCTCGTCGTTGGCGTCCGCGATCGACCCGGGCCTGAGGCCGTCGCCGAGCGAGTACGTCACGTCGTACGCCGCGAGGATCTCGCACAGCTCCTCGAAGTGCTCGTAGAGGAAGCTCTCCTTGTGGTGCGCGAGACACCACGCCGCCATGATCGAGCCGCCGCGCGAGACGATGCCCGTCTTGCGGTTGGCGGTCAGCGGGACGTACGGAAGGCGCACGCCCGCGTGCACCGTCATGTAGTCCACGCCCTGCTCGGCCTGCTCGATGACCGTGTCCTTGTAGATCTCCCAGCTCAGCTCCTCGGCCCGGCCGTCGACCTTCTCCAGGGCCTGGTAGAGCGGCACGGTGCCGATGGGCACGGGGGAGTTGCGCAGGACCCACTCGCGGGTCGTGTGGATGTTGCGGCCGGTGGACAGGTCCATGACCGTGTCGGCGCCCCACTGGGTCGCCCAGGTCATCTTGTCCACCTCCTCCTCGATGGAGGAGGTGACCGCGGAGTTGCCGATGTTGGCGTTGACCTTCACCAGGAACTTCTTGCCGATGATCATCGGCTCGATCTCCGGGTGGTTCACGTTCGCGGGCAGCACGGCCCGGCCCGCGGCGATCTCGTCCCGCACGACCTCGGGCGCCATGCTCTCCCGGATGGCCACGTACTCCATCTCCGGCGTGATCTCCCCGCGCCGCGCGTACGCGAGCTGCGTCACCGCCTGGCCCCCGCGGCCCCGGCGCGGCTGCCGCGGGCGGCCGGGGAAGACCGCGTCGAGGTTGCGCAGGCCGCCGCGGGGCGAGGTGTGCTTGATGCCGTCGTCCTCGGGGCGGACCGGGCGGCCCGCGTACTCCTCGGTGTCGCCGCGGGCGACGATCCAGTTCTCCCGGAGCGGCGCGAGGCCCCTGCGGACGTCGGTGTCGATGTTCGGGTCGGTGTACGGACCCGACGTGTCGTACAGCGTCACGGCCTTGCCGTTGGTGAGGTGCACCTGGCGGACCGGCACCCGCAGGTCGGAGCGCGAGCCCTCCGGGCCCGTCACATAACCCTTGTGCCAGCCGATGGACTTCCCGGCCTCCGCGCCGTCGGTGTTCGCGCCCTTGTTCGCGCCGTCGGTGCTCCCGTCGGCACTTCCGTCGCTGCTGGAGGCAGGCGTGCGTGCGTCCTTGATGGTCATGAGACCTACTCCCTACGCCGGCATTACCCGGTAACAGGTTCGGCGGTCGACGCAGCGGCTTCCGTACGGTACGACCCGGTTCGTGGCCGTTCGTACGGAGGTCAGCGCCCTCTCAGCCCGGTGCTCCGAGCTCCCGCGATTGCAAAGGTGCCTCCACGCTAGCGTCCTGTCGGGCGCGGTGAACAGAGGGCCCCCACCGTTCTTGCGATGATCGGGCCGTGACCACCACACAGCCGCCCACCGGACCCCCCGCCCCGGAGCCGCACGGCCACTCCCACAGCCATGGCCCCGCCGCCCCCGTGTCCCAGCATCTGCGCAAGGTCATCGCCGCCGTCCTGATCCCCTTCGCCACCGCGGTCCTCGTCGGCCTCGTGGTGCTGTGGCCCGGCGGGGCCCCGACCCACGAGCGCACCGGGGTCGGCTTCGACCGGCAGACCCAGTCGGCCACCGTGACCAAGGTGGAGAAGCTCCCCTGCAAGGACCTCAACGCCTCGCAGACCCCGCCCAACGGCGACACCTCCACCGCCGAGGGCCAGTCCGCGCAGTCCCGCGCGGAGGGCACCTGCGGCCGGGCCACGGTCAAGGTCACCAGCGGCCCGGACAAGGGCCGCACCTTCACCGAGATCGTCCAGCCGGACTCGCCCCGGCAACTGCGCGCGGGCCAGGACGTGGTGGTCGCCTATGAGCCCAAGGCCCCCAAGGACCTGCAGTACTCGGTCACCGACGTGAACCGCAAGCTCCCGATGGCACTGCTCGCCGGCATCTTCGCCCTGGCCGTCGTCGTGGTGGGACGGCTGCGCGGCGTCATGGCCCTGGTCGCCCTCGCGGTGAGCTTCCTGGTCCTGACCTTCTTCATCCTCCCCGCGATCCTGCAGGGCTCGAACCCCCTGGTCGTCGCCGTGATCGGCGCGAGCGCCATCATGCTGTGCGCGCTCTACATGTGCCACGGCCTGACGGCGCGCACCTCGGTCGCGGTGCTCGGCACCCTGATCTCCCTCCTCCTCATCGGGCTGCTCGGCTCCCTGTTCATCGGCTGGGCCTCCCTGACCGGCAACACGGACGACAACACCGGTCTGATCCACGGCCTCTACCCCGACATCGACATGAGCGGCCTGCTGCTCGCGGGCGTCATCATCGGCTCGCTCGGCGTCCTCGACGACGTCACCGTCACCCAGACCTCCGCGGTCTGGGAGCTGCACCAGGCCAACCCGTCGATGGGCTGGCGCGGCCTGTACCGCGCGGGCATCCGCATCGGCCGCGACCACATCGCCTCGGTGGTCAACACCCTCGTCCTCGCCTACGCGGGCGCCGCCCTCCCCCTCCTGCTGCTCTTCTCCATCGCCCAGAGCAGCGTGGGCACCGTCGCCAACAGCGAACTGGTCGCCGAGGAGATCGTCCGCACCCTCATCGGCTCCATCGGTCTCGTCGCCTCCGTCCCCGTCACCACCGCCCTCGCTGCCCTGGTCGTCTCCGCCGACCGCTCAGGCCCCGGCCCCGCCCCGGCAGAGACCCCCACGGCCCCGCCGTCCGGCACCGCGCCTTCCATGCCCTCCATGCCCTCTACGCCCCCCGCCCCCTCCGCCCGGCCGACGCCCCGCCGCCCCTCCCTCGCCGGAAAGGGCCGCCGCCGCAAGACGTGACGCCGGGCCGCCGCTGAGCCACGAGCCGGTGACGGCACGAAGCCGTGACGCCATGCAGCAGCAATGCCATGAAATGCCCTGATCTGCCAGCGACCAGAGCCCTTTGAGAAACCGGCCGGCCCCTCAGCCCGCGCTCTGCTCCTCCGCGAGAATCCGGTCCAAGGCCTCGTCGAGATGCGTCTCGAAGTCGACGAGCGTGCGCTCCTGCCCCAGCGGCACCAGCTTGTCCGTCCGGTCGAGGAAGGCGAGCAGCGGCGGGATGCCCACCCTGAACAGTGCATGGTCCTGGCCCACTTGAAGCCGGATCAGCACCTCGTCCGAGTGCTCGGGGTCGATCGGCGCGATCCGCACATCCCCGTCCCCGCACGCCCGGCCCACCCCGTCGGCCAGGAGTTCCCGCCCGAAGGCCCAGGTCACCGGGACATCGCCGGGGAGGTGGAAGGTCAGCCGCACGGCATAGGGATCGCGCGTCTCGTACCCCAGCTCCACCGGGATGCGGAACGACAGCTCCTCCGACACAAGGAAGCTCATCATGACCTCAGCCTGGACCGACTCGCGCATCGCCGCCTACCCCGTCATTAGCCTGGTGGTGGCAGGAACCAACTCCCTGACACTCATGGCATCTTGCTTAACGTGCACACCAGATCACAAGGAGTGAGTTTTCAGATGCTGATAGAGAAGGCGAGTGTCCTTAGTAGCTTTCCGAGCTCCTCCTGCAACAGCCGCGTCGCCGGCACCAGACGGCTCGCCTGCGACGACGGAACGGAGATCGCCACCGTGGCCGCGGTGGTGCCCACCGTGACCGGGATCGCGGCGCAGACCGTCCCGAGCGCGTACTCCTGATACTCCGCCACCGGTGTCATCCGCCCCACCGCTTCCAGCCGCCTCAGGAACGTCCGGTCGTCACGCACCGTGTTCGGGGTGAGGGAGCGGACCGGGTGGCGGTCGAGGTGGTCCCGCCGTGCCGCGTCGTCGAGTTGGGCGAGGAGGCACTGTCCGATCGCGTGGGCGTGGCCGGTCTCGCGGAAGTCGGCCCACTCCTCGACGGCCGGGTTGCCCGCGGTGTCGGCGACGGACACGATCTCGATCTCGCCGTCGCGGTAGATGGCGAGGTACACGGGCGCGCCGATGACGTCACGCCAGTGCTCCAGGGTTTCACCGATCTTGGCTCGGCGGTTCTGCTCCACCGCTCCCGCGCTCAGCCGCTCCGCCGCGTCGCCGAGCACGAACACGCCCTTCTCCCGGCGCAGATAGCCCTCGTGGCTCAGGGTCCGCAGCAGGTGGTACGCGGTCGGCAGGGCCAGGCCCGCCTCGCGGGCGAGCTGCTTCGCGGGGGCTCCGCCGGGGTGCGTGGCGGCCGCCTCCAGGAGCCGCATGGCCCGCTGCACGGAGCCGATGAGGGTGGGTCCGACGCCCGCCGGGGCCGCGTCGGTGGATGCTCCGGCGCCCCTGCCCGTAAGGATCCCTCTGTTCATTGGAGTTGACCGGCCATCGCCCGAAATGGCTTCGCCTTCGGTGTCGGTGGACTGAACGTCCGGGGGTGCGTCGTCAACCGAGGCCATGGGTCACTCCCGAAGCACAGGGGGGACCACCCGTGCCCGCAGGCAACGAGTGGGGGCAGTGGGCCCGCCTGCGGGGATCGCCCCCGCGTCGGTTTTCGGACTCTAACCCTTGGCCACCGGTGAGGGGCGCTGTGACAGAAAACTTCCCCCTGGGGAGGGAACGCTTGCTTTCCCTTTCACCAGTCGCTACAGAACTTCACCAGTCGCTTCGGGACGAGGACGAGCTGGATATGAACTTCCGTACGACGTAGACCAGTCCGCCCACCAGGGCCACGAACAGCAGCAGCTTGAAGAGCAGAGTGAAGACGAAACCGACCACGCTCGCTATCAGCCCGCCGAAGACCACCAGCGCGATGACCGGCACCGCGATCCACTTCACCCACCACGGCATACCCGCGAAGATCTCTCGCATTGCCCTCGTCCTTACCTTTCTCCGCAGATTCTGTGACCGCCCGCGCTTCGACCGCGCTACGACAGCTGTCGCGGTGCCACGGGATCTCCGCGACCGCCGGGAAACTCCGCTCCTGTGCAGATTTCCCACTTCACGCATTCGATGCTAGGTCGGAAAAAGCCAGTTCGGGGCCGTGCGATCCCTTGTCCTCCCCTGACTCGCCCCCTAGGGAACCCTGAGGCCAGGGCCCTGAGAACCGGGAGCGGGACCCGGAGAACCGGGCGGAGGTCACCGCTCCGGCGGCGAGAACACCACAAGAACCCGCAGGTCCTCGCTGATGTGGTGGAACTTGTGGGGCACTCCGGCCGGCACGTACACCACGCTGCCGCGGGCGACCTCCGTCGTCTCCATCCCGACCGTGATCGAAGCGCGGCCGCTGACGACCATGTACACCTCGTCCTGCCGGTGCGGCTGCTGCGGGTCGCTGTCGCCCGCGTCCAGCGCGTAGAGCCCGACCGACATGTTCCGCTCCCGCAGAAACTGCAGATACGCGCCGTCGTTCGCGGCTCGCTCCGCCTCCAGCTCGTCCAGTCGGAATGCCTTCATCGCTCTTCTGCGCCCCTTGCCCCAGGTCGTGGACCGACCACTGTTTCCTCACGTCTGCCACGATCAGACACATGAAGAATTTCGTAGTCAAGACGATCGCCAACGCGGCGGCCCTGGCCGTGGCCGTGTGGCTGCTCGACAAGATCACGCTCACCGGTGACAGCACCGGCGAGAAGACCCTCACACTGCTCGTCGTCGCCCTGCTGTTCGGCCTGGTGAACTTCGTGGTCAAGCCCGTGGTGCAGGTCCTGACCTTCCCCCTGTTCATCCTGACCCTCGGCCTGATCACACTGGTGGTCAACGCCCTGATGCTGCTTCTCACCTCGTGGCTGGCCGACAAGCTCGACGTCAGCTTCCACGTCGAGGGGTTCTGGACCGCCGTACTGGGTGGCCTGATCATTTCGATCGTGTCCTGGGCGATGAACGTCGCCCTCCCCGACCACAAGGACTGACCTCACCCCATGCCCCACGCCTCCGCGCCCGCGCCGTCCACCGGCTCCGTCCCCGCGCCGTACGCCGTGTGCTTCGTCTGCACCGGCAACATCTGCCGCTCGCCCATGGCCGAGTCGGTCTTCCGCGCGCTCGTCCGTGACGCGGGCCTGGACGGACTCGTCGTGGTGGACAGCGCGGGCACCGACGGCTGGCACGAGGGCGACCCCGCCGACCCCCGCACCGACGCCGTACTGAAGTCCGCGGGCTACGAGACCGGCCACGCGGCCCGCCAGTTCCAGGCGGACTGGTTCGCCGGGCGCGACCTGGTGATCGCCCTGGACCGCGGCCACCAGCGCACCCTGCGCCGCCTCGCCCCCACCCCCGCGGACGCGGACAAGGTGCGCCTGCTGCGCTCGTACGACCCGGAGGCCGACGGCGACCTGGACGTTCCCGACCCGTACTACGGCGACGCCGACGGCTTCGCGAAGTGCCTGACCATGGTGGAGGCGGCGAGCGACGGCCTGCTCGACGCGGTACGGGACGCGATGGAGGGACGAGCGGCATGACGGACGAGCAGTGGATACCGGGGCGCGCTCCCGCCCCCGCGCACGCCGACGAAAGCACCGGTGCGCCTCTGACCGGCGAGGACCACACCACGCCTCCGACCGGCGACGGCACCCGGGCGGTGCGGGCCGGTCTCCCCGAACCGGCGAAGTACGAGCCGACCCTCCCGGGCCCCGTGTTCGCCGCGCACTTCCACCTCCCCGGCGAACCGACCGGCCCGTACACCTACGGCCGCGACGAGAACCCGACCTGGACGCACCTGGAGCGCGCCATCGGGGAACTCGAATCCCCCGCGGACGACTCCGTGGAGACCCTGGTCTTCGCATCCGGCATGGCCGCGATCTCTGCGGTGCTCTTCTCCCAGCTCCGCGCGGGCGACGCCGCGGTGCTGCCGGACGACGGCTATCAGGCGCTGCCGCTGGTGCGTGAGCAGCTCACGGCGTACGGCATCGAGGTCCGCACCGCTCCCACCGGCGGCGACGCGCAGCTCGACGTCCTCGACGGCGCCCGGCTCCTATGGCTCGAGACGCCCTCCAACCCCGGCCTCGACGTGTGCGACGTACGCCGCCTCGCCGACGCCGCCCACGCGCGCGGCGCCCTGGTCGCCGTCGACAACACCCTCGCCACCCCGCTCGGCCAGCGTCCCCTGGACCTCGGCGCGGACTTCTCCGTGGCCAGCGGCACCAAGCAGCTCTCCGGGCACGGGGATCTCCTGCTCGGGTACGTGGCCTGCCGTGACGCCGAGCTGACGGCCGCCGTCCGGCGCTGGCGCAAGATCGTCGGCGCCATCCCGGGCCCCATGGAGGCCTGGCTCGCCCACCGCTCGCTCGCGACGCTCCAGCTGCGGGTCGACCGGCAGAACGCGAACGCCCTGGCCCTGGCCGAGGCCCTGCGCGACCGCGCCGACGTGACCGGCCTGCGCTATCCCGGCCTGCCCGACGACCCCTCGTACAAGCTCGCGACGCGGCAGATGCGGCGCTTCGGGTGCGTGGTGTCCTTCGAACTGCCCTCACGCGCGCGTGCCGAGCGTTTCCTCGACGCGCTGCGGCTCGTGGACGACGCGACGAGCTTCGGGGGCGTTCGGTCCACCGCCGAGCGGCGCGGCCGCTGGGGCGGGGACGCCGTTCCGGAGGGCTTCATCCGCTTCTCGGCGGGTGCGGAGGACGCGGACGACCTGGTGGCGGACGTGCTGCGGGCGCTGGACGAGGCGAGGGCCTGACGCGGGCCTCTCCCGCGGTCGGCGGAACCTCCGCCGCGGCCTCTCCGCCGCGCGCAGGCGAACCGTTTCGGCTACGTACAACGGACAGTCCGAGCCTCCCCCCTCGTGGCTCGGACTGTCCCGGTTCCGCGCGCGAAGAACCGCGCGAACAAGGCTAGTTGACTCTGTGTCAGTGTCCAATCACAGTAGCGACAGCAACCTATCGACAAATTTATAGTTGGCGGGCGCCGGGGGCCGACAGGGGGAGCTGAAGGAGTAGGTGGCGACATGGATCTGGCCCTGCTGCGGACCTTTGTGACCGTGCACCGGGCGGGGTCCTTCACCCGGGCCGCGGCGCTCCTCGGTCTGTCCCAGCCCGCGGTGACCTCGCAGATCCGCACGCTGGAGCGGCAGGTGGGCCGCCCGCTCTTCCTGCGCCAGGCCCGCGGCGTGACCCCCACGACCACGGGCGACGAACTCGCCCACAAGGCAGCCCCGCATCTCGACGCGCTCGTCGAGATCGCCGAGACCGGGATCGACAAGGACTCGTCGGTCCGTACGCTCCACCTGGCCGGACCACCGGAGTTCACGGCTGAACGCGCACTGCCCGCCCTCACCGCGCTGACCGGCGACGACGGCCATGGCCTGGCGCTGCGCGCCTCGTTCGGCAACGCGGAGGAGGTCCTGGAAGGGCTCGCCGCCGGGCATCACGACCTGGCGATCACCACGGCCCGCCCGCGCGGCGCCCTGCTCACCGCGACCCCCCTGTGCGACGAGGAGCACGTCCTGGTCGCCGCGCCGCCCTGGGCCGCCCGGATCGGCCCCGGCAAGCTGCGCCGCAAGGGCGCGGGCACGGTGGAGAACCTGCCGGTGGTCGAGGTGCACGAGTCGCTGCCGCTCGTCTCGCGCTACTGGGCCGCCGTCTTCGACTCCCGTCCCGCCGCGTCGGGCACCGTGATCGTGCCGGACCTGCGGGCCGTGCTCGCCTGTGTGACCACGGGCGCGGGGCTCGCCGTCCTGCCGCGGTATCTGTGCACCACCGCCCTCAAGAACGGCGAGGTCGTGGCGCTGCTCGAACCGGCGGTGCCGCCCCTGCGGACCTACTTCCTCGTCGTACGCACCGGCACACTCGCCATGCCGCACATCGCGCGGGCGCACGAATGGCTGCTTCGCGCTGCCGCCGAGTGGACGTGAGGACGGTCCGGCAGGGTCGCGATGTTTCACGTGGAACAGTCCGGGCCACATTTCTCCCATGACCGTCCGACCCGTGGTCAAGCGCACCGCACGTGCCGTCCTCCTCGACGGGGACGACCTGATCCTCATCAAGCGGACCAAGCCCGGCGTGGATCCGTACTGGCTCACCCCGGGCGGCGGTGTCGAGGAAGAGGACGCGACCGTCGTCGACGCGCTCCACCGGGAAGTGCACGAGGAACTGGGCGCCAAGATCGTCGACGTGGTGCCGTGCTTCGTGGACACCGTCGAGCACATCGGCGAGGACGGCGGCGCGACCGGCGTGAAGGTGCAGCACTTCTTCGTCTGTCGTCTGGAGTCCATGGACCTCGCCCAGCGGCACGGCCCCGAGATCGACGAACCCGCCGGTGAGTACGAGATCGTGCGGGTGCCGTTCACCCGGGTCGGGATCGCCTCGGTGCATCTGGTGCCGTTGTCGCTGCGGCACTATCTGGACGGGAACATCGAGGGCGTACGGGCGATGCACGCCCCCGACCTGGGCTGAAGCTGGACCTGGGCTGCCCGTCCGGACCTGGGTCGATCGCCGGCGCGCGGGTCAGTCGCTCGCCGAGACCAGTTCCTCCACCGAGTCGTGCCGGATGCGGCCGACCGGGATGCCCACGTCCCGCAGCGCGTCCACGCCACTGCGGATCATGCCGGGCGGGCCCGAGAGATAAGCGTCGTACTCGTTCCACGGTCCGTACTCGCGCACCGCGTCGGGCAGTTGGGCCCGGTTGTCGACGACCGGGCGGACAGCCAGCCACGGGTGCGTCTGCTGGAGGCGCAGCATCGTGTCGATGTCGTACAGGTCGTGGTCGGTGCGCGCGCCGTAGAAGACCTCGACCGGGCGCCGCCTGCCGTGCTCGGCGACGTCCTCCACGAGCGCCTTGATGGGCGCTATGCCGGTCCCCCCGCCCAGACACAGCAGTCCGCTGTCGGTCGAGTGGTCCACGGTCATCGAACCGGTCGGCGGACCGAGCCGGACCACGTCGCCGGGGCGGGCGCGGTGCACCAGGGCGTTGGAGACCCAGCCCGCCGGGACCGCCTTCACGTGGAAGGAGAGCAGTCCGTCGGAGCGGGCCGCCGAAGCGAAGGAGTAGTGCCGCCATATACGCGGCCACCAGGGCGTTTCCAGGCTCGTGTACTGGCCCGCGAGGAACGGGTAGGGCTGGTCGGGGCGGACGGTGATGACAGCGATGTCAGGTGTCCTGAGGTCATGCGAGACGACCTCCGCGTACCACCAGGCGGGCGCCCGCAGTTCGTCCTCGGCGGCCGCGTCGATCATGACCTGGGAGATCGTCGTGTACGCCCGGACCCAGGCGGCCTCGGTCTCGTCGTCCCAACTGGCGCTCGCGTACCGGCTCAGCGCGCCGATCAGGCACTCCCCGACGGCCGGGTAGTGCTCGGGCTGGGTGCCGTACTTGCGGTGTCCGCGGCCGAGATTACGCAGATACGAGACGAGTACGTCGGTGTGGTCGATGTTCTCCGCAGCGGTGAGCAGCGCCTTGAGGAGCCGGTCGCGCTGGGTGTCCATCGCGGCCGGGAACAGGACGCGCAGGTCCGGGTGGCGGGTGAACAGGAGCGCGTAGAAGTACGAGGTGACCTTGTCGGAGACGGGTGCGATCTCAGCCATCGTGCGCTGGACGAGGACGGCGTCGGGGGAGGCGTGCGGCTGGCTGGGGGTGAGTTCGGCGAGGGCCGGGGCAGGTTCGGCCGGGGTGGGGGTGTCGATGCGGGCACCCGCGTGTGTGTCGGCGGCCGCTTCGGCGTGTGTGTCGGCGGCCGCTTCGGCGTGTGTGTCGGCGGCTGGTGCGTCCGGCGTCGGCGCGGTCTCGGCATCCGGCGACAACTGCGCCTCGGTGTCCGCGACGGCGTGCGTGACGTCCGGGTCCACGGCCGCGTCGTCCGCGTCCTCCTCGGCCACCGCGTGCGCGACGTCCTCATCCGCGTACATCACCTGCGACTGGGGCATCGCGGATATTCGCCCCGCGCCCGGCTCCGCCGCGTCCGTGGCCGCCGGTCTGCCGAGGGGGCGTATCGCCGACACCCGCCGCCCGGAGGGTGCCTCCCTGGGCTCCTCCTCGGGTTCGGGCGCCGCCCCGGCCTGCGCCGCCGACTGCGACGCCTGCGCGCCCTCCTGAGGCGTCGGCGACCTGCGTGGCGTGAACCAGCCGCCAGAACCGCCGCTGTCCCCGGAAGAGCCGTTGCCCGCCGACGTGGTGGTCGGAGCGTCCATGCTGTGCCTCGCCTCGAACATCTCTCGGTCGGTCGTGCACTTCCTCAGCGGAAGGTGCGTGCTTCCCTCGCTCTGTCTCGCCGGCCCATGTCGATCACATTGAACCCTGGCGCCCCAAGACCTACGGACAAGTAGGGAGAAAATGTGACATTGGCCGCAGTCACCTCATCCGCAGCATCGCAGCCGCGTCCATTGTGCGGAGCGCAAAGCCGGAAGTACGGGTTCTCGATCTCTTTGCCCCGTTAAGCTTTGTTGATCTGCGTCCGCGCCCTTCGGCTGCGCCTCCCACGCCCCTGGCTCGAACCGTTCTCCACCCCCGGCTTGAACCGGAGTCGACCATACCGGCCACCGCTCGGCGCACAAGTACCCTTCCTTCACTCGGAATTCAAAGCTCCACCCCCATCAATTGCCTCGATTACCGGCGTGCGCACCAATTCGTACGCCTTCCACAAATCGCGCCCGACATACGTGTGTGTGGCCAGGTCGATCAGCCGCGGATCCGCGTTGACCGCCACCGAAACGGGCATCGCGGTGAACAGGTCCAGGTCGGACAGTGAGTCTCCGTACGCAACGCAATCGGCCGGACTCACCCCGAACTCTTCACAGAGCCGGTTCGCGATCTTCACCTTGGCCGCCGGGTCGAGGATGCCCGCGGGGTTCACGGGCTCGGTGAACGGCACGGCCGGGAAACGCGAGCCGTACGCGGCATGGGCGCCCCACCCCAGAAGGCGCTCCACGAAGAACGACGGAGAGAGCGAGACAACGGCGCAATAGTCGCCGTTCGCACGGATCTCGGCCCAGGTGTCGCGGATGCCGCCCAGCCATGGCGCCCCCTCGAAGGCTGCCGCCACATGTGCGTCGGTGAGGCCTGCCCACAGCGCGTGCACCCGCATCGCGTACTGCGGGGAGTCGATATGTCCGGCGACGAAGTCCCGCTCCAGCTCCGCGATCTCCCGCTCCAGACCGAGCTGACGGGAGATCTCCACGGGCGCGGCGGTGCCGTACAGCAGCGTGCCGTCCAGGTCGAAGAGGTGTAGGCGTGCCATGTACGCCGAGGCTAGTACCCGCGGTTACTCCCGCTGTCAGACGCCCCGGCGCGCTCCTCCCGGCACCGTGTTTCACGTGAAACTACGCCGCCCCGCACGCCGGGCCACCCTCGTCGTCCACGTCGCCGCCTCCGCCGGCTGGCTCGGGCTCACGCTCGGCCTCGTCGCTCTCGCCGCGGCCGCGATCACCACCGATTCAGCCCCGACCATCGAGGCCTCCGTCCGCTCGATGAAGGTCTTCACCGACTGGCTCGTGCTCCCGCTGGCCTTCCTCACGCTGCTGAGCGGGGTCCTGCTCTCGCTGGGCACGCCCTGGGGTCTCGCGCAGCACCGCTGGGTCTATACGAAGTTCTGGCTGACCCTGGCCACCGTGACCGCGTCGACCTTCGCGCTGCGACCGGGCGTCAACGACGCGGCCACGGCCGTGGCCGCGGGAGAACAACTGGCCAGCTCGACCGATCTCATCGCCGGGCCCATCGTCTCGATGAGCGCATATCTGTTCATGACGGTCATCTCGGTCCTCAAGCCCTGGGGCCTGACCCGACGCGGTCGGCGGCTGCGCGCCACCCACCGCACTGACCAGAAACAACTTGGCCAAAAGCAGCGTGCTTCTACCCACAAAAAGGTGGACGCCGAGGTCGTGCGTCAGACAGCCTGACCCGCGTGTCGACACCTACCCTCTCCGCACTGCCCATCCGCAGGCTGACTCCCCGTGATCTCACGGCCTGCGCCGATCTGTCCGAGGACCGCGGCTGGCCCCGCGAGGAACACAAATGGGGCCTGCTGCTCTCGGCCGGAACGGGCTACGGCATCGACGACCCCGACGGCCCCGGCCTGATCGCCGCGTGCGTCGTCACCCAGTACGGACCCCATGAGAACCCCGGGCTCTCGGCGATCGGCATGGTGCTGGTCGCCGAGCGTCATGCCCGCAAGGGCATCGGCCGCCATCTGATGCGCAACGTCATCGAGGCCGCGAGCACCACCCCGCTCACCCTGCACGCGACCCCGAACGGCCGTCCCCTCTACGAACAGCTCGGCTTCAAGACGACCGGCCGCGCCGAGATGGTCTCCGGCCGCTTCACGCCCGCCACCTCGGACGATCAGACTCCGGGCATCTCCACCCGGGCGGCGACCGCGGAGGACCTGCCCACCCTCGTCAGGCTCGACACAGAGGTCTTCGGCCTCGACCGGACCCATGTGCTGACCCGCCTCCCGGCGTTCACCGACCAGCTGAGGGTCGCGGAGGCCGACGGCGAGATCATCGGCTACGCGGGCGCGTGGCCGAACATGCAGACCCATGTCGTCGGCCCGCTGATCGCCCGGGACACGGAGACGGCGAAGGCACTCATCACGTCCCTCGGCACCCACACCGACCGGCCGTTGCGCACCGACATCGACGTACGCCACGAGGAACTGCTCACCTGGGTCAAGGCGCGGGGCCTGGAGTCCGTCGCGTTCAACGCCGTGATGACGCACGGCATCCCGGAGCTGCCCGGGGACTGGACCCGACGATTCGCCCCGCTGACGGTCGCCGCGGGCTGACACCCACGGGCCCGCCGCGAGCGAGCACATCGAAGCCCGCCCTCAAGTGCCATGGTGTTTCCGGCACTTGAGGACGGGCTTCGTTGCGGCCTGTACGTGACCGCTCGGGGCTACGCGAGGTTCCGCACGGCCGTCGTCGCGAACTCGTGGTCCTGCTCGGGGGCACCGCCACCGACTCCGATCGCGCCGATCAGGCGGCCGTCGCGGTGGACGGGCACACCGCCCGCGATGAACAGCAACGGCCGGTCGAGAGCGGTCGGCAGGGTGTGGAACGGCGCACCGGGCTGTACCGCGTCGACGAGGTCGGCGGTCGGGGCGTTCAGCTGAAGCGCGGTGAACGCCTTGCGGGTGCTGGTCTCGCCGGAGATCAGCACGGCCCGGTCGTCGCGGCGGAAGGCCAGGAGGTGGCCACCGGCGTCGAGGACGGTGACGCTGACCGTGACGTCCGCGGCCTCGGCGGCACGGCGGGCGGCGGTCACGAGGACCTCGGCGTCACTGGTGGTCAGCGGGGCGACGGCGGCGGTGGGGGCAGTGCTCATGAGGGGTTTCTCCTTGGGGTTCTGCCGGGGTGGTGGGGGACCCGGCGTGAGGTGCGGGATCCCGGGGTGGGCCCGGATCGGGGGTCGTGCGGGAGGTGGTCAGTGGTGGACGGGCGTCGGGGCCTCGGCCAGGGTCACGGCGCCGGTGACGACCTTGCCGGGGGAGGTGGACCGGCGCTCCAGGGCGGCCGAGAGGACGGCCAGGCCGAGGGCGGAGGCGGCGAGTGCGGCGCCCACCCAGTTCGGGGCCGTGTATCCGAAGCCGGCGGAGATCACGAAGCCGCCGAGCCAGGCCGCGAGGGCGTTGCCGAGGTTGAAGGCGCCGATGTTGGCGGCGGAGGCGAGCGTCGGCGCCGCGGCAGCCTGGTCGAGGACCCGCTTCTGCAGCGGCGGCACGGTGGCGAAGCCGAGGGCGCCGATCAGCGCGACGGAGACGGCTGCCGCGACCTTGTTGTGCGCGGTGACCGTGAACAGGGCGAGCACGACAGCGAGGGCGCCGAGCGAGACGTACAGCATCGGCATCAGCGCTCGGTCGGCGAACTTGCCGCCGATCAGGTTGCCGCCGACCATGCCGAGGCCGAAGAGGACGAGGAGCCAGGTCACGGAGGAGTCCGCGTAGCCGGCGACGTCCGTCATCATCGGCGTGATGTAGGTGATGGCCGCGAAGACGCCGCCGAAGCCGAGGACGGTCATCGCCATGGCGAGCAGCACCTGTACGTTGCGGAAGGCACCCACCTCGTCGCGGAGCCGTACGCCTTCGGGCTTGGGCAGGTCCGGCACGAGCTTGGCGATACCGGCGAGGCCGAGCACGCCGAGGGCGGCCACGATGACGAAGGTGACGCGCCAGCCGATGGCTTGGCCGACGAACGTGCCGAGCGGAACACCGACCACGTTGGCCACCGTCAGACCCGTGAACATCATGGCGATCGCACCCGCCTTCTTCTCCGGGGCGACGAGCTCGGCCGCGACGACCGAGCCGATCCCGAAGAAGGCACCGTGGGCGAGCGAGGCGACGACGCGGCCTGCCAGCATCACGCCGAAGCTGGGGGCGACGGCGGAGAGCAGATTGCCCGCGATGAAGAGACCCATCAGGAGCATCAGCATCCGCTTGCGGGAGATCCGCTGGCCGAGGACGGTCATGAGCGGGGCTCCGGCGACGACACCGAGGGCGTAGCCGGTGACGAGCAGACCGGCGGTCGGGATGGAGACGTCGAAGTCACCCGCGACCTCGGGCAGCAATCCCATGATCACGAATTCCGTGGTGCCGATTCCGAAGGCCCCGATCGCGAGGGCCAGAAGCGCGAGAGGCATGGAACTACCTTCCAGACTGTTGCAGAGGCGCTTAACGTGCGTCCACAATAGTTGCACGCGCGGGTTAATTGCAAGCGCCGGATATTGCAGCAGTGGACTATCCTGGACGCAGCCGCTCAAGGACGCGGGCAGCGGCCGGTCACGGACACGGGAAGTCACCCGGACCACGGGACCCGTCCGAGCCGCAGGAAGGCGTCCGGGACGCAGGAAGACGGAGGAGAAGTCATGACAGCGACAGACCCCGCACTCACCGCCCTCGCCCAGGGCTGGTGCGCTCTCTCCCTGCTCCACGGGAAGATCGAGGCCCATGTCGAGCGGGCCCTGCAGGCCAAGCACGGCCTGAGCGTGCGGGAGTACAGCCTGCTCGACGTCCTGAACCGCCAGCACGACGGCGAGGGCGGCCATCTGCAGATGAAGCAGGTCGCCGACGCCGTCGTCCTCAGCCAGAGCGCCACCACCCGCCTGGTCACCCGTCTCGAGGAGCGCGGGCTCCTCTCGCGCTACCTGTGCCCCACCGACCGGCGCGGCATCTACACGGAGGTCAGCGAGAGCGGAGCCGCGCTCCTCGGCGAGGCCCGCCCCACCAATGACACGGCGCTGCGGGAGGCCCTGGACGAGGCCGCCAAGAACCCCGAGCTCGCCCCGCTGGTCCAGGCGGTCGAGGCGGTCCGCACGCCCGCCTAGGGCGGCCCACCGACCCAGGCTCGTACGCCGAGGTCCACCCGCCTGGACCCGTCCGCCCGATGGGCATCCGCATAGGCTGCGGCCATGGGAGATCTTGAGATACGACCCGCCGTGCCCGATGACATCCCCGCGATCGTGGCGATGCTCGCCGACGACCCCCTGGGCGCCCAGCGCGAGTCCCCCGACGACCTCACGCCTTATCTGGCGGCGTTCGAGCGACTTGCCGAGGACCCGAACCAGAACCTGGTCGTCGCCGTGCGCGAGGGCCGCGTGGTGGGAACACTGCAGCTCACCATCGTGCCGGGCCTCTCCCGCAAGGGCGCTGTCCGGTCGATCATCGAGGCTGTCCGCGTGCACGCCGATGAGCGGGGCAGCGGGCTCGGCACTCGCTTCATCGAGTGGGCCGTCGACGAGTCCCGGCGGCAGGGCTGCCAGTTGGTGCAGCTGACCTCGGACGTCAAGCGCACCGACGCGCACCGCTTCTACGAGCGCCTGGGTTTCACGGCCTCGCACGTGGGCTTCAAGCTTCAGCTCTGACCGTGTGGGGGCACGTACTTCAGCTCTGACCGGGGGGCACGGACCGCGTGGGCTCTGAGCGCGTGCGGGGCTCCGCCCGTGACGACGCGTGTCGGGGTGTCCTGTTTCACGTGAAACAGGACACCCCGGACGGCTTAAGCGAGCCCTCGCCACCCCTCCGGGTCCACCCCGCCCGGCACCGGCGCTCCCGCCTCATAGGGCTCACGCGTGAACACGAACGACGCGAGGTCCAGATGGCTCACCGAGCCGTCCGCCCGCCGCACAGCCTCCAGCCGCTCGCCTGCGAAGTACCCATCGAGCCCCGTCCACGTCCCGTCCCCGTTGGGCCGGAACCGGGAACCGCGCCCCGCACCCGACAGCGGCCCCACCTCGACCGCGCCCTCGGCCGTGAGGCGCAGCACAGACACGTTGGTCCCCCAGTACCAGGGCCCCACCAGCTCAAGAACCGCCGGGTCGACCTCCGGCAGCGGCCGCCACGGCTCGGGAATGCGCGGCTCGGCCTCCGCCACGATCTGCAGGAGTTCCGCGGCTACGAGGGCCACCGGCGGCCCGGAAGTGCAGTTGGCAAGGACCACCGCCGCCAGCCTGTCCTTCTCGCTCGTCCACAGCGACGCGACGAACCCGGGAAGCGAGCCCGAGTGCCCGGCCAGCGTGTATCCCTTCCCACCGACCAGATCCACCCCGAGGCCGTACGTCCGCTCCCAGTTCCCGGCCTCCGCGGGCGCCGCCGGCGTCTTCATCTCGCGAACCGAATCCACGCCGAGCACCCGGTCGTCGCCCTGCATCAGGAAGACGCCGAAGCGCGCCAGGTCGGCGGTGGTGGACCACAGCTGTCCGGCCGGTGCCATCAGCCCCAGGTCCTCGGTGGGTTCGGGCAGCATGACGTCCGCCCAGGGGTGCACCGCCCAGCCACCGGCGTGCGGGGCCTGCGGGTGGCCGCTGGTGCGGGTCAGGCCGAGCGGCTCCAGGACCTCCCGGCGCAGCACGTCCTCCCACGGCTCGCCCCGCAGCGCCTCCACCAGCGAACCGAGCAGCGTGTAGCCGGGGTTGGAGTAGTGGTGCCGACGTCCGACGGGGTGCTTGAAGGGCTGCTCGCCGAGCACGTCGCTCAGCTCGGGGCGCAGCGAGGCCGAGCTGCGCTCCCACCAGACACCCGGCGTCTCCGCTCCCAACCCGCCCGTGTGCCCGAGGAGTTCCGCGATCGTCACCTCGCCCGCGCCGGTACCCGGCAGGTGCTTCTCCAACGGGTCCGAGAGGTCGAGCACACCCTCGTCACGCAGGCGCATCACGAGGACCGCGGTGAACGTCTTCGTAATCGATCCAATGCGGTACTGGACGTTCTCGTCCGGCGCGTGGCCCGCCACCGAGGTGCGGGCCCCGGTCCACACCAGCTCACCATCGCGGGCGATCGCGGCGACCAGCGAAGGGGCCCGCCCCTCCGTCTGGGCGGTGGCGATGCGATGCAGCAGGGACCGGCGGGTGCTCGGAAGCAGCTCTTCATGAGTCATGGGGCCAGTCCATACGGGTGAGCGGCGCGCGTCGAGTCAATTCCGGTGCTGCCGCCTGACCTGGCGGGACATGTTTCACGTGAAACACCCCTGTGCACGCGTATCCCTGCCCTCGCCTCTGTCGGACCCCCGTCCCCCGCCCCGTTTTCCCTGCTCTGTTCCCTGCCACCCTGTGAGCGCCATCTCAGCCCGCGATGTCACGAACCGCCCCGCTCATCCGGTCAACCCTTTGACGCCACACACCGTTGAAAGGAGAACGTGATGGCAGCGCACATCGTGGTACTGGGCGCGGGCTATGCGGGAGTGGTCGCGGCCAAGATGATCGCCAAGGATCCGGCGACGCGGGTGACCCTGGTGAACGCCGCCGACCGGTTCGCCGAGCGCGTACGGATGCATCAGATCGCCGTCGGCCAGCAGGTGCGGGAGCGGGCCATCGCCGAGTTGCTCGCGGGAGCGCCCGTGGAGTTCGTCGTCGACCGGGTCGTGTCGATCGACCCCGATCGCCGTGAGGTCGGGCTCGCCGACGGCGCACCCATCCCCTACGACACCTTGGTCTATGCCCTGGGCAGCAGCGCGGACGAGAGCGCCGTGCCAGGGGCCGCGGAGCACGCGTATCCCCTCGCGGTCAGGAATGACGCCGCGCGGCTGCGGGCGAAGCTGGCCGAGGGCGGCTGCGTCACCGTCGTCGGCGGTGGGCTGACCGGGATCGAGGCGGCATCGGAACTGGCCGAGTCACGGCCGGAGTTGAAGGTCCGCCTGGTGACCGGTGGGGCGCTGGGCGCGGCCCTGTCGGAACGCGGGCGGCGGCATCTGCGCCGGGTGTTCGCCCGGCTCGGCGTGGAAGTGCAGGAGCACGCGCGCGTCGCCGAGGTGCGCGCGGACGGGGTTCTACTCAGCGACGGTCGGCACCTTCCCGCGGACACGGTGGTGTGGACTACGGGTTTCCGGGTCCCGGATGTGGCACGCGCGGCGGGGTTCGCGGTGGACGAGCACGGGCGCATGGTGGTCGACCGTACCCTGCGCTCGGTCTCGCACCCGGACGTGTACGCGATCGGCGACGCCGCCGCGGCGCAGCGGCAGGACGGCCAGGAGCTGCGCATGGCCTGCGCGACCGGCCTCCCCGCGGCGGCCCACGTGGCCCGCACGGTGACCGACCGCCTCGCCGGCCGCACCCCGCGCACCCTGCGCTTCCGCTACGTCAATCAGTGCATCAGCCTGGGTCGGCGGGACGCCCTCGTGCAGTACGTACGCGACGACGACAGCCCACGCGAACTGGTCCTCACGGGCCGCTTCGCCGCCCTGTACAAGGAGTTCATCGTCCGCGGCGCACTGGCGGCCCAGCGGCACCCGGCCTTGGTGAAGCTCACACCCCGAGGCAGCGAGTCCGCGTAGCCCGCGCGGCCCGCCCCTTGGGAGACCCCGCCGCTCGCCCCCTGGTGCTCCAGCGGCTCACAAACCGTCGAATAAGCCCCGGACCGCGGCGGCGAAGCCTGCCGGGTCGCTCTCGTGCACGGTGTGCTCGGTCACCAACTCGACGAGCCGCGTACGGGGACGGCGCGCGACCATGCCCTTGGCGTGCTGGCCGCTGAGCACATTGCTGCGGCTGCCGCGGACCAGGAGCGCGGGGCATTCACCGGCCAGCCAGTCGTCCCAGCGGTCGCCGTTGAGCTGCTGCTGGGACAGGACCATGTCCCGCGACTCGAAGGCCAGCCCCCAACCGTCCGGGTACTCCCGGAAGGTGTCCTGGCCGAACACCATCCCCCACCCAAGGCGCCAGTTCACGCCGTTGTGCGCACGCTTTGCAGCCGCTGGGTAACTCGACGCTCTCCATACCCACCGGGCGGCGGGAGTTTCATGATCGACCTCAGACATCAGATCATCGAGCACAGGATCGACCGGCCTTCGCATGACCTTCGTACCGCCCGCGACGAGCCAAACCCACCCGCGCCGCTCCGCTAACATGATCCGACTCACGACGATCGCCCCGATCGCCCGCGTTCACCGAAATGCACGTCAGCCAGCACGAAGAGTTATCCAATAGCTAGCATCTACCAAATCGGCCAAACAATTGATACCTCACTTGTCGCGGGCGCTCTCGCGAATAAAAAGCAGAATTAATTTCACCGCGTGGCGTCAACCACGGCCGATGCTATGGGCCGCCGCAACTGTGGTGGCCCTCGGGTTCCTCATCGCGCTGGAGATCGCCGCGCGCCATTACGGCCTGCCGGGGCCGATCACGAACCAGGCGCAAGAGGTGATTTTCGCGCCCAGTTCGGGGCCGCTGCTGTACGCCGGCATGGCGTTGATGATGGTGGTCCTCACCTGGCGGGAGCGCTTCATCGCGCTCGGCGTCGCGGTCTGCATCGACATCCCCTTCTTCCTGGGCCGCTTGGCGGTCGACTCCAAGTTGACCTTCGGCAACGGCGCGTTGTGGGTGATGCTGGGCTGCGCGGTCATCGCCCTCACGCGCCGCACCGGCCGGGAACGCACCCTCCTGCTGAAGGGCGTCGGCCTCGGTCTGCTGCTCGTGGCCGGCCGCAAGACCGGTGACGCCTGGCTGCTGATCACGGCGAAGACCCGCCCCACGGTGCTCGACCAGTACGTGGCGACGGCCGACCACGCGCTGGGCAACCCGTCGTGGGTGGTGGGCCGATTGGTCGCGGCCACCGGCCCGACGGGCATCCGTCTGCTCGACTTCGTCTACGTTCAGCTCGCGGTGGCCGCGGTCGTGGTCGCTCTGTACCAGCTGCGCCGTGTGTCCGTGGAACGCCGTTTCCCGCGTCACCATCTGGTGCGTACGTTTCTGGTCATCGGCCTGCTCGGGCCGGGCATCTACATGATCTTCCCGGTGGTCGGGCCGATCTTCGCCTACGGCACTGGTAGCGAGCACTGGACCAATCCCGACCTGTGGCCCAGCACACCCCCCACCGCGCAGTGGGCGGTCGCCCATCTGTGGCCGGACACACCGCCGTCGATCAGCACCCCGCACCCGATCCCGTTCGACGAGGTCACCCCGCGCAACTGCATGCCCAGCCTGCACACAGCATGGGCCACGGCGATCTTCATCCATTCCCGAAAGGCCCCACGAATTCTGCGATACGCGGGCGCTTTCTGGCTTATCGCCACACTCGGTGCGACGCTGGGATTCGGATACCACTACGGCGTGGATATCGTGGCCGGCGTGGTGTTCACACTCACCATCGAGGCAGGGCTGCGCACACTTGACCGCGGCTGGGACCGCTCAGGAATTCGGTTCACCGCTTATGGCGCGACGGTATTTGCCGCGCTCTTGTTGTCCTATCGCTTTCTGCCGATGGAAATGGCAAGAACCCCGTGGCTGTTCGGACCTCTTCTGCTGCTGGCAATGGCATCCGTGATCTACGGCTACGTACGGACCACGAAACTGTGGGAGCCGAAGGCCGCACTGGTCCGGCAGCACGAACCGGAATCGCAACCGGAACTGGTTTGAGCCACATGGCATCAGGCGATGGGGTGAAAGCTCCCCGCACGGGAGCCGAACCCTACGTCTGTGCCATGTCCACGAAGCGCGAGTAGTGGCCCTGGAAGGCGACCGTGATCGTCGCGGTCGGGCCGTTACGGTGCTTGCCCACGATGATGTCGGCCTCGCCCGCGCGGGGTGACTCCTTCTCGTACGCGTCCTCGCGGTGCAGCAGGATCACCATGTCCGCGTCCTGCTCGATGGAGCCGGATTCACGCAGGTCGGAGACCTGGGGCTTCTTGTCGGTGCGCTGCTCGGGGCCACGGTTCAGCTGCGAGAGGGCGATGACCGGCACCTCGAGCTCCTTGGCGAGGAGCTTCAGGTTTCGCGACATGTCCGAGACTTCCTGCTGTCGGCTCTCGGCGCGCTTCGAGCCGCCGGACTGCATCAGCTGCAGATAGTCGATGATCACGAGCTTGATGTCGGCGCGCTGCTTGAGGCGGCGGCACTTGGCGCGGATCTCCATCATCGACAGGTTCGGGGAGTCGTCGATGTAGAGCGGAGCGGCCGACACCTCGGGCATCCGGCGGGCCAGTCGCGTCCAGTCCTCGTCGGTCATCGTGCCGGAACGCATGTGGTGCAGCGCCACCCGTGCCTCCGCGGACAGCAGACGCATCGCGATCTCGTTGCGCCCCATTTCCAGGGAGAAGATGACGCTGGGCAGGTTGTGCTTGATGGACGCGGCCCGCGCGAAGTCGAGCGCCAGCGTCGACTTACCCATGGCGGGACGGGCCGCGATGACGACCATCTGGCCGGGGTGCAGGCCGTTGGTGAGCGAATCGAAGTCGGTGAAGCCCGTCGGCACACCCGTCATCTCGCCGCTGCGCGAGCCGATCGCCTCGATCTCGTCGAGCGCGCCCTCCATGATGTCGCCGAGCGGCAGATAGTCCTCGCTGGTGCGCTGCTCGGTGACGGCGTAGATCTCGGCCTGAGCGCTGTTGACGATCTCGTCCACGTCGCCGTCGGCCGCGTATCCCATCTGTGTGATGCGCGTACCGGCCTCGACCAGGCGGCGCAGCACCGCGCGCTCGTGGACGATCTCCGCGTAGTACTCGGCGTTCGCCGCGGTCGGGACCGTCTGGACGAGCGAGTGGAGGTAGGAGGCGCCGCCGACCTTGGTGATCTCACCGCGCTTGGTGAGCTCGGCGGCGACGGTGATGGGGTCGGCGGGCTCGCCCTTGGCGTACAGGTCGAGGATCGCGATGAAGATCGTCTCGTGCGCCGGCCGGTAGAAGTCGTGGCCCTTGAGCACCTCGACGACATCCGCGATGGCGTCCTTCGACAGGAGCATGCCGCCGAGCACGGACTGCTCCGCGTCGAGGTCCTGCGGCGGGACGCGCTCGAAGGACGTGCCGCCGCTGTCCCAGCCGCCCTCCCTGCCCCGCTCGTGCTGCTCCTGGCCGCGTCCGCCGTCGCGGCGCGGGCGGGAGACGGGCAGACGGTCCCCCGGACCGCTGTCGGCCCACGGGTCGTCCAAGGGCTCGGAAATACTCACCGGGCCACCTCCTCCCGTCCGCCACGCGGACCTCGCCGTGCCTCTCTTTCCTACGGCACGACACTGACAAATAAGGGGGCCCAACTCCGGTTCTGACGCGTCGGATTTGCGGAGTTTCCGCGATGGCAGGACGAGGCGGGCGCCGGACCACGGTAGGCCCGCGGGCACCGTCAGCCAATCTGGTTATCCACAGGCGGTGTGGATGACGGGCGTGATGCTGTGGAGAACCCCGCAAAACCTGTGCACGGTCCGGTGGACAGCCCTGTGAACAAGCCCTCAGGACCTTTTCCACAATAGCCCTGACCTGCACCTTTACCGTCCACCGGCTGTGCAGAAGAAAAACTTCCCCAGTCGGCCCAAGATCTTGACGAACGAGGCGCCGCCCGATGCGCACACCCGAGCCAAGTAAGGGTCCTATGGCAATTGCATCTCTTACCTGTGGAAGATTAGATTGGTGCTCATGACACAGGCTCCCGCGGCGCCCAAGGCCGCCCGGCGACGGCACGACCGAGAGATCGTCGCCCTCGCCGTCCCCGCCTTCGGCGCACTCGTGGCCGAGCCCCTCTTCCTGATGGCCGACAGCGCCATCGTCGGCCATCTCGGCACCGCGCAGCTCGCCGGCCTCGGCATCGCCTCCGCGCTCCTGACAACGGCCGTCAGCGTCTTCGTCTTCCTCGCGTACGCCACCACGGCCGCCGTCGCCCGCCGCGTCGGCGCCGGAGATCTGCAGGCCGCGATCCGCCAGGGCATGGACGGCATCTGGCTCGCCCTGTTCCTCGGCGCCGCCGTCATCGCCGTCGCCCTGCCGACCGCCCCCGCGCTCGTCGACCTCTTCGGCGCCTCCGATTCAGCGGCCCCGTACGCGGTCACGTACCTGCGCATCTCCATCCTCGGCATCCCCGCGATGCTCATCGTGCTCGCCGCCACCGGCGTGCTGCGCGGCCTGCAGGACACCAAGACGCCGCTGTACGTCGCCGTCGGCGGTTTCGTCGCCAACGGCGCCCTGAACGTGCTCCTGGTCTACGGCTTCGGCTTCGGCATCGCCGGTTCCGCCTGGGGCACCGTCCTGGCCCAGTGCGGTATGGCGGCCATCTACCTCTACGTCGTCGTCCGCGGCGCCAAGCGGCACGGCGCCTCCCTGCGCCCCGACACGACCGGCATAAGAGCCTGCGCCCAGGCCGGAGTCCCCCTCCTGGCGCGCACGCTCGCCCTGCGCGCCATCGCCCTGATCGCGACAGCCGTGGCGGCACGCCTCGGCGACGCCGACGTGGCGGCCCACCAGATCGTCCTGTCCCTGTGGAGCCTGCTCTCCTTCGCCCTCGACGCCATCGCGATAGCCGGGCAGGCCATCATCGCCCGCTACCTGGGCGCCGACGATCCACAAGGCGCACGCGACGTCTGCCGCCGCATGGTCCAGTGGGGCGTCGTCTCGGGCGCCGCCCTGGGCCTGCTGGTCGTCGCGGCCCGCCCCGTGTTCGTCCCGCTGTTCTCCGGCGACGCCGCCGTCCAGGACGCGGCGCTGCCCGCGCTGATGGTGATAGCCCTCGCCCAGCCCATCTGCGGCGTCGTCTACGTCCTCGACGGCGTCCTGATGGGCGCGGGGGACGGGCCGTACCTCGCCTGGGCCATGCTGGCGACCCTGGCGGTCTTCGCCCCCGTTGCGCTCCTCGTCCCCACCCTCGGCGGCGGCCTGACCGCCCTGTGGGCCGCGATGACGCTCATGATGACCGTGCGAGCGCTGACCCTGTGGCTGCGGTCGCGCTCCGGGCGCTGGGTCGTCACGGGCGCCACCCGCTGAGGCTCCGGGCGCCACGCGCTGTGCCGCAGCGAGCGACGTATTGAGTCTCCTCGCGCGGTGTTTCACGTGAAACACGGCACACGTGGCCGAGCACGGCAAAGGGGCCGCACCCGTAGGTGCGGCCCCTTCACTCAGTCCTGCGAGCGCATTGCTGCGACTCAGGCAGAGACGACCTCGACGTTGACCTTCGCGGCCACCTCGGGGTGCAGACGCACGGACGTCGCGTGGGCGCCCAGGGTCTTGATCGGCGCGCCAAGCTCGACACGACGCTTGTCGATCTTCGGGCCACCGGCAGCCTCGATCGCCGAAGCGACGTCGGCCGGGGTGACAGAGCCGAAGAGACGACCGGCGTCGCCGGAGCGGACGGCCAGGCGGACCTTGACGGCCTCGAGCTGGGCCTTGATCTCGTTGGCCTGCTCGATGGTCGCGATCTCGTGGATCTTGCGAGCACGACGGATCTGCTCGACGTCCTTCTCGCCACCCTTGGTCCAGCGGATAGCGAACTTCCGCGGGATCAGGTAGTTGCGGGCGTAGCCGTCCTTGACGTCTACGACCTCGCCGGCGGCGCCGAGGCCGGAGACCTCGTGGGTGAGGATGATCTTCATGTTTCGGTCACCCTTCCCTTATCGCGCGGTGGACGTGTAGGGCAGCAGCGCCATCTCACGGCTGTTCTTCACGGCCGTGGCGACGTCACGCTGGTGCTGCGTGCAGTTGCCGGTCACGCGGCGGGCACGGATCTTGCCGCGGTCGGAAATGAACTTCCGCAGCATGTTCGTGTCCTTGTAGTCCACGTACTGGACCTTGTCCTTGCAGAAAGCGCAGACCTTCTTCTTAGGCTTGCGCACAGGCGGCTTCGCCATGGTGTTTCTCCTGTGTGATCAAGAAGTGTGGGTACGACCCGCCTTCTCGCCCTGAGGCCTACGGCCCGAGGCTTAGAAGGGGGGCTCGTCCGAGTAGCCGCCACCGGAGCCGCCGGAGCTTCCGCCCCAGCCGCCACCGCCGCCGCCCTGCTGCTGGCCGCCACCGGCCGGCGCACCGGTCGCCCAGGGGTCGTCGGCGGGAGCACCGCCGCCACCCTGCTGCTGACCGCCGCCGGAGCCACCGCCCCAGCCGCCGCCCTGCTGGCCGCCGCCGCCACCGCCGCCGTATCCACCCTGGCCGCCGCGACCGGTGGTCTTGGTGACCTTGGCCGTGGCGTTCTTCAGGCTGGCGCCGACTTCCTCGACGTCCAGCTCGTAGACCGTGCGCTTGATGCCCTCACGGTCCTCGTAGGACCGCTGCTTCAGCCGGCCCTGCACGATGACGCGCATGCCTCGCTGGAGCGACTCGGCGACGTTCTCCGCCGCCTGACGCCAGACCGAGCAGGTCAGGAACAGGCTCTCGCCGTCCTTCCACTCATTGGTCTGCCGGTCGAAGGTGCGGGGGGTGGACGCGACACGGAACTTCGCGACCGCCGCACCGGACGGGGTGAAGCGCAGCTCGGGGTCGTCGACAAGATTGCCGACAACCGTGATGACGGTCTCGCCTGCCATTGGGGGAACCTCTCGGCGGGTTTGCTGCTGGCTGCTTTTACTGCTGCTACTCGGATCCCGAGTGCCGTCGAGCCCAGGGGCTCAACGGGCCTGAGCCAGAGGGCTCAGTGCATCTCGGGGCGGAGGACCTTGGTCCGGAGGACCGACTCGTTCAGGTTCATCTGGCGGTCGAGCTCCTTGACGACCGCAGGCTCGGCCTGCAGGTCGATGACCGAGTAGATGCCCTCGGGCTTCTTCTTGATCTCGTACGAGAGACGACGACGGCCCCAGGTGTCGACCTTCTCGACCTTTCCGTTGCCCTCACGGACGACGGAGAGGAAGTTCTCGATCAGCGGGGAGACAGCGCGCTCCTCGAGATCGGGGTCGAGGATGACCATCACCTCGTAGTGACGCATGTGGAACCCACCTCCTTTGGACTCAGCGGCCACGGTCGTTCCGTGGCAGGAGGGTCGTGATGCGTACGCAACGGTATCGGCCGCCACTGACAATCGACCCCCGCGGACGGGGGCTCGTGCTGTGGCCTGGGCAGACACCGGTGCAGACGGTACAGACTACCTGCACCTTGCCTTCCGGTTGAAATCCGACGGTGGGCGGGCAGAATCTGTACACATCGGGTGTGTATGGCGCTACGATGCGCCGCCTTCCGCAGGAGGTGCCTCCATGGCACAGGCAATGCGACGTGACACCGCAGGCTCTCTCTTCGCCACCGACGGCAAGCCCCATCCGCTCCAGGACACGCTGCTCGGCGTGACGCTGGTGCTCGGGGCCATCGCCTTCGTGACCGCGATGTTCCACAACCTGCACCTGCTCAGCTCCTGGACCGGTCTGGTCGGGATCTTCACGGGGGCCTACGGGCAGTTCATCTCGGTGACGACCCGCGAGCGGTTCTTCCTGATCGTCGGGCTCGGCGCCTCGGCGGTCGGCTTCTTCCTGGGCATGGCGCACGGCGGACTCTTCGGCGGACTCTGGTAGCCGGCGAACTCCGTTGAACGGACAGCGGACCCGCCGCTGAGGGACCCGCACCGCCCCTGGTCGGAGCACGACCGGGGACGAAGGTTCCATACGCCCAGACGGGGCGCTCGCAGGGCGCAGTAGGCTTCGGCGCGAGAGCCGGAGCCCCTGTACCCATGGGGACACACCAGCCCGAGGAGCGCCGCGAATGAGCCTGACCCTGAGGACCATCAGCCGAGAGCAGCATCTGGCGTACATCCAGAGCCTGCCGTCGGCAAGTCATTGCCAGGTCCCCGCATGGGCAGACGTGAAGAGCGAATGGCGCTCGGAGAACCTGGGCTGGTTCGACGACAGGACCGGCCAGCTGGTCGGCGTGGGTCTTGTCCTCTACCGCCAGTTGCCCAAGGTCAAGCGCTATCTCGCGTATCTGCCCGAGGGTCCAGTCATCAACTGGTACGCCCCGAACCTGGACGAGTGGCTCCAGCCGATGCTGGCGCACCTGAAGAAGCAGGGCGCCTTCTCCGTGAAGATGGGCCCGCCGGTCGTCATCCGCCGCTGGGACGCCCCCGCCATCAAGTCCGGCATCCAGAACCCGGACGTGAAGCGGCTGCGCGACGTCGAGCCGACGACCATCGAGCCGCGCGCCTTCGAGGTCTCGGACAAGCTCCGCCGCATGGGCTGGCAGCAGGGCGAGGACGGTGGCGCCGGCTTCGGTGACGTGCAGCCCCGCTATGTGTTCCAGGTGCCGCTGGCCAACCGCGCCCTCGAGGACGTCCTCAAGAACTTCAACCAGCTGTGGCGTCGCAACATCAAGAAGGCCGAGAAGGCCGGCGTCGAGGTCGTCCAAGGCGGCTATCAGGACCTCGCCGAATGGCAGCGCCTCTACGAGATCACCGCGATCCGCGACAAGTTCCGCCCGCGGCCGCTGGGTTACTTCCAGCAGATGTGGCAGACCCTCAACACCGAGGATCCCAACCGCATGCGGCTGTACTTCGCGCGGCACAACGGCGTGAACCTGTCGGCCGCGACGATGCTCGTCGTGGGCGGTCACGTCTGGTACTCCTACGGCGCGTCCGACAACATCGGGCGTGAGGTCAGGCCCTCGAACGCGATGCAGTGGCGGATGCTGCGCGATGCCTACGCGCTCGGCGCCTCCGTCTACGACCTGCGGGGCATCTCCGACTCCCTCGACGAGACGGACCACCTCTTCGGCCTGATCCAGTTCAAGGTCGGCACCGGCGGCGAGGCCGTGGAGTACGTCGGTGAGTGGGACTTCCCGCTGAACAAGCTGCTGCACAAGGCTCTCGACATCTACATGTCGCGTCGCTGATCCCGCACCGCTTCCTTCCGCATTTCCTTCCATACCTCTGTTACACCGCAGACACCAGAAAGGTTCCGGGACCAGCCATGGCGCTCACGCTCTATGTCGACACCGCGCGCTGGCGGGCACACCAGAAGCACATGCTGGAGCAGTTCCCGGGCATCGTCCCGGTCTGCAAGGGCAACGGCTACGGCTTCGGTCACGAGCGGCTCGCGGAGGAGGCCACGCGATTCGGCTCGGACGTGCTCGCCGTCGGCACGACCTACGAGGCCGCCCGGATCAAGGACTGGTTCGGCGGCGACCTGCTGGTCCTGACGCCGTTCCGCCGGGGCGAAGAGCCTGTGCCGCTGCCCGACCGCGTCATCCGCTCCGTGTCGTCGATCGACGGCGTGCACGGCCTCGTGGGCGCCCGTGTCGTCATCGAGGTCATGTCCTCGATGAAGCGGCACGGCGTCAGCGAGCAGGACCTGCCGCTGCTGCACGCGGCCATCGAGGACGTGCGCCTCGAGGGCTTCGCGATCCATCTGCCGCTCGACCGCACCGACGGCTCGGACGCCGTCGAGGAGGTCATCGCCTGGATGGACCGGCTGCGCGCCGCCCGCCTGCCGCTGCACACGATGTTCGTCAGCCACCTGAAGGCCGGTGAACTGGCTCGCCTCCAGCAGCAGTTCCCGCAGACCCGCTTCCGCGCGCGCATCGGTACGCAGTTGTGGCTGGGCGACCATCACGCGACCGAGTACCGGGGCGCCATCCTGGACGTCACGCGCGTCATGAAGGGTGACCGTTTCGGCTACCGCCAGCAGAAGGTCGCCTCCGACGGCTGGCTGGTCGTCGTCGCGGGCGGTACGTCGCACGGCGTCGGCCTGGAGGCCCCCAAGGCACTGCACGGCATGATGCCGCGGGCGAAGGGCGTGGCCCGCGCGGGCCTCGCGACCGTCAACCGCAACCTGTCGCCGTTCGTCTGGGGCGACAAGCAGCGCTGGTTCGCCGAGCCGCCGCACATGCAGGTGTCGCTGCTCTTCGTGCCGTCGGACGCGCCGGAGCCGAAGGTGGGCGAGGAACTGGTGGCCCATCTGCGGCACACGACCACGCAGTTCGACCGGATCGTCGACCGCTGAGCCGTCGCTCCACAGAGATGCCGAAGGGCCGGTACGCATCCCGCGTACCGGCCCTTCGGCTTGCTCAGCAGGGTGGGCCCGGTGCTCAGCAGAGGGGGCCCGGTGCTCGGCAAGGCGGGCCCACGCCCTCCCCGCACCCGCTCTCCTCACCCTGTTCGCTCAAGGCGAACGATCGCCCCTGGTCCCCCACTGCACGCACGAGCCCGCTCCGTCCGGCGCGGCCTGCCGCGGCGAACGCGCAGCCGGACCGAGCACGAAGACATCGGGAGCGCCGTCGAGGACCCCTCCTGAGGGGTCGTCCTCCCCGGTCCGCCGCACCACGTCCCGCTCCGGCAGGAGGATGTCGCGCACGACCACGGCGCACAGGTACAGCGTCCCCAACAGGTGGACCGCGATGGCCAGTTGGTAGCCCTCGGTGGGGAGTCCCTTGCGGGCGTCCCCGCTCGTCGTGAACGCGAGGTATCCCCAGATCCCCAGGAAGTACGCGACCTCGCACGCCTGCCAGATGAGGAAGTCACGCCAGCGGGGGCGGGCCAGCGCGGCGAGCGGAATCAGCCACAGGACGTACTGCGGTGAGTAGACCTTGTTGGTGAGGATGAAGGCGGCGACCACCAGGAAGACCAGCTGTGCCAGCCGTGGGCGGCGCGGCGCGGTCAGGGCGAGGGCGGCCACTCCCAGGCAGCAGAGGATCATCAGGGCGGCCGCGAGCTTGTTCACCGTGTCCGTGGTCAGCGGGTCGTCCATGCGCTGGGAGAGGATCAGCCAGAACGATCCGAAGTCGACCCCGCGCTCCTGGCTGAAGGTGTAGAACTTCGCCCAGCCCTCGCGGATGTGGAAGCCCGCCGAGTCGTGGCTGATCATCACCGGCAGGTTCACCGCGAGCCAGGCTCCCACCGCGCTCCCTGCGGTGAGCCAGAAGGCCCGCCAGCGCCCTGCCCGCCAGCACAGCACGAGCAGCGGCCCGAGGAGCAGCGCCGGATAGAGCTTGGCGGCCGCCGCGAGGCCGATGAGGATGCCCGCGGGCACGGCCCTCCCACGCGACCACATCAGCATCGCCAGGGCCGTCAGAGCGACCGCGAACAGATCCCAGTTGATGGTGGCCGTCAGGGCGAAGGCAGGGGCCAGGGCGACGAGCAGGGCGTCCCAGGGGCGGCGCCGGTGGATGCGGGTCACGCAGACGGCGATGATGACGGTGCAGACCATCAGCATCCCGGCATTGACCATCCAGTAGACCTTCTCCTGGTGCTGGATGGACCCGCTGCCCGGTGTCAGCCAGGCGGCCACCTGCATGAACAGACCGGTCAGCACCGGGTACTCGAGGTACTCCATGCCGACGTCGGCAGGCAGCTTGTCGAAGTACGGCACCAGCCCGTCGGCGAAGCCGCGCCCCTGGTAGAGGTGGGGGATGTCGGAGTAGCAGGCATGCGTGTACTGCGAGCTCGCGCCGACGAACCAGGCGCCGTTGTAGCAGGGCATCTTCTGCACCATGCCGAGTGCGAACATGCCGATCGCGACCAGCGCGATGACGCGTACGGGGGTCAGCCAGGCCACCGCCAGGACGGCTCTGCGGCCGATCGGTCCGCCGATCAGCTCGCTGCCGGCGGTGGCGACCTCATCCTGTTTCGTGGGGAGCACAGGCTGCGGCGCCTGCTCTGGTACGGACTGATGCGCGCGTGTGGGGGGCGTCTTCTCTGCGCTGGGCATGGCGCACATCCTGCCGTACAGCTCTGAGAACTCCGGCTGTACGTGCCCGAGAACCGTCCGCACGGCCGCACGACAAGGCCGCCGCACCCTTGTCGGATGCGGCGGCCTTGTTTCACGTGAAACATGCCGTTTCCGTGGATCACGCCGTTTCACGTGAAACGTACGCGGGGCTCGGCTCAGCCGGTCGGGCCGGCGAAGAGCCCTCCTTCGTTGTCGTTGCCGTTGGGGCCGTTGCTGCCACCATTGCCGTTCCCGCCATTCGGCTGGCCGGTCGGCGGCGGTGACTCACCGCCGGGACCGCCATTGACACCGCCGTCCTCAGCACCGCCGTCCGCCGCACCACCGTCGTCCTCGCACCTGGGGTCCCAGGGCTTGCACGACTCGGACGGGTCGGAGGTCTCCGACGGCGTGGGATCGGGCGACTCGGTCTCGGACTTGGTCGGCGACGGGGAGTCGCTCGGCTCCGGCTCCTCGGTCGGCGTCGGGGAGGGCGGCGGGATGTCTCCGACGATCTCACCGATCGGGCCCGGTGCCGGGAACGGGATGGCGCGCTTCCCCCTGAGCGCCTCCTCCATGTAGTCCTTCCAGATCTGCGCGGGGAAGGAGGCGCCGTGGATCTTCTTCTCGCCGCCCGTGCCGAACATCTCCAGGAACTCGCGCTTGCTGTTGTTCTCGTCGTCGTCGAGCCGGTACATGCTGATCGCCGTCGACAGCTGCGGGGTGTAGCCGACGAACCAGGCGGACTTGTTGCCGTCGGTCGTACCGGTCTTGCCCGCCACCTGGCGGCCGGGCAGCCGGGCCGAGGTTCCGGTGCCCTTCTCGACGACGGTCCTCAGCACGTCGGTGACGTTGTTCGCGACCTCAGGACTGAAGGGGCTCTTGGTCTGGGACTTGTGCTGGTAGACCGTCTCGCCCTCCTTCTTGACCTCCTTCACCGAGAACGGATCCCGCTGCTTGCCCTCGTCGGCGAACGTGGCGTACGCCCCGGCCATGCGGATCGCGCTCGGTGAGGAGGTACCGAGGGAGAAGGACGGGTAGGTGGCGCCCGCCATGGACTTGTCGTCCTTGAGGCCGGCGTCCATGGCCGCAGCCTTCACCTTGTCGAGCCCGACGTCCATGCCGAGCTGGACATAGGCGGAGTTGACCGACTCCCGCATGGCTTCACGAAGGTCGATCCTGTAGCTCGGTGGGTTGTACGACTGCTGACCGTCGTTGGTCTGCAGCCACTCCTTGCCGTCCTTGTCCTGCCAGACCGTGCCGTCGTAGTTCTTGATCTTGAGCTTGTTCTTGCCGCTGTACTTGCTCTTCGGGTTGACGATGGTGCGCGTGCCATCGCCCTGGACCTCTCCACCGGTCTTGGAGCGGACGCCGTTCTTGAAGGCCGCCGCCAGCACGAAGGGCTTGTACGTCGAGCCGACCTGAGCACCGGTCGTATCCGCGTTGTTGGTGAAGTGCTTCGTCGCGTCCTCACCGCCGTAGATGGCCTCGATCGCCCCGGACTTGGGGTTGACCGACGCGCCACCGAACTGGACGTGCGTGTCCTTGTCCGGGCGCAGCTTCGGCTTGATCTTGGCCTTGCGGACCTTCTCCACCGCGTCCTCGAGCTGGTTGACCTTCTCCTTGTCGAAGGTCGTGTGGATCTCGTAGCCGCCCTGCTCGAGCTGACCGGCGGTGACATCGCTGTTGTTGATGACGTACGCCTTGGCGAGTGAGACCAGGTAGCCGATCTGGCCGCTCAGCTTGACGTTCGAGCGCGGGCTCTCCAGCTTCGGGAACTTCGTGTACTTGTTGCGGACCTCGGCGCTGAGGCGGCCGTCCTTGACCTCCTCGTCGAGGATCCACTTCCAGCGCTTCTTGGCACGCTCCGTGTTCGCGTCACGGCTGGCCGCGGGGTCGATCTCGGGGTAACCGGCCGGGTCGTAGTACGTGGCGCCCTTGAGCACGGTCGCGAGGAGGGCGCACTGGCTCGGGTTCAGGTCCTCCGCGTCCTCGCCGAAGTAGGCGCGGGCGGCGGCCTGGATGCCGTAGGCGTTGCGGCCGTAGTAGGCGGTGTTCAGATAGCCCGCCATGATGTCTTCCTTGCTCACCTCCCGGCCGACCTTTATGGAGATGAACAGTTCCTTGAACTTACGCGTGAACGTCTGCGACTGGTCGTCGAGGCGGGCGTTCTTCACGTACTGCTGCGTGATGGTCGAGCCGCCCTGGGTCTGACCGCCCTTGGCCATGTTGACGACGGCCCGGGCGATGCCCATGGGGTCGACGCCCTTGTCCTTGTTGAAGGTCTTGTTCTCCGCCGAGATCACGGCGTTGCGCATGGCCCTCGGGATGTCCGCGTACTTGATGATCTGCCGGTTGGTCTCACCGCCGGTCGCGACCATCTGCGAGCCGTCGGCCCAGTAGTAGACGTTGTTCTGGGCCTTGGCCGCCTTGGCGACCTCCGGGACCTCGACGAGGGCGTACGCGATGCCGACGACCGCGAGCATGCTGCCGAGGAACCCGATGAACAGGCCGGTGACGAGCCGCCACGACGGCACCCAGCGCCGCGCCCCGGACTTACCCGCGCGCGGGTAGTCGATGAAGCGCTTCTTGGCGGGCTCCTGACCACGCCCTCTGCCCCGCCCCCGACCGACGTTCTCAGCGGCCCTGCGGCGGCCGCCACCACCCCCGACGGAACCGTTGCGGGCCGCGCGCCGGGCCTCGGCGCGACCGCCGTAGGGTCGCTCCTCGCCCGCCGGGGCCCCCGGCTCGTACGACGGCGGGGCTGACGGCGATGACGGCGATCCAGTGGCGCCACGCGGTGCTGCACGACGGCCCGACGGCGCTCCGGACGCGCCGGATGCGCCACGCCTGGCCGCGGCGCGTCCGCCGCCCTGCGGCTGCGGCGGTTTGCGACGGTGCTCGCTCATCGAACGACTACTCCTCGGGCAGGCGCGGGTCTCCGCGCCTGGAAACGGCGGCTGGTTTCCGGTCCCCCCGATGTACGGATGCGTCCGTTCCGGCACTCATCCGCACTGCACCGGGGACAGCGACGCCACCTCGCGTCACTTGGTTCCCGGCGGTATGCATGGCGCACAGACTACGCACCGTCAAAACCCTCTTAGGACCGAAGTTCACCCCAAAACAGGCAAGTTACTTCCTACGAATCGGTGATGTGATGCCGTTCACCGTGCCCCCTCTTGTCGCAGGCGGCACGTCGTTCTATCGTCGTGATGTATCGAGCCGATACATCAGGTCGGCATAAAGGGCCGCGCATGGCGGACCGGGACAGACGGGAGGCGACGATGAGCAGACGCTCCGGCATCCTCGAGTTCGCCGTCCTCGGCCTGCTCCGCGAGTCCCCGATGCACGGCTACGAGCTGCGCAAGCGGCTCAACACCTCACTGGGTGTGTTCCGCGCCTTCAGCTACGGGTCGCTCTACCCATGCCTCAAGACTCTGGTCACGAACGGCTGGTTGATCGAGGAATCGGGTGCTGCCGGAGAGGCCCTGGCTCCCCTCGCGGGGCGCCGCGCCAAGATCGTCTATCGGTTGACGGCTGAAGGTAAGGAACACTTCGAGGAACTGCTCTCGCAGACCGGCCCCGATGCGTACGAGGACGAGCACTTCGCTGCCCGCTTCGCCTTCTTCGGCCAGACCTCGCGGGACGTGCGGATGCGGGTGCTCGAGGGCCGCCGCAGCCGCCTGGAGGAGCGCCTGGAGAAGATGCGCGCCTCCTTGGCCCGCACCCGGGAGCGCCTCGACGACTACACGCTTGAGCTGCAGCGGCACGGGATGGAGTCCGTGGAGCGCGAAGTGCGCTGGCTGAACGAGCTCATCGAGAGCGAGCGCGCGGGACGCGACCAGCAACGGTCCGCACCCGACGGCTCCGCTCAGCAGAACAGCACATCTGGGGAGTCGGGCGTCCTGCCCCGGCGGCGGGGCAGCACCCCGCCGCCGGATGCGTCCGACGACACCACCAAGTGAGCCTCCGCATTCGGCAGAGGCTCATCCGGAATACCGAGATCACACAGGGAGCAACCGGAATGGGTTCGGTTCGCGTAGCCATCGTCGGCGTGGGCAACTGCGCCGCCTCGCTGGTCCAGGGCGTCGAGTACTACAAGGACGCAGACCCGGACGCCAAGGTCCCGGGCCTGATGCACGTCCAGTTCGGCGACTACCACGTGGGTGACGTCGAGTTCGTCGCCGCCTTCGACGTCGACGCGAAGAAGGTCGGCCTCGACCTCGCGGACGCGATCGGTGCCAGCGAGAACAACACCATCAAGATCTGCGACGTGCCGAACTCCGGCGTGCAGGTCCAGCGCGGCCACACCTACGACGGCCTGGGCAAGTACTACCGCCAGACCATCGAGGAGTCCGCCGAGGCCCCGGTCGACATCGTCCAGATCCTCAAGGACCGCAAGGTCGACGTTCTGGTCTGCTACCTGCCGGTCGGCTCCGAGGACGCGGCGAAGTTCTACGCCCAGTGCGCCATCGACGCCAAGGTCGCCTTCGTCAACGCCCTCCCGGTCTTCATCGCCGGCACCAAGGAGTGGGCGGACAAGTTCACCGAGGCGGGCGTCCCGATCGTCGGCGACGACATCAAGTCGCAGGTCGGCGCCACCATCACGCACCGCGTGATGGCGAAGCTGTTCGAGGACCGCGGTGTCCGTCTTGAGCGCACCATGCAGCTCAACGTCGGCGGCAACATGGACTTCAAGAACATGCTGGAGCGCGACCGCCTCGAGTCCAAGAAGATCTCGAAGACGCAGGCCGTCACCTCGCAGATCCCGGACCGCGAGCTGGGCGAGAAGAACGTCCACATCGGCCCGTCGGACTACGTCGCGTGGCTCGACGACCGCAAGTGGGCGTACGTCCGCCTCGAGGGCCGCGCCTTCGGCGACGTCCCGCTGAACCTGGAGTACAAGCTCGAGGTCTGGGACTCCCCGAACTCCGCGGGTGTCATCATCGACGCCCTGCGCGCCGCGAAGATCGCCAAGGACCGCGGCATCGGCGGCCCGATCCTGTCGGCGTCCTCGTACTTCATGAAGTCCCCGCCGGTGCAGTACTTCGACGACGAGGCCTTCGAGAACGTCGAGAAGTTCATCAAGGGCGAGGTCGAGCGCTGAGTCGAGCGCCAGGTCAACCGCTGGGCCGACCGCTGAGTCGGCTGCTTCGGTAGCCAGTTGGGGTCCCCGGGTCGTATGTGCCCGGGGACCCCGCTCGTATGTGAGGCTGTGCCCCATGGCTGTCGTCGGTGACCTGCGCGTTCTTCTGCGGCTGCGGGATTTCCGGCGGCTGCTGACCGTGCGGCTCGTCTCCCAGGGCGCGGACGGCGTCTTCCAGGTCGCGCTCGCCGCGTACGTGGTCTTCTCGCCGGAGAAGGAGACGTCCGCCGCGGCGATCGCCTCCGCGATGGCGGTGCTCCTCCTTCCGTACTCCCTCGTCGGCCCGTTCGCGGGCGTCCTGCTCGACCGTTGGCGGCGCCGCCAGGTACTGCTGTACGGCAACCTGCTGCGGGCCGTCCTCGCCTGCGTGACCGCCGTGCTGATCCTCAGCGGCACACCGGACTGGCTCTTCTACGCCTCCGCGCTGTGCGTCACGGCCGTCAACCGATTCGTCCTGGCCGGACTCTCGGCGGCGCTGCCGCGCGTCGTCGACGCCGACCGCCTGGTCCTGGCCAACTCGCTCTCCCCGACCGCCGGCACGCTCGCCGCCACCGCGGGCGGCGGTCTCGCCTTCGCGGTACGCATCGTGGCCTCGGACTCGGACGCGGCCGTGGTCCTCCTGGGTGCCGCGCTCTATCTGTGCGCCGCGCTCGCCTCTCTGCGCATCTCCCGCGAACTCCTCGGCCCCGATCCTGAGTTGGTGCAGCCACACCTGCGCACGGCGCTCGCCGGGACCGCACGCGGCCTCCTTGCGGGCGTACGCCATCTCGCCGAGCGCCGCCCGGCCGCGCACGCTCTGGTGTCGATGACGCTGATGCGGTTCTGCTTCGGCGCGCTGACGGTCATGGTGCTGATGCTGTGCCGGTACGCGTGGGGGTCGGCGGAGGACGATGGCCTCGCGCTGCTCGGGGTCGCCGTGGGGGTCTCCGGTGCCGGGTTCTTCGCGGCGGCCGTGGTGACGCCGTGGGCCGCGGTGAGGTTCGGGCCGCGCGGCTGGCTCGTGCTCTGCGCGGCCGCGGCGGCCGTCCTGGAGCCCGCACTCGGTCTGGCCTTCGCCCCGGTGCCGATGTTCATCGCCGCCTTCGTCCTGGGGCTGACCACGCAGGGCGCGAAGATCGCCACGGACACGGTCGTCCAGGCCGCCGTGGACGACGGCTTCCGAGGCCGGGTCTTCTCCCTCTACGACGTCCTCTTCAACATCTCTTTCGTCGGCGCGGCGGGCGTGGCCGCCCTGATGCTGCCCCCGGACGGAAAATCGGCCGCATTGGTTGTCACGGTGGCCGTGATTTACGCGGCGATTGCTGTAGCTATGGCCAGGTTTGACGACCAGTAAGTGTCACATCAATGCCACAGAGGTCCGCTGAGCTTCAATCCGCGCTCGGGATCTCGGTAACTTACGAGGGTCGTTTCGCGCCATCGCGCATCCAGCCACACGCCTTGTGTTCTCTTCTAGGGGGATCCCCGTGTCCACTCCGCCGCCCCAGGGCCAGAATCCGTTCGCCCAGGGCCAGCAGCCCTACGGCCAGCAGTCTCAGGATGGTGCGCCGTACGGCCAGCCCCAGGGCGGGGGCGCCCCTTACGGCCAGGCCCCCGGCCAGCCATACCCGCCGCAGCCGGGCGCTCCACAGCAGCCGGGCGTGCCGTTCTACCAGGGCGGCCCGGACCCGCAGGCGCCGCGCAAGAGCAAGAAGAAGCTCATATTCACCATCGTGGGTGTCGCCGTCGTCGCCCTGGTCGCCGGTGGCGCGTACCTGGCGGGACAGGACGAGGCAGCGGCCGCCGAGGTCGGTGACTGCATGAGCGTCGGCAACCCGACGAGCTCCACCGACCCGGACCTGAAGATCGTGGACTGCGGCGACTCAAAGGCGGCGTACAAGGTCGCCGAGAAGAAGGAAAGCGGAACCTGCGACATCAGGAAGTACGCCCAGTACCGCGAGACGGGGCGGGGAGACGACTTCACGCTCTGCCTGGAGAAGCTCAAGAAGTAGGCAGCTTGTCACCAGTGCGGGGCGATGTTTCACGTGAAACATCGCCCCGCTTCGTGCGCGTGGGGCGATGTGTTTCACGTGAAACACATCGCCCCACGCATGCCCAGCCCTACTGCTCCTGCGCAGCCCACCACTCCTTGAGCGCCGCCACCGCAGCGTCCCGCTCCATCGGCCCGTTCTCCAGGCGCAGCTCAAGGAGGAACTTGTAGGCCTGACCGACGGCCGGGCCGGGGCGGACGGCCAGGATCTCCATGATCTCGTTGCCGTCGAGGTCGGGGCGGATGGAGTCCAGCTCCTCCTGCTCCTGGAGGCGGGCGATGCGCTCCTCCAGGCCGTCGTACGCGCGGGACAGGTTGTTGGCCTTGCGCTTGTTGCGGGTGGTGCAGTCGGATCGGGTCAGCTTGTGCAGGCGGGTGAGGAGCGGGCCCGCGTCGCGGACGTACCGACGGACCGCGGAGTCCGTCCACTCGCCCTCGCCATAGCCGTGGAAGCGCAGGTGCAGCTCCACGAGCCGCGAGACGTCCTTGATGAGCTCATTCGAGTACTTCAGGGCCGTCATGCGCTTCTTGGTCATCTTTGCGCCGACCACCTCGTGGTGGTGGAAAGAGACCCGCCCGTCCGACTCGAAGCGGCGCGTCCTCGGCTTGCCGATGTCGTGCAGCAGCGCGGCGAGCCGCAGCGTCAGGTCCGGGCCTTCGGTCTCCAGCGCCATCGCCTGCTCAAGGACGATCAGCGTGTGGTCGTAGACGTCCTTGTGCCGGTGGTGCTCGTCGCGCTCGAGGCGCAGGGCGGGCAACTCCGGCAGGACGTGGTCGGCGAGGCCGGTGTCCACAAGGAGTGCGAGGCCCTTGGCCGGGTGCGCGGACAGGATGAGCTTGTTCAGCTCGTCCCGGACGCGCTCGGCGGAGACGATCTCAATGCGCCCGGCCATCGCCTTCATCGCGGCGACGACCTCGGGGGCCACCTCGAAGTCCAGCTGCGCGGCGAAGCGCGCGGCCCGCATCATCCGCAGCGGATCGTCCGAAAAGGACTCCTCGGGAGTGCCGGGGGTCCGCAGGACGCGCTCGGCCAGGTCGCCGAGGCCACCGTGCGGGTCGACGAACGTCTTCTCCGGGAGCGCCACGGCCATCGCGTTCACGGTGAAGTCACGGCGGACGAGGTCCTCCTCGATGGAGTCGCCGTACGACACCTCGGGCTTGCGCGAGGTCCGGTCGTACGCCTCCGATCGATATGTCGTCACTTCGACCTGGAAGCGCTGCTCGGCGCCGTCCACGCGGGCGTCCTTCTGACAGCCCACCGTCCCGAAGGCGATCCCGACCTCCCAGACCGCGTCGGCCCACGGACGGACGATCTTCAGCACGTCCTCGGGGCGGGCGTCCGTCGTGAAGTCCAGGTCGTTGCCGAGCCGGCCCAGGAGCGCGTCCCGGACCGAGCCGCCCACCAGGGCGAGCGAGAACCCGGCCTCCTGGAAACGGCTGGCGAGGTCGTCCGCGACGGGGGAGACGCGCAGCAGCTCGCTCACGGCGCGGTCCTGCGCCTGGCTCAGGGCACGGGGATTGTCTTCGTTGGCGTTCGGCACAACAGAAAAGGGTACGTGCCCCGAGCGCTGGGGACCGCCCGGATTTCCATAGGCCTCGTCAGGGCCGCGCACGGCGCTCACCACCGGCCTTGTGGACATCGCCGCCAGGTCTTCCGATCTTGTGGAGCAGTCCGCGGCACTTAGCCCCGGCGCACCTCGTTACCATGCGTGGACGCAGCGAACGACTAGCACCGACACAGCTGACGACGACGAGGGACGGGCAACGCGTGGCCGAGGCGGCAGATTTCCCGGGGACCAGCCCCTCACCTGCCCGCCGGTGGTTCCGGCGGACAGCGACACTGCTGGCCGGGGCACCACTGCTGGCCGGGCTGCTCCAGGTGTCCGTGAGCCCCTCCGCGCACGCCGCCGGTGCCGGAGCGACGACGGGCGCGGCGAAGGCGACCGGGTCGGCGAGCACGTCGAGCGCGCACAGCGGCACTGCCGCGAACGCCCACAAGGCCTCCATGGGCGCGAAGGCCGCCCCCACCGGATCCCGCACCGTCGACGTCTCCCTGGACTCGCTCACGCCCAGCGCGCCGCGCGACGGCGACACCGTCGTCGTCTCGGGCAAGATCACCAACGAGGGCCGGCAGGCGATCACCGACGCCCATGTGGGCCTCCGTGTGGGCAGCGCCTTGGGCGGCCGCACGGACATCGACAGCGCCGCGAGGCGGACCGCATACCAGCCGGGGCTCGACGGCTCCGAGGTCGGCGGGAAGTACGTGGAGAAGTTCTCCCGGCTCGCCCCGGGCGTCCCGTACGACTTCAGCATCTCCGTGCCCGTGAGCGCCCTGCGCCTCGGCATGGACGGCGTCTATCAGCTCGGCGTCACACTGACCGGCCAGACCGCCGCACAGCCCTACCCCCAGGTGCTCGGCATCGAGCGGACCTTCCTGCCGTGGCAGGACGGGGCGGCCGACACGAAGACCAAGACGACGTACCTGTGGCCGCTCATCTCCACCACGCACCTCACGTCGAGGACGCGCTCCGACGAGGAGCAGACGCCGCTCTTCAAGGACGAGAGCCTGGCCAAGGAGCTCCAGACGGGCGGGCGGCTGCAGCAGCTCCTGACGCTCGGCAGTCAGCTCGACGTCGCCTGGGTGATCGACCCGGACCTGCTGGTCTCCGTCGACGCGATGACGACGAGCTACGACGTCGAGGGACCGGACGGCACGACCGTCGCGGGCAAGAACCAGGCCGTCGCGAAGCAGTGGCTCAACCAGCTCCACAAGGCCGTGAAGGGCAAGAAGGTCGTCGCGCTGCCCTTCGCCGACCCCGACCTCGCCTCGCTCGCCCACAACGGCAGGGCCGTCAAGGGCTCGCTCGGCCACCTCAAGGAAGCCACCGAGGTCGGCGCCCAGGCCGTGGAGGACATCCTCAACGTCAAGCCCAGCTCGGACTTCGCCTGGCCCGCCGAGGGAGCGATCGACCCGTCGGTCGTGGACGTCGCCACGTCGGCGGGCGCCCACTCGGTGATCGCCCGCAGCGACAGCCTGCGCGAGACGAACGGGCTGCCGTACACGCCCAGCGCCGCGCGGCCCATCGGCGGCGGGACGACCGCCGTGGTCGCCGACGCGCGCCTCTCGACCGCTTTCCGCGGCGATATGACGGGGGCCGAGGACTCCACCCTGGCCACCCAGGAGTTCTTGGCCCAAAGTCTCATGATCACGCTGCAGGATCCGGACAAGCAGCGCAGCGTCGTGGTCGCCCCCCAGCGCATGCCCTCGGCCAGCCAGGCCCAGACCATGGCGCGGGCGCTGGCCGCTCTCGACGACAAGCGCTGGTCGCAGCCGCAGTCCCTGACGGCGGCGGCGAAGGCCGAGCCGGACCCGGACGCCACCACTCAGGTCCCCCCGGCGGGGTCCTACCCGTCGTCGCTGCGCAAGCAGGAGCTGCCCCGCTCGGCGTTCGAGGAGGTCCAGAACGCTCAGGGCAAGCTCGACCGCTTCAAGCAGATCCTCTCCGAGCCGGACCGCGTCATCACGCCCTTCGGCCGGGCGATGGACCGTGAGATGTCCACGTCGTGGCGCGGCCGTCCGACCGACGCCCAGAACTTCCGCAAAGGCGTGCAGGGGTATCTGACGAGCCTCATCCAACAGGTGAAGCTGATCAACAAGTCCGACGTGAAGCTGTCGGGCCGCAGCGCGACCATCCCGGTCACGGTGCAGAACAACCTGGTGCAGGGCGTCGACCACCTCGTCCTGCGCCTGACGTCGACCAACCCCACCCGTCTGAAGGTCGGCGACGGACTCTACGAGGAGCAGCCCGTCAGGATCACGGGCGGCGGCCACACCCAGTCCGTGAAGTTCACCACCACCGCCAACGCCAACGGCCCGGTCACGGTCTACGCCCAGCTCTACACCGAGGACGGCGAGCCGTACGGCAACGAGGTCCGCTTCGACGTCAACGTCACCGAGTTCACCGCGACGGTGATGCTGGTCATCGGCGGCGGCGTCCTGCTCCTCGTCCTCGCCGGATTCCGCATGTACACCCAGCGCAAGCGCGCGGCGCTGCGGCAGGCGGAGGCAGGCCCGGACGGCGGCCCCGACGGTGATTCCGACGCCACCCCCGACACCTCTCCCGGCACCGACCCCGGTTCGGCCGATCCCGAGCAGCCGAGTGACCCGACACCGGACACCGCTGTGGAAAGCACCGAGCCGTCGCACACGGGTGAGAGAGTGGACCGTTGAGCGATGTCGTGGCCGGTGGGCCCGCGGACCATGAGGTGGGGTAAACCATGAACGCGCCGTACGACGGTGAGCGCGGCCAGGGCGCGGGCAGCTCCGGTGCGGCCGGGAACCCGCCTCCCGGCCCTCACGAGGACGGTCAGGTGCCGCCGCAGCACGCGCCGGACGCCTACCTCCAGGACGCGTACGCCCAGGACCCCTACCGGGCCCAGGACCTCTCGGCCCAGGATCCGGTGGCCGAGGCGCTCTACGACCGCGCGGCCCACCCCCCGCCGCCGCCCGGCAGCTACCCCGACCCGCAGCAGCTCTACGCCCAGCCGCCGTCGGCGCAGTACCAGCCAGACCCTCGCGTCTGGGCCCAGACCCCGCCGCCGGAGCCGGACGGCACCACCCGTCACCTCCCCTACGGCGACGACCCGCGCACCACGCAGTACGTGGGCGTGGACGACCTCGTCACCCAGGCGGGCGAGGAGCGGCACCAGCCGGACGCCTTCGCTCACCTCTTCCGGGACCAGCAGGGCAGCGGCCACCGCGACCCGCGGGCGGGCTACGGCGACCCCCAGGCCGCCGACCCGCGCGCCCAGCAGGGCTACGAGGGCCAGCAGAACGCCCCGTACCAGGGACAGCAGGGCGGGGGATACCAGGGCCACCCCGCCCAGGGCGCCGGGTACCAGGACCAGCAGGCGGGCGGTTACCAGGGACAGCCCGGATACCAAGGGCAGCCCGCCGGATACCAGGACCAGCAGGGCACCGCCTACCCCTACCAGCAGCAGCCCGGCCAGGCCGGCTACCCGGACCAGCAGCAGCCCGGTGCCGGGTACGCCCACCAGCAGGGCGCCGCCTACGCGGACCAGCAGCACGGCACGCCGTACGCGTACCCGCAGAGCGACCCCGCGTACGGCGAGCAGCAGCAGGGTGCCCAGTACGCGCAGCAGGGCGCTCCGTACGCCAACCAGCAGGCCGGTGGCTACTACCAGGACCCGAACCAGAACCAGTACCCGGACCAGAACCAGGGCGGCTACTACCAGGAGCCGCAGCACGGCGGCACGCGCCCGGCCCCGGGACAGGAGGCACCGGCGTCCCCGGCCGTCCCGGCGCCCACCAAGGCCCCCTCGTCGGCCCCCTCTGCGCCCGCGGGGAAGTCCGGTGGCCGCGCGTCCAGCCTGCTGAAGTCCAGCGCCGTGATGGCCGCGGGCACGATGGTGTCCCGCCTCACCGGCTTCGTCCGCTCGGCGATGATCGTCTCGGCGCTCGGCATCGGCCTGCTCGGCGACACCTTCCAGGTCGCCTACCAGCTGCCGACGATGATCTACATCCTCACCGTCGGCGGCGGCCTCAACTCGGTCTTCGTACCGCAGCTCGTGCGCGCCCAGAAGAACGACGCGGACGGCGGCCAGGCGTACGCCAACCGGCTCCTGACGCTCGTCATGGTGGCGCTCGGCATCCTCACGGTGCTCGGCTGGATCGCCGCACCGCTGCTGGTCCACCTGCTCTCCACACCGGTGGCCAGCGACCCGGCGGCCAACGAGGTCGCCATCACCTTCGTCCGCTACTTCCTGCCGTCGATCTTCTTCATGGGCATCCACGTCGTGATGGGGCAGATCCTCAACGCCCGCGGGAAGTTCGGCGCGATGATGTGGACCCCGGTCCTCAACAACATCGTCATCATCGCGACGCTCGGCATGTTCCTCTGGGTGTACGGCACGTCCGAGAAGTCGGGCATGCGCGTCACATCGATCCCCGACGACGGCGTGCAACTGCTCGGGGTCGGCGTCCTGCTCGGGCTCGTCGTGCAGTCGCTCGCGATGTTCCCCTACCTGCGCGAGACCGGCTTCAAGCTGCGGCTGCGCTTCGACTGGAAGGGCCAGGGGCTCGGCAAGGCCGCCATGCTCGCCAAGTGGACGATGCTCTTCGTCCTCGCCAACCAGGCGGGCGCGATCGTCGTCACCCAGCTGGGCACCGCGGCGGTCAAGCACTCCGGCATGGACGGCACCGGCTTCTCCGCCTACGCCAACGCCCAGCTCATCTGGGGACTCCCGCAGGCCATCATCACGGTCTCCCTGATGGCCGCCCTGCTGCCGAGGCTGTCGCGCTCGGCGCACGAGGGCGACACCGGGGCCGTGCGCGACGACATCTCACAGGGCCTTCGCACCTCGGCCGTCGCGATCGTGCCGATCGCCTTCAGCTTCCTCGCACTCGGCATCCCGATGTGCACGCTCATCTTCGGCTCGTCCGGCGTCAACGGCGCCACTCGCATGGGCTACATGCTCATGGCCTTCGGCCTCGGCCTGATCCCGTACTCCGTGCAGTACGTCGTCCTGCGCGCCTTCTACGCGTACGAGGACACCCGCACCCCCTTCTACAACACGGTCATCGTGGCCGCCTTCAACGCCGCCGCCTCCGGGATCTGCTACCTGGTGCTGCCCGCCCGCTGGGCCGTGGCGGGCATGGCGCTCTCCTACGGCGCCGCGTACGCGATCGGTGTGGGCGTCGCCTGGCAGCGGCTGCGCAAGCGCCTGGGCGGCGATCTGGACGGGGCGAACGTGATCCGTACGTACGCCCGGCTCGCGCTGGCCTCCGTGCCGGGGGCGATTCTCGGCGCCGGGGCCGGGTACGTGATCACCAAGGCGCTCGGACAGGGGATCATCGGCTCGCTGGCCGCGCTGATCGTCGGTCTGACGGTGCTCTTCGGGGTCTTCTTCCTGGCCGCGCGGCGCATGCGGATCCAGGAGCTGAACTCGCTGGTCGGTACGGTGCGCGGGCGACTGGGACGCTGATGTGAAGGAGTCCGCACAACCATCGTCGGCCACCGCGTGTCGTGCATAGCGCCGGACTGTGGGCACAATTGGCTTTGGCGTCTGACGAAGCGCAACGGATGGGGAGGCAGGAGCGACGGTGGCGGAACGGAGCACGGCTGCCGTCGACGTGGCAGACACCAGCGGCGACAAGCCGCTGACCGCGCAGGCGGAGCAGTCCACGGCCGACGGGGTGGCCCAGACCCGGGAGCGGGACACGGCGGACGACGGAACAGCCAACAAGAACGAGCCCACCAGCCCGCCCGGGGTGACGACTCCCCCGGAACTGCACAGCGGTCACAAACTCGCCAGACGCTATCGCCTCGAAGAGTGCGTCACCCGTCTGGACGGTTTCAGCAGTTGGCGTGCGGTCGACGAGAAATTGCGCCGCGCCGTGGGTGTGCACCTGCTGCCCGCCGACCACCCCCGGGCCCGCTCGGTGCTCGCCGCGGCCCGTTCCGCGGCGCTGCTCGGTGACCCCCGCTTCGTGCAGGTCCTGGACGCGGTCGAGGAGAACGACCTCGTCTACGTCGTGCACGAGTGGCTGCCCGACGCCACGGAACTCACCGCGCTGCTCGCGGCAGGCCCCCTCGAGGCCCACGACGCCTACCAACTCGTCAGCCAGGTCACCCAGGCGATGGCCGCCGCCCACCGCGAGGGCCTCGCGCATCTGCGGCTGACCCCGAGCGCCGTGCTGCGCACCTCCTCGGGCCAGTACCGCATCCGTGGCCTCGCCGTGAACGCCGTGCTGCGCGGCATCAGCTCCGAGACCCCGCAGCGCGCGGACACCGAGGCGATCGGCGCCCTGCTGTACGCCGCGCTGACGCAGCGCTGGCCCTACGACAGCGACGCCTACGGCCTGTCCGGCCTGCCCAAGGGCGTCGGCCTGCTCCCGCCGGACCAGGTCCGTGCCGGGGTGCACCGCGGCTTGTCGGAGCTCGCCATGCGCGCGCTCGCCAACGACGGCGCGACCGCCTCCCGCCAGGAGCCCGCGTGCCCCACGCCGGACGACCTGGTGAAGGCCATCGCCGAGCTGCCCCGCATCCGGCCCCCGGAGCCCGTCTTCGCGGCTCCTCCGGAGTACCAGCGCACGACGTACCAGCAGGGCAACTACGGCCGCGGCGCCCAGCCACCCGGCACCACCCAGCCCGTCCCCGCCCCGCCGCCCCCGCTGCAGAGCCGCACCGGCAAGGCCCTCAAGTGGGCCGTCTCCGCGCTGCTCATCGCCGCCCTTGGCCTGGGCAGTTGGCAGCTCGCGGACGCGCTGATGGACCAGAACAAGAACGGCGACTCCAGTACGACGAAGACGACGGACGGCGACGACAAGAAGCAGCCGAAGCCGCCCAAGCCGATCGCGATCCAGAACGCACAGGAGTCACCGCTCGGCGGCAAGCTGCAGGACCCCGAGAACGTCTCGAAGACGCACGACGGCGACACGTCCACGCTCTGGCGCACCAAGTCGTACGTCGACGGTCCTCGGCTGGCCCCGTACCGCCCGGGCGTCGGCATCGTCTACGACCTCGGCTCCGCCAAGAACGTCACGGCTGCGTCGCTCGGCCTCAAGTACCCGGGCTTCCAAACGAAAGCGACGCTGTACGCGGCCGACTCCATGTCGCCGTCCGGTCCTGTCGACTCGATGAAGAAGATCGGTGACGGCACGACCACGAGCACGAGCCTCAAGATCAAGGCCGACAAGCCGGTCAAGACGCAGTACGTGCTGCTCTGGATGACGCATGTGCCGGAGTCCGGCGCGGACGGCTACTACAGCGCGGGCCACAAGCAGGGCATCACGGAAGTGAAGTTCAAGGGCTGACCGGTCCGGCGGACGCTGAGGGGCGAGGGGAGGGGTTCCACGTTGGACAGCACCGGGCTCGGTGAGCTCACCGACCAAGAGCTCCTTGCGCGCCATGTCGACGGCGACAAGGACGCCTTCGGTGAGATCGTCCGCCGCCACCGCGACCGGCTGTGGGCCGTGGCCCTGCGCACCCTGGGGGACCGCGAGGAGGCGGCGGACGCCGTCCAGGACGCCCTCGTCTCCGCCTATCGCGCCGCGCACACCTTCCGCGGCCAGTCCGCCGTGACGACCTGGTTGCACCGCATCACCGTGAACGCCTGCCTCGACCGGGCACGCAAGGCGGCATCCCGGAAGACCTCTCCCGTCGACGACGCCGAACGCCTGGACCAGCTCCTGGAACCGCACGAGTCGGCCGCGGCGCCCGTCGAACGCGGCGATCTACACCGGGAGCTCCTGGAGGCGCTCGGTACCCTGCCGCCCGATCAGCGCGCCTGCCTCGTGCTGGTGGACATGCAGGGCTATCCCGTGGCCGAGGCGGCCCGGGTGCTCGACGTCCCGACCGGCACGGTGAAGAGCCGCTGCGCGCGCGGCAGAGCCCGGCTCCTGCCGCTCCTCACGCATCTGCGGACGGAAGCACCGTCCCAGCGCGAGGACGACACGGGCAGCGGCGGCAAGGACGCCCCCAGAAAGAACGCCCCGGGACGGAACCGGACCGAGGGGACAACCGTCCCACCGGCAGCGGAACCTCAGGACGCGGGGCCTCCTTCGGATACGGGACCCAGCGACTCAGCGGCAGTGAAGGGCGGAGGTGGACGAGCGTGACCACGACGACAGACTCAGCTGGGCACCCGGACGTCGCCGAGATCTCCGACCTCACTGAAGGCCTGCTCTCCCCGTCGCGCACCTTGGACGTGCGTCGGCACCTGGACGACTGCCCGCTCTGCGCCGATGTCTACGCATCCCTCGAAGAGATCCGCGGCATGCTCGGTTCGCTGCCCGGGCCGCCCCGCATGCCCACCGATGTCGCGGAGCGCATCGACGCGGCCCTGGCGGCGGAGGCACTGCTCGACGCGACGGCCACGGCAACCGTCACCGAAGTCGAAGGGACGGGCCTCGACGGCTCCGACCGCGAAAGCGATGCCACCTCCGACTCCGGCCGTGAAACCACCGCCGAACCCGTCGCGCATGTTTCACGTGAAACATCGCCCACGGACACGCCCACGCCGACCGCCGGATCCGGCGCCACGCCGACTTCCACCGCGAACAGCCCCTCAGCACACGGCCCCGCCGGACACCCGCGTGCGGCCACCGGCCCGGGTCGCGGTGGACGTCCGCGAAGCCGCCGACGCCGCACGACGATGCTCGGCGCCGTCTTCACCGCCGCTGCCCTCGGCCTGGGTGCCCTGCTGATCCAGCCGTGGAGCGATGACTCGACGGAGTCGCCCACCGCCTCCTCGACGGGCAAGGACACCTTCTCCAAGGGCAAGCTCGAAGCTCAGGTCTCCAACCTCCTCTCCGAGGAGCAGAAGATCTCGGGCACGGAGACGGGGGGAAAGAAACCCTCCTTCGACACCCGGTCCAGCCCCGAGGGAACCCCGCAGAAGGGCTCTACGATGCGCGAGGACTACGTCGAGGTGCCCGCCTGCATCGAGAAGGGCCTCGGCGGCCGTACGCCCCTGGCGGTCGACAAGGGCACGTACGAGGGAACGAATGCCTACCTCGTCGTCGTGCCGCACGACACCGACGGAGCGAAGGTCTCCGCGTATGTCGTGGACGCCGCGTGCGTAAGCGCGTCCGCGTCGGCCGACGCCAAGGGCAAGGTCCTGCTCACGGAGTCCTACGCCCGCCCCTGAGGCGCTGAGGCTCCCCTCCTGACCCACTTCCCGGTCTCGGCGCCGGACCCCTTCTCGCGCTTCGGCACGCGCTCCTTCCGTGTGCTCGGACACGTGGGGAATGCTCGCCCCGTAGGATCCGTTGGGTGGGGTGAGAGTCCTGAGACAGGCCCCCGGCAGTACGCAGTAGTCCCCAGAGACGAGGAATCAAGCCGTGACCGACGTCCGTAACGTGATCATCATCGGCTCCGGGCCCGCCGGCTACACGGCGGCGCTCTACACCGCGCGCGCCTCGCTGAAGCCCCTGGTGTTCGAAGGTGCCGTCACCGCGGGCGGTGCGCTGATGAACACCACCGATGTGGAGAACTTCCCGGGCTTCCGGGACGGCATCATGGGCCCCGACCTCATGGACAACATGCGGGCCCAGGCCGAGCGCTTCGGTGCCGAGCTCGTCCCCGACGACGTGGTCTCCGTCGACCTGTCGGGTGAGATCAAGACGGTCACGGACACGGCGGGCACGGTCCACCGCGCGAAGAGCGTCATCGTCACGACGGGCTCGCAGCACCGCAAGCTGGGCCTGCCCCGGGAGGACGCCCTCTCCGGACGCGGCGTCTCCTGGTGCGCGACCTGCGACGGGTTCTTCTTCAAGGACCAGGACATCGCGGTGATCGGTGGCGGTGACACGGCGATGGAGGAGGCCACCTTCCTCTCCCGGTTCGCCAAGTCCGTGACCGTGGTGCACCGCCGCGACAGCCTCCGTGCCTCCAAGGCCATGCAGGAGCGCGCCTTCGCCGACCCGAAGATCAAGTTCATCTGGGACAGCGAGATCGCCGAGATCCACGGCGACCAGAAGCTCTCCGGCCTCACCCTGCGCAACCTCAAGACGGGCGAGAGCTCCGAGCTGCCGGTGACCGGTCTGTTCATCGCGATCGGCCACGACCCGCGCACCGAGCTCTTCAAGGGCCAGCTGGACCTGGACGACGAGGGCTACCTGAAGGTCGACGCGCCGTCGACCCGGACGAACCTCTCCGGTGTCTTCGGTGCCGGTGACGTCGTCGACCACACGTACCGCCAGGCGATCACGGCGGCGGGCACCGGCTGCTCCGCCGCTCTCGACGCCGAGCGTTTCCTCGCCGCCGCTGTGGACAGCGAAAACGCTGCCGCCGCGACGGTCTGACCAACTGCCCCCGCCAGCCCCACCGCAGCACCAAGTTAGGAGCCCCTCGTGGCCGGAACCCTGAAGCACGTGACTGACGCCTCCTTCGATGAGGACGTGCTCAAGAACGACAAGCCCGTACTGGTCGACTTCTGGGCCGAATGGTGCGGCCCGTGCCGCCAGATCGCGCCGTCCCTCGAGGCCATCGCCGCCGAGTACGGCGACAAGATCGAGATCGTCAAGCTCAACATCGACCAGAACCCCGCGACGGCCGCCAAGTACGGCGTCATGTCGATCCCGACCCTGAACGTCTACCAGGGTGGCGAGGTCGCCAAGACCATCGTCGGCGCCAAGCCGAAGGCCGCCCTGGTGCGGGACCTGGAAGACTTCATCGCCGAGTAGTCGGAGTGTGCCGCGATGGCGGCAGGCGATGTTTCACGTGAAACACGAAGGGGCCAACCTCACGAGGTTGGCCCCTTCGCCGTATGCCGCTGGCCTACGACGGTCTCCGTGCTGATGCTCTGACTACAGCGGCCGCAGCGCCGGTTCCTTCTGGACCGCACCCAGGAGCCGGTCGATTGCCAGCTCGACGTCTTCCTTCCACGACAACGTCGTCCGCAGCTCAAGGCGCAGCCGCGGATAGGAGGGGTGCGGGCGGACCGTCTTGAAGCCCACGGCCAGCAGATGGTCCGCGGGCAGCACACAGGCCGGCTTCTCCCAGCGCGCGTCGCCGAACGCCTCGATGGCCTTGAACCCTCGGCGCAGCAGATCCTTCGCGACGGTCTGCACGATGACGCGACCAAGGCCCTGCCCCTGATAACCCGGCATGATCCACGCGGTCATCAGCTGCACGGCGTCCGGCGAGACGGGGCTCGTGGGGAAGGCGGTCGAGCGCGGCACATACGCAGGCGGTGCGTAGAGCACGAACCCCACGGGCACGTCGTCGACGTAGACCACTCGTCCGCAGGACCCCCACTCCAGCAGGACGGCGGAGATCCACGCCTCCTTCTCCAGCTCCGGCGTACCGGCCTTTACCGCGGCCTGGCCGCTGACCGGGTCCAGCTCCCAGAAGACACACGTGCGACAACGCTTGGGAAGGTCCGGAAGGTTGTCCAGCGTGAGCGGTACGAGCCGTCGCCCCATGAAGGCGGTTCCTCACTTCCTTCGCTCGCGGCGCCACGAGCGGCTGTCAGTGCGCTCCGTTCCCGGAGCAGGCTGCCGACGAAACCACCAACCGCTCCGAGCCCGAGCCCGGCGGTCACCAGTCCTGTGCGGCTCACCGATCGCATGGCCCCTGCCTCCCCTAAGAGGTGCCGTCAGGTGGATGCGCCGTACCCGATCGCATCGTATCCACGATGCGATTGCGCCGAAACCGTAAGAAAGGAAAGAGCAGGCCGTGTTCCGGCACACACCGGACACGACCTGCTCTCACAGACTTCAGGACACTTCGTCCTACGGCCTCATGGGCCTCAGTCCCTCTCGTCCTCCGAGGTGTTCTCGGCCTCAGCCTCGGCCTCAGCGAGCCCGTTCCTGAGCACCGGGCCCTCCTCCGGGGCGAGCGTGGCGAGGATGCGTTCCAGGTCCTCCAGGGAGGCGAAGTCGACGACGATCTTGCCCTTCTTCTGGCCCAGGTCGACGCGCACCCGGGTGTCGAACCGGTCGGAGAGGCGCGTGGCCAGACCCGTCAGGGCGGGGGAGACGATCGTGCCGGCGCGGGGCCCCTTCGCCTTGGGCTTGCTCTGCGGCCGCGACCCCATCAGGGTCACGATCTCCTCCACGGCACGCACCGAGAGCCCCTCGGCCACGATGCGGTGGGCGAGCCTGTCCTGCTCCTCCGGGTCCTCCACGGCCAGCAGCGCCCTGGCATGGCCCGCGGAGAGGACACCGGCGGCGACCCGGCGCTGCACTGTCGCCGAGAGCTTGAGGAGCCGCAGCGTGTTGGAGACCTGCGGACGCGAACGCCCGATGCGGTCGGCCAACTGGTCGTGCGTGCAGTTGAAGTCCTTGAGCAGCTGGTCGTAGGCCGCGGCCTCTTCCAGCGGGTTCAGCTGGGCGCGGTGCAGGTTCTCCAGGAGCGCGTCCAGGAGGAGCTTGTCGTCCTCCGTCGCCCGCACGATCGCCGGGATACGCTCCAGACCCGCCTCACGGCAGGCCCGCCAGCGCCGCTCGCCCATGATGAGCTCGTAGCGCGCGGGTCCCAACTGCCGTACGACGACAGGCTGGAGGAGACCGACCTCCTTGATGGAGGTCACCAGCTCGGCGAGGGCGTCCTCGTCGAACACCTCACGCGGCTGCCGCGGGTTGGGCTTGATGGAGTCGAGGGGAAGCTCTGCGAAGTGCGCTCCGGCCGGGCGCAGCGGCTCCTCGGCCACGGTGCCGCTGATGGGCTCGTCCGTTTCCTGGGAAACGGGGTGCTGGGGAAGCGAGGCCACCTTCGCGGCCGCCACCCCTCGCTCAGCGGTGAGCACCGGCACGGCCGAGGGCGAGGTGGAACCTCCACCCGCGGCGGGGGCCGCCGACTTCTCCGTAGGAGCCGCAGGGATCAGAGCGCCGAGGCCACGGCCCAGCCCTCTCCGTCGCTCGCTCACTGCATCCCCTCCGTCATGTTCTGCTGTTCGTTCTGGTTGCCCACGTGGGCGTGCTGTACGTCGTAGCGCACGCCGACTCCGCGCAGGGCGATCTCGCGTGCCGCCTCGAAGTACGACAGGGCACCACTGGAGCCCGGATCATAGGTCAGCACGGTCTGGCCGTAGCTGGGCGCCTCGGAGATGCGCACGGAGCGCGGGATGCTCGTGCGCAGCACCTCGTCGCCGAAGTGGTTGCGCACCTCGTCCGCCACCTGCGACGCCAGCCGGGTCCGGCCGTCGTACATGGTGAGCAGGATGGTCGACACATGCAGCAGCGGGTTGAGGTGCCCGCGCACCAGGTCGACGTTGCGCAGGAGCTGCCCCAGACCCTCCAGTGCGTAGTACTCGCACTGGATCGGGATCAGTACCTCCGCGCCGGCGACCAGAGCGTTGACCGTCAACAGCCCCAGCGACGGCGGGCAGTCGATGAGGATGTAGTCCAACGGCTGGTCGTAGGCCTGGATCGCCCGCTGCAACCGGCTCTCCCGTGCCACCAGGGACACCAGCTCGATCTCCGCACCCGCGAGATCGATGGTCGCCGGGGCGCAAAAGAGGCCCTCGACGTCGGGGACGGGCTGAACGATTTCGGAGAGAGGCTTGCTCTCGACCAACACGTCGTAGATGGAGGGGACTTCGGCGTGATGGTCGACACCGAGGGCCGTGGACGCGTTGCCCTGCGGATCGAGGTCGATCACCAGAACGCGCGCGCCGTGCAGAGCGAGCGAAGCGGCAAGGTTGACGGTTGTCGTCGTCTTGCCCACCCCGCCCTTCTGGTTGGCGACCACCATGACTCGGGTCTGATCCGGTCGCGGCAGGCCCTCGCCTGCACGGCCCAGGGCTTCCACCGCCAGCTGGGCGGCACGACCAATGGGGGTGTCGTCCATCGGGCTCGGTGTTTCACGTGAAACATCCTCCCCCGCCGACTCGGTACGGGGACCGGGGACCGGATCGGTCATCGGTCCCGCGATGTTGGCGTCGGACCGCAAGGATTCACTCTCCTCGACTTCAGGCTCGCAATGAACAGAGCCTCCCATGCTTTCGGGGTCGTGAACCAGTGAGGCCCGGTCTTCTGTGGACGAGTCCCCCTCTGTGGACAACTCCGTGCCCTTATCGAGGGAACCTAGCGGCCGACGTTCCCGGGGTTCCGCAGCGCGGCCGCGGCTGATGATGCCATGCAGCAGTGAGCGACGTTTCACGTGAAACACGATGCACGGCGACCGGGGTGCCGCTGGTGCGACACCCCGGTATGCGTACGTTTGACAGCTTTTGTGGAGTACGGCTCGTCGTCAGGACGGATCAGCGACGGCGCCGTGTCCGCCCCACCCGTGCGGCCTTGGCCCGCTTGGCCGCGAAGCGCACACCGCCAGGGCTCTCCCCGACCTCGACCCGCACCACGGTGGACAGCGGATCCACCACGCCCTCGCCCACGTGCACGACGGAAACGGACTCCGCACCGAGCTTACTCAGGGCAGCGCCCGCCGCCTTGACCTCTTCCTCGGCGGTGTCGCCCTTGAGGGCCAGCATCTCGCCGTACGGACGCAGCAGCGGCACACCCCAGCCCGCGAGCCGGTCCAGCGGAGCCACGGCCCGTGCCGTCACGACGTGGACAGGCGGCAGCTTGCCGAGGACTTCCTCGGCGCGGCCCCGGACGACCGTCACATGGTCGAGCCCGAGCAGCTCGACGACCTCGGTCAGGAAGTTCGTGCGCCGTAGCAGCGGCTCAAGCAGGGTGATCTTCAGGTCCTCCCGGACCAGAGCGAGCGGGATGCCGGGCAGGCCGGCGCCGGAGCCCACATCGCACACCGTCACGCCCTCGGGGACCACCTCGGACAGCACCGCGCAGTTCAGCAGGTGCCGCTCCCACAGGCGGGGAACCTCACGGGGGCCGATCAGGCCGCGCTGCACTCCCGTCTCGGCCAGCAACTCCGCATAACGGACCGCGTCCGGGAACCGCTCACCGAAAACTGTCCGCGCCTGCTCCGGCGCCGGGGGGAGCTCCGCTGCCTCCGTCACGGGGACCGTCCTTCCGTACCGCACTGGGTTCGCTGACTATCAGGCTGACAAAGACCGGCCCCGTCTGCGGACAGACGGGGCCGGGGGAAACGCGTGTGATCAGGCGGGGAGGACCACGACGAAGCGCTGGGGCTCCTCGCCCTCGGACTCGCTGCGCAGGCCGGCGGCCTTGACCGCATCATGCACGACCTTGCGCTCGAAGGGCGTCATCGGCTTGAGCTTCACCGGCTCGCCGGAGCTCTTCGCGTCGGCCGCGGCGTTGGCTCCGAGCTCGGTCAGCTCCTCACGCTTCTTCGCGCGGTAACCCGCGATGTCCAGCATGAGGCGGCTGCGGTCGCCGGTCTCGCGGTGCACCGCGAGTCGAGTCAGCTCCTGGAGCGCCTCCAGGACCTCGCCGTCGCGGCCGACCAGCTTCTGCAGATCGCGGCTGCCGGCGTCGCTGATGATCGACACGGCGGCGCGGTCGGCCTCGACGTCCATGTCGATGTCGCCGTCGAGGTCGGCGATGTCCAGCAGACCTTCGAGGTAGTCCGCCGCGATCTCCCCCTCCTGCTCAAGGCGGGTCATGGTGTCGCCTGCCTCAGCAGCGGCGGAGGTGGTGGTGCCTTCCGTCACGGGATGGACTCCTTCTACTTCTTGGACGGGTGCTTGGGCCGCTGCTGGCCCTTGCGCTGCCCGGACTTGGCTTTGCTGCGGGTGCCCTGGCCGGGCTGCTGACCACCGGAGGCGCCGGGCTTGCCCTTGTTCCCCGCCTCCTTGGCCGCGGCGCCCTTGGGCTCCCCGGACGTGTCCTTGGTGGCCTTGGTGGCGGAACCGTCATCGGACTTGGTCAGCGAGGGCTTGTCCCCGGGCTCCGCGTCCGTCTTCGCGGCTCCGGAGGTCGGAGCGGCCTGGCGCTTGGCCTTGCTCTGGCGCTTGGGCTGCTGCCGCTTGGGCGCGCCACCGGCGGCAGGGGCGCCGTCCTCGGTGGTGGTGGTGACGGTGTCGCTGACCACCACGGTGCCGTCCGCCTGGGCTGCGAGGCCCGCCTTGTTCAGGCCGTTGATGAACTTGCGCTCGTACTCGTTGCGGTCGCGGCCCTTGGCGACGATGGCCTTGATGGCGCGGGCCTGGCCGCGGCTGCGGGTCTTCTTGGCCTCCGCGACGTGCTTCTGCAGGCGCTCCAGGTACGCCGCCTGGGCCTTGGAGCCCGGGGTCGGGTTCTGCCGGATCACATACATCTGCTGGCCCATGGTCCACACGTTGGTGGTCAGCCAGTAGACGAGGACACCGACAGGGAAGTTGATGCCGAAGACGGCGAACATGATGGGGAAGACGTACATCAGCATCTTCTGCTGCTGCATGAACGGCGTCTTCACCGTCGTGTCCACGTTCTTCGTCATCAGCTGGCGCTGGGTGAAGAACTGCGACGCCGACATCAGGATGATCATGAGCGCGGTCACGACACGCACATCGGTCAGCGAGGCACCGAGGGAGGCGACCTTGTCGGCGCTGTCCGTGAACTTCACCGCGAGCGGGGCACCGAAGATGTGGGCGTCACGAGCGCTGTCGAGCAGCTGCTGGTCGATGACGCCGACCTTCTTGTTCGACGCGATGCCGTTGAGCACGTGGTAGAGCGCGAAGAAGAACGGGGACTGCGCCAGGATGGGAAGGCACGAGGAGAGCGGGTTGGTGCCCGACTCCTTGTACAGCTTCATCATCTCTTCGGACTGACGCTGCTTGTCGCTCTTGTAGCGTTCCTGGATCTTCTTCATCTCGGGCTGCAGCGTCTGCATGGCCCGGGTCGCCTTGATCTGCTTCACGAAGAGCGGGATCAGGCAGATGCGGATCAGGATCACCAGAGACACGATCGACAGGCCCCAGGCCCAGCCCGTGTCCGGGCCGAAGATCGCACCGTACAGCTTGTGGAACTGCACGATGACCCAGGAGACGGGTGTCGTGATGAAGCTGAAGAAACCGGCAATCGTGTCCACTAATCAAGCTCCTTGAGCATGGGACGGGGTCTCGGCGGCCGGGCTCGTGGGAGCCGGGGGAAGGTCTCCGGACGGCACGCCAGCGGCGGAGGGCCCGCCCTTGCGTTCGCGCCAGGCGGCGCGCAGCATCTCGTGCCACCGCGGGCGCTTGCGCGGCGGTACATGATCGACACCGCCGAGCGACCACGGATTGCACCGCAGGATGCGCCAGGCAGTGAGCGCTGTGCCCTTGACCGCGCCGTGCCGATCGATGGACAGATAGCCGTAGTGGGAGCACGACGGGTAGTACTTGCAGACTGGGCCGAGGAGTGGACTGATCGTCCACTGGTACAGCTTGATCAGCGCCAGCAGCGGGTACTTCATCGCGCGCCCCCTCCCAGCAGCCGCTCAAGAGCGGCATCCAGGTCTCGGGCCAGCTGTGCATGGTCGGCGTCGCCCGCGCCGGGCAACGCTCGTACGACTACCAGGCTACCGGGGGGCAACGAGGCCAGTCGGTCGCGCATGAGGTGGCGGAGTCTGCGCTTGACCGCGGTGCGGACCACGGCTCCACCCACGGCCTTGCTGACGACGAAACCCGCACGTGTCGGGGGAAGGCTCTCCCCCGACACGTGCGGGTCCGTTGCACCGCTACGTAGATGGACGACGAGAAGCGGGCGTCCGGCCCGACGACCCCGTCGTACCGCGGTCGCGAAGTCTTCGCGCCGCCTCAGCCGATGCTCGGTAGGCAGCACGACGTCATGACCTAATGCGCTTAGGCGGACAGGCGGGCGCGACCCTTGCTGCGGCGGGACGCCAGGACGGCGCGGCCGGCACGGGTGCGCATCCGCAGCCGGAAGCCGTGGGTCTTCGCGCGACGACGGTTGTTCGGCTGGAAGGTGCGCTTGCTCACTCGGGGGCTCCAGAAATGATGTGTGTGGTGGCGGGACATCGCCTGGCTGTCACCGTGCGCCCACGAGAAGCTCGCATACGCACCGAGTGCACCGCTTCACAATCACAGATCGTGATCTTTGCCCATCGGAGGCAGGCGGCAGCAGCCATCGACAACTCGACCTGGTTACGGTACGCGGGGCTACGCCATCCGGTCAAACCAGCCGTCATGGAGAGACACTGTGCACAGCCTGTGGACAACAACTTGAACCGCACCCGTCGCCCTGACTACCGTGGCTGAACTCCGATTCGTTCCCTTCCCCCTGCCCCTGTCGACTTCCGTCCCTACCCGTCCCAAGAACCACACCTTCGTGGGACCTGTGAGAGAGCGTGCCCTGTGGCTGACGTACCTGCCGATCTTGCCGCAGTGTGGCCACGGGTTCTGGAACAACTTCTCGGAGAAGGGCGGGGGCAGGGGGTCGAGGCGAAGGACGAGCACTGGATCAAACGGTGCCAGCCTCTGGCCCTCGTCGCCGACACCGCCCTCCTCGCGGTGCCGAACGAGTTCGCCAAGGGCGTCCTGGAGGGCCGTCTCGCCCCCGTCGTCAGCGAGACGCTGAGCCGCGAGTGCGGCCGCCCGATCCGCATCGCCATCACGGTCGACGACTCCGTGGGCGAGCCGACCCCACCGGCACCCCCCGTCCAGCAGCAGCCCCGGCAGCAGCCGCGGTACGAGGAGCAGCAGTCCCGGTACGAGGACCAGTCCTCCCGGTACGAGGAGCGCCCGCCGCGGTACGAGGACCAGGACCCGAACCCCTCCAGTCAGGGGCATGACACCTACGACGGCTACGGCCGCCGCCCCGCCGACGAGCACGGCGGCCGCCCCGACCAGCTCCCGACGGCCCGCCCCGCCTACCCGGACTACCAGCGCCCCGGCGCCTGGCCGCAGCAGCCCCAGGACGACTACGGCTGGCAGCAGCCCCGCCTCGGCTACCCCGAGCGCGACCCGTACGCGAACCCGCCCCAGCAGCCCCAGCACGACTACCGTCCGCAGCCCCCGCAGGACCGCGGGCCCTACGACCAGCAGCTCCCCGAGCGCCAGCAGCAGGACCGGCACGACCAGCACGACCGCCGGGACCGGCACGGCATGCCCGACCCGTCCGGCGGCGCGGGCTCCGGCGAGCACGGCGGCACCGGGCGGCACGGGGGACAGGGCGGGCACGGCGGCCCCGTGGGCCGGGGCGGCACCCCGCTGCCCGCGTCGAGCGGCGCCCCCGGCCCACTGGCCGCGCAGCCCGCGCCGGCGACGGGTCCCGGTGAGCCCACGGCGCGCCTGAACCCGAAGTACCTCTTCGACACCTTCGTCATCGGCGCCTCGAACCGGTTCGCGCACGCGGCCGCGGTCGCGGTGGCCGAGGCGCCCGCCAAGGCGTACAACCCGCTGTTCATCTACGGGGAGTCGGGGCTCGGCAAAACGCATCTGCTGCACGCCATCGGGCACTACGCCCGCAGCCTGTATCCCGGCACGCGCGTGCGCTATGTGAGCTCCGAGGAGTTCACCAACGAGTTCATCAACTCCATCCGCGACGGCAAGGGCGACAGCTTTCGCAAGCGGTACCGCGAGATGGACATCCTGCTGGTCGACGACATCCAGTTCCTCGCGGACAAGGAGTCGACGCAGGAGGAGTTCTTCCACACGTTCAACACGCTCCACAACGCAAACAAGCAGATCGTGCTGTCCAGCGACCGGCCGCCCAAGCAGTTGGTGACCCTGGAGGACCGGCTGCGCAACCGCTTCGAGTGGGGTCTGATCACCGACGTCCAGCCGCCGGAGCTGGAGACGCGTATCGCCATCCTTCGTAAGAAGGCGGTGCAGGAGCAGCTCAACGCCCCGCCGGAGGTCCTGGAGTTCATCGCGTCCCGCATCTCGCGCAACATCCGCGAGCTGGAGGGCGCGCTGATCCGGGTGACGGCGTTCGCCTCGCTCAACCGGCAGCCGGTGGACCTCGGCCTGACGGAGATCGTCCTCAAGGACCTGATCCCCGGCGGCGAGGACGCCGCCCCGGAGATCACGGCGACGGCCATCATGGCGGCGACCGCGGACTACTTCGGCCTCACGGTGGACGACCTGTGCGGATCCTCGCGCAGCCGGGTCCTGGTGACGGCACGCCAGATCGCCATGTATCTCTGCCGGGAGCTGACCGATCTGTCGCTGCCCAAGATCGGCGCGCAGTTCGGCGGCCGCGACCACACGACCGTGATGCACGCCGACCGCAAGATCCGCGCGCTGATGGCCGAGCGCCGCTCGATCTACAACCAGGTCACCGAGCTGACCAACCGCATCAAGAACGGCTGACAGCCAAGGCCTTACGCGGCCTCAGGGCGCTCCGGAGCACGTCCCGGAGCGCCCTTCTCGTTGTCCACTTTCGTTGTCCACGCGCGCGTGTCCAGGGCCGCCTCCGCGCGTGTCCGGGGTTGCCCACACGCGCAGAAACAGCCGCCCACGCGCGCGTACCCACAGCTGTGCACAACGGAAAGCACGCCCCGGCCGCGACCTCCCCGACACCTGCCGTTCGAATATGGCTCGGCCCGAGGAGGTTCTCCACAGATCTGTGGCCTTCGCGCCTTCCACACCCTGGGGACTGGAGAGTTGTCCAGATCGTGTCCACAGGGGACCCTGCTGAATGACCATCAGGCCAGGTCAGACGGTTGTGGATTCGTGGACGAAGATTCTCCACAGACTGTGGATGAAGATCGTGTCCACAGGGTCGGTCGGAAGTTGTCCACCGGCGGCCCACAGGCACGGCCTTGTTGTCCCCAGCTTTTCCCAGCTTCCCCACAGGGCTGTCCACTGTTCGGCAATGCGACGCGCCCTCTCACCGGGACGAGTGAAAGGCGTCACACAAAGGTGCCGGGTTGGCCTGTGGGGAAGCTGGGTAAAGCTGGGGACAGGGCTGGGGAGAAGTACCCGCCTCCTGTGCATCGGGTGTGCAGAACTTTCGCCCGTCCACAGATTCACCGGGTTGTCCACCGCCGCCGCCCACAGGGTCAGTGGACAAAAAACGGGCTCTGACCTGCGCATTCGCGGTTATCCACGGTTTCCACAGGCCCTACTACTACTGCCCCCTAGAGTCACCTGGGAATCCGTTTCGAAGTTGGGGCTGTGCACAACTCGCGGCCCGGCCCTCGGCGACCTCTCGGCACGACTTGACCCCGACGGGCACCAGCTGTCAGTGCGGTGCGTCAGACTGGTCCCCAGTGCCAGCAACAGCAGGAGGGCGGCTAAGTGAAGATCCGGGTGGAACGCGACGTACTCGCGGAGGCGGTGGCGTGGGCGGCACGCAGCCTCCCGGCTCGGCCGCCAGCGCCCGTCCTCGCGGGCCTGCTGCTGAAGGCCGAGGAGGGCGCCCTCTCCCTGTCCAGCTTCGACTACGAGGTCTCGGCCCGTGTCTCCGTGGACGCCGAGGTCGACGAGGAGGGCACGGTTCTCGTCTCCGGCCGTCTGCTCGCCGACATCTGCCGCGCCCTGCCCAACCGCCCGGTGGAGATCTCCACAGACGGTGTACGGGCGACGGTGGTCTGCGGCTCCTCGCGATTCACACTCCACACCCTCCCTGTGGAGGAGTACCCGGCGCTGCCGCAGATGCCCACGGCGACCGGCACGGTCCCCGGTGAGGTCTTCGCCGCCGCCGCGAACCAGGTGGCGATCGCCGCGGGCCGCGACGACACGCTCCCGGTGCTCACGGGTGTGCGCATCGAGATCGAGGGCGACAAGGTCACCCTGGCGTCCACCGACCGCTACCGCTTCGCGGTCCGCGAGTTCCTGTGGAAGCCGGAGGACCCGGAGGCCTCCGCGGTCGCCCTGGTGCCCGCCAAGACCCTCCAGGACACCGCCAAGGCCCTCACGAGCGGCGACACGGTCACCCTGGCGCTCTCCGGCTCCGGCGCGGGTGAGGGCCTGATCGGCTTCGAGGGCGCGGGCCGTCGCACGACCACGCGTCTGCTGGAAGGCGATCTTCCGAAGTACCGCTCGTTGTTCCCGACGGAGTTCAACTCGGTCGCCGTCATCGAAACGGCCCCCTTCGTAGAGGCCGTCAAGCGCGTGGCACTCGTCGCCGAGCGGAACACGCCGGTGCGGCTCAGCTTCGAGCAGGGCGTGCTCATCCTGGAGGCCGGTTCCAGCGACGACGCACAGGCTGTGGAGAGGGTCGACGCCCAGTTGGAGGGTGACGACGTCTCGATCGCCTTCAACCCGACGTTCCTGCTCGACGGCCTGAGCGCGATCGACTCCCCGGTCGCCCAGCTCTCGTTCACGACGTCCACGAAGCCCGCGCTCCTGAGCGGCAAGCCCGCGCTCGACGCCGAGTCCGACGACGCGTACAAGTACCTGATCATGCCCGTACGTCTGAGCGGCTGAGCCCACAGGTGTGTGGCCGCGTCCGGGCGTAGGCTCGGACGCGGGTACGAAAGTGCCGCGGGTACGTATGCCGCTCGACGACGAGCGGCGGCGACGTGCCTTCACGCCACATCGCTAGTTAGGAACGCACTGATGGAGCTCGGTCTCGTCGGTCTCGGCAAGATGGGCGGCAACATGCGCGAGCGCATCCGCCGCGCAGGCCACACCGTCATCGGATTCGACCGCAACCCGGACCTCGCGGATGTCCACAGCCTCGAAGAGCTTGTGGGCAGGCTCAAGGGCCCGCGCGTCGTGTGGGTGATGGTGCCGGCCGGAGCCGCGACGCAGTCCACCATCGACGAGCTCGGCGAGCTCCTGCAGCCCGGCGACGTCGTCGTGGACGGTGGCAACTCGCGCTGGACGGACGACGAGAAGCACGCCGAGGAGCTGGCGGCCAAGGGCATCGGCTTCGTCGACTGCGGCGTCTCCGGCGGCGTCTGGGGCCTGCAGAACGGCTACGCGCTGATGTACGGCGGCGACAAGGAGAACGTCGCCAAGGTGCAGCCGGTCTTCGACGCGCTCAAGCCGGAGGGCGACTTCGGCTCCGTGCACGCGGGCAAGGTCGGCGCGGGCCACTTCGCGAAGATGGTCCACAACGGCATCGAGTACGCGATGATGCAGGCCTACGCCGAGGGCTGGGAGCTCCTGGAGGCCGTGGACTCGGTCACCGACGTCCGTGAGGTCTTCCGCTCCTGGCAGGAGGGCACGGTCATCCGGTCCTGGCTGCTCGACCTCGCGGTCAACGCCCTCGACGACGACGAGCACCTGGACAAGCTGCGCGGCTTCGCGCAGGACTCCGGAGAGGGCCGCTGGACGGTGGAGGCGGCCATCGACAACGCCGTGCCGCTGCCCGCGATCACCGCGTCCCTGTTCGCCCGGTTCGCCTCGCGCCAGGAGGACTCGCCGCAGATGAAGATGATCGCCGCGCTGCGCAACCAGTTCGGCGGCCACGCGGTCGAGTCCAAGAGCGAGCACTGATCCACAGCCCGTACGGTTCCTTGTCCACAGCCTGTGTGGAGCGGCGAGGGACCGACAGCAAGTGAAGTAGGCCGGGGGAGGTCGGCGCACACCATGCACGTCACGCATCTGTCGCTGGCCGACTTCCGCTCGTACGCCCGGGTCGAGGTCCCGCTCGACCCGGGCGTCACCGCGTTCGTGGGCCCGAACGGCCAGGGCAAGACCAACCTCGTCGAGGCCGTCGGCTACCTCGCCACCCTCGGCAGCCACCGGGTCTCCTCCGACGCCCCCCTGGTCCGCATGGGCGCCGACCGCGCCGTGATCCGGGCCGCCGTCCGGCAGGGCGAGCGCCAGCAGCTCATCGAGCTCGAACTGAACCCCGGCAAGGCCAACCGCGCCCGCATCAACAGGTCCTCGCAGGTCAGGCCCCGTGACGTACTCGGCATCGTGCGCACCGTCCTGTTCGCGCCCGAGGACCTGGCGCTGATCAAGGGCGACCCCGGGGAGCGGCGGCGGTTCCTGGACGAGCTGATCACCGCGCGCTCCCCGCGCATGGCGGGCGTCCGCTCCGACTACGACCGCGTGCTCAAACAGCGCAACACCCTCCTGAAGTCGGCCGCCCTCGCCCGCCGCCACGGCGGCCGCTCCATGGACCTCTCCACGCTCGACGTGTGGGACCAGCATCTCGCCCGCGCGGGCGCCGAACTGCTCGCCCAGCGCCTCGACCTGATCTCCGCGCTCCAGCCGCTGGCCGACAAGGCGTACGAACAGCTGGCGCCCGGCGGCGGTCCCGTGACGCTCGACTACAAACCCTCCTCGCCGGACATCGTCGGCCACGCGCGCGAAGAGCTGTACGAGCAGCTGATCGCCGCCCTGGTGGAGGCCCGCAAGCAGGAGATCGAGCGGGGCGTGACGCTGGTCGGGCCGCACCGCGACGAACTACTGCTCAAACTTGGCCAGCTTCCCGCGAAGGGTTACGCGAGCCACGGCGAGTCCTGGTCGTACGCCCTCGCGCTGCGCCTCGCCTCGTACGACCTGCTCCGGGCCGAGGGCAACGAGCCGGTGCTCGTCCTCGACGACGTCTTCGCCGAACTGGACGCGCGCCGCAGGGAACGGCTCGCGGAGCTGGTGGCGCCCGGCGAGCAGGTCCTCGTGACGGCGGCCGTGGACGACGACGTGCCGGGCGTGCTGACGGGCGCACGGTACTCCGTGGCCGAGGGCGCGGTGGAGCGCGTATGACCGGCAAGGAGCCGGAACGCGACGCCCCGAAGACGGGCGAGACCGCGCACGCGCCCGCCGCCCCGGACACCCCCAAGACCCCCGAGCCCTCCGGCGTGGACCTCGCGCGCGTCGCCCTGCGCGCCGCCAAGGAGCAGGCACGCGCGCGGGGGGACGCGACGCAGCAGAAGAAGCAGGCCCGACGCGGCGGACTGCGCTCCGGCGCTCGGGCGGACGGGCGCGACCCGCTGCCCCTCGGCTCCGCCATCAACCGCCTCATCACCGAGCGCGGCTGGGAGACCCCGGCCGCCGTGGGCGGTGTGATGGGCCGCTGGCCGCAGATCGTCGGCGACGACCTGGCCAAGCACTGCGTACCGCAGCGGTACGACGAGAACGAGCGGGTCCTGACCGTGCAGTGTGACTCCACGGCCTGGGCGACGAACCTGCGCCTGCTGGCTCCGCAGCTGGTCGCGCGCCTCAACGAGGACCTGGGACACGGCACCGTGCGCATCATCAAGGTGCTCGGTCCCGGGGGCCCCGCGCACCGCTTCGGACCCCTGCGCGCCCCTGGCAGCACGGGTCCCGGCGACACCTACGGATGACGTGATCCGGACCGTAGCTGGTGGTTGACCTCCCGAAGCGCTGAGTGCCGCTGTGAGCCTCTGGGACCCCGGGGCCGCATATGGGGAGTCGGCTGATGCCGGTTCAGGGCGGCACATGCGGACTCAGGTACCGGCAAACCCCCATCACTGTCAGCGCTACCGGTAGACTGGAAGCTAATCCCGCCCCAAGCGTGGGGAGCGACGGGAGAAGCTGAGCAAGAGCTGAACCAGGCTTACCAACGCAACACGCCGCAGCCGCTCCGGCGAGCGCCGGGAGCTTGGCTTGTGCTGTGCCAGAAAGGGCGCTTCGTGGCCGATTCCGGCAACCCCAACGAGAACATCCCGTCCACTGCCGCCGGCGCCGTCGGCGAGGTCCCCCCGGAGACGCAGGCAGCCGCCGCGACCTCCGGCGAGGGCGCCTCGTCGTACGACGCCAGCGCCATCACCGTCCTCGAGGGTCTGGACGCGGTCCGCAAGCGGCCCGGCATGTACATCGGCTCGACCGGTGAGCGTGGTCTGCATCACCTGGTCCAGGAAGTCGTCGACAACTCCGTGGACGAGGCCCTGGCCGGTCACGCCGACACCATCGACGTCACGATCCTCGCCGACGGCGGCGTGCGCGTGATCGACAACGGCCGCGGCATCCCGGTGGGCATCCACCCCGTGGAGAAGAAGCCGGCCGTCGAGGTCGTCCTCACCGTGCTGCACGCGGGCGGCAAGTTCGGCGGCGGCGGGTACGCCGTCTCCGGTGGTCTGCACGGCGTGGGCGTCTCCGTGGTGAACGCGCTCTCCACGAAGCTCTCCGTCGAGATCAGGACCGACGGCTATCGCTGGACGCAGGACTACAAGGGCGGTGCCCCCACGGCCCCCCTCGAGCGGCACGAGGCCACCGAGGAGACGGGCACGACCGTCACCTTCTGGGCCGACGGCGACATCTTCGAGACCACCGAGTACTCCTTCGAGACGCTCGCGCGGCGCTTCCAGGAGATGGCCTTCCTCAACAAGGGCCTGACGATCAAGCTGACCGACGAGCGTGAGTCCGCGAAGGCCACGGCGGGCGCCGACTCCGCCGAGGCCAGCGACGACACCGTCGAAGAGGTCCGCACGGTCACGTACCACTACGAGGGCGGCATCGTCGACTTCGTGACGTACCTCAACTCCCGCAAGGGCGAGGTCGTCCACCCGACCGTCATCGACGTCGAGGCCGAGGACAAGGAGCGCATGCTCTCGGTCGAGATCGCGATGCAGTGGAACTCTCAGTACAGCGAAGGCGTTTACTCCTTCGCCAACACCATCCACACGCACGAGGGCGGCACCCACGAAGAGGGCTTCCGCGCCGCGCTGACCGGCCTCGTCAACCGGTACGCACGCGACAAGAAGCTGCTCCGCGAGAAGGACGACAACCTCACGGGTGAGGACATCCGCGAGGGTCTGACCGCGATCATCTCGGTGAAGCTCGGCGAGCCGCAGTTCGAGGGCCAGACCAAGACGAAGCTCGGCAACACCGAGGCGAAGACCTTCGTCCAGAAGGTCGTGCACGAGCACCTGACGGACTGGTTCGACCGCAACCCGAACGAGGCCGCGGACATCATCCGCAAGGGCATCCAGGCCGCCACCGCGCGCGTGGCCGCCCGCAAGGCGCGCGACCTCACGCGCCGCAAGGGCCTCCTGGAGACCGCGTCCCTGCCGGGCAAGCTCTCCGACTGCCAGTCGAACGACCCGACGAAGTGCGAGATCTTCATCGTCGAGGGCGACTCCGCCGGTGGCTCCGCCAAGTCCGGCCGTAACCCGCAGTACCAGGCCATCCTGCCCATCCGCGGCAAGATCCTGAACGTCGAGAAGGCCCGCGTCGACAAGATCCTGCAGAACCAGGAGATCCAGGCGCTGATCTCGGCCTTCGGCACCGGGGTCCACGAGGACTTCGACATCGAGAAGCTCCGCTATCACAAGATCATCCTGATGGCGGACGCCGACGTCGACGGCCAGCACATCAACACCCTGCTCCTGACGTTCCTGTTCCGCTTCATGCGGCCGCTCGTCGAGGCCGGGCACGTCTACCTGTCCCGCCCGCCGCTTTACAAGATCAAGTGGTCCCGGGACGACTTCCAGTACGCGTACTCGGACCGCGAGCGCGACGCGCTCATCGAGCTCGGCCGCCAGAACGGCAAGCGCATCCGCGAGGACTCGGTCCAGCGCTTCAAGGGTCTCGGTGAGATGAACGCCGAAGAGCTGCGCATCACGACCATGGACCAGGAGCACCGAGTGCTCGGCCTGGTCACGCTCGACGACGCCGCGCAGGCCGACGACCTGTTCTCGGTCCTCATGGGCGAGGACGTCGAGGCGCGCCGCTCGTTCATCCAGCGCAACGCCAAGGACGTCCGCTTCCTCGACATCTGAGCCGGTCAGGCACTCGAAGTCGCCGACTGCCGACTACTTGACTGCTGACCGCACCGAAAGGATCTTGACCGGCCATGGCCGACGAGAACAACCCCACCACGCCCGAGGACGACGAAGGCCAGACGCTGCGGATCGAGCCCGTCGGGCTCGAGACCGAGATGCAGCGCTCGTACCTCGACTACGCGATGTCCGTCATCGTGTCCCGCGCGCTGCCCGACGTCCGCGACGGCCTCAAGCCCGTCCACCGCCGCGTCCTGTACGCGATGTACGACGGCGGCTACCGGCCCGAGAAGGGCTTCTACAAGTGCGCCCGCGTCGTCGGCGACGTCATGGGCAACTACCACCCGCACGGCGACTCCTCGATCTACGACGCGCTGGTCCGCCTCGCGCAGCCGTGGTCGATGCGGATGCCGCTGGTGGACTCCAACGGCAACTTCGGCTCCCCGGGCAACGACCCCGCCGCCGCCATGCGCTACACCGAGTGCAAGATGGCGCCGCTGTCCATGGAGATGGTCCGGGACATCGACGAGGAGACCGTCGACTTCACGGACAACTACGACGGCCGCTCCCAGGAGCCCACCGTCCTGCCGTCCCGCTTCCCGAACCTGCTGATCAACGGCTCGGCGGGCATCGCGGTCGGCATGGCGACCAACATCCCGCCGCACAACCTGCGCGAGGTCGCCGCGGGCGCGCAGTGGGCGCTGGAGCACCCCGAGGCCTCGCACGAGGAGCTGCTCGACGCCCTCGTCGAGCGCATCAAGGGACCGGACTTCCCGACCGGCGCCCTCGTCGTCGGCCGCAAGGGCATCGAGGAGGCGTACCGCACGGGCCGCGGCTCCATCACGATGCGCGCGGTCGTCGAGGTCGAGGAGATCCAGAACCGCCAGTGCCTGGTGGTCACCGAACTCCCGTACCAGACGAACCCGGACAACCTCGCGCAGAAGATCGCCGACCTGGTCAAGGACGGCCGCGTCGGCGGCATCGCCGACGTCCGCGACGAGACGTCGTCGCGTACCGGCCAGCGACTCGTCATCGTGCTCAAGCGCGACGCCGTCGCCAAGGTCGTACTGAACAACCTCTACAAGCACACGGACCTGCAGACGAACTTCGGCGCCAACATGCTGGCGCTCGTCGACGGCGTGCCGCGCACGCTCTCGCTCGACGCGTTCATCCGCCACTGGGTCTCCCACCAGATCGAAGTCATCGTCCGGCGCACGAAGTTCCGGCTGCGCAAGGCCGAGGAGCGCGCGCACATCCTGCGCGGTCTGCTGAAGGCGCTCGACGCCATCGACGAGGTCATCGCGCTGATCCGGCGCAGCGACACCGTCGACGTCGCGCGTGAGGGCCTGATGGGCCTGCTGCAGATCGACGAGATCCAGGCGAACGCCATCCTCGAGATGCAGTTGCGCCGACTCGCCGCCCTGGAGCGCCAGAAGATCCTCCAGGAGCACGACGAGCTCCAGCAGAAGATCAACCAGTACAACGCGATCCTGGCTTCGCCCGAGAAGCAGCGCTCGATCGTCAGCGAGGAACTCGCCGCGATCGTCGACAAGTACGGCGAGGACCGCCGCTCCGCGCTCGTGCCGTTCGACGGTGACATGTCCATCGAGGACCTGATCGCCGAAGAGGACATCGTCGTCACGATCACCCGTGGTGGCTACGTCAAGCGCACCAAGACGCACGACTACCGCTCGCAGAAGCGCGGCGGCAAGGGCGTGCGCGGCACGAAGCTCAAGGAAGACGACATCGTCGACCACTTCTTCGTGTCGACGACGCACCACTGGCTGCTGTTCTTCACCAACAAGGGCCGCGTCTACCGCGCGAAGGCCTACGAGCTCCCCGACGCCGGACGCGACGCCCGCGGCCAGCACGTGGCGAACCTGCTCGCCTTCCAGCCGGACGAGCAGATCGCCGAGATCCTCGCGATCCGAGACTACGAGGCGGTGCCCTACCTGGTCCTCGCCACGAAGGCCGGTCTGGTCAAGAAGACGCCTCTGAAGGATTACGATTCGCCCCGCTCCGGCGGCGTCATCGCCATCAATCTGCGCGAGACGGACGACGGTTCGGACGACGAACTGATCGGTGCCGAACTGGTTTCGGCCGAGGACGATCTGCTTCTGATCAGCAAGAAGGCACAGTCGATCCGCTTCACGGCGACCGACGACGCGCTGCGCCCGATGGGCCGCGCGACCTCCGGCGTCAAGGGCATGAGCTTCCGCGACGGCGATCAACTGCTCTCGATGAATGTGGTTCGGCCCGGTACGTTCGTCTTCACCGCCACCGATGGTGGGTACGCGAAGCGGACCGCCGTCGACGAGTACCGCGTCCAGGGCCGCGGTGGCCTCGGCATCAAGGCCGCCAAGATCGTGGAGGACCGCGGTGAGCTCGTCGGCGCGCTGGTGACGGAGGAGACCGATGAGATCCTCGCCATCACCCTGTCCGGCGGTGTGATTCGTACGCGAGTCAACGAGGTCAGGGAGACGGGCCGTGACACCATGGGCGTCCAACTGATCAACCTGGGCAAGCGCGATGCCGTGGTCGGCATCGCACGTAATGCCGAGGCCGGGCGCGAGGCCGAGGAAGTCGACGGCGACGTCGACGAGTCGTCCGACGGCGAGCCGGTGGTCGGCACGGACGAGGGCACCGAGTCCCCGGCCGAGTAGCGCGAGGAGTGAAGTCATCGTGAGTGGAGCCACGGGCGCCGGATCCGCCGGGACGAGTGGAACCGGCACGGAAGGTGCCCGTGGCTCCGCCACTGACGCACCCGACTCGCATGAGTCTCATGGATCCCAGGGGGGGACTGTGACGGACACCCGAGGCCGGACGGGCACGGACACCGAGGGTGGGGGCGCCGGTACGCGGGCTGCTGGGGGGCAGGCCGGGGACGGTGCTTCCGGAAGCCGGGCCGCCGGCAAGCGCGCCGGGGACGGTGCCTCCGGGGCGCTTCCCGGCGAGCGGCAGCCGCAGCAGAACAACCAGCCGTACCACCCGCCGCAGGCCTACCAGGCCGCGCCCGCGGGCGCGGTGCGGCGTCCCCGCACCGGGGCGCGCACCACCCCGCGCACGCGCAAGGCGCGGCTGCGGGTGGCCAAGGCCGACCCGTGGTCGGTGATGAAGGTCAGCTTCCTGCTCTCCATCGCCCTCGGCATCTGCACGATCGTCGCGGCGGCCGTCCTGTGGATGGTCATGGACGCGATGGGCGTCTTCTCCACGGTCGGCGGCACGATCTCCGAGGCCACCGGCTCGAACGAGTCCAACGGCTTCGACCTCCAGGCCTTCCTCTCGCTCCCGCGCGTACTGATCTTCACGTCGATCATTGCGGTCATCGACGTCGTCCTCGCGACGGCCCTCGCGACCCTCGGCGCGTTCATCTACAACCTGTCGGCGGGCTTCGTGGGCGGGATCGAGCTGACGCTGGCCGAGGACGAGTAGGCGGGCCCCTGGGCCTTGGGGGACGTTCGGGGGGCGGCAGGGGGCCGTTCCCGGGCGTTCCGGGTCCGGGGCCAGGGCGCGTCGGCGGTGCGCTCCGCCCCTCGGCATCTATCGATTTTGGGACTGGCCCGGACGTGCGCTAATCTTCAGTGGTCAGCGCGCGGGGCGAACCCGAAGAGCGCGGCGGGGCTATAGCTCAGTTGGTTAGAGCGCATCCCTGATAAGGATGAGGCCACAGGTTCAAATCCTGTTAGCCCCACCAGCACGAAGACCCCCAGTCGATCATGACTGGGGGTCTTTGACATCTACGGCTGACATCAGCCGATAAGTGGATCTTCCAGCAGTTCGGCGAGCATGCTGACCGCTTCCCGCTCACTGTCGCCCACGACGTGCGTGTAGACGTCCATGGTCATGCTGATCTGGCTGTGCCGGAGAATCGCCTGAGCGACCTTGGGGTGCACCTTCAGGAAGGCGAGCAGAGTCCCGCAGGTGTGCCGGGCCAGTCGGACCGTGATGCGACGCACGCCAGCCCGCTTCACCAGCCGATCGAAGGTCCGAGAGAAGCCCACCGGGTCGATCATGCCGCCATGCTCCGAGGAGAAGATCAGGTCATGGTCCGATTCCTGCGACCAGTGGTCACCGGCGATCTTCCGTTCCAGCTCTTGCAGCTCCCTGCGCTCTTCCAGGGCACGCGCGCAGAACTCCGGCAGGGGGAGCACCGCCTGTGACGACTCGGTCTTGAGGTCCTTCAGGACCAGCCCGACACCCTTCACACGCTGCACCTGCTTGACCGGGGTGAACTGCCCCGCCTCGAAGTCCACGTCCTGCCAGCGCAGGCCCAGAAGCTCACTACGGCGGAGACCGAGCACCAGGACCAGGACACAGGCCGCGTAGAGCCGGTGCGCGCGGGTGGTACGGAGGAACATGATCGCCTCACGGGCGTTCCACGCCTTGCCCTTGTCCTTGGTGACCTTGGGCATGTCGACCAGCAGCGCGACGTTGCGCGTCAGCAGCTCTTCGCGGATGGCCCGGTTGAGAGCGTTGCGGAGGACACGAAGCACCTCGAAGCGGGTGGCCGCGCCGACCTTCTCACGCTTCAGCGCCGCCATGAAGGTGCGTAGCTGGGCCGGTGTGAGCTTGGCCAGAGGCTTCTTGCCGAGGTGCGGCAGGAGATAGAGCCTGACCTTGGACTCGTACTTGACGTAGGTGTTGTGCTCCCGCTCCGGCTCGATGATGTGCTCAAGCCAGTAAGCCAGCCATTCCCCCACGGTCCAGGAGCGGGACGGCACTGGAACGCCGTTGCGCTCTTGGTTCTGAAGCTTGCCGAGCTTCTCGTCGGCCTCATCCCAGGTGGCGCCATAGACGTACTTCCGGACGCGGTTGCCGTCAGTGTCGGTCACGTACGCGGCCCCCTGGTACCGGCCATCCTTGCGCTTCGCGATCGTTCCGCCGCCGTTGGGGCGCCTCTTGGCCATCAGTCGCCCCTCTCGATCTGGCGCCGGATGAAGTCCCCGACCGAGTCAGCCGGGATGCGTCGGCAGCCGTCGACTTTGATCGAGACCAGGCGGTGTGTGCGGATCAGGTCGTAGACCTTGGTCCGGCCGACCTTGAGCCGCACCATGACGTCCGGCACGGTCAGCAGCTCAGGGCTTGCAGTGGTCATGCTGCGGCTCCTTCCAGGTCGAGCAGGGCGGGTAGTTCCTCGCGGGCCGTTTCGCGGTTGAGCTGGATCTCACGGCGGATATTGGCGGCGAGCCAGGATTCGCCGGGGGTGTGGCCGTGTCCGGCGTAGGTCCAGTGGGCGAGGGTGAGGGTGGTGGCTTCGGGGTGGTCGTCGGGGTCGGGGAGGCCGAGGGCGGCGCGTTGCTCGCGGGCGCGGTAGTCGGCGCGGACCTGTCGGAGGGCGCCGAGGGTGGTGGAGTAGTGGCGGGACTTGGTGGAGAAGTGGCCGCGAAAGCCAAGCATGTGAGCCCAGTCCCGTAACTTCCGGTCCGGGTAGAGCGCGTGGAGGTCGAGGCAGGCCGCGATCAGCCGGGCGGGATGATCCGGGACGTCGAGGAGGACCAAGGCCTCTTTGTTGCCGATGCGGCGGTCCACGGTGCCGGTCGTCTCCGCTGCCTTGGTGGCGTACTTGGCAACGTATGAGGCAACCGCGGCTTCGGTGATCTCTTCGCCGTGGCCGAAGGCGCCGATCGTCTGCACGTCGAGCTGGGTGCCCCACTGTAGAACCCGAGCCGGTTGGTCACCGGCCGGGGGCACGTCGACTTGGACGCGAGCAGCGGCGGCCCGGATCGCTGCTTCCAGCAGGTCCAGGGTTGCCCAGGGCGGGGGCGGGGAGTCGGGCCCTCCGGGGCCGTCGAAGCGGATCACGGCATGGAAGTGCACGGCGCCGCGCTTCTGGTATTCGGCGACCTTGCCGAAGGAGAGCCGGGACTGTTCCCGGGCAGCTTTCTGGGTCAGTCCGGCCCGGCGTGCGATCTCGCGGCGGAGGTAGATCGTGAAGTAGCGCCACAGGTCGGAGGCGTGGTTGTTCCAGAGCACGGCGCCCGCGTAGTCGTACGTCGCCGGATCCAGCGGCGTACCGAGTGCCGGGTCGTCGTCGGCGTGCCGTTGGCCGCAGCGGCAGGGGCGGGGGCCGGGCCGGTTGTGGACGGGGCCGAAGGACGGGGCGGTGAGGGTGGCGAAGACGCGGGGGTGGTCGCGCACGGTGTGCGGGGTGCCCTTGGCGGGGTCGCCGACCAGTCCGGCACGGATCAGGTGGTAGGTGTCGCCCGCATACGTCCAGGCGCAGGCCGGGCAGCGGGAGGCCCGGCGGTTGCCGCACGCGATCCGGAGCATGCCGCCGGGCTCGTGGTCGGTGGTGTAGGCGTGGAGAACGGTCTTGGTGGCGGGGTCGATCGTCTTCGTTCCGCCGATCAGGCGGATCGGGTCGGCGCATCCTCCGGTGCGGCGGATCTGTTCTTGCCAGCGGTCGAAGCCCGGTTGCCCGGCCACCCTCAGTACGTCGGTGAGGGTGGCCGGGTCCAGGCCCGCCAGGGTGGCGGTGTCGGTCATCGGGCACCGTCCTTGCGGCGCTTGCGCGGGGGGTCCGAGTGGTAGCGGCTGGTGCCCAGGTCGCGGCCCTCGTGCTGGTGACGCGGGGCGTCGGGGTTACGGGTGTTCCAGTCCTCGGCGCACACCTTGTGGACGGGTTCGCCGGAGTGCGCGCGTAAGGGGGTGGGCTTGCCGCACTGGGTGCAGGCGCAGGCGTCGCCGTGGTCGTAGTGCTGGGCGGAGTTCCAGTTCAGGAGTCCCACGACGCTCACCGCCCCGTCTGGGCCAGGGTGGCGGCGGGGGTGGTGTGGCCGGTGCCCTGGCAGGCCCGGCAGACGACGCGGTGGGTGGTGCGGGTGCCGTCGGTCTGGCGGGTGCCGGTGGTGATGGCGACGACGGGGAAGCCGCCGCAGTTGGGGCAGAGGCGGGCGTGGGTGGGGATGCCGTACGGCATGATGAAGGCGCCTTTCGGGTCCGGTGGATCAGGAAGGTGGAAGGCGCCCGGGGCGGCGAATCTTTGGCGAGAGGGGCCGTCCCGGGGGCTGGTCAGATGCGGCCGGAGCGCTTGCGTCCGGCGTTACTTGCCCAGTGCGCCGGGGGATTTCCGGCGCCTGGATGCGCGGTTGAGGGCGACGCCGACGCCGCAGGTGGCCGACAGCACGGAGACGACCGACGCGGCGACGACCTGGACGACGAACGCGATCACCAGCAGCAGCGCGACCGAGCCCGTGATGACCACGAGCGTGAGGACGACCGGGCCGGTGTAGTTGCGGGGTGCTTCCTGGACGATCACGACCTTGCGCAGGTCTGTGCCGGGCGGGATCTGCCGGTACAGATCGGCGGGGATGTGACCGGCGCGAAGCTGTTCGTCGGGCAGGCGCATGGGATCTCTCCTTGCCCGGTCAGGCGGTGCAGCGGTGGGTGCGGGCGGCGAGTTCGGCGGCCGAGCGGTCGCCGTGCTCGGTGGAGAAGCCGCACTTGGGGGCGGTGCACGCGGCGGTGTGGCGGGTGCGGCCACGGCCGTTGTGGAACGTGGCGACCTGGACCGGGCCGATGCGGAGCACGTCGTAGAAGCGGTTCGGGCGGGCCATGAGGGTTGATCTCCTTTCGGTTCAGGCGAGTTGGGCGACGATCGCTCCGGCGAGGGCTTCGGGGATGCCGAGGCGGGCACGCAGGGCGGCGGTGTCGATGTCGCTGCCGGTGCGGGTGCGGTGCTCGGTGGCGACCTTCCGGGCGTGATCCAGCAGGGCCGGAGGCACAGCAGGGCCAGGCTCCGTGCGGGCCGGGGCCGCTTCGGGCAACGCCGGGGGCGAGACCGGGGTGGGCGCCGGGGCGTCCGGGGCCGGTTCCGGCGCGGCCGGTGCCGGGCGCTCGGCCACCGGCTCCGGTTCCGGCGCGGGGGCGGTGCGGGGTGTGGGCTGGTGGGCCAGGAGGGTGCCGCCGAGGAAGGCCAGCGCGGGCCATCCGGCGACGCTGAACCGCAACCAGGCCGGGGGGTGTTCAAGGTCGAGGAATCCGGCAGTGGCGACGTTGGCACCCAGCGAGGCGACCAGGGCGATCACGAACCAGCACCACGCCAGGGACGATCCACCGGCGCGCAGTCGGCGCCAGGAGGCGACCAGCAGCAGGTCAACCGAGACCGGGTAGGCCCATGCCTTCCAGCCCGACTGTCCGGCCGCCGCAGCGATGTCGTGGAGGTGGGCGAACGACAGGGCACCGGCGATGACGGCCTGAACGAGGACTGCGTCCGGGCGCCAGGCGGAGGGGCGGGCCATCACTGCCACCCCACATCGGTGATGATCCGCTCAGTGGCGGGGTAGCTGTCGGCAACCGCGTGGCCGATGTAGTCCTTCACGTCGGCGCGCACGTCCTCACGCGGGACGCCGTACTCGCTGGCCCACTCCTCAGCGTTCACGGTGACGGTAAGGGTGATGCGGACCTTCATCACGTACTCCCTTCCGGGCTGGAAGCCGGGGCGGGGCGGGGATCGTGTCCGGCCGCCCGGCCCCGGCGCTCGTTCACGGCGTGGGGGTGCTGGTGTCGTCGTCGACCTCGAACAGACCCTCCTGGCCCTCGATGGCCGAGGCGGAGCCGGTAGCCAGGCCCCGGGTCACGGGGATGGGCGGGGCGACCTGACCGCTGCCCTTGCACAGCGGGCACTTACGCGCCCGGGGCTTGTCCGGTGCCTTGCGAGGCTGGGCGGGACTCTTGCGCGCGGCCATGACCATCACCGCGTCCGTTCGGTGTCGCTGTCGTCGCCCTGGTCCACGTCGCCGTAGCCGCTCATGACCTCCGGCGCGTTGTTCAGCGCGGACAGCAACGCGGACTCCAGCGGATCAACGGCCGGACGCGGCGGCGGGGTCGGGGTCGGCCCGGGGAACGGGAGAACAGTCACGGTGATCACTCCATTTCAGGCATGGCTGAGGTAGGGACGTGGCACGAGGCGGTCGCGCCGACCGGTGGAGCGGGGGTGTTAGTCGGTGACCGGGCGAGGCTTGACCAGCGACGGACCGGCCGCCGACACCTCGGCAGGCACGTAGGGGCGGAACGGGGCCAGGAACGGCAAGTCCGGGGTGAGGTGGGCGAATTCGCGGCAGACAGCCGCCGCCTGATCCGGGGTGGTCGCGGGGGTGCGGATGCGCGACCAGTAGGCGGAGGCGTCACCGGCCACCGCCACGCCGGGGCGGTCCGCGCGGATGCCCAGCACGGACACCACGGCGTCGGGGGCAATGTCACCCAGGCCCATGTCGGCGGTCTGCTTGTCGTTGACACGGTGCACGACCCGGCCGGTGAGCTGGGCGCGCAGGGCGGTCGCGCCCTTGCCCAGATCGGAGCCGAAGCGCTGGCCACAGGCTTCCAGGTAGATCCCGACCGCGCGGGCCATCTGCCCGAGCCGGACCAGTTGCATGACCATGTGGTCGCGGGCCGGTTCGTCCTTCTTGGACGTGACCAGGAAGAGTTCCGCCACCTCGTCGATCAGTACGACCAGCGGCACGGGCCGCAGCTTGGCGGGCAGCTCCCACAGGTCCGAGACCCCGTGCAGGGCGAGCAGGTCGAAGCGGTCTTCCATCTCGCCGACGAGCGCGTCGACCAGGTCCCCGGCGCTCTGCCGGTCGGTGGCCAGCGCCGACAGGCGGGGCGCGTACCGGTGTTGCTCGACGCCGCGCTTGCAGTCGATCCCGACCAGTGCGACGGGCAACTGCGCGAGGCCCTTGATCAGGTTGCGCTGGTACATCGACTTGCCGGACTGGTTCGCCCCCAGGGTCAGCGCGTGCGGGATCTTGCGGTAGTCCCGCTCGAAGACCGAGCCGTCCTCGCGCAGCGCGACCGGGACGATGAGGTCACGGGGGACGGCCCTGCGCGGCATCCGCACCCGATTGAGCACGTCGTAGCCCGTCATCCGCAGCTCGACATACCCGGGCCTGGTCTCCGCCACGGTCACCGAGTGCACCCCGAAGGTGTGCCGCAGGCGCACGGCGGACGCGGCGACGTCGGCGGGTTCCAGACCGGCGGGGAGACGGAGCGTCACCCGCAGGCCGGTCGAACTCGGGCGGACCCGGCGGATCTTCGGCGCCACCGGCCGCACCTCACGACGGGCCACGTTGCGGGCCATGAAGGCGCGGAAGCCGGACGGCTGCACCGTCAGACCGCACACCTCCATCGTGGACCGGTAGGTCCAGGTGACCCGGGCCCACGTGGCCGGAAGGCCGACCAGCGACCAGTACACGCGCGGCGCACGGTACTTGGCCATGCCCAGCCCGCTGACACCAGCGGCAGCGCCGCCCAGTTCTAACCAGGTCACGACGTCGGCCATGATCAGGCCCCCAGCGGGGTGACCGCGACCGCGCTGAACGCGATACCCGAGCGCTTCTCGCCCTTGATCACGTTCTCCCAGTCCTTCGCCTTCAGGTTGATGACCTGGACCGGCATGCCCGGCGCGAGCCCCTCGGGGTAGCCGCTCTCGGGGACCGTGACCTTGAGAAGGTTGCCCTCCCCCTCGTCCGAGACCAGCAGGCCCACGGTCGACAGGGGCTTGCCCTCCTGATTCACGGCCCGCTCGCCGGTCTGGAAGTTCTTCACCTTCGGTTCGGGCGCGGTCGCCACGAACACCAGGGCGGTTGAAGTGTCGATCTTGAAGGACGGCATTGAAGCTCCCTCGAAAGTACCTCCGTAAGGAGATCTCCTCACGGGAACCTCCTTAAGGAGGTCTCACGGAAGAGAATGGACCTCCTTAAGGAGGTTGGCAAGAGGGTTGGCGAAACTTCTCTAGGGTGACCTCCTTAAGGAGGCCTACACTTGGGAGGAGACCCAGAGGAGGCCAAGCAATGCCCGCCAAGAAGCGGCTCAACAGCCGTGAGATCGCTGATCAGTTGCGCAAGAAGATCGAGTCCGGTGAGTACCTTCCCGGCTCCGTCCTGCCTTCCGAGCGTGAGTTGATCGAGACCTATGGCATCTCCAGCGCCACCGCCAGCAAGGTCACTGGACTCCTCAAGTCGACCGGCCTGGTCGAGAGCCAGGTGGGGCGAGGGGTGTTCGTACGCCGCCGAACCCAGCTCATCCGGCATGCGCACGATCGCTACGCCCGACACTGGCGGGAAGCGGGCAAGGCTCCGTTCCGCGCCGAAGTCGAGGCGCAGGGGCGAACAGCCCGCGTCGAGGTGACCGACATCGCGCGGCTCGTCCCAGAGAAGTGGGTGAACGAACGACTCGCCCTCCCGATTGGCCAGGAAGTCGTACGGCGCGAGAACACGTACTTCGTCGACGACCATGCGGTACAGATCGTGAACACGTACATCCCGCTGTCGATCGCCGCAGACACTCGGTTGGAGGTGGCCGTTCCTGGCCCCGGTGGGATCTACGCGGCATTCGAGCAACTGGGGCACCGCTTGACGCGCATGCTCGAAGAGGTCCAGGCCCGGATGCCACGGACGGACGAAGCGCAGCGGCTCAACGCCTCGCCGGGGACCCCAGTGTTGGACGTGTTGCACATCAGCTACGACCAGGACGAGACCCCGATGGACGTCAGCCACTTCGTTCTGCGCGGTGACGAGAACGTCCTTACCTACGAGCTGCCGACCGACTGACGGGAGTCATCCCCATGCGAGCCGAAGCAGAGGCGGAACGGCCTTTCGAGGTGCGCCCACGTCGTGACGAAGACGTCGCCGAGGCTGCGGCTGCTCTCGTTGCGGTCCACGCTGTCGACGGGTACCCCGTGGAAGGTGTCGACCATCCGGAGGCATGGCTCAACGCGCCTGAAATGATCCAAGCTTGGGTCGCCGTGCGGGCGGGGCGCGTAGTTGGTCACGCGGGAGTTTGTACGCCGCACGACGACGAGGCGGCGGCGGTTTGGCTTGATCAAAGCGGGGAGGACGGTTCTCGGATCGTGGTCGCCGCGAGGCTCTTCGTGGCGCCGGAAGCCCGGGGGATGGGGCTCGGAGAATGCCTCACCAGGACGGTCATGGACCATGCGCGGCAGCACGGTGTTCGGCTCGCCTTTGAGGTCATGGCCAAGGACACCGCTGCGATACGGCTCTACGAGCGGCTGGGGTGCCGTGAGATTGGGCAGATCGTCCACCGCTTCGGAGCCGACCAGCAGACGGAAGCGATCTGCTTCGTCTGGCCTGCCCCTGATGGCGCCTGAGCTGTTACAGATTTCTCTACCTCATCAAGCCCCGCCGTTCCGGCGGGGAAGGGGGCTCGTCCTTCGGGAGCTCCCGCAGAGGCACACCGGCACAGGCCCGGTTGCCCGTCGTGGAACCCGGCGCCTTGCGGCCGCAGTATGCGCGAGTGCCCTAAGTGCCTTCCGCTTCGCAGGCGCCGGGCGCGCCGGGGCTGGCCGGGCCGGTGGCTTCCCGGAGCGCGGACGGGGTGGGGGCTCTTGCCCTGTCGGGCATCCGGTGCGCTGGCCCATCGGCTCTTCCAGCCGCCGCTACGGGATCACACCCACCGGCCCGCACTGCGGGCCAGCGGGGCTCGGGGACTCGGGGCTTGCGCTCCATGCCTTCGGCACCGCGCCGCCCCGGCCCCCGGCCCCGCGCCACGTAATGCCACGGGGTTGATCCCGCTTCACGCTCTGGCCCGCCCAAGGGCGATGCACCGGACCGAGCGCTGATACCCACCCCACCCTGCGTACCAGAGCCGGGCCCGGATGCCGCAGCGGCCAGCGACCCGCACGCATGCCACCAGAGCAGCCGCAACCCTTCCCCGGGCGGAGGGTGCCCACGGCCGCAGGCCCACCGGTGCCGGCGGGAGCGAAGGCGAGTGGGATGAAGGGGGTACGTCGTGGCCGGGGCGGTCGGTTCCACGGCTTTAGGCAGCCACCATGGGGCGAGCCTCTAAGATCATGGCCCCGATTCGGGCTGTTGCGGGCAGGCGAGGTGCTGCCCGAATCGCGGCCAGCGTAAGGGGCCATGATCACTCGCCCCATGGCAGCTCCCGCCCAAAGCCGCTCCACCGACCGCGTCGTAGCGCAAGCCCGGTGGATCTCTACTTCAGGCCCACGTGGGTTGTCAGTGGGTCCCTGTACGTTCCGAGTAGTCGCCCGCTCACCAAGTTGCCCTCGATAAAAGCTGGACATCCAGGTCAAGCAGGGTGGTATATTTTCCGGCATGAAATCCTATCCGGATCCTGAGGGTGTCCTGTCTGGTCTTGGTGACAAAGTCACCAACAGCCTGGCTCGCGCTGTCGCCAAGACGCGCAAGGACCTCGCTGCGTACCGTGAGACTCACGCATCGTGGGTTTCTGACAGCAGCGAGCGGGGTCTGGCGAACTGGATCCATGACCGCCTTTGGGCGAATCTGTGCTCCGAGTTTGAAGGTCATCCTGGGGTTTGGCTCAGTGACCGTGAGCCGACGCGTGAAATCACCGTCGGTGTCAACTATCGATTGCGAGTGAAGCGTCACCGCATCGAGGGCAAGGTCAGCAGCTACGCTACGCAGACTGCGCTGGACTTTTACGCTCAAGGAGCGCAGCAAGCGTTCCCTGGTTTTGAAGAGGTTCGCCTGATCGCGGGCTACGACTGGGATGCTGACACCCGTTCCATGGGAGATGCGGTTCTGTCTCTGAGGGATGGCGAAGAGGAAGTGATCTGGCACATCGCGCTGCCGGAAGCGGGCACCGGTACCGTTGGCGTCCCTGCACAGCCGATTCGTCCCACAGAGCCCGAGCCTGCGCTCCCCACGATCGACCTGCCCGAGGCAGGTTCTGGCGACATCAAGGGAGAAGTGGGCACATGACCGCCCTCGGCGAAGCGATCACCACTGCTCGCCGGGCACGAGGATTGACCCAGGAAGAGCTGGCGACAGCGGCTGGCGTGACGCAAGCGGCCCTGTCCCGGTACGAGAACGGTATGCGGGAGGCAGACAGTGACGTACTGGCTCGTCTCGCCGCTGCCCTCGGCGTGACTGCATCCTTCCTTAGAGCGGCAGGGGCAGTCCGAGGCGCCATGGCAGTCGATGCACACATGCGGCGCAGAGCCACTGCCAAAGCCACAACCTGGCGACAGCTTGAGGCCAAGCTCAACATGTATCGGATGCACATTCGGCATCTGATGGAGGAGGTCTCACTCAAGGCAAACCAGCAGATCCCGTGCTTTGACCCAGTGGAGACAGATCCTGCTGATGCCGCCCGGATGGTTCGCATGCAGTGGCGGATGCCCATCGGGCCTGTGCGATCAGTTGCGCGCTGGATGGAAGCAGCCGGTTGCGTGATCTTGTCCGAGGACTTCGCGACGTCTCGCGTTGATGGTCTGTCGCAGTGGGTTGATGACTACCCGGTTGTGATGATCAACCTGTTGGCTCCAACAGACAGGCTTCGCCTCACCCTGGGGCATGAGCTCGGGCACCTATGCCTCCATGCCTACGAGGTCACCCCCGACATGGAAGAGCAGGCCAACCGGTTTGCTGCTGAGTTCCTGATGCCTGAGGAAGTGATTCGCCCCCAACTGAGAAACCTCAACCTGGGGCGTTTGCACGACCTGAAGCGTGAGTGGGGCACCTCCATGCAGGCTCTCATCGAGCACGCTTACCGCCTCAACACCATCACTGCGAGCAAGCGTGAGTACCTCTACAAACAGCTCAGCAGCAAGGGGTGGCGCACACGCGAGCCGTTGAGTGAAGAGCTGGCACCTGAGGCACCTGTGCTTGCTCAGTCCATTGGCGATGCCATGGTGGATAAAGGGCTCACGCTCGACGAGATTGCCCGGATGGCCGGATTTTCTGAAGCTTCACAGAACACGATCTTTGTCCCAAAGAGTCGGCGTCTGCGCGCGCTTTGATCACAGGGCAAAGCGCGGTGCAACGTTGTCAAGCCTTCAGGCCAGGGCTGACATCAGCGCGTGACACCAACGGCGGCGAACTTTGAAGGTCCACCACGCACGTTGGCGATCCCATCCACTGAGGTAGTCGGGCGCTGAGCAAGGTTGGCCGAGCACCATGGTCGACCTGATAAGGATGAGGCCACAGGTTCAAATCCTGTTAGCCCCACAGTGTCGAAGCAGTACGAAGAGGGCGTCTCCCCGAGAGGGAGGCGCCCTCTTCGTATGTCTCATGACGCTGGGGTGCCCCTCGGCCTGGCACCGGTGTGCCTCTCGGCCCGGCACGGGGGCTTGGCAGCCCGCAGTGCGGGCGCTTGGCAGTCCACGGCGTGGACGCTTGGCAGTCCACGGCACTGGTGCTTCGCAGCGCGCACGAGAAGACCCCCAGCCGGTGCGGGCTGGGGGTCTTCTCGTCTGTACGGGGTGGTACCTGCGGCTATGGCGCCGTGGAGGCTACGGCTCCGCGGCGAGGTGGTCTGCCGGTGGGTTCTGCGGGTCGTTCTGGTCTTCCGCGTCCGTCGTCGGCAGGTGGCGGCAGCTCGGTGTGGAGCCGTGGGCCTCGGCGCGGATGCGTTGCTTCATGGTGGGGGGCAAGGAGCGTTCGTATGCCGCCTGCCAGAGGGCCGCGAAGGGAGCCGTCGGGCTCGTGGTGCTTTCGCACGTGGTCGTGGCCCGGTGTGCCGGGGCGGCCGCCGTGGCGGTCGAGGTGAGTCCCAGCGTGGCGAACAGTGCGAGCACCGCGGTGACGAGTGCGGTCCACAGCTTCATGGCCTTGGTGGCGGTCATGGCCCCTCACATTCAGGTTGGGCGATTTGCGTACTTTCCTCATGATGTGTATGCCGGGCCGGAAGTGCGGGACCGACGCCCGCGCCGCGTCGATGTTCTGATGAACACCACCCGGATGGGCGCAAGCGGCCCGAGGGGGCCAGGAAATGGGGCAAGGGCGGCGAAAATCACAGTGGCCGGGGCGTGGGTGGAGCTCGATGATCCGCTTCTACTGCGGTGATCAGGCCGGGAGTTGGGGCCCGAGCGGGGCGGGATCCAGGTCACCGATCGGTATCGGGCGGTGTGTATAGTCGGGCGCCAGAAGTCCCCTACGTCAAGGAAAGACGAGGTCGCGCGGTGAAGAAGCTTCTCCTGGTCGCACTGGCCGCCATCGGCGGGCTCCTCGTGTACCGCCAGATCCAGGCGGATCGCGCCGAGCAGGATCTGTGGACGGAGGCGACTGACTCCGTGCCCACGGGTTCGTGAGTATCGACAGCAGTCTCGTCACAGGGCCCCGGTCGCTTGAGCGGTCGGGGCCCTGTGCTGTCCCGGGAGTCTTTTGTCCCGCTTGTTCTGCCGGGTGGCGGGGGTTCTCCCGCGCGTGTACGGGGACCGTGCGGTCCCGGGCGGGCCGGTTGCCCCCGGCGTGACCTCGACGGCTCACCCCTTTGGTTCACTTGCGCAATTTCATTCCTTGCTTGAGCAAATCGGTGGAGGGTGAGGTGCAGAGCGGCGTGATGAGGCGAGGCCGGGGCGGTCGGTCTGCGGTCGGTGCGGTCCTGGGCGCTGTGCTGTGTGCGGTGACGCTGCCGGGCAGCTGGGCCGGGAGCGGCGTGGCCTTCGCTCGGCCCGGGCACACGTCCGTCGACGAGAGCCCCGGTCCGTACGCCTTCGACAGTGACGTGAAGGACGTCGACGGCGCGACCAGTACGGCCGGGAGCCGGATGCTGGTGCCGGGGGCGACCTATAGGAGTGCCATCGGGCATCCCGGGGCGTCGGAGGACGGGGCCTCTGGGGCGTCGGAGTCGTCCGGGGCGTCCGCGTCCCCCGGGAGCGGCTCATCGGGGGCTTCCGCTGGTACCGGCTCCACCGGCAGCGAGCTCTACTACCGGCTCGAACTCAACGCCAAGGACAGCGCGTACGTCTCCGTGACCGCGCTGCCGGGCCCGCGCGGCCGGGTCGTGTTCGCCGACGGCATCAAGGTGTCCGTGCAGGACGCCGACGGCTTCACCTGCGACCTGGGGTCCGCGCGGATCGGCTCCTCGCAGAGCCCGCGGCCGCTCACCGCCTCGGCGAAGCGGCAACTCGGCGCGGACCAGAAGAAGTGCCAGACGGCAGGGACGTACTACGTAGTGGTCGAGCGGACCACCAACTCCAGGTCGCCGGTGTCGTCCACCCCGGAGAAACCGTCCTCTCCGGAGGACTGGGATCTGGAGCTGTACGTCGCCTCCGAGCCCGCTCTGGCCAAGGCGGGGCCGACCACCCCGCCACAGGACACGGACTCCGCCCCGCGGCAGCAGCCCCCCGCCGGCGCGCCGCTGCCCCGCGCGGGCGGCAGCAGCTTCGGTACGGCCAGGGCGCTGGGCAAGGGCGTGTGGGGTGACCGCGTCCGGGCCGGGCAGACGCGGTTCTACCGGGTGCCCGTCGACTGGGGACAGCGCCTCTCCGTCACCCTGGAACTCGGCAGCGGCACCCGGAGCGGCGACTTCGTGACGCCCGCGCTGATCATGGAGCTGTTCAACCCGGTGCGCGGGCCCGTCGCGGACTCCGACATCCCGTACGACGGCCGACAGAAGTCGATGGCCCTGTCCCCGCTGCCGCCCGTCGCGTACGAGAACCGCTACGCGCCCTTCGACCGGACCTCCGGGGTGCGGTTCGCGGGGTGGTACTACCTCGTGGTGCACCTCGACCCGGACGTCGCCAGGCGGTTCGGCGCGGCCGAGACGGGGCTGACCCTGCGGGTGGGTGTCGCCGGTGAGCGGCGGCCGGCGCCCGCGTACGCCGGGGTGCCGCGTCCCGCGGACGGCTTCGGCGTCACGGAGCGCGACGAGGACGCGGCGCGGAACGGCGCCGGAGGGGGTGGCTCCGCCCGGCGCGAGCCCGGCCCTGGCGGCTCGGCTGCCGCTCCCGAGGGCGATATGGCCATGAAGGTGCTCGCGGCAGCGGGATTCGGCACGGGGACGGTGCTGCTCGCCGTTCTGGGGGTGTGGCGGGCTGTGGCTCGGCGGCGGCTCGGTCGGATCTCGGCTTGATCTGTGTCCGGCTTGATCCACGTCCCGCCTGGTCCGCGTCCCGCCTGATCTGTATCCAGCCTGCTGTGTCCGGCTTGGACGGTCCGTCGGTTCGCTCGGTCCGGTGGGTCCGGTTGGTTCGCTCGGTCCGGCGACGGCCTCCGTACGGCCCGTCAGATGCGAGTGAGGGCCCAGAAACCCACCGCGAAGCAGGCCAGCGCGGCCAGCAGCATCGGCAGGGCCACTTTCACGGGCGGCCCGGGGCGCGGTGCGCGCACGGCCGCGGCGTGGCGGCGCTGCGCACGGCCCCTTGGCTGAAGTTCCGGGAGCGGAGCCGGAATTGATGGGCTGGGGGATGGAACCTGTTGGGGCTGAGCGGTGTATGGAGAAGTAGGAGCGTAAGCGCGCTGCGCGGCGGGGGACGCGGCCGCGGCGTGAGCGGGCTCTGGGGTGGCTGCGGGTAAGGGGGCCGGGGCTGGGGTCCAGGTCTGGGGCGGTGCAGGGAATGGGGGTGGAGCTGAGGTCGGGGTCTGGGCTGAGGCCGGACTCGGAGTGGGGGTCGGGCTCGGAGTGGAGGTCGGACTCGGAGTTGGGATCGGGGTCGGAGTGGGTGTGGGGGGTGTTGTCGGGAGTTCGGACGGGAGTGGGGCCGGCATCGGAAGCGGGGTCGGTGTAGGGGGAGTGGGTGGTTGCGCGGGTTGTGGGGGTGGCGCTTGGTGGGGCGGAATCGGTGGGGGCAGGTGGAAGCTGCCGGTCTCCGACATCGGGGGGTGCGCGGGGGGTGATGGCGGTTGTACGGGGTGGTGGGGCGCCGAGCCCACGGACGATGGCTGCCCCAAGGAGGGCTGAGCCAGCGGTGGTTGGCCAGTGGAGGAGGGCTGGCCCACGGAGGGTTGGATCGCGGAGGGCTGGCCCACGGAAGGCTGGATCGCGGGTGGGAGTGGCGTGGCGGGCAAGCCTGTGGATGTGTGCCCGGTGGGAGGTCGCCCCGTGGCTGGGTGAGCTGTGGACGGCTGCCCCGTCGACGAGTGCCCCGTCGACGAGTGCCCCGTCGACGAGTGCCCCGTGGCCGCGTTCCCCATGGACGGGTTCCCCATGGACGGGTTGCCCACGGACGGGTTCCCCACGGACGGGTGGGACAGAGGTGGGGGTGGTGTGGCGGAGGCTGAGGATGAGGTGGGGGGCGGCGGCTGGGACGGGGGTGGTTGAGGGGCGCGGGTGAGGGGGCCGTCGGGGCCGAAACCCGTGGGCAGCGGGGCGAGTTGGTCGAAGATCTCGACGACCTCGTCGTCGGGTCCGGACTCGGGCAGCATCTCGGCGGCGGAGGTGAGTGCCTTGCGGGCGCCGGTGGCGGTGCGGAACCGCGCCTGCGGGTCGGGTTGCAGGAGGGTGGCGATGACCTGCCACAGCGGTTCGGGCACGCCCTGGGGTGCCCCGGGGGTGCCGTGGGCCGCGAAGTGCTCGATCAGGGCCTTGGCGTCGGGCTTGGCGCCCTGCAGGAGGTACAGGGCGACGAGGCCGACGGCGAAGAGGTCGGCGGTGAAGTCCGGTTCGGCGCCCATCATTTGCTCGGGTGCGAAGTACCCGGGGGTGCCCACCACGTAGTCGGTCTCGGTCAGCCGTGGCTCGCCCTTGCGCATGGAGATGCCGAAGTCCGACAGGCGCAGGTGCGGCCGCCCCGTCCCGGTGGCCTCCAGGAGGATGTTGGCGGGCTTGATGTCGCGGTGCACGACGCCCTCCGCGTGCACGGCGGCGAGGCCGGAGAGGAGCTGGTCGAGGAGGGTGCAGGTGAAGTGGGCGGGGAGCGGTCCGTAGTCACCGATGACGTGGGCGAGCGAGCCGCCGGTGACCAGCTCCATGGTGAACAGGACCTGGTCGTCGTCGGCGGCCCAGCTGGCGGGAGCGAGCACATGCGGATGGTCGATCCGCAGTGCCTGCTCCCGCACGAAACGCAACAGAGTGTGAGCGTTGCGCTGCTGAAGCACCTTGGCCGCCACATATCTGCGGCGGCGATGGTCCCAGGCACGCCATACGGCGCCCACTCCCCCGCGTCCGACCGGGTCGACGAGTTCGTACCGCCCGGCGAAGACCTCACCCATGGTCGTGCCCGCTCCCCTTCCGGGCCGCCCGGCAGCGGCCCGGCCGGCGGCTCAGCTCTGGTGCGCCTCGTAGTGGGCGACGGCGTCCGCGGTGCGGCCCGCTCCGTATACCCGAAGGAACTCTGCCAGTTCCGGGTGGGTCGGGGCGAGCGTGTCCGCGGCATCGATGATGTCGCCCGCCGCCGCGACGGAGCGCAGCAGCGACTGGATCTCACGCACCACGCGCTTCACCGTGGGTGCGCCTGAACTCGTGGTCGACTGGGTGGTGTTGGTCAGTACGGAACCCCCCTGGGACTTCTTGATCTCGTCCATGCGGTCCGTCGCCTCGGCGGCACTCACACTGCCGTCCGCGACCTGCCCCGACAGCTCCTGGAGGAGCTGCACCCGCTGGACCACGGCCGGATTGCCGATCTTGGCGCGCTGGCCGCTCATCAGCTGCGACAGCATGGGTGCGGAGAGGCCGAGCACCCCGGCGAGCCGTGCCTGGTTCAGGCCCAGATCGTCGATGAGGCGACGGAACAGTGCCCCCAGCGGTTCCCCGTACCAATTCCGCTGGAGCTCCCGTGCTCTCGCGGTTGATTCTTGTTGTGCAGCGTCCATCTTGCGTCTCCCCATCGCTTCCCCTAAGACGTGGTTCGCTGCCGCGAACCACGTCGAGCATCTTACGGAGAGTGGTCGCGCACGGGGAGCCCCAATCCTTTTGCGAGATCTGGGGGGTGACCCGGTACTCTGGTCCCCGACGCCCGCCGAGGCGCGATTTTTTCGCCACGGCATCGGCGCACGCGGGGCCTTAGCTCAGTTGGTAGAGCGCTGTCTTTGCATGGCAGATGTCAGGGGTTCGACTCCCCTAGGCTCCACATTGAGAAAGCCCCCCTGACCTGCGAAAACGCTGCTCAGGGGGGCTTTTTTGGGTCCCTTGTGCGCGCACCGTGTGCGCGCCGGGGCTCGATGACCGTGCAGGCCGTCTCGGCGGCGCGCGCTGTGGTGCTCCGCCTACTTGCGCCTGTTGGATCGCATGGACCAGAGCGTGACGGCGATGCCTATGAGTGCCAAGAGGAAAAGGATCTTCATGGTGTGGGAGTGCCCTCGATGGCCCTCCGGTACACCGAGGTCCCGCTTGAAGGCGTCGGTGGGTGGGTCCGGCATGAGCAGTCGCCCTTCATGAGGGGCGACTGCTGCCCGCGATCAGGCCGAGACTCAGCTCGCTGCCGGCTCTTCCTGCGCGGCCCACTCGACAAACTGGACCACCACGCCGTTCGGGTCGGTCAGTTGGAACAGTCGCTCGCCCCAGGGCTCCTCACGCAGCGGCATCGTGATCGGGGCGCCGGCCTCACGCAGGCGCCGCTCCTCGGCCTCGATGCCGGTGACGGTGAGCGCGAAGATCAGGCCCGTGGCCTGCTGGTCGCGCTGCTCGGGCGGGAGCACCTCGCTGCCGCGCTGGAGCAGCACGATGTCGGCGGCGGCATCCCCGTGGGTCAGGGACGCGAAGCCGTCGGCGGCCATGGCGACCTGGTAGCCGAGGTGGACGTGGAAGAACTCACGCGAGGCGGCGACGTCGGCGACGGTCAGGGACACGGTGGAGGCGGTGACGTTCAGGGCAACTCCTGGCAGAAGAGGGTGTGGCAGATGTGGGTGTGACAGGTGGGGGCGAGGCAAGTGTGGGTTCGGCAGGTGCTGGCGGTGTAGCCCTGTCGGACGTCTCAGGCGGGTGAGTGGCTCCTCACCGGTTGCCTCGACGGCCGGGTCCGCGCATGTGGCGAGCGGGCGGGACAGGGCGATTCGCCGCAGCGGTGCGGACGGGCTGCTGAGGCCCGGGGCGTCCGTGCCCTGCCCCGTCCTGACCGTGCCGAAGCGTTGTGTTGAGCGTGCCCGCGAGGCCGAGTGCCGTGCGGTCCGGCGCGGGAGCGTCCGCGAACTCGGTGGTGATGGTGGCGCCGACGAAGTACGAGAGCTTGCGCAAATGCAGGTCCGTTCACTGAGGGGATTTTTGCAACGGACGTAACTTTAGGTCGGCCCCCTCGGTTCGTCAAGCGTATTTTTACATCGGATGTAAGATTCCCTCATGACTACTGAGATGGGGCTCCGTGAGTCCAAGAAGCAGGAGACCAGGCAGCTGATCTCCGACTGCGCCACCAGGCTCTTCATCGAGCAGGGCTTCGAGCAGACCACCATCACCGAGATCGCTGCCGCGGCCCGCGTGGCCAAGAAGACGGTGACCAACTACTTCCCCCGCAAGGAAGACCTGGCCCTCGACCATCACGAGGCCTTCACCGGGGGCCTGGCCAGGGCCGTCACCGAGCGCGAGCCCGGCGTGGAGCCGCTCGCCGCCGTGGGCCGGACCTTCCGCGCCGCGCTCCTCGACCACAGCCCCGTCGTCGGCTTCACGGGCATCGCGTTCGCCCGCATGATCGCCGACAGTCCCACCCTCACCGCCCGGCTGCGCGAACTGCACGACCAGCGGGAAGCGGCGCTCGCCGCGGCTCTGACCGCCGCCGCTCCCGACTCCGCCCCGGCCATCGCGCCCGTGTCCGGCGCCGCCCTGATCGCCGCGGCGGACCGGCTGCTGTTCCGGCGCATCCAGGAACTCACCCTGGCGGGCCGCACCGACGACGAGATCGAGGCCACGCTCCTCCCGGAGGTCGACCACCTCCGCGCCCTCCTCGCCGCCGCCCTCGCCAATGACCCCACAACCATGACCTGGTGACGTCGCCGCCGACCGCGACGTCACCGGCTTTCACGGTGAAGTCCCAGGTGAGAAGGGGCATGGTTCCGGGTTCGACTCCCCTGGGCTCCACATCCCTAGAGCCCCTCTGGCCTGTGTTTTCTCAGGTCAGGGGGGCTTCTGTATGGGTGGGTGGGTGGGGGCGGGGCCGCGTGCCGGGTGGTCAGCGGGCCGCCGGGATGTCCAGGGTGCGGACCAGCTGGGTCAGCTCCTCCTGGAAGAGTTTCCGCGGGCTGACCGTCTGGGTGCGCAGGTGGCCGTAGACCTCCAGGGACACCAGACCGTGCAGGCGGCCCCAGATGCGCAGGGCGAGCGCGACGGCCGCGGGCGGCAGTTCCGGGAAGGCCGGGCGGACCTTGTCGAGCAGTCCGGGGTCGAAGTCGGACCATTCGAACTCGCTGGTCGCGTAGAGGTGTTGGGCGTGCGGCCAGGCGGCAGCGGCGAGTCCGGCGAGGCCGGTGCAGACGCGGCGCGCGGCGTCGGGGGCGGCGCCGCCTTCGGGGGCCTGGTAGCCGGGGACGGGGTCGCCGTAGATCAGCCGGAAGCCCTCGGGGTGCGCGAGGGACCAGTCACGGAAGGCGGTCGCCCAGGACTGGATCCGGGCGGCCGGATCCAGCGGCGCGCCGGTTTCCCATGCGGTGTCCACGGCGTCGGCCAGGGCGGTGTACACGTCGTTGATCAGCGTGGTGACCAGGTCGTCGCGGGTGGAGAAGTAGCCGTAGATGGCGTTGGCGGTCATGCCCATCTCGCGGGCGATGGCACGCAGGGTGATGGCGTCAGGCCCGCCCGAGGCCATCAGGGCCAGCGCCACGCTCTTGATCTCGGCTGTCGTCTCGGCCCGCAGCCGCGCACGCCTGCCCTGGCCGCTCTGCCCGCCCCGACCGCTCTGCGTGCCCTTCGGCTCCCGGCCGTTCCCCTCACCTGTCGCTGTCACGCGGCAACTCTACAGCGTTTGTTTAGTTGACGGGGTGCGATAACTTCACGGCGTATAGTTTCTGCGCGGCGTCACCTTCGGGGTGGCGCCCCATGTCCACGTGCGGATGTCCACGTCCGGATCTCCGCGCACGGATGTCCACGCGCGGAGCAGGAACACACGACCAGGGGAGAGTCATGCGCATCGGAGTCATCGGAGCCTCGGGGACCATCGGCAGCCGAGTCGTCACCGAGGCCCTCGGCCGGGGCCACCACGTCGAGGCGTACAGCCGTGACCCGGCGCGGGCGGCGCGCGAGGAGCGGCGGGAGAACGTCACCTGGGCCGGGGTCGACGCCCTGGACCCGGCGTCCATAGCGGCTGTGCTGCCTGGACTCGACGTCTTGATCAGCGCCTTCCAGCCCGGCAACGCCGCCAAGGACATGGCGGACACGCTGCGGCGCTCGATCGCCGATCCCACGGTGTACGCCACCGTGGCGCGGGCCCTCCTGAAGGCCCTGGAGAGCCACCCCCGCACCCGGCTCATCGTGATCGGCGGCGCGGGCAGCCTGGAGATCGCGCCGGGCGTGGTCCGCGCCGACTCCGACGAACTGCTGCACGCCACCCTCGACGAGGTCGGGCTGCCCCGCGACTACGCGGCGGCGGTGCGCGGCCACCGGGACGCCCTGAACGTCCTGCGGACCTCGAACCGGCTGTGGACCTACTTCAGCCCGGCCGAGGACATCGCCCCCGGCGAGCGCACCGGCCGCTTCCGGGTCGGCGGCGACCAGCCCGTCCTGGACGCCGAGGGCCGCAGCCGCGTCTCCGCCGAGGACGCCGCCGTCGCCCTGGTCGACGAGGTGGAACTGCCGCGCTTCGTCCAGCGCCGCTTCACCATCGGCTACTGAGGCCTCGGCCACTTGAGGCCGTAGCCATGCCGTAGCCATAGGGGAGGCAGCTACTGGGGCCGCGGGCACTGAGGCCTCGGCCATCGGCCACCCATGGGCGGCCGCCCGAACGCGCGATGGCCGCCACGGAGATCGTGGCGGCCACCCGGTGCGGGGCTGCGGACGTCGGGGCCACGCCAGGCCCCGGTGCGTCAGTGGTTGCCGGCGCCGTTGCCCGAGAGGATCGGGATGTCGCTGAGGATGTGCGACAGCGGCTCGTCGCCCTTGGCCTGCGTGGAGTTCTCCGTGCACTGCTGGTTCTGCGGCGCCGACAGGACGTTGATGTCCTGGACCGCGACCGGCACGACACCCACGAGGGAACCGACGTTGAGCTTGGCGGGCAGGCCGATGCAGGGCTTGTTCAGGGAGCCCTGGACCAGGGACATCTGCGGGCTCATGTTGCCGTGCGTGGCGGAGTTGCCGAACGTCTGCTCGGCGCCGTTGCCGCTGACGGACGTGGTGCCCGTGTCGTTGCCGATGGCCATGGCGGAGGGGGCGGTGACGGCCGTCATGCCGGCGGCGGATGCGGCGATCGCGGCGGTTGCCAAGATCTTCTTCATGGTGAGGAATTCCCTTCGGAGACAGGCTCCGTTGCGGAGCCGCATGGTGGTCAACTGGCCGATGGAGCCGTGGTTTCGGCCATTAGCCCGGTCGGCCGAATAGTGTGCTGAGCGGAGAAGAAGACGGGTGTGGCGACAGCCGTCGACCGGTCCGGGAAGCCCAAACAGCGGGCCGCCGAGGAGAGGTGGCGGCCCGCTGGACTTGGTGCCGGTGTCAGTGGTTGTTGACGCCGTTGCCCGAGAGCACCGGGATGTCGTTGAGCAGGTGCGACAGCGGCTCGTCGCCCTTGGCCTGCGTGGAGTTCTCCGTGCACTGCTGGTTCTGAGGCGCCGACAGGATCGGGATGTCCTGGACCGCGACCGGCACCAGGCCGACGATGGAGCCGACGTTGGCCTTGGCGGGCAGCGCGATACAGGGCTTGTTCAGGGAGCCCTGGATGAGCGCCATCTGCGGGCTCATGTTCCCGTACGTGGCGGAGTTGCCGAACGTCTGGGAGGCGGCGTTGCCGCTCATCGTCTGGGTGCCGCTGTCGTCACCGATGGCGGACGCCGTGGAAGCAGTGGCAGCCGACGCACCGACGACGGAAGCCGTGACCGCGGCCGCGGCCATAACCTTCTTGAGCACAGCATTTCCCTTCTGGATATGAACCCCGTCCGTGGAGCACCCTGAGCAACTGCCGTGGCGGTGCGGGGTTGCTGCTGTTCACTCTTATGGCCCACCAATGGCCCAAGTGTGGGCTCTTTTCAGGCATGGGTGCGAGTGGCGTTGTGCGGATAATCCGATGGTTCGATGCGGCGCCGCGCATGGTGGTGCGCATTTATGTGAATGCGCCGGGCGCCGCCGATGCGCGGAAAAGATCCGATGGAGTGAATGAGCGGAACCAAACGTCCGACGGTGAGTTGAGCAGTCCGCAGTAACCTGTGCTTCTGCCCAGAAAAGGAACAGCAAATGCTCAAGAAGGCAATGGCAGCGGCTGCGGTCGCAGTCTCCGTCGTCGGTATCTCAGCCACCGCAGCCCCTGCCGCGATGGCCATCGGTGACGACGGCGGCACCCAGTCGGCGAGCGGCAACGGCGCCAAGCAGGCGTTCGGCAACTCCGCCACCAAGGGCGACATGAGCCCGCAGCTGTCCCTCGTCCAGGGATCCCTGAACAAGCCCTGTGTCGGCCTGCCGGTCAAGGGCAATGTCGGCTCCCTCGTCGGCCTGGTGCCGATCGCGGTCCAGGACATCCCGATCCTGTCGGCGCCTCAGAACCAGCAGTGCACGGAGAACTCCACGCAGGCCAAGGGCGACGAGCCGCTGTCGCACATCCTCAGCGACATCCCGGTGCTCTCCGGCAACGGCGAGCACAACGGCTGATCCTCACGCCGCAGCGACCGCCCGGGCCGCCCCGACTCCTTCGAGTGGGGCGGCCCGAGCGGCTTTTCCATGCCCGGCTCTGTAATGCCGGTAATTCGGGTGGCTACGGCGAAAATTCCGGCGTCGACTTCTTCGCGTACGGCTTTCGGTATCCGATGTGCAATGACTGGACGGCAGCAGTCGAGTGAACCTGGGAATTCCGAGATGCTGCCGGTTTCCTCTGCTCTTGGTGCTCGTTGGTCAGGACTCAGGTCGCGGTGCGGGTGAAGATACTGCCCGCCCGGCTCTCACCGCCGTTAAGGCGCGACCGGTCAGAAGGGAAGATCTGTGAAGCTCAAGAAGAGCGCAACCGTCATTGCTGGTGCTGTCCTGGCACTGAGCTTCGGTGCCCCGGCATTCGCCGACGCGGGCGCCGACGGCGTGGCCGCCCACTCCCCGGGTTTCCTCTCCGGCAACCTCGTGCAGGTTCCCGTCCACGTTCCCGTCAACGTGTGCGGCAACAGCGCCGACCTCCTCGCGCTGCTGAACCCGGCGTTCGGCAACACCTGCGTCAACGACTGACGCATTGACGTAGCGACCCGGCCGTCCAGGCCGTGTCACCGCCGGCCTTGGCAGGCCTCAGGGCCCCAAGGCCGGCTCCCCTTCGCTCGACGGCCCCAAGGCCGGCTCCCTTTCGCTCAGAGGAAGACCACTAGATTGCGACAGGCCCTCACCAAAGGGGTGCTCTCGGCGGCGGCCGCCACGAGCATCCTGTCCCTGCCCGGCCAGTCCGCGTTCGCCGCAGCCGATGCGCACGGACAGGCCACGGGCTCGCCCGGTTTCTTGTCGGGCAACAGTGTGCAAGCCCCGCTGGAGGTGCCGCTGAACGTCTGCGGCAACTCGGTGAACGGCGTGGGCGCGGGAAACCCGGCCATGGGCAACTCCTGCGCGCACACCTCGTCCCCGACCGCCGAGCGGGCACCGGAACGTGCGGCGCCGCCGCAGCGCGAGGCCGCGCCGAAGCCCGCGCCCGCGCCCAGGCCCGCACCCAACCCCGCGCCCGTCCCGGAGCGCGCGGCCCCCGCACCCGCCCCGGCTCCCGCCCACGCTCCCGCCCCGAAGCCCGCGACCGAGCCTCGGACCCCGGAACCCGCGTACGACGACGGCGGCGGTGGCGCGAGCGCCCACGGCGAGGCGTCCCACTCGCCGGGTCTGCTGGCGGGCAACCTCCTCCAGGCCCCGCTCGACGTGCCGATCAACGCGTGCGGCAACGCCGTCGAGGTCGTCGCGGCACTCTCCGGGACCACCGGCAACAACTGCGGCCAGGCCCCCGAGCAGACGCCCCCGGAGCCGAAGCCGCACGTGCCGCCGGTCAAGCCCGAGCGCCCCGTCGAGCGGGTCACGCCGCCCGAGCCGCCCCGGCCGCCGCGCACCGTGCCCCGGGCACCGGAGTTCCTCAAGGCCTCCGCGACCGCCCGGCAGCCGCGTCCCGCCGAGGCGCCGGAGCACGTCGCCCAGCTCGCCGCGACCGGCATGGACCAGAACGCCCTCGCGGCCGCCGCGGCCAGCGCCGGACTGCTGGTCGGCGGGGCCCTCCTCTACCGGCGCGGACGCAGCACGTCCTGAACCGCGCCGGGAGCGAAGCGGGAACAACAGCAGTAGGAAGCAGAAGCAAGAAGAGCGGTAGCGGTGGAGCGGACGGGTCGACGGCGGCCCGTCCGCTTCCTGCGTGGGGCGCCTGTCAGTGCCGGGTGCCCGTCGGTGACCGGGCGCCCCGTCAGCGCCGGGGCGCCCCGCTCTCGTACGGCGTCACCGCGGTGGCCTCGGCACCCCGTGCCACCGGCACGGCGCCCGGCCGACGCACCCGGCGTCGTACCCCCGCCACCAGGCGCGCCGCCGTGAAGCCCGCGCCCTGGACGAAGCGCATCGCGGGGCCGAAGCTCGACGCGGTCGGCAGACCGGCGACGAACAGGCCGGGCAGGGAGGTCTCGAACCCGCTGTCCACGTACGGGGAGCCGTCGGCGAGTTGGCGCAGGGCGTCCCGGACACCGAGGTCGAGCACGTCGATGCGGTGGGTCAGGGCGCGGAAGCCGGTGGCCGCGAGGACGTGGTCGGTCTCGAAGACCGCGGGGCCGTCCGGGCCGTGGGTGGACAGGAGCACCTGCCCGTCGTGGTGGCGGGCCCCGGTGAGCCGGTGTCCGGTGACGATCTCGATCGCGGCGGCGGAGCGCGCCGCCCCGGCCGTCGTCGCGGCGCCGCCGGGGCCCGCCTCCACGCGGTCCCGCACCCACCAGGCGCCCGCCGGGCCGAGGGCGGTGGCGCAGACGCGGGCGCGGGTGGGTTCCGGGAGCAGCCGGAAGAGGCCGGGGCGTTCGGCGTAGAACCAGTTGCGCCAGCCGCAGCCGAGGCCGCTGTGCGGGGCGCGTGCCGACTGCCACCAAGGGCGGCGCAGGGCGGGCGGAAGGGTGTTCCAGCGCACGTGGGGGGCGCGGGCCAGGACGCGTACGCGGGTGCCTTGTTCGGCGAGGAGCGCGGCCGTCTCCAGGGCGGCCTGGCCCGCGCCGAGCACCGTGACGTCCTTGTCGCGCAGGGGGCGCAGGTCCGCGTGGTGGCTGCTGTGCGAGACGTGGGCGGGGCCCAGGTCCCGTACCAGGGAGGGGATTTCGACGAACGGCATCACGCCGACGGCGAGTGCCACCGTGCGGCCGTGGCAGGTCTCGCCGTCGGCGGTCGTGACGGCGAAGCCGTCGGTCAGCGGGCGGACGGACCGGATCAGGCGCTCGTCGACCGGTGGCGCGGCCTGCTCGGCGAACCACAGGCCGTACGCGGCGAAGTGCTCGACCGGCAGCGGTACTCCGTGCTCGGCGCGCAGGCCCTCGCGGGCGCAGTACGCGGCCAGGCCGTACCGGGCGCCGGGGGCGGAGAGGTCGGACGCCCAGGGCTCCGACTTCAGGAACATGCCGCGCGGCATGTGGTCGCGCCAGGAGGCCATGGGTCTGCCGAAGACGCGTACGTCCAGGCCCGCCGCGGCGGCGTGCGCGGCGATCGACAGGCCGTAGGGGCCCGCTCCCACGATCAGCAGGTCATGCATCGGTGACGGCTCGCTCTCGGTTCGTCGTGCCGGACAGGACGGCGGGGGAGGTCTCCCGCGCCCTGGTGGACAGCGTCAGCAGGATGTTCTGGGTGCCGCCCGCGAGCCGTCCGCGCGCGCGGCGCAGGACATGGCGGCGCCAGCGGCGCCACAGGTCGGCCGCCGGGGCCGGGTCGTCGGCGGCGTCGGCGCCGGACCAGGCGAACTCCGCGGCGGGCGGCCGTCGCAGAGGGGACCGGCGGCGCGGGGCGAGCCGGGTGCGCAGCGCCGTCAGCGGCGCGTAGTTCTCCACCACGAAGGCGCGGCCCGGCAGCGGTGCCGGTGCCGGGACCGGGCGGTGCGTCAGGTCGAGGTGGGCGGCGCGCACCACGTCGGTGCCGGTGCCGTCCGCGAAGAGGCGGAACTGGGCGCCGGGGCGCGGGTTGAAGTCGAGCAGGTGGTACGTGCCGGTGTGGGCGTCCCTGCGGAAGTCCAGGTCGAACACGCCCCGGTAGCCGAGGCCCGCGAGCAGCCGCCGGGTCAGCGCCCACAGGCCCGCGTCGTCCGCCCACTCGCCGACCGCGGTGAGCCCGGCCGCGCGGGGCCGGGCCCGGCGCTTGCGGCCCGTGCCGCCGCCGAACACCTCGCCGTCGCGGCCGACGTACCCGTGCACGAACCAGTCGGCGTCGGGGCCGCCGGGGACGTACGCCTGGAGCAGCAGGCGGCTGCCCGCGGCCGCCGTGCGCTCGTGCAGTGCCGCCGCCTCGCGCGGGGAGCGGACCAGGACGGCGCTGCGCAGTCCGCTGCCGCGGGGCAGCAGCCAGGGGCGGCTCCACTTCGCCACCACCGGGGCGCCCAGGGCCGTCACCGCCCCGGCCGCGTCGGCGGGCGTCATGGGCGTGACCGTCGGCGGATGCGCCACGCCGACGCGTGCGCACAGCGCGGCGAGGGCGGCCTTGTCGGCGAGGCGGCCGGGCAGGCCGGGCGCGGGCCGGGGCAGCAGATAGCGGGCGGCGAGGGCGTCGCGGACGGCGTCGACGGCGAGGGCGCCCGCGTCGTCCAGGGGGATCAGGACGGCGGGGCGGCCGACGCGGGCGGAGACGCGCAGCAGGACCGCGCGGACGTCCTGGGGTGTGGCCGTGGGGGCGGGCGGTGGGTGCATGCGGTGGAGGTGGCGGGAGCGGGCGACCGGGCTGTGCTCGTCGTCGGCCACCAGGTGCACCTCCACCCCCTCCCGGCCCAGGGAACGCACCGCGCCGAGCGTGCCGTGGTGGAAGGGGTTCCGGTCGATCCGCAGCAGGACCGCGGGAACGCGAGTGTCCAGAGAGTGCAAGGTCGGCCTTACTGATCGCTCGCCCAATGGGGCGATGTGCGGTCACGGAGGATTAAGGACTCGATTGGCGTAAAAGAAATACATATGACGGAACGTCAGTAGTGACAGAAATCCATGGCGTCAGATATGTGTGTGACCGGTCCACGAGGAGCAGTCATGAACCCACGGCGTAGCCGACGCAGTAAAAGAACGGGCCGACGCGGAAAACGGCTGGCCGTCATCGCTGCCGGGATCATCGCGTCGACGGCTGTGGTCGCCGTGCCCGGACACACCGCGGGGAAGGCACCCGGGGCGGAGCCGACGCCCGCGCAGAGCCAGGACCCGGCCCCCGCGCGGAGCCCGGCCCCCGCTCCGGCCGAGAGCCCCGCACCCGCCGGAAGCCCCGCACCCGCCGGAAGCCCTTCGCCCGCGCAGAGCCCCGCGCCCGCCGACCCCGAGGTCCCCGCCATCGGCGCCTACCTCGACTACGGCCCCCTCGGCGTCGACCGCATGACCGAGCTGAGCAAGTGGCTGGACGGGACCGAGCTGCGGGTCGGGCACACGTACCTCCCGGGTGACCGGTGGAGCAATATCGAGGGCGCGCCGCGCTTCCTGGAGAGCTGGGCGGCTTGGCGCAAGGCCAAGGACGACCGGATGTTCGTCCTGAACGTGCCGATGCTGGAGCGCAACGAGGACCGGGTCGGCGACTGGCAGGTGCGTGCGATGCTGCGGCAGGGCGCGTCCGGGCTCTTCGACGAGCACTTCCGCGTGCTCGCGAAGCGGCTTGTCGACCTCGGGGTGCCGGACACGGTGATCGTGCTCGGCTGGGAGATGAACGGCACCACGTACACCCATCGTTGCGGTCCGGATCCGGAATCCTGGAAGACGTACTGGAAACGAATCGTCACCACGATGCGTTCGGTGCCGGGGCAGAAATTCAAGTTCGATTTCACCCCGAATCGCGGTCGGGACGCCATTCCGTGGACCGATTGCTATCCCGGTGACGATCTGGTCGACATCATCGGTCTCGATTCGTACGACCAGCCCAGCGGTGTGACGTTCGACCAGCAGGTGACGGAGGAGTACGGGCTCCAGCACCACGTGGATTTCGCGAAGGCCCACAAGAAGCCCATCTCGTATCCCGAATGGGGGCTCTTCCGCAACGGCGACAACGACGAGTACATGCGCCGGATGCTGAAGTGGATGGCCGAGCACAAGCCGCTGTACAACACGGTCACGGACTACTGCCCGCACGGCGTGTGGCAGTGCAAGGACAACCCCAAGGCCACGAAGGTCTACCGCGAGGCGCTCTCCGGCCTGCCGGTGAACCCGACGCCGAAGCCGACCGAACCGACCGCTCCGGTGCGGCCGCCGCACTGCGCGCCGCTGGACCTGGGCGACTGGGTCGAGTACTGGCTGGGCGGGAAGCTGTGTCTGCGGTTCGACTGGTGGGAGCGCAAGGAGCGGCCGCGCGCCTGAGGGGGCGCGCGGGGCGCGGGGGCGGTTGGGCCCGGCGCGGTGGCGGAACCTTCACGGGGAAGTTCCGCCACCGGGCCGCCCCTCACCTCCACGCCCCTCACCTCCACGGCCCTCACCCGCACGGCTTTCACCCGCACGGCTTTCACCCCTACGGCTTTCACCCCCACGGCGCTCACCCACAGGCCCCGCACCCCCACGCCCCGCACGTTCGCGCCCCTGCTGGCGCAGTTGCCGTTCCCGGCGCACTCCCCGCGCCCACTCCCGCGCCGCCGCCTCGCCCGCGGCCGCCGCGAGCAGCGGGGCCGTGCCGGCGCGGGCCAGCAGGTAGCGGCGGTTGGGGGCGGGGACGGGGCGCCAGTGGTGTTTGTACGGTTCGTCGCCGCGCAGCAGGGACAGGGTGCGCGGGTGGGCGCCCGCGGTGTACTGGGTGCAGGCGTCGAGCAGCATCGTGGCCACGTCGACCTTGCGTTCGCGCAGGCGTGGATGGGCGCCGTAGAGGTAGCCGCCCGCGAGCCGCGCGGACAGCAGGGTGACGTCGGCGGCCAGGACCTCCCCGTCGACGTGGAACTCCGTGACCACCGCGTCGCCCGCCGCCACCATGGGGCGCACGGAGCGCAGCAGGTGCTCGCGGAAGCGCGGGCGGAGGTGTTCGGTCGTCACCCTGCGCCCCTGCCACTGGAGTTGGTGCAGCCGCAGGAGGGTGGCCAGGGACGCCTCCACCTCGTCGGCGGGTACGACCCGGGCCCGCACGCCGACCGCCGTGAGCTTGCGCAGTTTGGCGCGGGCGCGCTGGGCCGTCGTCGTGGGCAGCCGCTTCAGGAGCTCGTCGACGGGCAGCGGGGGCAGTTCGAGGCAGGGGGAGTCGGTGAGCGCGCGGCGCGGGCCGCGCCACCGCTCGTACACGCTCTCGACGCACGCGCCCGGGCGGGCCTCGCGGAAGTCGATCAGCGCACCCCGGGCGAGCTCGCGCAACCCCTCGGTGAGGGCGTCCGCCGCGCGCTCGCGGCGGTCGGCGGCGAGCAGCACGTCCGCGAAGTCCGAGATGGCGCCGCCGAGCGGCCGCAGCGCCGGGACGGGCCGGTACGTCCGCATCAGCGGCGCCGCCGCCACCAGGTCACCGCCGTCGCGGACCAGCAGCACCCGCAGCCGCCCGCGACGGCCGTACGACCGCCACCACGACGTCAGCCACGCGTGGCTCTGGAACGGCGTCGCCTCCTCGCAGTCCTCGTACAGCCGCCGCCAGGGACCGGCGAGGGACGCGAACTCGGCCTCGTCCACGCAGAGTCCGGTGCTGAGCCCGGACCGGGTCGCCGTCGTCACGCGCCGCCCCGGACCTCGGCGGACGCGGGCCCCGGCACGGCGCCGCCGGGCAGCGGCCGGGCGGTGGCGCGGGGGCGCACCAGGAGCCCGAGGCCGCCGAGCAGGCCGCCCGCGCACAGGCCGACCAGGGCGGTCACCGGGGCGGAGAGCGAGGAGGGCGCGGTGGGCGCGACGGCGCGGGAGAACGGCAGGAGCTTGACGCGGGTGCTGTCCTTGGTGTGGCGGGCGCTGGTGGTGAGCGCGCGGGACACCGCGTTCGCGAGGGTGGCGGCGGCGTCGGGCCGGTCGGCCGACGCGGACACCGAGATCATGGGGGCGTCGGGGGAGGTCGCCACCTTGACCCGGTCCTGCAGTTCGGTGGGCGAGATGCCCGCGGCGATCTGGGCGTCCCCGAGGACGGCGAGCTGGGTGGCGACCCTGCCGTAGGCCTGCGCGAAGCCCAGGGCGGTGGCCGGGTCGGCCTTGGCGCCGGGCACGGCGACGACATAGCTGGTGGCGGTGTACTCCGGGGTCTGGAGCAGCCCGTACGTGCCGCCCGCCAGGGCGCCGAGGGCCGCGCAGACCGGCAGGACGGTCCAGCGGGGGAGACGGGTGAGGGGGGCGAGGGGGGCGAGGCGGGTACGGGCGCGCGGTGGGGGCGGGGTGTCGGCGCCGGGGGCGGTGGGGTGCGGGGCGGACGGGGTCTTGGTGGCCTGCGTGCCGCCGGTTCCGCCTGTCGTGCCGCCGGACTTGGTGCTGGACTCGGTGCTGGACGTGGTCGTGCCCGAGGGGGCGCTCGAAGGGGCGCTCATGGAGCGTTCACCTCCTGGTTCGGGCCGGTGAGCACGGACGCGTAGACGTCCATCAGCCGACCGGCGCTGCGGGTGATGTCGTAGTGCCGCACCGCGGCGGGTGCCGTGCGCTGCGGCGGTGGTCCTGACCTGCGCAGGCCGTAGAGGACCTGCGCGAAGGAGTCCGGGTCGCTCGCGCAGTACGCGGAGTTGGTGCGCTCGTGCGCGGGCAGCCCCTCGACGGCGGGGCAGGACGCGTAGAGCACGGGAAGGCCGCCGGCCAGGCCCTCCACGAGGGCGAGGCCGAACGCCTCCTCGGGGGACGGGGAGGCCAGGGTGTCCATGGCCGAGAGCAGCGACGGCAGATGCGTGACGGCGTGCTCCGCGCCACCGTCCTCGTGCGCGGTCTCGCCCGCGAACCGCACCCGGTCGGCGAGACCGAGCCGCCCGGCGAGACGGCGCAGCTCCGGCTCCTGCGGGCCCGACCCGACAAGGAGGACCCGTACGTCGGCCGGGAGTTGGGCGGCGGCGCGCAGCAGGACGTCGAAGCGCTTGCCCTCGGTGAGACGGCCGACGCCGCCGATGACGAACGCGTCCGCGGGCAGGCCGAGGCGCTCCCGCACGGCCGCGCGGGCGGCCGGGTCGAAGCGGAAGCGCTCGGCGTCGATGCCGTTGGGCACCACCCGGATGCGCCCCCAGGGCACGCCCCACCGGTTGAGGCGGGTGCCGACGGCCGGGGACACGGCGACGGTCATCCGGCCGAGCCGCTCCCCGGCGAGGTACAGCGCGCGCACGCCGGACGTCAGCGGGCGCCCCTCCATCTGCGAGTCGCCGAGGGAGTGTTCGGTGGCGACGACCGCCCGCACCCCGGCGAGACGGGCCGCGATCCGCCCGTACAGGCAGGCGCGGTAGAGGTGGGTGTGGACGACGTCGTAGCGGCCCGCGCGGATCAGCCGGACCAGGCGGGGCAGGGCGGCGACGTCCCGGTTGCCCGCCATGCCGAGGTCGGTGACGCGGGTGCCGTCGGCGGTGATGCCGCGGGCGACGCTGCCCGCGTTGGTGAGGGTGAGGACGTCGCAGGTGGCCGGCAGGTGGCGCAGCAGCAGGCGCAGTTGCTGCTCGGCGCCGCCCATGCCGAGCCCGGTGATGATGTGCAGGACCCTCACGCGGTCACCGCCGCCGGGCGCGGGGTGTGGTCCGGGCGCAGGGTGCGGCCGCGCGGCCCGCCGGTGGCCTGCTTCAGGCGCAGCCGCAGGGCGGTGTCGCGCTGCCCGACGTGGATGCGGGGCAGGGCGAGCGGTCCTGTGAGGTCGCCGGGGGCGATGGCGCAGGCGTACGCGTACCCGGCGGCGCGCACGGCGGCCAGGACGCGGGGGTCCGCGTGGCCGTACGGATAGCAGAATCCGTGTACGTCACGGCCCGTCAGGTCGGCCACGGCGGACCGGCTGTCCGCGACCTCGCGGCGCAGGGCGTCGTCGTCGGCCCGTGTGAGGTCGACGTGCGTCAGGCCGTGCGAGGCGACCTCCATGCCCTGCTCGGCCGCGCTCCGGACGCCGTCGGCGTCGAGGAGGGGCTTGCGCGGGCCCAGCTGGTCCCAGGCGTTGTCGCCGCCGAGACGGCCCGGCAGTACGAAGACGGTGGCGGTGCAGTCGTGGCGGTGCAGCAGGGGCACGGCGTGGTCGAGGAAGTCGGCGTACCCGTCGTCGAAGGTGAGCCCCACGAGGCCGCGCCCCCGTCCCCGGCGGTACGCCTCCAGGAGCCGCTCCATGGACACCCCGCGCAGGCCGCGGCGGCCCAGCCAGGCCAACTGGGCGTCGAGGCGGTCGGGGGAGACGGTGATGTTGTACGGGTCGTCGGTGGGGTCGGCGACGGAGTGGTACATGGCGATCCAGCTCGCGGGGCTTTCGCTCGCGGGGCGCCTTTCGCTCGCGGGGCGCGTTGGGCGGTGGGCGGGGGGACCCGGGGGTGGGGTGGGGTCGTTGTCCGGGTGCGGGTTTGCGGGGGGTGCGCCGCGCTGCGCGCGGCGGGTGCTCCTACCCGCCCACCCGTTGCCGTCGGCCGTGGGGTGCGGGCCGGGGGCCGTCGGGGCGGTCCGGTTGTCCGGTCGCGTGGGCCCTCCGGGTGGTGTCCGGTCGCCCGGGTGCGTGGGTCCCTGGGGTGGTGTCCGGTCGTCCGGCCGCGTGGGTCCCTCGGGCCGCGTCCGGGCGCCCGGTCTCGGCGGCCCCTCGGACCGCGTGAAGTCAGCTGTCATGGCGTCCCTTTCGTCTGGCGGAGCTAGGGGCGCGGAGGCGCGCGGCGGCGCTCAGGCGCGCGGTCGCGGCGCGCAGGGCCGGTACGCCGAGCCCCCACCCGACCGCCAGGAACGCCACCCCCACCACCAGGCCGCCCGTCACCACCGCGGCGACCGGCGGGCCGACGTGGTGGGCGCACCAGGCGCCCAGGCCCGCCGCGCACGCGGCCGCGAAGGTGAGGCGGCCCAACTGCCCGGCGACGGCGCGCGTGCGCAGGGGGACGGCGCGCGGCCCGAGGGCGTGCAGCAGGAGCACCGCGGTGACGCAGATCCCGGCCGCGTTGGCGCCCGCGATGCCGTACACGCCCCAGGTGCCCACGGTCAGGAAGCCGGTCCCGGCAGTCGTGAGGATGCCGACGCCCATCGCGGCCAGTGGCGCCCAGGTGGCCCGGCCGACGGAGAAGTGGGCGCGGGCGAGGGCGCCCACCAGCGTGTGGCCGAGCAGCCCGAGGGCGTACACCCGCATGACGGCGGCCGTCGCCGAGGTGTCCGCCGACGTGAACGCGCCGCGCTGGAAGAGCAGGTGGACCAGGTCGGGCGCGACGGCGACGATCGCCGCGGCGCCGTAGAGCACCACGCACCCGGCGAGCACCAGGTCCCGCTCGACCCGGTCCCGCGCCCGCTCGGTCTCGCCCGCGGCCAGGGCCCGCGCGACCACCGGGAAGGTGACCGTGCACAGCATCAGCGACAGGACCATCGGCATCTGCGCGACCTTCTGCGCGTAGTTCAGATGCGAGATCGCCCCGGCGGGCAGCGAGGACGCGAGGAACCGCTCGATGAGCACCTGCGACTGGCGGCACAGCGCGAAAAGGAGCACGGTCCAGATGACGGCCGTCTCCAGGCGTACGGCCTGCTCTCCCCGCGCCGCCCCCCGCCCCGCCGCCCCGGCCGCGCCCCGCAGCCGCAACTGCCGCCACAGGAACGGCGCCTGTACGACGACCATCAGCACGCCGCCCAGCGCCACCCCCACCGCGGCCGCGCGCACGCCGAGCGGCACGGCGAGCAGGAACAGGGCGGCGATGATGGCGGTGTTGTAGACGACGTACACGGCGGCGGGCGCGGCGAAGCGCTGGTGGGCGCGGAGAGCCGCGCTGCAGTAACCGGCGAGCCCGAAGCTCAGGGCACAGGTCGCGGTCAGCCGGGTGCAGTCCACGGCGAGCCCGGGGTCCGGCAGGCCCGGCGCGAGCGCGGCCACCAGGAGCGGGGCCGCGGCGATGAGCGCGAGGCAGGCGCCCACGAACCACAGGGTCATCCTCGGCAGGGAGGCGGCGACCAGGGCGCGTACCGGATCGGGCCCGGCCCCGTCGGCCGCCGCGCGCCGCGCGAGCGCCAGGCTGAACGCGGGCACCAGGAAGAAGGCGAGCCCGTCCTCGATGAGCAGCGTCGCCGCCATCTCCGGCACGGTCCACGCCACCAGGAACGCGTCGGTGTCGCTCCCGGCCCCGAAGAAGTGCGCGAGCACCTGATCGCGCACGAGCCCGAGAAGGGACCCGGCGACGGTCAGGACGGCGGTGACGGCGGCGGCCTTGGCGAGGAAGGAGTTGCCGGGGTCGGTGCCGGGGGGAGGGTCGGAGGCGAGAGGAGGGTCGGAGGCGAGAGGAGGGTCGGAGACGGGGGGTGCGGTGGCGTCGGGAGGCGGGTTCGGGCCGGGGAGCGCGGTGGTGCCCGGGGGCGCGGTGGTGCCGGAGGGTGCGCTCGTGCCGGAGCGTGCGGTGGTGTCGAGGGGTTTGTCCGTACGGGGGACGGGGTCCGGCCCGGCGGCTTCGGTGGCCCCGGCCGGGCCCGGAGCGCCCTTCGCCGGTGCGGCCTCCCCCGCCCCCGCCTCGGTGCCGGGCAGCGTCGTCATCGCACCCCCGCCACGGCCTGCGGCACACCCGTCTCGTACGAACTCCCGCTCTCGTACGCCGAGTCGGCCCCGCGCGCCGAACCCGCCCCGCTCCCCGACCCCACCTCATGCCCCACGCCGGAGAGGCACGCCGAACCCTCCGCGCCCCCCTCGCGCTCCCCCCGCCCCCGCAGTGCCCACCAGGCGCACCCCCCGAGCGCCACCGCCGTGAGCACCGTGGACGGGCCGCCGATGTCGGCGTACATGAAGTCGACGAGCTGCCAGACCAGCAGGCCGCAGGCCACGAGGGCGCAGTCGAGGCGCTCTCCCCCGGCCTCCGCCCGGCCGCGCCGGGGCCGTACCCGCGCCCATCCGCGTACCGCGCACACCAGCAGCGCCAGCCAGCTGCCCGCCAGGGTGAGCAGGCCGAGGAGGCCCTGTTCGCCGAGGATGAGGAGGTACATGTTGTGCGGGGACAGCAGCGGCTGGCGGCGGAACTCGGCGCCCGCGCCCGCCGTGTCGCTGCCGGAGGACAGGGCGAGGGAGGCGTGGCTGTCGCGGTGTTCGGGGAAGCCCTTGAGGCCGACGCCGGTCACCGGGTGGTCCCGCCACATGTCGACGGACGCCGCCCACATCGCGTACCGGTCGGTGACGGACTGGTCGGGGGCGTCCGTGACGTCGGTGATGCTGCTGAGCCGGTCCTGGAGCAACTGCGACCCGAGGCCGAGCCCGGCCACCAGGACGACCCCCGCCGCCGCCCCGACGAGTGCGGCGCGCAGCGCGTGCCGCACCCCGGCGAGCAGCAGGACCACCCCGCAGGCCGCCACCGTCGCGATCCACGCGCCCCGGCTGAACGACAGCGCGAGCGGCACGGTCAGGAGCCCCGCGCAGGTCAGCGCGGCGGCCCGCTGCCGGGGCGCGTGCGGGCGGAAGGCGAGGGCGAGCGCGGCAACGAGCCCGTACGACACCACCGTCGCCATCCCCATGACGTCCGTCGGCCCGAACGTGCCCACCGCCCGGATGTCCGCGCCCATGTACGACGCCCCGGTCCCGGTGAGGTTCTGGTGCACCCCGAGCGCGCCCTGGAAGAGCGCGAGCCCGACGAACGCCCAGGCGAGCACCCGGAATTGGCGGGCGTCCCGGATCAGGACGAGCACGGCAGCGGGTACGAGGACGAAGACCTGGAGGTAGCGCGCGGCCCCGGTGACGCCGGTCGCCGCCGACGAGGACGCGCACGCGGCCGCGGCGATGCCGACCACGGGCAGGCCGAGGACCACGGCGGCGCTCCGGCTCAGGGGGCGGCGCGCGGAGCGGACGACGTGGACGAGGGCGCAGCCGACGACCAGCGCGGAGAACGCGTCGGCGGGGGTGCCCCCGGAGCCGTCGCCCGCCGGGACGGGCAGCGCGAGCAGGGCCAGGAGCACGACGACGGGGAGGACGGGCAGGACGGTGGCGGCGTGGCGGAGGGCGGGCGTCGGCGAGGTGCCCGAGGGGGGCGGCGAGGCGTGCGGGGGCGGGTGCGGCAGGGCGTGTTCCACGCGATCAGCTCCCCGTGCGGCGCAGCAGGCACCCGACCGTGCGCAGCAGGATGCACAGGTCCTGCCAGAGCGACCAGCTGTCGATGTACGCGTTGTCGTAGCGGCACCGGTCCTCGATGGAGGTGTCCCCGCGCAGGCCGTGGATCTGGGCGAGGCCGGTGATGCCCGTCTGCATCCGGTGGCGGTAGGCGTACTGCGGGTGGCGCAGGCTGAACCGGTCGACGAAGAAGGGCCGTTCGGGGCGCGGGCCGACCAGGCTCATGTCGCCGCGCAGCACGTTCCACAGCTGCGGCAGCTCGTCCAGCGAGGTGCCGCGCAGGAACCGGCAGAAGGGGCTCATGCGGTGCTCGTTCGCGACGCTCCACCGGGTGGCCGACTCCTGAGGGTCGGCGGGGCGGTGGGTGCGGAACTTCAGGAGCGTGAACAGCCGTCCGTCCTTGCCGACGCGCTCCTGGCGGAACACCACACCCGGGCCCTCCGTGGCGCGGAGGACCAGCGCGCAGGCGAGCAGCAGCGGTCCGGTGAGCAGGAGCAGGGTGCCGGACACGACGATGTCGAGCGCCCTTTTGCCCGCGCTCGGCCGCGGCCGGTACGCGGCCACCAGCGGGCGGCAGCGGAATCCGGCCACGAACAGGGGGCGGGCGCGGTCGCGCGGCGCGGGGACGGTCGGTCCGCGCGGGTCGACCTCCCACAGCTCGCAGCCGAGTCCGCGCAGGGCGGCGACGCGGGCGTCGTCGGCGGGGGCGCGGCCGGACAGGAGCAGGACGGCCCGGACGTCGTTCTGGATGACGGCGCGGTGCAGTTCGTCCTCGGAGGACAGCAGGGGGAGTTCGGGCGCGGCGCCCATGTGCTGCTCGGGCCCGCCGCCGACTCCACTGTCCTGCCCCGTACTCGATCCGGCGCCAAGCCCGGCCCCCGGCCCACCGTCGGCCCCGAAACCCGCCCCGGCGCCCCCGCCCGACGCCCCGCCCCGCTCGAACTCGGCCCCGTACGCGTACTCGGCGTCCCCCGAAGCCCCTGACACCCCTGCTTCCCCAGACGCCCCCGCCTCCCCCACGACCCCCACCGGCCGCACCCCGCACCGCGGCCGCCGCAGCAGTGCCGCCGCCACGCTCCGCGCCTGGCCGCCGTGGCCGAGCACCAGGACCGGACGGGGCCTGCGCGCGGCCGCCGCCCTGCGGTGCCAGTGCGCGAGGGCACGGCCGCCCGCGCCGAGCACGCCGTGCAGCGCGGCCGCGGTGAGCAGGGTGGCCGGGGGCAGCGGGGCGGACGGCGGCACGACCGGGGCGAGCGCCGGGGTCAGGGCCGGGGCGAGGACCGAGGCGGCGCACCAGGCGAGGGCGATCCGCCAGGCCAGCGCGGGCAGTTCGTCGAGGAGGGACGGCGCGAGCGTGTCCTCGTACAGCCTGCCCTGGGTGTTGAGGGCGAGGACGCCGGTGAGGAGCACGGCGAGCAGGGCCGGGGAGCGGTACGGGTCCGGGAGCAGCAGGGCCGCGGTCACGGCGGCGAGCGCGTCGGCGGAGAGCAGGGCGAAGGCCCGGTGGCCGCGGTGGACGGGCAGCCCGCCGCGGCCACCGGCGCGCCCGGCGGGTGCTCCCCGGGGAGCGACGACGAGGGGCCCGGTCCGGTGCCGCTCGTCCTGCCGTGGGTGTCCGGACGACGAGGTGACGGTGCGTTCCGCGCTCACGTGGTGCTGCACTCCCTGTGCTCGGTGGGCGCCGGGCCCAGAAGTTCGCGGTACACCGCTTCGACCGCGGCCGCCGTACGGCGCACGTCGTGGTGGCTGAGGACGTGTGCGCGCCCCTGTGCGCCCAGGGACTCCCGCAGGGCCGGGTCGCGCAGCAGGGCCGTCAGGGCGTCGGCCAGCGCGTCCGGGTCCTCGGGCGGGACCAGGGCGTGGGCGTGGTGCGCGGGCGGCAGGCTCTCGCGGGCGCCGTCCACATCGGTGAGGACGACGGGCCGGGCGCAGGACATGGCCTCCAGGGGAGCGAGCGCCATGCCTTCCCAGCGGGACGGCTGGACGACCACGTCGGCCGCCCGGTACCAGGGCGCGGTGTCCTCGGCCGCGCCCACGAACGTCACGGAGGAGCCGGCGGCGTCGGACAGCGCAGCCGTGCCGACCGGCCCCGCCCGCAGCGCCGCCGGGTCCGGCGAGCCCGTCCGCAGCGCGCCCGTGTCAGGCAGCCCCGTCCGCAGCGACCCCGCGCCCGGCGACCCCGCGCCCGGCAACCCCGCTCGCAGGTCCGCCGCGTCGACCGGCCCCGTCCGCAGCACTCCTGCGTCAGCCGACCCCGCCCGCAGGTCCGCCGTGTCGGCCGGCCCCGTCCGCAGCCCCGCCGCCTCACCCAGCCCCGCCCGCAGCGCCTCCGCGTCAGGCCCGTCGCCGACCAGCACGAGCCGGGCCCCCGGCACGCGCGCGGCCACCGTCGTCCAGGCGCGCAGCAGCACGTCCTGCCCCTTCTGGCGGCACAGCCGTCCGACGCACACCACCCAGGGGGCGTCCAGCCAGGGGCCGTCCGCCCAGGGGCCGTCCGCCCAGGGGGCGTCCAACCAGGGGGCAGCCGCCATCCGGGGAGCGTCCACGCCCCACACGCCCTCGCCCGCCGCGAGCAGCTCGGCGCGCGCCGCCCGCCGGTCGGCCGGGGCGAACCGCTGCGGGTCGATGCCGTTCGGCACGATGGAGCAGGGGCCCGTGATGCCCGCGCGGCGGCCGGTGTCACGTTCCGCCGCGCTGACGCACAGGGTGCGGGCCGTCCAGCGGGCCGCGTGCCGCTCCCAGGTGCGGGCGAGCAGCGCGACGCCGCCGTCGACGGCCTCGAACGACCAGGCGTGCGGCTGGAAGACGGTCGGTACGCGCCCGCGCACGGCGACCCGGGCGGCGAGCCCCGCCTTGGCGCTGTGCGCGTGCACCAGGGTGGGCCGTACGGCGTCCACGACCCGGGCGAGGTCGCGCACCTCGGCGCGCAGGCCGGGGCCGGGGGAGCGGGCCGCCGCCCAGGGGTGCACGGGGACGGGCCCCGCGGAGCGGGCGAGGGTGCCGCCGTCCGGGCAGGCCAGGTGCACGTCCATGCCCGCCGCGCGCTGCGCCCTGACCAGGTCGGTGACGACGCGGGCGACGCCGCCGTCGACGGGCTGGCTGACGTGCAGGACGCGCGGCGCGGGGGAGGAGTTCGACGGCAGTTGCATGCACGACTCCTTGGGTTCCTTGGGTCAGGACGACGGAATGCGCGCTACCGCTTCACGTCGACCGCGGCGAACAGCACACCCGTCCAGGCCGCGTCGCGCCGCGCGGACATCCGCACCGTCAGGTCGCCGCGCTGTCCGCGCAGCCGGTCGGGCAGGCGCAGCACGTCGGAGTCGTAGCCCAGGGTGTTGGCGTACGCGGGGTTCCTGAGGGCGGGTCGGCCGGGCTCGCTGACGGTCGAGTTCAGTACGTCGTCGGCGGGGTTGGCGCGGTCCGAGAGTGGCACGGCCCTGCCGCGCCCGGCGGACACGTGCACCGCGTCACCGCGCACCCCCCGGTCGCCGTCGTACGCGACGAGCCCGACGACGCCGCCGTCACCTGCCGCACCGGACGCCACGGGGACGCCCTTCATCCGCACCGTGTGCCGCCGCCCCGTTACTCCGAACGAGTCGAACCCGTCCCACAGCGCGATTGACCGCTTCGGCAGCGCCGCGTTCTCGTACGCCACCACCAGCGTCCAGCCGCCCCACGCTCCGGCCTTGGAGTGCCCCATCGCGACGTTGACCTGCGCGACCGTGTAGAGCCCCGAGCCGGAGCCGCGGACCAGCGAGGTGACGTCGGCGGACGCCTGGAACGCGTCCGCGCCGCCCGCGACCCGGTGGCCCGTCAGGGTGTCGGCGAGGACGGCCCGGTAGCTGCCGCCGGGCTCGGCGATCAGCACCCGGCCGTTGTCCTTGGGCGGCTTCTGCTCCCCGACGCGGAGGTTGCCGCCCCAGTAGAGCCGGGCGTACGAGACCCGGGACCCGGCGGGCAGCCGGAGCTCGCCCGCGCTGGAGTTGTACGTGTTCGGGTCGCGGTCGATGTCCGTGTAGAACATCTCGAAGTCGTGGTTCGCGCCGGGCCCGCCGCGCCGCACGTCCGCGCACGGGGCCGCCGCGCGGGACACCGGACGGCGGCAGGTGATCGCCGAGTTGGCGGCCCGGACGATCCCGCCGTGCTGGACCGCGTGGTAACGCTGCGCGAAGGCGATGCGGGCCTTCTCGCCGTCGGGGGCGGCGGCGTCCGTGCCCGGGGCGGCGGAGCCGGTGCCGGTCAGTGAGAGGCATCCGGTGAGGGCGAGCAGGACGGCGAACACACGACGCGGGCCCAGAAGATGACGCATGACGGCGCTGGCCTTCCACAGTGCGGTTAATCGCATAAATGTGTGGATCTGAGTGTGTATGACGGAAATAGACTCAGAAGGAAGCGCAACTGTAGCGTTTATTCCGAGAGTTTCTGACGACTTGTTGCCGTGTGTCGGATTGGTGAAGCGTGTGGCCGAAGTGCGGGGAACACATCACTCATCTGGGCGCACAACCCACCGTCGGGGAATTCAGTTGATCCCCACACCGGGCATCACGCACGGCTTCCGCATCATCAGAACGAGGAGCAGTACTCCATGTCGCGTACCACCAAGGCCCTTGCCCTGTCCGCCGTCGCCGCCGCCGCCGTGGCCGGTGGCGCCGGTGTCGCCGCCGCCGACAGCGGCGCGCAGGGTGCGGCCACCCACTCCCCCGGCGTCATCTCGGGCAACGCCGTCCAGGTGCCGGTGCACGTTCCCGTCAACGTGTGCGGCAACAGCATCAACGTCATCGGCCTGCTGAACCCGGCGTTCGGCAACACCTGCGCCAACGACTGACGTACAGCCGTTCGGCGTACAGCGCCTGACGCAGAGTCGGCACAGCGGCGGTCGTCCCCGGTTTCGGGGGCGGCCGCCGCTTCGCGTGTCGCGCGCTTCCGGGTGGAGTACGTCGGTACCCCGGATGGACGTCGCCCGCCGGGTCGTCGGGCACCCGCCGCCCTTCCTTCTCACCTGCGCCGATGCCGGTTCCACCGGGCACAGCTCGCCGCAGTGCGTCGCCGCTCGGTTGCGGACCGTGGCGGCCGTTTAGACGGTGATCACAGGATCCGACGTATCACCGAAAGGGAAAAGACCTATGCGAGCTCTGCCTGTACGGCGCATCGCGACCTCCTTCCTGTGCACCGCGCTGCTGCTCGGCACCGCGGGCCCCGTCTATGCCGCGACCCACGACGACACGGCGCGCGAGGCGGCGGCCACCGCGCCGCAGGTGCCTCTTCCCGGCGTCGACGCGCTCCTGGCGCAGGTGAAGACGCTGGGCGACATCGGCGGCGTCCTCAAGCCGGTCACCGACCTGCTCGACGCCGCCCTGAAGGCGGACAACGGCCAGCTTCCGGCGGCGGACGCCGCGAAGCTCGGGGACGCCGTCAAGGAAGCGATCGCGAAGGTCACGGCGGCTGCCCCTGTCCCCAAGGGCGCCGAGCTCCCCACGACGCCGCAGCTCCCGGCGACGCCGCAGCTCCCGCTGGGCGGCGCGCCGGCCGCCCAGGCGCCGATGGACATCAAGGGCGACGCCCTGACCGCGCTGCAGAAGGCGGTCGACACCCTCCTCAAGGCCGTCACCTCGGGTGACGCCGCGGGCGTCGTCCCGGCGGCGACGGCGGTCGTCACGGGTCTGGTCAACGTCGTCGTCGCCACCGTCCTCGGCGGCGGCCTGCCGGTGCCGAACCTGCCGGGCCTGCCCGCGCTGCCCAAGCTGCCGACCGACGGCCTGCCGCTGCCCAAGCTGCCGGTCTGAGGCCGGTCCCCGCACCCTCGCCACCCGCCGCTTCCCCCACCGGGGCGGCGGGTGGCGTCGTCAACCCCGCCCGAAAATACGCCCGTTGATATGAGAAATAGCGGCCCTTTTCATCCGTGCGGGCCGGGGGGAAGTTTCCTCTCAGGGGTTTCCGTACCGTCCTGCGCTCGTTAGGCGCAGTGAACTCAAGAGACAGGCATTCGCTGCCTGAACGGTGCCCCCATAGGCGATCGAAGTCGCCGCAGAAAGGAACACGATGAAGTCCCTCAAGGCTGCCGCTGTCCTGGCCGGGTCGATGGCCGTCGCCGGTGTCGCCGCGCCCGCGTTCGCCAGCGACCTGACGCCCACCAGCCTGAACGGCGGCCTGGAGACCGTTCTCGGCCAGTCGATGCTGGACGCCAAGCCGCTCAGCACGAACATGCTGGACACCGAGAACAAGGACTCCGTCGTCAACACCGTGTCGGACGCCGCGGAGGGCTTGAACGCGCCCGGCGGCCCGACGCAGATTCTCGGTGGTCTTCCGCTCGGGAAGTAGCCAAGTCAATGGGGGAATGAGGACAGGAACCCATGGGCGTGTTTTTGCGGAGCTTTCCGCATTCGTGTCCATAGGCTGAAGTAAATCCACGGAAAGGTTTTGATCATGAAGAATGTCAAGAAGGCCGCCCTCGTCATCGCCGCAGCGGGCCTCGCCGCGGGCGCCGCGTCCGGCAGCGCCTTCGCCAGCGAGAACGGCGCCAGCGCCGAGGGCGCGGCGGTCGGCTCCCCGGGTGTCGCCTCCGGCAACCTCGGCCAGGTCCCGGTCAGCGTCCCGGTCAACGTGGTCGGCAACACCGCCAACCTGGTCGGCGCGCTCAACCCGGCGTTCGGCAACTCGGGCGCCAACAACTGAAAGCCCCTCGGGGACGCCTCCGCAGCGGAGGCGAAAGGGCCGGTCCCGCGACACACCGCCGGGACCGGCCCTTCTGCGTCGGTGGACCGCCCTTCGGCATCGGCGGACCCGGCCGCGTCAAGCCCGAGGGCCCGCTGACCCCATCGTGTGATGCCGTTTCCGTGCTCCGCCAGACAGGTGACAAAGGGATTCGGGCGGCCCCCACGCGTCTATAGCGTGCAGCCCATGACCTCAACCTCCAACGAACAGCGCACCTTCCGGGTGACCGACCTCGGCACCCTCGCCGTCCTCGCCTGGAGCGGCGAACACCCGGAGGACGAGCAGGACATGGCCTTCCTCCTGGCCTACTCCCTGGGCGACGCCGAAGGCGGCCCCGAAGCCACGGCCGAGGCCATGCGCACCCTCCTGCACAACGAGCAACTGCCCCTCGGCGGCCCCGTCCTCGACGGCGCCCGCACCCCCTCCCTGCCCGTCAGCCTCCTCGTCGAGGCCGAGCAGGCCGTCGTGAACATGCCGCACGTCAAGGCGCAGTGCGTCGTCCCGCCCGAGTGGCTCGCCGCCGTCGAACAGCGCGGCCACGCCTACTTCATGATCACCACCGTGGCCTGGCCCGAGGGCAAGCCCGGCAGCCCCGTCTCCGAGGAGGCGCTGCGCGACTTCGCCGGGTCCGAGGACACCATGCTGAACGCGGCCCACTGCCTGCTGCCCGTGCGCAGGCTGCGCGGCTGATGCGCGCCGTCGCGACCACGGGACGGGTGCCGGCGCAAGTCCCCGGAGCCCGGCCCGCCACCGCCCCCCGGCCGGAGAACTCCCGGACGGCCGGGGGCGGGCGCGGCCTCGCCCTGCTCCTCGTGCTCACGGCGGCGGCGGGGCTGCTCGCCTCCTGGGTCATCACCCTCGACAAGATCGAGCTCCTGAAGGACCCGGACTACGTCCCCGGGTGCAGCATGAACCCGGTGGTGTCCTGCGGCGGCGTCATGAAGAGCGAGCAGGCCGCGGTGTTCGGTTTCCCCAACCCGCTGCTCGGCCTCGCCGCGTACGCCGTCGTCCTCTGTGTCGGCGCGAGCCTCCTCGCCGGGGCCCGCTTTCCCCGCTGGTACTGGCTGACGCTGAACGCGGGCACGCTCTTCGGCGTCGGATTCTGCGCCTGGCTGCAATTCCAGTCGCTCTACCGCGTCAACGCGCTGTGCCTGTGGTGCTGTCTGGCGTGGGCCGCCACGATCCTCATGTTCTGGTACGTGACCTCGCACAACGTGCGCCATGGACTTCTGCCCGCGCCCGCGTCGCTGCGGACGTTCATGAATGACTTCACCTGGGTTTTCCCGGTGCTGCACACGGGCGTCATCGGAATGCTGATCCTCACCCGTTGGTGGGATTTCTGGATGAGCTGACCGCGTTTTGTCGAAACCGTCCCCGGCGCGGGAGGAGAATGCCGCGGTGTCGTCCGTACGCAGAGTCCACTGGTTGACGCGCCGTCATCTCATCGCCGTCGCGGCCGCGGCGGCCCTCGGAGCCGTCGGTGCCTTTCGCGGGTTGCGCGAGAAGGACGGACAGGAGGGGCTGCCGGGGGCACCGGGCGGGCCCGGGTTCGACGAGACGTACCGCGGCCGGCGCATCCAGGGCGAGCCCACGACGGGCCAGCGCGAGCACGGCCCCGGCGGCTGGCGGGTCACCGTCGACGGGCAGCCGCTCGGCCTGATGCGCCGGGCCGACGGCAGCTATCTGAGCATGATGGACCACTACCAGTCGTACGCGACCCCGCTGGCGGCCGTCCGCGGCGCGGTCGACGAACTCGGCGCGCACCAGACTCTGAGCGGCCGACTCCACTGAGTCCCGCCCGCACCGGGAACGGAGAACGGACGGATACCGACTGCCATGGTCTATACGCGCAGGAACCAGAACACCCTCAGCCGGGCCGAGCGACGACGGTTCGTCGACGCCGTGTTACGTCTCAAACGCCGCGGCGAGTACGACGAGTTCGTCCGCACGCACATCGACTTCTACGTCTCCGACGGCGACGACCGGCTGCGCGTCGCCCATATGTCGCCCACCTTCCTGCCCTGGCACCGCCGGTTCCTGCTCGACTTCGAGCGGGCCCTGCGCCGCATGGACGACGGCGTCACCGTGCCGTACTGGGACTGGACGAAGGACCGCAGCCCGGCCGCGTCCCTGTGGGGCGAGGACCTGATGGGCGGCAACGGGCGGCGCGGCGACCGGCGGGTCATGACCGGTCCCTTCGCCCGCCGCAACGGCTGGATCGTCAAGGAGTCCGTCACCGACGGGGACTTCCTCACCCGTGACCTCGGGCGCCGCGCCGACCCGATGGAGCTGCCGACCCACCGGGACGTGACGTGGGCGATGGCGGAGACGGTGTACGACGTCGAGCCCTGGGACTCCACGTCACGGCGGGGCTTCCGCAACCGCCTGGAGGGCTGGACGGAGGAGAGCGGCAGCGCGCGCTGGCGCAACCACAACCGGGTGCACCGCTGGGTCGGCGGGCACATGCTCGGCGGCGGCTCCGTCAACGACCCCGTCTTCTGGCTGAACCACGCCTTCGTCGACCTGCTGTGGAGCCGGTGGCAGCGGTTGCGCCCCGACTCCGCCCCGTACCTCCCGGCGAAGCCGCCCACCCTCGGTGACGCGCAGTACCAGCGCGTCGTCGCGCGCCGCGAGGCGATGCCGCCGTGGCGGACGACGCCGCAGGACATGCTCAGCCACAAGACGATCTACCGGTACGCCGAGTAGCCGATCCACCGGTACGCCGAGTGGCGCCGCGAGGACGGGGCGGAGCCGCCCGCGCGGGCGGCCCCGCACACGGCGAGGCCCCCGGCCGATGCCGGGGGCCTCGCCTCGGCGTCACTTGCCGTAGCCGCCGTGCAGGTCGCCGGTGTTGGCGCACTTGTTGCCGAACACGGGGTTCAGCAGGCCGACGACGTCGACGGTGTTGCCGCAGACGTTCACCGGAACGTTGACGGGGACCTGGACCAGGTTGCCCGAGAGCACACCGGGGGAGCCGACGGCCTTGCCCTGCGCGCCCGCGTCCGCCGAGGCAAGCGCGGCACCGCTGAGTACGACGGCACCTGCGCCGAGCGTGACGGCGGCTGCCTTCGCGATGCGAGACATCACGTTCTCCTTTGACTGGGAAAATACGGCCGCATAGGGACGGCCGCAGTTCCTCTAACGCACGTTGTTGACACGAAGTCACGCCGGGTGAGGCTTTGCGTATTCGTGTCGTACGGGGGGCCGAGAAATTCCGGAGAACACCCCGGGGCGGGGTGCGCTTCCTGAGTGACAGCGGTCGGCGAACCGTATCCTTCACCGCGCCCGGACGTTTGTGAGGGCATGACATCAGCACGCCGACTCATGGCCGCCGTCTCCCTCGCCGCCGGTGCCGCGGCGCTGGCCGCGCCCGCCGCGCACGCGTCCACCGACGCGTCGACCGCGTCCAAGATCTCCGTCCTGGACACGATCGACGACCTGCAGACCTCCGGCATCCCCGCCGAGCGCCGGGCCGAGGTGCCCACGGTCGCCAGCCAGCTCGGCGGTCTGAACCAACTGCACCAGCTGCACCAGATCACCGACCTGGTGGCGCCCGTGACCAACGCGGTGCCCGCCGTCCAGTAGCCCGCGGCCGACCGCTCCGGACAAGCCGCCTACAGCAGCCGTACCCCTCGCCTGGCCAGGTAGGAGACGGGGTTGATGTCCGAGCCGTAGCCGCGCCGGGCCCGTATCTCCAAGTGGAGGTGCGGGCCCGTGGCACGTCCGGTGGCGCCGCTGTAGCCGATGCGGGCGCCGGTGCGGATGCGCTGGCCCTGGCGCACCGAGATCCGGGAGAGGTGCGCGAACACCACATAGCGCTTGTCCGGCATCCGTACGGTCACCGCCTTGCCGTACGCCCCCGACCAGCGGGCGAGCACGACGACCCCGCCGGTCACCGCGTACACCGGGGTCCCGTGCGGCACCCCCAGGTCGATGCCGGTGTGGTGCCCGGCGGCCCAGTTGCCGCGCACGCCGTAGCGCGAGGTGACGCGGTAGCGGCGGCGCAACGGCCGGGTGTACCTGCCCGTGGGCTTCTCCGGGGCGCCGAGGCCCCGGCTGTCCTCCTCGGGGAGCATGGCCTCCGCGGCGGCGAGGTCGGCCTCGAACTCCTCGTCGAAGTCCGCGACGCACCAGTCCTCGGCCTCGGGGGCCCATTCCTCCCCCGGCGCGGCCCATTCGTCGTCCGCCGACGCGGGGGTCGCCGTGGTCGCAGTCAGCGCGCCGCCGGCCAGCAGTCCCGCGGCCAGGCCGAGCGCGTTCCGTCGTGTGGTGCCCGCTTCGCGCGGGCCGTCTATGCCGTAGCCCATACCTGCAAGGACACGCGCGACGGCACCGGCGCGCACGATCGGTTGCGCCGCCTGGCGTAAGGGCCTGGGGAGCGCGGGGCCGCCGTCCGCGCCGCGGGCGGGCCTCTTCGACCCTTCCGAACAGGCTGTTCGTGTCCGGGCCCGAGACCGCGGCCGCCGCCCGCGCTAGGCTCGACAGTGTGACCCCTCAGGAGTCGGCGAACACCGGCACGGATGTCGACGCGGACACCTCCTACGGGGTGGTGGCCATCGCGTCGTCGGCCGGAGGTGTGCACGGCGCCGGAGTGCTGCTCAGCGGCCTCGGCCCCGATCTGCGCGTGCCCGTGCTCCTCGTCCAGCACCTCGACCCGCGCCACCGCACGGTGATCGCCGAGGTGCTCTCCCGCCGCACCGACCTGCCGGTGAAGCTCGCGGAGCACGGTGAGCGGGCCCGGCCCGGCACCGTTCACATCGCGCCACCCGACCGGCACCTCCTCGTGGGCCCGGACGGCATGCTCTGGCTGTCGGACAGCGCCCTGGTCCACTTCGTGCGGCCCTCGGCCGACCTGCTCTTCGAGTCGGTGGCGGGGGCGTACGGGCCCCGGGCCATCGCCTGCGTCCTGACCGGGACGGGCAGCGACGGCGCGATGGGCGTCGACGCGGTGAAGTCGCGCGGCGGCACGGTGATCGCCCAGGACCCGGAGACGGCCGAATTCAGCGGTATGCCGCAGGCCGCAGTGAGTACGGGAGCCGTCGACTTCGTGCTACCTCTGGAGGAGATCGCCGCGGTCGTGCGCGGACTCGTCGAGGACAAGAGGCAGTGATGGCCGGTACGCAGGACACCGAGACGGATGAGGAACTTGAGGACCTTCTCGGCTTTCTGCGGGACGCGCGGGGATTCGACTTCACCGGGTACAAGCGCTCTTCCCTGGGGCGCCGCATCCGCAAGCGGATGTCCGACGTCGACGTGCAGACGTACGCGGACTACCGCGACCGCCTGGAGACCAGCGCCGACGAATTCGGCGCGCTCTTCAACACCATCCTGATCAATGTCACCTCGATCTTCCGCGACCCCGACGCATGGACGTTTCTGCAGCGCGAGGTGGTGCCGGAGCTGCTCGCCGGGCTCGACCCCGACGAGGAGGTGCGGGTGTGGAGCGCGGGCTGTTCGAGCGGCGAGGAGGCGTACTCCCTGGCGATCATGTTCGCCGAGGCGCTCGGCATCGAGGAGTGCGTCAACCGCGTCAAGATCTACGGCACGGACGTCGACGAGGAGGCGCTGCGCGAGGCCCGCTCCGCGCTCTACACCGCCAAGGACCTGGAAGCCCTGCCCATCGAACTGCGCGAGAAGTACTTCGAGCAGAACGGCGCACAGTTCGGCTTCCGGCCCGACCTGCGGCGCCGGGTGATCTTCGGGCGGCACGACGTGACCCGCGACGCCCCCATCTCCCGGCTCGACCTGCTCGTCTGCCGCAACACCCTGATGTACTTCAACGTCGAGGCGCAGGCGCAGATCGTCGACCGCTTCCACTTCGCGCTGCGCGAGCGCGGGTTCCTGTTCCTCGGCAAGGCCGAGATGCTCCTGAACGACGCCGAGCGCTTCGAGGTCGTCAGCATGCGCCAGCGCGTCTTCAGGCGCAGGCCCGGCGACTCGGGACCGCCCTACCAGCCCACGCCCCTGAAGATCAGGGCCGGCGTCGGCCTGGAACAGCGCTCGGTGGCCCGCAACCGGCAGCTGCGCGACCTGCTGCTCGACGCCATTCCGGTACCGGCCGTCGCCGTCGACGTGGACGGGACGGTCGTGCTGGTCAACGCGCACGCCCGGGTGCAGTTCGGGCTCACCGCGAACGACTGCGGGCGGCTCTTCCAGGACCTGGAGATCTCCTACCGGCCGGTCGAGCTGCGCTCGCTGATCGAGCAGGCCACGCACGAACGCAGGACACTGCGCATCAACCGGGTCGAGCGGAGGACAGGAGACGACGTGCAGTACAACGACATCGTGATCCAACCGCTCTCCGGTAACGACGGGCTGCCCGCGGCCACCATCATCACGTTCTCCGACGTCACGGTCTCCACCCAGCTCAAGGCCGAGATCAAGCGCGTACGCGAAGATCTGGAGACGGCCTACGAGGAACTCCAGTCCACCAATGAGGAGCTGGAGACCACCAACGAGGAACTCCAGTCCAGCATCGAGGAGCTGGAGACCACCAACGAGGAACTCCAGTCCACGAACGAGGAACTGGAGACGACCAACGAGGAACTCCAGTCCGGGAACGAGGAACTGGAGACCATGAACGACGAGATGCGCATCCGCTCGGAGGAGCTGGACGAGGCCCGCGCCTTCCTGGAGGGCGTGATGAGCAGCATCGCGGCGGGTGTGGTGGTCCTGGACGCCGAGATGAGGGTCAAGAGCTGGAACCGGGGCGCGAGCGAGCTGTGGGGGCTGCGCCTGGACGAGGTCATCGACGAGCCGTTCTACGGACTCGACTTCGGGCTGCCCACGGAGCAGCTGCGGCCGCTCGTCCAGAAGTGCCTGGACACCGGCAAGCGCACCGAGCAGGTCGGCGTCACCGCCGTGAGCCGCATCGGCCGCACCATCGTGTGCAACATCGTCTGCTCGCCGTTCAACGGGCACAACGGCGGGGTCGTGCTGCTGATGGAGGAGCTGTTGCAGAGCCGCGGCTGAGGGGTCGCACGGCTCTCCTGCCCGCGGGTGTGGCGTGCGGTGCGGGGAGGCGAGCGGCGACGCGGAGTGTTCACGCCAGTGTGGAGTGAGAAGTCCCCAAGGGCCCTGTGTTCCGTGAACTCCGGGCGTACGCTTCGGACATGACCCGGGGTGACGGTTATGCCGAGCAGGCCGCTTCGGCGTACGGCCGGGCCGCGGCGGCGCGCCAGCGGGCCACGAACGCCGAGGAGGCCGCTCTTCGGCATGACGCCTGGGCGCTGGAACCGGGGCAGGACCTGCACAAGGAGACGGCTGCCGCGCTCCGCAAGAGCGCCGGCTGTCACCGCTCGTCGGCGGAGCTCCAGGAGGCGTTCGCCCGCCGCATGACCCGGTGGTCGCAGGGGCACGGCGCCGTCCGGCCACGGTTCATGACCGGCGTCGCCGAGGCCTGCGGCACCAAGAGCGCCGCGCTCACCCTGGTCGACTCGGGCAACAGCCAGCTCGCCGTCGCCGCGTCCAACGAACCGGCGCGCGCCGCACAGGAACTGGAGTACATCCTCGGCGAAGGGCCGAGCCGGGACGCCGTCATCCACCGCGGCCCGGTGCTCGCCTCCGGGAACGTGATCGAGGAACGCTGGCCCTGCTACGGCCCCGCGCTCATCGCACTCGGCATCCGTGAGGTCGCCGCCGTGCCGCTGGACACCTCGCTGCGCCGTCTCGGCGCCCTCGCGGTGTTCGACCCGCGCCCCGGGCTCATCGGCACCCAGGCCTTCGCCGAGATGGTGGAGGCGCTGACCCGCCTCGTGCTCCTCGAACCCGACGCCGACCCCGACCTGTACGGCGGGACCGACCACCGGGATGTGGTGCAGCAGGCCGCGGGGATGGTGTCCGTGCACGTCGACTGCCACGTCGATGACGCGCTGGCGCTCGTCAAGGCCCGCGCGTTCACTCTCGCCGTGCCCCTGGAGAGCCTTGCCCGCAGCATCGTGTCCGGTGATCTCAAACTCACCCCGGAAGGGCCGTCATGACGACGCCACGGCAACACCTGGCGGACATCTTCGTCGAACTGTCCGGCGGAAGCCCCGAGTTGCCCCTCGACTCGCGTGGGCTGCTGGCCGCTCTCGCCGTCCGTAGCAGAGAACTCCTCGGTGTCCGTGCCTGCAGTGTGCTGGCCGGCGCGGGCGACAGCACCGACGCCGCCGAGGTCTACGCGTCCGAGGAACCGTCCCGCGAGCTGGTCCTGGACGCCCACTCCCGGCAGCAGGGGCCGGGGCCGCAGTGCTGGTACACCGGCCGCCCCGTGCCGCGCACCGATCTGACGGGCCTGATCGCCCGGCAGCGCTGGCCGTACTACGTGCCCCGGGCGCTCGCCCTCGGGCACACCCATGTCGCGGCCCGTCCGCTGCGCGGCCGGGAGCGGACCGTCGGCGCGCTCGTCCTGTTCGGCAACGACCAGGCGCCGGTCACCGACGAAGGGCTGCGGCTCGGCCAGTCGCTCGCCGACATCGTGGCCATCGCCGTCCTGCGCGAACGCGAGCTGAGCCTCAGCCGCACCCGCGCCGGCCAACTGGAACACGCCCTGACCAGCCGCCTCGCCATCGAACAGGCCAAGGGCATCCTTGCCGCCCGCAAGTCCCTTTCCATGGACGAGTCCTTCGCGATCCTCCGCGGCCACGCCCGCTCCCACCAGCGCAAGCTGGCGGAGGTGGCGCGGGAGGTGGTGGAGGGGCGGTTGGTGATTTAGCCGTTCTGGTGAGCCGCATCTGGTGAGCCGTATCTGGTCGGCCGTTCTGGCAGCCGTCTGGTCGGCCGTTCTGGCGGGCGAGGGCTCAGGGGCGGGGCTTGCCCCGGCGCGGCTCGGGCCCGGCCCCCTGTGTGGGGGGCCGGGCCCGGTGCTCGGCGTGAGTCAGGTGCGGTCCTCGCGGTCGTCGGCCTCGGCCTCCGCCTGCTTCGCCTGGACCTCCGGGTCCAGGGAGGCCTGGGCGCTGCCGTCGACCGAGGTCAGCGGGGTCCGGTCGGGGACCTCCGTGGCCGCGGGGGGCTCGACCAGCCAGTCCGGGTTGGCCTGCTTGTCCCACCACTTCCACACCGCGACGGCACCGGCCGCGAGGACGCCGAGGACGGCCAGCCGCTTGGCGAGCCGCCCGGCGCGGGCACGGCGTTCGTTTCTGCGGGCCAGGTGCTCGATCTGCTCGGGCGAGACCTGCCCGCGCAGCGCGGCGAGCGCCGCGGCACCGCGGGACGCGGCCTCCTCGCGGACCGGCCCCGCCGCCGCCACGGCGTGCTCGACATGGGGCCTCGAGAAGTCGGCGGCCTGGCGCGCGGCCCTGCGGGTGCGGGCCGCGGCCTCGTGCGCCGCGTGGTCGACCTTCGGCGGCACATGGCTGCGGGCCTGCTCCACGCGCGGTGCCACATGCGCGTCGAACTGGACGCGGGCCTGATCGGCGGCCGTGTGGGCGGCGTGCGACACCTTCGGCGCAAGCCGTGCCCGGGCCTCCTGCGCCAGGTGCGTGGCCTTGTCCTTGGCCTCGGCCGCCTTGTCCGCGTACGGGGCCACCGCGTCCGCGGCGTGCCGCACGCTCTCCTTCGCCGAGTCGGCCGCGGCGCGCACGCTCTCTTTGCGGGTCACGGGATCCTCCTCCTTGGTGGCGTATAGGTATGTCACCTTTCCACCCTTTCCGGGATCATGCCTGCCGGATGGAACCGGGGCATGTGAGGGCGGGCATCCGGGTCATCGACCGCTCCCCCGTGAACTCGACCGATTCGGTACGAGCGGAGCTTGTCGACGACAATGCCACGGATCCCGGCGGTGCGCGCCCAGTCGGTGGCTACTCGTCCCAATCCGGTCCGTGCGAGGATCGGAGGGTCACAGAGGACAACGGAAGGCAGATCGTGGCCGAGCAGCTTTACGCCACCCTGAAGACCAACCAGGGCGACATCGAGATCCGGCTCCTGCCGAATCACGCGCCCAAGACGGTCAAGAACTTTGTTGAGCTCGCCAAGGGCGAGCGCGAGTGGGTGCACCCCGCGACCGGCAAGAAGTCGACGGACAAGCTGTACGACGGCACCGTCTTCCACCGGGTGATCAGCGGCTTCATGATCCAGGGCGGCGACCCGCTGGGCAACGGCACCGGCGGCCCGGGCTACGAGTTCGAGGACGAGTTCCACCCGGACCTGGCCTTCGACAAGCCCTACCTGCTCGCGATGGCCAACGCGGGCCCGGGCACCAACGGCTCGCAGTTCTTCGTCACGGTCTCGCCGACCGCGTGGCTGACGCGCAAGCACACCATCTTCGGCGAGGTCTCCAACGACGCCGGCAAGAAGGTCGTGGACGCCATCGCGGGCACCCAGACCAACCCGCGCACCGACCGCCCGGTCAACGACGTCGTCATCGAGTCCGTCGTCATCGAGACGCGCGAGGGCTGAGCGCCGACGCGAGCTCCGGGCGCGCCCGCGCGGCGCACCCGTGAGGGAACCAAACCGCCCCGCCCATCCGTAGAGGAAGGGCGGGGCGGCGCGTTCGTCACGCCGCCTTCGTACGGAGAATGAGGGGACCGCAATGGACCAGGCGCCAGGCAGCCCGCAGGAGCCGCGGGACGCGCAGGGCCCGCCGACGTGCTACCGGCATCCGGACCGGGAGACCGGCATCACCTGCACGCGCTGCGAGCGGCCGATCTGCCCGGAGTGCATGATCAGTGCCTCGGTCGGCTTCCAGTGCCCGGAGTGCGTCCGGGGCGGCTCGGGCACCGGGCACTCGCCCGCGGCGACCCAGCCGCGCACGCTCGCGGGGGGCACCATCGCCCAGGACCCCCGGCTGCTCACGAAGATCATCCTGGCGATCAACCTGCTGGTGTTCGTCGCGGTCCGGGTGCGCGGCGACAGCCTGCTCAGCGATCTGGTGCTGATCGGCCAGTGGCCGCCGCACCCGTTCGTGCCGACGGAGGGCGTCGCGGACGGCCAGGCGTATCGCCTGGTCACATCGATGTTCACGCACCAGGAGATCTGGCACATCGCGTTCAACATGCTGGGCCTGTGGTGGCTCGGCGGCCCGCTGGAGGCAGCGCTCGGCCGGGCCCGCTATCTGACGCTCTACCTGCTGTCCGGCCTCGGCGGCAGCGCCCTGACCTACCTCCTGGAAGATGCGAGCAAGGCCTCCCTCGGCGCCTCCGGCGCGATCTTCGGCCTGCTCGGCGCGACGGCGGTCCTGATGCGGCGCCTGAACTACGACATGCGCCCGGTCATCGCGCTCCTCGCGTTGAACCTGCTCTTCACCTTCACCTGGAGCGGCATCGCCTGGCAGGCCCACGTCGGCGGTCTGGTCGCGGGTGTGGCCATCGCGTACGGCATGGTGCACGCCCCGCGCGAGCGGCGCGCCCTGGTGCAGTGGGGGACGTGCGCGGTGGTGTTCGCGGTGATCGTGGTGACCGTGGTGCTGCGGACGGCCCAGCTCACCTGACGTGCGGCGGCCGGTCCGTGCGCGACGTGCGCGGACCGGCGCGCGCACCCGTGTTGTCCACAGTCTGTGCCCGATCTTGTGCACGAAGTGGGGAACGGGTGTTCCGCGCGTCGCCGATCCGGGTTTTCCCAGGCAGGACAAGGGGTGTGCGGGCCGGTGCGCGGCGGTGGGCCAGTCACACCGGCGTCAACCTTCTGAGAGTTATCCACAGATCTTCAGACCTTTCCCCAGGTCTGTGGATGGCGGCGCTCGCGCTGTGGATAACTCAGGCCAGGGCTTGCGGACGGGCTCCGTTTCCGCTCTCGCGGCACACGTGTGCCCGCCCGCCGTGCCCTCAGCCGCGTGGAACCGTTACTTCCACTGCGTGGAGACGCCGAACCCGGCCGCGATGAAGCCGAAGCCGACGACGATGTTCCAGTTGCCCAGCGGGTCGATCGGCAGCTTTCCGTCCGTGACGTAGAAGACGACGATCCAGGCCAGGCCGATGAGGAACATGGCCAGCATCACCGGAGCCACCCAGCTGCGGCTGGTCAGCTTGATGTTCGTCGCCTTCTTCGACGCCGGCGGCGTGTAGTCGTCGTCCTTCTTGCGGATACGTGACTTCGGCACGAGGGTCTCTCCTGTCGATGCGCTGCGTGGCCGCGCAGGGAACGGGGTATGACGCGGGTCGGGTTCTTCGTCGCTACGGTGCGCGAAGTCCTCCCCCGGGCGTCCGTTAGCGTAGTGCTTCCGCGGCGGTGAAGGAGATAAGGGTACGTTGAGCAATTCTGCCGACTTCCCGGGAGGCACCGGTCGAGGCCGCCGCTGGCGCCCCGTGCGGCTCCTCACGATCGCCGTCTTCGCCCTCGCCGGCCTGATCTTCGTCACCAGCTTCAACACGGCCAAGGGCACCAACATCCGTACGGACGCCTCCCTGTTGAAGCTCTCCGACCTCATCCAGGAGCGCAGCCGCGAGAACAAGGACCTGGAGGAGTCCAACGGGTCCCTGCGCGGCGACGTCGACTCCCTGGCCCAGCGCGACAGCCCCGGCACCAAGGCCGACGACGCCCGCCTGAAGGCCCTGGAGAAGAACGCGGGCACCCGGAAGCTCACCGGCGACGCCGTCACGGTCACCCTCACCGACGCCCCGCCGGACGCCACCGCCAAGCTCCCCGGCTACCCCGAGCCGCAGCCCAACGACCTGGTCATCCACCAGCAGGACCTGCAGGCCGTGGTGAACGCGCTGTGGCAGGGCGGCGCCGAGGGCATCAAGGTCATGGACCAGCGCCTGATCTCCACCAGCGCCGTGCGCTGCGTCGGCAACACCCTGATCCTCCAGGGCCGCGTCTACTCACCGCCGTACAAGGTCACGGCCGTCGGCGACCCCGACCGGCTCCAAAAGGCCCTGGCCGCCTCCCCGGAGATCCAGAACTACATGCTGTACGTCAACGCCTACGGCCTCGGCTGGAAAGTCGACGACGACGGGGCGGTGACTCTTCCCGGCTACTCGGGCACAGTGGATCTCCACTACGCGAAGCCTGTGGAGCAGTAGCCCCTGGGGGACCCCGTGCCGGTGCGAGTGATCGTCAGGACGTTCAGCGAACTGTGCATCACCATCGGGACCGTGATCGTGCTGTTCGTCGTGTACGTCCTGTTCTGGACCGGTGTGAAGGCCGACCGCGCGATGGACAGCCAGATCGACCAGTTGCAGGACCAGTGGGCGCGGCGGCCGGTGGCCGCCCAGGGCTCGGGCAAGGACGCGGACGCCGCGCCGCCGGAGCCCGCCGCGTACCGGGACGGCAAACCCTTCGCCGTGATGTACATCCCGCGCTTCGGTTTCACGTGGAACAAGCCCGTGCTCCAGGGCACCGCCACCGGCACCCTCAAGAAGGGCCTCGGCCACTACGCGCGCACCGCCCAGCTCGGCCAGAAGGGCAACTTCGCCGTCGCCGGACACCGCCGCACCTATGGCGACCCCTTCAAGGACTTCCCCGAACTGCGCCCCGGCGACGCCGTCGTCCTGACCGACGGCACGACCTGGTTCACGTACCGCATCGACAGGAAGCCGTACCGCACGCTGCCCGCCGACATCGGTGTCATCGACCCGGTCCCGCGCAAATCCGGCTACCGCGAGCCCGGCCGCTATCTCACCCTCACCACCTGTGAACCGGAGTGGGGCCACAGCCACCGCCTGATCGCCTCGGCCCACCTCGACGCCACCCAGCCCGTGGAGGCCGGGAAACCCGAGGCACTGCGCCGTTAGTCTGGTGCCGAACGGCGACGCCTGGTGGCGCCCGACGACGGAAGGGACGGCATGTACGGCTGGATCTGGCGGCATCTGCCCGGGAACGCTTGGGTGAAGGCGCTGCTCTCGCTGCTGCTCGTCCTCGCCGTCGTCTATGTGCTGTTCCAGTACGTCTTCCCCTGGGCGGAGCCGCTGCTGCCCTTCAACGATGTGACGGTGGACGGCCAATGAGCGCCCGCATTCTTGTCGTCGACAACTACGACAGCTTCGTCTTCAACCTCGTCCAGTACCTGTACCAGCTCGGCGCCGAGTGCGAGGTCCTTCGCAACGACGAGGTCGAGCTGCGGCACGCCCAGGACGGCTTCGACGGCGTCCTGCTCTCGCCGGGACCCGGCACGCCCGAGCAGGCGGGCGTCTGCGTGGAGATGGTGCGCCACTGCGCCGCGACCGGCGTGCCCGTCTTCGGCGTCTGCCTCGGCATGCAGTCCATGGCGGTGGCGTACGGGGGTGTGGTGGACCGGGCGCCGGAGCTCCTGCACGGCAAGACCTCGCCGGTCACGCACGAGGGCAAGGGCGTCTTCGCGGGCCTGCCGTCCCCCTTCATCGCCACCCGCTACCACTCGCTGGCCGCCGAGCCCGCCGCCGTCCCGGCCGAGCTCGAAGTGACCGCCCGCACGGCCGACGGCATCATCATGGGCCTGCGCCACCGCGAACTGCCCGTCGAGGGCGTCCAGTTCCACCCCGAGTCCGTCCTCACCGAACACGGCCACCTCATGCTCGCCAACTGGCTGGTGGAGTGCGGCGACGCGGGGGCGGTGGGGCGGTCGAGCGGGCTTGCGCCGGTGGTGGGCAGGGCTACGGCGTGACCGTGCCCGGTGGCCCCGACGCCGCCGCGCCGGGGCAGCATCCGTCGCCGTGGTTCCGGAGCGGGGCGGGGGCGGCTGGGGGGCAGGTGGGGCCCGAGGCGTCTGAGGTGCCGGTGGTGCCTGCGGTGCCCGAGGTGCCGGGGGAGGTTCTGGGGGACGCCGAGGTGCCGCCCGAGCCGTACCCGGCGGCGTACGACCCTCCCCGGGACGACGAGACCATCGGGTTGCGGACGGCGGACACGCGCCGAATAGCCGGTGCACCGGTCGCCCCGCCCCCGGGCGGACGGGCGGCGCGACGCAAGGCCGCCAAGCACAAGGGGCGCCGGGGCGCGAAGCCCGCGGCCTCCGGAGCCGCCGCGTCCGGGTCGGCCGCCGTGTCCGGGGCGGCCACCGCCTCCGGGGCGGCCACCTCCACGCCCCCCGCCGGAGAGGCGGAGCGCCCCCTCACCCGGGTCGAGGCCCGCCGCGCCGCCCGTGCCGCGAAGCCCGGCCCCGCCACCGTCGCCAGCCGCGCCATCGGCGAACTCTTCATCACCATCGGCGTCCTGATGCTCCTCTTCGTCACGTACCAGCTGTGGTGGACGAACATAAGAGCCCAGCAGCAGGCCGACGCGGCCGCCCGCGAGCTCCAGGAGGACTGGGCGAAGGGCAAGGGCAAGCCGGGGGCCTTCGAACCCGGCCAGGGCTTCGCGCTCCTGCACATCCCGAAGCTGGACGTCGTCACACCGGTCGCCGAGGGCATCGACAAGCACAAGGTCCTCGACCGGGGGATGGTCGGCCACTACAACAAGGGCGGCACCAAGACCCCGATGCCGGACGCGAACCCCGGCAACTTCGCGCTCGCCGGTCACCGCAATACGCACGGCGAGCCGTTCCGGTACATCAACCGGCTCAAACCGGGCGATCCGATCGTCGTCGAGACGCAGGACAAGTACTACGTCTACAAGATGGCGAGCATCCTGCCGCAGACGAGCCCCGGCAACACGGCCGTCCTCGATCCGGTGCCGCCCGGCTCCGGCTTCACGAAACCCGGCCGCTACATCACACTGACCACCTGTACCCCCGAGTTCACGAGTAAGTACCGAATGATCGTGTGGGGCAAGATGGTCGAAGACCGGCCACGCGACAAGGGCAAGCCACCCGCGTTGGTCGACTAGCAGCTGAGACGGACGGGGCAGACGCAGTGGCAGCCACCACCGAAGAGGATGAGCAGGAGCGGGGCGCGCGGGCCGAGGAGCCCGCGCCGCGGCAGCGCGGCCGTGGCCGGATCGCGACGGCGGTCAGCGTCTTCGGCGAACTCCTCATCACCGCGGGCGTGATCCTCGGCCTGTTCGTCGCCTACTCGCTGTGGTGGACCAACGTCATAGCGGACCGCGAGGCCAAGAAGCAGGGGAACCGCGTCCGCGACCACTGGGAGGCGAAGGGCCCCGGCGCCATCGACACCAAGGACGGCATCGGCTTCCTGCACGTGCCCTCGATGAGCGGCGGCGAGATCCTCGTCACCAAGGGCACCAACCCCAAGACCCTCAACCACGGCGTCGCCGGCTACTACACGGCCCCCATCAAGTCCGCCCTGCCCGAGGACGAGAAGGGCAACTTCACCCTGGCCGCCCACCGCGACGGCCACGGCGCGAAGTTCCACAAGATCGACAAGATCGACGAGGGCGACCCGATCGTCTTCGAGTCCCGCGACAAGTGGTACGTCTACAAGGTCTACAAGACCCTCCCACAGACCTCGAAGTACAACGTCCGCGTCCTGGACCCCATCCCGAAGGAGTCGGGCGCGAAGAAGGCGGACCGCTACATCACGCTCACCACGTGCACCCCCGTCTTCACGTCGAACTACCGCTACGTGGTGTGGGGCAAGCTGGAGCGGATCGAGAAGGTGGACAACAGGCGGACGCCGCCGCGGGAGCTGAGCTAGCCGCTGAGCCGTTGAGCGGTCCCAGGACGCGAGATCGTTGAGCGGTCCCAGAACGCGAGACCGGAGCATGACGAGGGCCCCCGCACCTTCTGGTGCCGGGGCCCTCGTCCTTGTCCGCTGTACCGCCGGAGGCGTCAGTCCCGCCCGTGGCGGCCGAAGCCGGTGGCGCCCTCGATGAAGCCGCCGCCGTTGTCGCCGCCGCCCTGGTCGCCGCCGCCCGGGTCGCCGGAGCCGCCGGTGGTCACCAGGTTGATCGCGGTGCCGGACGGGACCTTCTGGCCGCCGCCCGGCGTGGAGAGGACCACCCGGGCGTCGTCGTCCTGCGGGCCCGTGATGGTGCCCACGGTGAGGTCGGCGTCCTCGATGGCGTCACGGGCGTCCGAGAGGGTCTGGCCGCCGACCGTCGGGACGGTGGCCTCCTCCGGCTCCTCCTCGGCCTTCTTCTTGGCGACCTGGACGGTCACCGTGGAGCCGGGGTCGACCTCGGTGTTGGCCGCGGGCGAGGTCTGAATGACCTTGCCTTCTTCGACGCTGTCGCTCTCGACGTCCTGGCGGCTCGGTACGAGGCCGTTGTCCTCGATCTGCTTCTTCGCGGCTTCCCAGGTCTGACCGGAGACATCGGGGACGACGGGCTTCTGCTGCTTCTTAGCGACCGTCAGCGTGATGGTGGTGCCCTTCTGAGCCTCCGTGTCGCCCGGCGGGTTCTGACTGATCACGACGCCCGGGTTCTGCTCGGACTCCTGGGTCTTCTTCGTGACCTCGAAGCCCTTGTCCCTGAGTCGGCTCTCGGCCTTGTCGAAGGTGAGGCCCTCGACGTCAGGAACGGTGACCTTCGGCGCACCGGTCGACACGACCACATTGATCGTGTCGCCCTTCTCGACCTTGGTGTCCTCGCCGGGGTTCTGCGAGCAGATCTGCCCCTTGGGGTACTTCTCGCAGGGCTGGCGCTTGGACACCGCGATCTCCAGGTCGACGTTCTTCGCCGACTCCTGCGCTTCCTTCAGTGTCTGGCCGACGAAGTTCGGCGCCTTCTTGTCGTCGCTGGTTCCGCTGTTCCCGCTGAACGCCCACTTCCCGATGAGGATCGCCCCCACCAGGACGAGCACGCCCGCGGCGATCAGCAGGATCGTCGACGTGTTGCTCTTCTTCTGGCCCCGGCCGCGCCGCGACCCGTCGTCGTAGCCGTCGTCCGGGTTGACCGGCGGCATCATGGACGTCTGGCCGTGGCCCGCGCCGTTCTGCGGGCGGAGCATGGCCGTGGCCTGGTCGTCGGGGTGGCCGCCGTAGCCGACGGCGCCCATGGCGGCCGTGGCGGCGACGGGCTGGCCGTCGAGGCAGGCCTCGATGTCGGCGCGCATCTCGTCGGCCGACTGGTAGCGGTAGTCCGGGTCCTTGGTGAGCGCCTTCAGGACGATCGCGTCCATCTCGGGCGTGATCTCGCCGTCGAAGACGCTGGGGGCCTGGGGCTCCTCGCGGACGTGCTGGTAGGCGACCGCGACCGGCGAGTCGCCGACGAACGGCGGGCGGACGGTCAGCAGCTCGTACAGCAGACAGCCCGTCGAGTACAGGTCGGAGCGCGCGTCGACCTGCTCGCCCTTGGCCTGCTCCGGGGAGAGGTACTGTGCGGTGCCGATGACGGCGGCCGTCTGCGTCATCGTCATGCCGGACTCGCCCATCGCGCGGGCGATGCCGAAGTCCATGACCTTGACCTGGCCGTTGCGCGTCAGCATGACGTTCGCGGGCTTGATGTCGCGGTGGACGATCTGGTTGCGGTGCGAGTACTCCAGGGCCTGGAGGATGCCGATGGTCATCTCCATGGCCCGCTCGGGCAGCAGCTTGCGCCCGGAGTGCAGCAGCTCGCGCAGCGTGGAGCCGTCGACGTACTCCATCACGATGTACGGGATGGAGACCCCGTCGACGTAGTCCTCGCCGGTGTCGTAGACCGCGACGATCGCCGGGTGGTTGAGCGAGGCGGCCGACTGGGCCTCACGGCGGAACCGGGCCTGGAACGACGGGTCGCGGGCGAGGTCGACTCGCAGCGTCTTCACCGCCACGGTGCGGCCGAGGCGGGTGTCGTGCGCGAGGTAGACCTCCGCCATCCCGCCGCGGCCGAGCACCTGGCCCAGCTCATACCGGCCGCCGAGGCGACGCGGCTCTTCCATAGCTATTCCAGCCCTCTCCGTCGGTCCCGACCGCACCGTGTTGCGCGGTCCGGCGGTGTGCTGTCCGGGCATACCGTACCCGGCTCGCCTGACGTGACCCGGCCGCAATCGTCACCCGATACAGGACCGGTATCGCAACGTGCACCGATGTGGAGGGGTCGTGACAGGGGTCACTTCTTGCTGTCGATGACCGCCTTCATCACGTCCCTCGCGATCGGTGCCGCGAGCCCACCGCCGGAGATGTCGCCACGACTGGCGTCACTGTCCTCGACGACCACGGCCACGGCGACCGGGGAACCCGAGTCGGTCTTGGCGTAGCTGATGAACCAGGCGTACGGGTTCTTGCTGTTGTTCAGACCGTGCTGAGCGGTACCGGTCTTGCCGCCCACTGTGACGCCCGGGATCTTGGCGTTGGTTCCCGTGCCCTCGTTCACGACGGTCTGCATCATGTCCTGGAGCTTCTGCGCGTTCTCCTTGGACAGCGGCTCGCTCATCTCCTTGGGCGAGTGCTTCTCGATCACGTCGAGGTTCGGCGCCTGGAGCTCCTTGACCATGTACGGCTCCATCAGGGTGCCGTCGTTGGCGATCGCGGAGGTGACCATCGCCATCTGCAGCGGCGTCGCCGCGGTTTCGAACTGGCCGATGGAGGAGAGCGCGGTCTGCGGCTTGTCCATCTCCTCGGGGAAGACGGAGGCGTTCGAGCGGACCGGGACGAACTGCTCCTCGTTGAAGCCGAACTTCTCGGCCGTCTCCAGCATCTTGTCCTTGCCGAGGTCCGAGCCGATCTTGCCGAAGACCGTGTTGCAGGACACCCGCAGCGCCTCGCGGAGCGTGGCGTTCTTGCAGGGGATGTTGCCCTCGTTCTTCAGCTCGGTCGTGGTGTTCGGCATCGTCCAGGGCAGCGGGGACTTCGTCTTCTCGTCTATCTCCGTGTACAGGCCGTGCTCCATCGCCGCCGCGGCCGTGACCACCTTGAAGGTGGAGCCGGGCGGGTAGGTCTCGCGCAGCGCGCGGTTCAGCATCGGCTTGTCGGAGTCCTTGTCGAGCTTCCCGAAGGTCTCCGCCTCGGCGTTGGTGTTGCCGGCGAACTTCGAGGGGTCGTACGAGGGCGTCGAGGCCAGTGCGAGGATCGCGCCCGTCGAGGGGTCTATGGCGGCTACGGCGCCCTTGCCCTTGTTCTTCAGACCGTCGTACGCGGCCTTCTGGGCGTCCCGGTTGAGCGTCGTGACGACGTTGCCGCCCTCCTTCTTCTTGCCGGTCAGCATGTCGAGGCTGCGGCGGAAGAAGAGCCGGTCGTCGTTGCCGGTGAGGATGCGGTCCTCGATGGACTCGATCTGGGTGGCGCCGATGCGCTGCGAGGCGAAGCCGGTCACGGGCGACCACATGGGCCCGTTCTTGTAGGTCCGCTTGTACTTGAAGTCGTCGCCGTCGACCTTCTGCGAACCGGTGATGGCCTTGCCGTCGACGATGATGTCGCCGCGCGGCTGGGCGTACCGCTCGATGGGCACGCGGCGGTTCATCTCGTGCTCGGCGAGGTGGTCGGCCTTGACGTACTGCAGCCAGTTGTCGCGGACGAGCAGCGCGAGGACGAGCAGGCCGCAGAAGATCGCGATGCGGCGCAGAGGCTTGTTCACGGCCGTACCACCTGGGTCATCTCGGCGTCGGGGTTCGGGGCGGGCGACGGGGCCGGGCGGCGCGCGGTGTCGCTGATGCGCAGCAGGATGCCCACGAGCGCCCAGTTCGCGATCACCGAGGAACCGCCGTACGCGATGAACGGCATCGTCATACCCGTCAGTGGGATCAGGCCCATGACGCCGCCCGCGACGACGAAGACCTGGATGGCGAAGGCGCCGGACAGGCCGACCGCGAGCAGCTTGCCGAACGGGTCGCGGGCCGCGAGCGCCGTGCGCACACCGCGCTCCACGATCAGGCCGTAGATCAGCAGGACGGCCATGATCCCGGCGAGGCCCAGCTCCTCGCCGTACGTGGCGAGGATGAAGTCGGAGTTGGCGGCGAAGCCGATGAGGTCGGAGTGGCCCTGGCCGAGGCCGGTGCCGAGGGTGCCGCCGGAGCCGAACGCCATCATCGACTGGGCGATCTGGTCGGTCCCGGTCGACGCGATGACTTCCTTGTTGAAGGGGTCGAGCCAGGCGTCCACACGCACCTTGACGTGCGGCTCGAAGGAGGCCACGGTGACGGCGCCGATGGCCGACATCAGCAGACCGAACACGATCCAGCTGGTGCGCTCCGTGGCCACGTACAGCATCACGATGAACATGCCGAAGAACAGCAGCGACGTACCGAGGTCGGTCTCGAAGACCAGGATCAGGATGGACATCGCCCACACGGCCAGGATCGGACCGAGGTCACGGCCACGCGGCAGGTACAGGCCCATGAAGCGGCGGCTGGCGAGGGCGAGCGCGTCCCGCTTCACCATCAGGTATCCGGCGAAGAACACCGCGATGACGATCTTCGCGAACTCACCGGGCTGGATCGAGAACCCGCCGACGCGGATCCAGATCTTCGCGCCGAAGACGTTCATGCCGAGGCCGGGCACCAGCGGCAGCAGGAGCAGCAGGATCGAGGCGACCATGGAGATGTACGTGTACCGCTGCAGGACGCGGTGGTCCTTGAGCAGCAGCAGTACGCCGACGAACAGCGCGATGCCGACCGCGGAGTAGAGCAGCTGATTGGGCGCGGCCTCGGAGAAAGTGGGCCGCGCTTGGAGCTTCTCCGACTGGTCGAGCCGCCAGATGACCACCAGGCCGAGGCCGTTGAGCAGCGTGGCGAGGGGCAGCAGCAGCGGGTCCGCGTACGGCGCGAACTTGCGCACGACGAGGTGCGCGACGCCCGCGAGCAGGCCGAGGCCCAGGCCGTAGCTGAGCATGCCGGGCGGCAGTTCGCCGGAGATGGCGAGGCCCACGTTCATGTAGGCGAACAGCGGGATGACGACGGCGAACACCAGGAGCGCGAGCTCGGTGTTGCGCCGGCTCGGCGCACCGATGGCGCCGATCGTCGACGTTTGTGTAGTGCTACTGCTCATGGCGTGCAAGGGCCCCCAACGGCTGCTTACTGCTTACCGCACTGCGGGACCAGATCCTTCTCCTGCTGGGAGAGGCTGGGGCCGGGTGTGGGAGTCGGTGCGGTGGTGGACTTGGACTTGTCGTCCTTGGTGCCCGGGTCGTCCGCCGCGCGGAAGCTCGCGTTGCGGAAGTCGGGCTTGGAGGTGTCGGCCGGGTCGGGCGAGCCGTCCTGGCCGCCCGCCTCGCCTTCACCGGGCTTGGTGTTGTCCTTCTTCTCGCGCTCGCGCTTCTCGCGGTTCTCCCGCTCGATGGCGCGCCGCTCGGCGTCCTTCTTGCACGCCGACGCCTGCAGGCCGAGCTCGCCGATCTTCTTCTCGGCGTCGTCGAGGTTGCCCTCCTGGATCGTGGACTCGACCTGCTTGCGCTGGTACGGCGGCAGGTACTTGAGTTCGATCTCGGGGTGGTCCTTCTCGACCTTCGACAGGCTCACCCAGGCGAGGTCCTGGTCGATGCCGCGGTAGAGCGCGACGTGCTCGTCCTTGGTGCCGACGTAGTACTGCGTCTGGGTCCAGCGATAGCCGCCGTACAGGCCGCCGCCGACGACGGCGAGGGCCAGCGCGATGTACAGCGATCTCTTCAGCCACTTGCGGCCGCCGCCGGGCTTCACCAGGTCCTCGTCGCCGTACGCCCCGAAGGAGCCGCCCTCGGGGGCGTACCCGGGGGCGGCGTCGCCGCTTCCGGGCGGGCCGAAGCCGCCTCCGGAGGGGCTGGGCGGGGTCTGGCGGCCGAGGCCGGACGCGCGGCCCGCGGGCGTCTGCATGGCGCCGTCGTCGTTCGCCTGGAGCTGGTTCTCGGCGACCGCGCCGACCACCACGGGGGTGTCGGACAGCTGGCCCGCGAGGGTGTCGCCGGTGTCGATGTCCAGGACGTCGGCGACGATCACCGTGATGTTGTCGGGGCCGCCGCCGCGCAGCGCGAGCTGGATCAGCTCCTGCACGGTCTCCTGGGGGCCCTGGTAGCTGGCGAGGGTGTCCTCCATCGTCTGGTGGGACACGACGCCGGAGAGGCCGTCGGAGCAGATCAAGTACCGGTCGCCCGCGCGGACTTCACGGATCGACAGATCCGGCTCCACGTGGTCGCCGCTGCCGAGCGCGCGCATCAGGAGCGAGCGCTGCGGATGCGTCGTCGCCTCCTCCTCGGTGATGCGGCCCTCGTCGACGAGCCGCTGCACCCAGGTGTGGTCCTGCGTGATCTGCGTGAGCACGCCGTCGCGCAGCAGGTACGCGCGCGAGTCGCCGACGTGCACGAGGCCGAGCCGCTGACCGGTCCACAGCAGGGCGGTCAGGGTGGTGCCCATGCCCTCGAGCTGCGGGTCCTCCTCGACCATCAGCCGCAGCTGGTCGTTGGCCCGCTGCACGGCCGTGCCGAGCGACGTGAGGATGTCGGAGCCGGGGACGTCGTCGTCGAGCGTGACGAGCGTCGAGATCACCTCGGAGCTGGCGACCTCGCCCGCGGCCTGGCCCCCCATGCCGTCGGCGATGGCGAGGAGACGCGGACCCGCGTAGCCGGAGTCCTCGTTCCCCTCCCGGATCATGCCTTTGTGCGATCCGGCGGCGAAGCGCAGTGACAGACTCATGCGCACCTCGCCCGTCGGCTCCGGGTACATCCGCACGGTGCCCACCCTCCGGTCGGGAGCGCGCTGGCGTCCAGGTCCTGGACCGCGTCGGCTCGCTCGCTCCGCTCGCGCTCATTCATGATGTAGCACTACTTCCGCAGCTCGATGACGGTCTTGCCGATGCGGATCGGCGCGCCCAGCGGAACGGGCGTCGGGGTGGTCAGGCGGGTCCGGTCGAGATACGTGCCGTTCGTGGACCCGAGATCCTCGACGATCCACTGGCCGTCACGGTCCGGGTAGATCCTGGCATGCCTGCTGGAGGCGTAGTCGTCGTCAAGGACGATGGTCGAATCGTGTGCCCGGCCCAGCGAGATCGTCTGCCCCTGCAGCGCGACGGTGGTGCCCGTGAGGGTGCCCTCCGAGACGACCAGCTTGGTGGGGGCGCCACGACGCTGGCGGCCGCCGCTCTGCTGGCGTTGTGGCGGCGGCGCGGCCTGCTGGCGGGCCGCCTGGCGGCCGCCCTCACGGCGCGCACCGCGCTGGGTGACGCGCGTACCGAACAGGTCGCTGCGAATGACCTGGACGGCCACGATCACGAACAGCCACAGAACGGCCAGGAAACCCAGCCGCATGACCGTCAGGGTCAGCTCTGACATTGCCCCCGCTTCACCCTTCGGCTTGCCGGTAAATGATGGTGGTGCTGCCCACGACGATCCGCGAGCCGTCGCGGAGCGTAGCGCGGGTGGTGTGCTGCCCGTCTACCACGATGCCGTTGGTAGACCCGAGATCCTGGATCGTCGAGGGCGTTCCGGTCCGGATCTCACAGTGCCGGCGCGAGACGCCGGGGTCGTCGATCCGCACATCGGCGTCGGTGCTGCGACCCAGCACCAGCGTCGGGCGGGAGATCTGATGGCGGTTGCCGTTGATCTCAATCCAGCGCCGCACTTGCGCGCCCGGGGAGCCGGAGCCCGGCCCCTGCGGCCGCGCCGCCGCCGGAGCGGCTCCGCGGCCCGCGCCCGCGCCGGGAGGCGGCGCGGCGGGCATGGGAGGGGCGCCCGAGGGGCCCTGTGGGTAGCCGTAGCCGCCGCGGGGGCCCTGGCCCGCGCTCGTGGGGCCGCCGCCGGGGGCGCCGGGCCCGCCGGGGCCACCGGGAGCGGGGTCGGGAGTCTGCGAGGTGCTGGACGCGAGCGTGCGGCTGCGTACCCGGTAGAGGCCCGTGTCCAGGTCCTCCGCCTTCTCCAGGTGGACCTTGATGGGGCCCATGAAGCTGTACCGCTGCTGCTTCGCGTACTCACGCACCATGCCGGAGAGCTCGTCGCCGAGCTGTCCGGAGTACGGGCTCAGGCGCTCGAAGTCGGGTGCGCTGAGCTCCACGATGAAATCGTTCGGAACGACGGTCCGCTCGCGGTTCCAGATCGTCGCGTTGTTGTCGCACTCGCGCTGCAGGGCGCCGGCGATCTCGACGGGCTGGACCTCGGACTTGAACACCTTGGCGAAGGTGCCGTTGACCAGACCTTCGAGTCGCTGCTCGAACTTCTTCAGGACTCCCATGGGGCACCTCCTCCGTCGTTGTCATCCTCGTACTGCTTACTGATCGTATCCACGCGCCGGGAAATCAGGTGGTTCCCCCTGTCCGCCCGGACCACGAGTGTCGCCCCTCACAAGGCATGCCCGCACTGGTCTTCCGCGATCCTCAGGGTTCCCTCAGGGGTGACCCGGGGCTCCGCCCGGGTTCGCTCCGCCGATCCTCCGGGATCGGTCAGGGCTCCCGCGGGAACCTTCCTGAGTCCCGCGTCGGAGGCGTGGCCGACGGCTCGGTCCGGGCTCGCTCCGCGCCTGGTGCCGCGCTCCGCTCGGGGCTACTTCCGCGCTCCTTGTGGGCTCCTTCCGGGTCCCGGGCCTGGCCTGGCTCGGGCCTCCTCCTACTTCCTCTTACGAGGGATCGTAGAGGGGGTCTCAAGACAGTGTCCCGCACGCGGCTGTGGACCTAGGAGGAGGACTTGACGTCCGCCTTGGTTGCGTCGGGCGGGTGGTTCGGCCGGTTCTGTTCGAGCGGAGCCCTGCGCGGAGCCCTGCGCGGGGGCGGGGTGGCGGCGCGGCGGGGACGGGCCGCGATGTGGCCGGGGTGGCTGGTGAGGACGGGGTACGACACGTCCGCGCAGGCTGTCGGTACGTCCCCGGGTGCCGTGCGGGTGCCCCCGAATACGGATGTGAATCCACCCTCTCCAGCGTGCTAATCTTCTGGATGTCGGCAGGCGCTCGCACCAACCAGTGAGAGACCCAAAGACAACACCCATGCGCGGGTGGCGGAATAGGCAGACGCGCTGGATTCAGGTTCCAGTGCCCGAAAGGGCGTGGGGGTTCAACTCCCCCCTCGCGCACAGAGAAGAACCGATGAACGGGTCTTCATCAAGGACGAGAGTCCTTGGTGAGGGCCCGTTTCTCGTGTTGGTCCGCGGTCCGGGCGCCTGGGTGTTCCAGGTGCGCCGGGTGTCCTCGGGTCCTGGATGTTCTGAGCTCCCGAATGCCCTGGGGCTTCTGGCCGCTCCGGGTGACCTGGGCCTCAGCGGTGAGCTATCTCACGATCGTGGTCCGTGCGGATTTCCCGGCACCCGTCGGTCACATTCCCGCGGTGCCGTGCGTCATGGCGGTGACGGGCCGCACGGGCCCGGCCGGGGCGGAACCGCGTCGGCGTACTGCTTGATGAGGAGCCTTTCGGATGTCCACTGCCTACGTCGTCGTCACCCTCGTCGCCGCCGCCATGACCGGCTTCTCCGCTGTCTCTGTCTTCCTGCGGGCCAAGTGGGTCGTCGAGCCCATGGCCGACTACGGCATTCCGATGGCGTGGCTGCCGTGGCTGGGGGCGGCCAAGGCGGCGGGGGCTCTCGGGCTCGTGGCCGGGCTGTTCCTGCCGCTGGTCGGGGCCGCTGCCGGGATCGGCCTGGTGCTGTACTTCGCCGGGGCCGTCGTCGCCGTGGTCCGGGCGCGCTGGTACGCCCACATTCCCTTCCCGCTGGTGTACGCGGCTCCGGTCGCCGGTGCGCTGGCGCTGGGGCTTGCCACCTGAACAGGCATTTTCGCGGGCTCGGTGGGCGGGGCGGGGAGTTATCCACAGGCTGTGACGGGGAATCGCCCGCGGCGGTACCGTCGGAGTCAGTTGAGTTCGTGAGGTCCGGCGAGTTCGTGAGGCCCGGCGATCGAGTTCGCGGGGGGCCGACGGTGGCCGTGTGTCAGCAACAGGGGGGCGATGGGTGTGGGCGGCGACGGAGTGGCGTTCTCGGGGGTCGGTGACTCGGGGGTCGAGGAGCGGTCGGGCGGTCGGCGGCTGCCGCGTGTGGAGGGGTTCGCGCACTGGCCCGCGGGCGGAGCCGGCGGGTCCGCGCAGCCCAAGCAGGAGGGCAAGGTGCTGCGCGGGCGCACCCCGCGCTCCGCGCACGCGGAGTTCGTGGTGGACGACCACCGTCCCGACCCCGTCTCGGCGATGGAGGAGACGAACAGGGGACGGCTCGCGGAGCTGACGCCGCTGCGGGTGGCCAGGATGGCCGCGTCCCCCTTCGCCTTCCTGCGCGGCTCCGCCGGACTCATGGCGTACGACCTCGCCCGCACCCCGCTCACCGGCATCGGCGCCCAGATATGCGGCGACGCCCACGCGGCCAACTTCGGTCTCTACGGGGACGCGCGCGGCGGCCTCATCATCGACCTGAACGACTTCGACGAGACGGTGCACGGGCCGTGGGAGTGGGACGTCAAGCGCCTTGCCACCTCCCTCGTCCTGGCCGGACGGGAAGCGGGCGCCAAGGAGGACACGTGCGCCGAGGCGGCCTACGACGCGGTGGGTGCCTACCGCCGCACGATGCGCCTCCTCGCCAAGCTCCCCGTACTGGACGCCTGGAACGCGATCGCCGACGAGGAACTGGTCTCCCACACCGACGCCCGCGACCTGCTCGGCACCCTCGACCGTGTCTCCGAGAAGGCCCGGCAGAACACGAGCGCCCGCTTCGCCGCCAAGTCCACCGAACCGGTCCCGGACGCCGGGACCCCGACGGGCCACGTCACGCCCCGGCGCTTCGTCGAAGCGCCCCCGGTGCTGCGGCGGATACCGGACGAGGAGGCGTCGGCGGTCGCCGCGGCCCTCGGTGAGTACCGCACCACCCTGCCGGAGGACCGCCTCCCCCTCCTCGCGCGGTACTCCATCCAGGACGTCGCCTTCCGCGTCGTGGGCACCGGCAGCGTCGGACTGCGCTCCTATGTGGTGCTGCTCCTCGACCACCGGGGGGAGCCGCTGGTCCTCCAGGTCAAGGAGGCCGGGCCCTCCGCGCTGCTGCCGCACCTGCCGGTGGCCGGATTCAAGGAGCAGGAGAGCGAGCACGAGGGCCGGCGGGTGGTGTTCGGCCAGAAGCGTATGCAGGTCGTCAGCGACTTCCTGCTCGGCTGGACGACGATCTCCGGACGGCCTTTCCAGGTACGGCAGTTCAGGAACCGCAAGGGCAGCGTGGACCCGGCCGCCCTCGCCGCCGACCAGCTCGACGACTACGGCCGCATGACCGGCGCCCTGCTCGCCCGCGCCCACGCGCACAGCGCCGACCCCCGGCTCATCTCCGGGTACTGCGGCAAGAACGACGAGCTGGACGAGGCCGTGGCCGCCTTCGCGGTGACGTACGCGGACCGCACGGAGGCCGACCACGCCCAACTGGTCGCCGCGGTGCGGGAGGGGCGGCTGCGGGCCGTGGAACAGGGCGCCGTGACCCCGGGAGCTGTGGCCTAGGCTGGACAGGTGACGACCCCGGAAGCCGAGCCGACGAGCCCTGAGACGCCCGAGCAGCCGTATGAGGCGGCGGAGCGGCCGCACGAGACGGCGGCAGGGGCGCGGTCCGACGCGGAGTCGGAGGGTGGGTCGGGTTCCGGGACGCCGTCCGAGGCGGGCGATCAGGCGGACGTCGGCGCCGGGACGGCGGCAGGCGCCCAGGCCGGTGCCGGTGCGCGGCCCGAGGAGCGGCTTGAGAAGGCCGTGCGCGTCGCCGAGCAGGCGCTGATCGAGTACGAGATCGCCGTGGAGACGTTCCGGGTCGAGGTGGAGAACTTCTCCCGGCTGCACCACCAGAAGCTCGGACCGATGTACTCGCGCCTGGACGAGCTGGACGCCCTGATCGCCGAGGCCGTGGCGGCGCGGTCCGGGGACCCGGAGGACCTGCGCAAGGCGGACGAGGCGCGGGCGCGGGTGCTGCCGATGCCGGCGGTCGAGGAGTTGTTCCACGGCTGGATGGACGGCGACGGCCTTTTCCCCGAGGCCGCCGCGATGCTCACCGATCAGGCCGTCCGGCCGCCGCAGCGGGTGCGGCCGAGCGACGAGGTCCGCAAGCTCTACCGGGAGCTGGTCCGCAAGGCCCACCCCGACCTCGCGCAGGACGAGAAGGAGCGCGGGCGCCGCGACGAGTTCATCACCCGCGTGAACGCCGCGTACGGCCGTGGCGACGAGGCGCTGCTGCGGGAACTGCTCGCCGAGTGGGCCGCGGGTCCGGTGCCCGAGGAGCTGCGGCCCACGCCGAGCGAGGAGCTGTACGCCCGGCTCGAATGGCTCGCCCGGCGCAAGGAACTGCTCTCGGTCGTGGCTCGGGAGCTGGAGGAGAGCGCGATCGGGTCGATGCTCAAGCTGGCGCCCGACGACCCGGACCGGCTCCTGGAGGAGATCGCCGAGCAGCTGCTGGCCCAGGTCGCGGAGCGCGAGGCCGAGCTGGAGCGGCTGACCGCCTGAGCGGGACGGCGGGGTGTGCCCCGTGGGTGGGCGGCGGTGGGGCGCTGGCGGTCGGGTAGCGTCGGGTGCATGCAATTCGGATCTGGTGTGCCCACGGTCACGGTCGGCGATCTCTCGGACGGCGACTTCCTGCTGGACGTCCGCGAGGACGATGAATGGCAGGCGGGTCACGCGCCGGGGGCGCTGCACATCCCGATGAGCGACTTCGTCGCCCGCTTCGGAGAGCTGACCGAGGCGGCGCCGCAGGACGGCAAGGTGAACGTCATCTGCCGGTCCGGCGGCCGTTCCGCCCAGGTGACCATGTATCTCGCGCAGCAGGGCATCGACGCGGTGAACGTCGACGGCGGCATGCAGGTCTGGGAGGCCTCGGGCAAGGCCGTCGTCGACGACAAGGACCAGCCCGGCACGGTGATCTAGCCCGGCGCGGTGATTTGGCCCGGTCGGGCTCCGTGGTCCGCCCGGCGTGGGCGTGGTGCGACCGTCGCCCGGTCGCGAGCCGTCGCCTCAGCTGAGGGAGTGTGCCGCCAGCAGGTCGCCCAGGGCGTCCTCGTGCGCCGCGGCCGGGCCGAGCGCGAGCTCCAGGTGCTTGGCCCAGGCGTGGTAGCGGTGCAGGGGGTAGTCGGTGTCGGCGCCGAAGCCGCCGTGCAGGTGCTGTGCGGTCTGCACCACCCGGCGTACGCCGTCCGACGCCCAGATCTTGGCCACCGCCACATCCGCGGAGACCGGCAGCGGCCCGCCGCTGCCCGCGCCCGCGCGGTCCGGTGAGCTGAGCCGCCAGGCGGCCTGCCAGAGGGTGACTTCCATGGCGCGCAGGTCGATGTAGCGGTCGGCGGCCTGCATGGCGACCGCCTGGAAGGTGGCGACCGGGAACCCGAACTGCTCGCGTTTGCCGGTGTATTCACTCGTCATGCCGAGCACGCCCGTACCGAGTCCGAGCGCGAGCGCGCAGGTGCCGGTCGCGAGCAGGTGCCGGAGGAAGTCCCAGGCGCCCTCCGCCGTGATCACGTCCCGGGCGCCGACCCGCACCGCGTCCAAGCGCAGTTCGCCGAGCCGCTCCCCGCTCGTGGAGAACTGCTCGGCGAGGGCGAGTCCGGACGGCCCGCGCGGCACGAGAGCGAGGACGGCGCGGCCGTCGGGGGTCGTGGCGGGCACGACGGTGATGTCGGCGTCGTAGGCCCAGGGGACGCCGGTCTGGAGGCCGTCCAGGATCCAGTCGTCGCCGTCGGGGCGCGCGGTGACGGCGAGTTCGGCGCCGTCGTGACCGGTGCGGCCGTTCGCGGCGACGGTCAGGACGGTCCCGCCGCACGCGGTCGACTCCAGGACTGCCTGCTTCAACTCGTCGCCGCCGTAGAGCTGTACGGCGTACGCGGCCGCACAGCTCTCAAGCAGCGGGACACGCGCCAGCACCTTCGCCGACTCGCGCAGCACCAGGCAGAGCGCGATGGGGTCCAGACCCGACCCGCCGTACTCGGGCGCCAGCAGCAGGCTGAGCAGGTCGGCGTCGGCGAGCTTGGCCCACAGCGCGCGGTCGAAGTCCTCGGCGACGGCCCGGGGGGTGAGGGCGGGGCTGGGCACGCCGTCCGGCGCGACTCCGGCGAAGACCGCCTTGGCCGCCTCGAGTGCCGCCTGCTGCTCCTCGGTGAAGGTGAAGTCCACTGCTTGTCCCTCCGCACCGGCCGGTTCGGTCTCGTCGGCTCCGCCGCTGTTTCTGACGGGTCGTCAAGATAGAACACGTTCTATGGGATGGGAACAGTCGCGGCGCTGTCCGGCGTCGGTCCCGCGCGGCGGGCCGCTCAGCGGTCGAAGTCCAGCTCCACCTTGTCCGTGGTCGGATGCGACTGGCACGCCAGCACATAGCCGGCCTCGGTCTCCTCCGGTTCCAGCGCGAAGTTCCGGTCCATGCGGACCTCGCCGGACACCTTGAACGCCCTGCACGTACCGCACACTCCGCCCTTGCAGGCGAACGGCGCGTCCGCGCGGTTGCGCAGCACCGTGTCGAGCAGGGACTCCCCCGCCCGCACCGGCCAGGTGCCGGAGCGGCCGTCGAGGGTGACCGTGACCGTGCTGTCCGCCGGGGCGGGCACCGCCGGAGCCGTCGTGAGGCCGTCGTCCACGTGGAATATCTCCTCGTGGATGCGCCGCCGCGCCACTCCCAGCGCCCGCAGCGTCCGCTCCGCGCCCTGCACCAGGCCGTAGGGACCGCACAGGAACCAGCCGTCGACCTCCTCGACCGGCAGCAGCGCGGGCAGCAGCCGCGCGAGGCGCTCCTCGTCCAGACGGCCCGAGTTGAGCCCCGCCTGCTGCTCCTCGCGGGAGAGCACCGTCACCAGCTGGAAGCGGTCCGGCCAGCGGTCCTTCAGGTCGGCGACCTCGTCGAGGAACATCGTGGACGCTGCCGTGCGGTCGCTGCGTATCAGACAGAACTCGGCGTCCGGCTCGCGCTCCAGGAGCGTCGTGACGATGGAGAGCACCGGCGTGATCCCACTGCCGCCGACCACCGCGGCATACCTCCCCGGAGCCGGATCCAGGGTGAAGCGGCCCGCCGGTGTCATCACCTCCAGCTCGTCCCCGACGACGACCTCCTTGCGCGCGTACGTCGAGAAGGCACCGCCCTCCACCACGCGCACCCCCACCCGCAACCGCTTCGGCTCACCGGGAGCTTGGGGGTGCGGGGCAGGGGAGCAGATCGAGTACGTACGCCGGATCTCCGTGCCGTCGACGACACGGCGCAGGGCCAGGTGCTGGCCGGGGGCGTACCGGTACTCCTCGCGCAGGTGCGGTGGCACCTCGAACGTCAGCGTCACGGCGTCGTCGGTGAGCTCCTCGACGGCCGCCACACGGAGCGGGTGGAAGCGCGCCATCACAGCTCCTTGAAGTGGTCGAAGGGCTCCCGGCAGGTGACGCAGCGGCGCAGCGCCTTGCAGGCGGTGGAGGAGAAGCGGCTGAGCAGTTCGGTGTCCGTCGAGCCGCAGTGCGGGCAGCGGACCGTGAGGGTGAGCGGGATCGGTCCTTCGGCGGCGTGCGGGCGGGGCGGCGCGATGCCGAACTCCGCGAGCTTGCGGCGGCCTTCGGCGCTGATGTCGTCCGTCGACCAGGCGGGGGAGAGCACCGTGCGCACCGTGACATCGTCCCGGCCGTCCTCGCGCAGCACCTGCTCGATGTCCGCGCTCATGGCCTCTATGGCGGGGCAGCCCGTGTACGTCGGTGTCAGCTCGACGTCCACATGACCGGTGCCGCTGACCCGGACGGAGCGGAGCACGCCCAGCTCGGAGAGGGTGAGGACGGGCAGCTCGGGGTCCGGCACAGAGCCCGCGAGGGCGTAGAGCCTGGCCTCAAGGGCGGTGGGCGCGGGGGCCGTTGTCGGCTCGGCGGGGGCCGTGGGTCCGGCGGACGTGGTGCGCGCGGGTCCGGCGGAGGCGGTGTGCGCTGAGGGTGCTTTGGGGGTCGTGGTCACCATGACGCCCCCGGGTGGCTGCGGTGCAGGTGCTGCATCTCGGCGAGCATCCGGCCGAACGACTCGGTGTGCAGGCCCTCGCGTCCGGCGCCGGCCGTCCATGCCCCGCTCTGTGGGCCCTCGGGCACGGTGAGCGTCGCCTTCTCGAGCACTTCGGTGACCGTGGCCGTCCACTGCTCCCGCAGGGCTTCCCGGTCGAGGTCGAGACCGGCCACGGGCGCGAACATCTCTCCGGTGAAGCGCCAGAGCGCGTCCACGCCGCGCTGCATCCGCTCATGGCTCTCGGCCGTGCCGTCGCCGAGCCGGAGCGTCCACTGCTCGGCGTGGTCCTGGTGGTAGGCGACCTCCTTGACGGCCTTCGCGGCGAGCGGCGCCAATGGGCTTTCGGCCGCCGCCAGTTGGCCGTACATGAGGTTCTGGTACACGGAGAAGTACAGCTGGCGGGCGATGGTGTGCGCGAAGTCGCCGTTCGGCTGCTCGACCAGTTGGAGGTTCCGGAAGGAGCGCTCCTCGCGCAGATACGCCAGCTCGTCCTCGTCGCCCGCCAGGGAGAGCAGCACCCGGGCCTGACCGAGCAGGTCCAGGGCTATGTTCGCCAGGGCCACCTCTTCTTCGAGGACGGGGGCGTGACCCGCCCACTCACCCAGGCGGTGCGAGAGCACCAGGGCGTCGTCGCCCAGGGCGAGGGCCGCCGTGTGGACGGCGGCGGCGTCGGTGGCCGGGGCGGCGGTGGGCGGGGTCGCGGCGGCCGACGGCGCGGGGGTCATGGGCGTGGGGGTCACAGGTGCTTCACTCCTTCCGGGATGTCGTAGAACGTCGGGTGGCGGTAGGGCTTGTCGGCGGCGGGCTCGAAGAAGGAGTCCTTCTCGTCCGGCGAGGAGGCGGTGATCTGCGCGGACGGCACGACCCAGAGGGAGACGCCTTCGTTCCTGCGGGTGTACAGATCCCGGGCGTTGCGCAGGGCCATCTCCGCGTCCGGGGCGTGCAGGCTGCCCGCGTGTGTGTGGGACAGCCCGCGGCGCGAGCGCACGAACACTTCCCACAAAGGCCATTCGGTCGAGCCGGTCATGCGGTCGCCTCCTTGCGCTCGCTCTGCTTGGCGGCGTACGCGGCCGCCGCGTCACGCACCCAGGCGCCTTCTTCGTGGGCTCGTCTGCGCTGCGTGATGCGCTGGTCGTTGCACGGGCCGTTGCCCTTGAGGACCGACCAGAACTCGCTCCAGTCGATGGGGCCGAAGTCGTGCTGCCCCCGTTCCTCGTTCCACTTCAGGTCCGGGTCGGGGAGCGTCAGGCCGAGCGACTCGGCCTGGGGGACGCAGATGTCCACGAAGCGCTGGCGCAGCTCGTCGTTCGAGTGGCGCTTGATCTTCCAGATCATGGACTGCTCGGAGTGCGACGACTCCGCGTCCGGCGGGCCGAACATCATCAGCGACGGCCACCACCAGCGGTCCACGGCGTCCTGGGCCATCGCGTGCTGCGCCTCGGTGCCGTGGCTCAGGGCGAGCAGCAGTTCGTACCCCTGGCGCTGGTGGAACGACTCCTCCTTGCAGACGCGGACCATCGCGCGGGCATAGGGGCCGTACGAACAGCGGCACAGCGGGACCTGGTTGGTGATCGCCGCGCCGTCCACGAGCCAGCCGATCGCTCCTACGTCCGCCCAGGTCAGGGTCGGGTAGTTGAAGATCGATGAGTACTTCTGGCGGCCCGAGTGGAGCTTGTCGAGCAGGTCGTCGCGGCTCGCGCCGAGCGTTTCCGCGGCGCTGTACAGATACAGGCCGTGGCCCGCCTCGTCCTGGACCTTGGCCATCAGGATCGCCTTGCGGCGCAGGGACGGCGCGCGCGTGATCCAGTTGGCCTCGGGCTGCATGCCGATGATCTCGGAGTGGGCGTGCTGCGCTATCTGGCGCACGAGTGTGGCGCGATAGGCGTCCGGCATCCAGTCACGCGGCTCGATGCGCTCGTCGGCCGCGACGGCCGCGTCGAAGACCGACTCCAGCGCCGCGGTGTCCATGGCGCTGTCCACGGCGGCGGCCGCCGCGGCCTTGTGCGGTGCCGTGGTGAGCGGCTGGTGCGCTGTCGCCATCTCGGTCCCCCTCGACCTCGGGCAGTGTCTTCGCAACTCTCGTCCTGCCGGCGTGCCTCTGCGCCGGCATTCCGGCATTCCGTCGAACCCACCGACCGACCGATCGTTCGGTTCGTGGAATTCAATGGTGCGGCGCCTCGCCATAAGGTGTCAACCCTGTGGATAACCTCCGGGACGCTGGGCCTGGCGGGCGGGCCTGAGTACGGTTCCGGCGGCAGGGTTCGGTCGTGGGGTCGAAGAACGGGGCGAGATGGACGGGTACGACAAGGATGTGGGCGGCGAGACCGCCGGGTCCGACGCCGCTGCCACGGCCTCGGACGCCGAGCCCACGGGCCCCGACGCCGCGCCCGCCCGTACCGGCATCGCTGCCCTCTCCCGTCGCTCGCAGGTCGTCGCCGCCCTAGTCCTCGCCGTGGTCGTCGCCACCGTCTGCGTCCATGTCGGGATGGTGTTCCTGCACGTGGCGCCGTCGAACACCGTCACCAAGGAACACGGCCGGACCGTCGACGACTGGATCTACCCGGAGTTCGAGCAGAACTGGAAGCTGTTCGCGCCGAACCCGCTTCAGCAGAATGTGTCGGTGCAGGTCCGCGCGCAGATCCGAACCGCGGACGGGGTCGGCCGGACCACGCGCTGGTACGACCTGTCCGCGCAGGACGGCGCCGCCATCGACCACAACCTCCTGCCGAGCCACACGCAGCAGAACGAGCTGCGCCGCGGCTGGGACTTCTTCGTCTCCACGCACGACGCGCAGAATCGTCCCACCGGTCTGCGCGGCGAGCTGTCGGAGCGCTACATCCGCCGCATCGTGCTGCTGCGCCTGCACCGGCACGAGCCGCTCGCCCGCGGGGAGACGTTCGACCAGGTGCAGGTGCGGTCCCGGACCACGGGCGTACAGCCGCCGGAGTGGAGTGACGAGAAGATCACCACCAAGCCCGTGCTGCGCGTGCTTCCGTGGTGGTCGGTCACGCCGGGCGACCTGCCGCTGGTCGGCGAGGACCGCGCGCGCAGAGACGTGGCCGTGGAACAGAAGAAGAGGAGCGTCCGGTGATCCGTCTCGACCCGCTCGCTCGGGGCGTGCAGCGTGTCACGGCCCAGGCCCTCGGCCCGTACCAGACCGCGGTGGTCCGTATCGGCTTCGCCGCCACCTGGCTGCTGTTCCTGCTGCGTGAACTGCCGCACCGGCGTGAGCTGTACGGGCCCGACGGCCCCTGGAGCTGGGACATGGCCCAGCAGCTCATCTCCGCCAACGACGCCTTCACGGCGCTGATGTGGTCGGACGGCCGGGTGTGGTTCGAGATCGTCTACTTCCTCGCGATCGGCTCCAGCGCCCTGCTGCTCGTCGGCTGGCGCACCCGCGCCACGTCCGTGCTGTTCATGATCGGCGTGCTGTCGCTGCAGAACCGCAGCATCTTCATGGGGGACGGCGGCGACAACGTCATCCATCTCATGGCGATCTACCTGGTCTTCACGCGGTGCGGCCAGGTCTGGTCCCTGGACGCGCGCCGTGCGGCACGCGCGCGTGCCGTGCAGCTCGGCCATGGGGATGACGACGGCCCTGGGGATGGCGAAAGCCGTGGGGACGAGGGTATCCGCGGGGACGACGGAGACCGTGGGGACGACGGTGCCCGCGCGGGCGGGGGTGACCGGGTCGGTCCCGCCCTGTGGTGGGTGCTCGGCCTCGCCCTGTCCGTTGTGACGTTCATGGGGGAGCTCAGCTGGTTCTGGCTGCTGCTGTTCTGGGGGCTGTGGGTCGCGCACGTGCTGTGGTGGGTCGCCGTCCGGCGCGCGCCGGACGGTGAGACGCGTGTGCTGCTCGACGTCGTCGCCAACCTCGCCCACAACGCCGCCCTGTTGGTGATCATGGTCGAGGCGTGTCTGATCTACGCCACGGCGGGCTGGTACAAGATCCAGGGCAGTCGCTGGCAGGACGGGACGGCCGTCTACTACCCGCTCCAGCTCGACTACTTCTCGCCCTGGCCCGCGCTCGCCGACCTGCTGACCTCGCACGGCGTCCTGGTGATGCTGGTGACGTACGGGACGGTCGCCGTGCAGGTCGCCTTCCCGTTCACGCTGTTCAACCGGCGCGTCAAGAACGTGCTGCTCGCGGTGATGATCTTCGAGCACGCCGTCATCGCCGTAGTCCTGGGACTGCCGTTCTTCTCGCTCGCGATGATCGCGGCCGACGCGGTCTTCCTGCCCACGTCGTTCCTGCGGCGCCTCGGCGGCTGGGTGGTCCGCACGCGCAAGAGGCTGCGCTCGCGGGTGCCGCGGCTCTCCCGCACGGAGGCGTCGCCGGGGCCGCCCGGGGAGGAACACACCCGGGAGGCCACCGAGCACGCGCGCGTAGGCTTCGGTGCGTGAGCGGTGGCGGCTGTACGGGTCGAAGCAAGAGTGGCGGTAGTGGGCGGCAGTGGCGATGAGCGGTAGTCGTACGGAGGGCGCGGGCGACCGCGGTCCGCGGCGCGGGGAGCCGACCGACCCGGTCCGTGTCTGGCACGGCCTCGCCGACGCCTCCGTGCTCCTCGACGGCTTTCACGCCCTGAAGCACGCGCTTCGCTTCGGCGCCCGCATCCCCCTCGCCCTGACCAGCGACAAGGCCGGTGTCCTCGGCCTCGCGCAGGACTTGGCGCCGGATGTGTCGGACGCGCTCGACGCGCTGCTCGCCGAGACCGACGACGCGACGTTGCGCGCCCTCGTGCCCCGGCTGCACCCGACGGCCGTGGCCGCTTTGGCGGTACGTCCGTCACGTGCTGCCAACCTGGCGGCGCTGGAGCACACGCCCAGGGCCGCCCCTGTCGTCGTCCTGGACGACCCGCGCAACCTCGGCAACGCCGGGGCGGTGATCCGGCTCGCGGCGGGCTTCGGCGCGACGGGAGTCGTGACGACCGGCACGCTCGACCCCTGGCACCCCACGGTCGTGCGCGGCGGCGCGGGCCTGCACTTCGCGACGGCCGTGGAGCGCGTGGACGTCGGTGAGCTGCCCAAGGGGCCCCTGTTCGCCCTCGACGCGGAGGGCGAGGACATCCGGGGCGTCGAGATCCCGGATGACGCCGTGCTGGCCTTCGGGTCCGAGCGCAGCGGCCTCTCGGCCGAACTGCGTGCCCGGACCGACCACTTGGTGTCGCTGCCGATGCGACCGCAGGTGTCGAGCTACAACCTCGCCACGAGTGTCGCGATGGCGCTCTTCCACTGGTCGTCGGGCACGCCCCCGAAGGCCCAGGCCTGAGCCTGCTCCCTCGGGGGCGTGGCACCGCCCGGCTCACGCCTCCTTGCGGATCTCCACCACGCGGAAGCGGTTGGCCACGAACGCGCTGTCGCACAGCGCGGCGTTCGCCGCCGGGTTGCCGCCGGAGCCGTGGAAGTCCGAGAACGCCGCCGTCTGGTTCACATACACGCCGCCCGTGAGGTTCAGCGACAACTGGGCGCTCTCCTCCAGGCAGGTCTCCTCGACGGCCGAGGACACCTCCGCGGACGTGGTGTACGCCCCGACCGTCATCGCGCCCTTCTCGCGCACCGTGCGCCGCAGCAGCTCCACCGCGTCCGCCGCAGAGTCGACCGCGACGGCGAAGGAGACCGGGCCGAAGCACTCGCTGAGATAGGCCGCCTCGGCGTCCGGCTTGGCACCGTCGAGCTTGACGATCACCGGGGTGCGCACCACGGCGTCGGGGAACTCCGGGTTGCTGACCTGCCGTGAGGCGAGGGCGACTTCACCGATTCCGGGAGCCGCGTCCAGGCGGGCCTTCACGTCCGGGTTGACCAGGGCGCCGAGGATGCCGTTGGCCCGGGCCTCGTCGCCGAGGAGGCCGTCCACCGCGCTCGCGAGGTCCGAGACCACCTCGTCGTACGACTTCGCGCCCGCGTCCGTCGTGATGCCCTCGCGGGGGATCAGGAGGTTCTGCGGGGTCGTGCACATCTGGCCGCTGTACAGCGACAGGGAGAAGGCCAGGTTCGACAGCATTCCCTTGTAGTTGTCGGTCGACTCGACGACGACCGTGTTGACGCCCGCCTTCTCCGTGTAGACCTGCGCCTGGCGGGCGTTGGCCTCCAGCCAGTCGCCGAAGGACGTCGAGCCCGTGTAGTCGATGATCTTGATCTCGGGGCGGGTCGCGAGGGTCTTGGCGATGCCCTCGCCGGGCCGCTCGGCGGCCAGCGCGACCAGGTTCGGGTCGAAGCCCGCCTCGGCCAGGACCTCGCGGGCGACGCGCACCGTCAGGGCGAGCGGCAGCACCGCGCGGGGGTGCGGCTTGACCAGGACGGGGTTGCCGGTGGCCAGGGAGGCGAACAGGCCGGGGTAGCCGTTCCACGTCGGGAAGGTGTTGCAGCCGATCAGGAGGGCGATGCCGCGCCCGACCGGAATGAAGCGCTTGGTCAGGGCGAGCGGGTCGCGCTTGCCCTGGGGCTTGGTCCACTCCGCGTTGTCCGGGGTGCGGGACTGCTCCGCGAACGCGTACGCCACCGCTTCCAGGCCGCGGTCCTGGGCGTGCGGGCCGCCGGCCTGGAACGCCATCATGAAGGCCTGGCCGCTGGTGTGCATGACCGCGTGCGCGAACTCGTGCGTGCGGGCGCTGATGCGCGACAGGATCTCCAGACAGACCATGGCACGGGTCTCCGCGCCCGAGTCGCGCCAGGCGCGCATCCCGGCCCGCATGGCGGGCAGCAGCGTGTCCACGTCCGGATGCGGATACGTGATGCCCAACTCGGGGCCGAACGGCGAGGTCTCCGCGCCCGTCCAGTCGTCGGTGCCCGGCTGGTCGAGGTCGAAGCGGCTGTTCAGCAGGGCCTCGAAGGCCGCCTTGCCCTCGGGCAGGCTCAGGCTTCCGTTCTCCCCGTAGGCCTTGGGGTGTTCGGGGTGCGGCGACCAGTACGCGCGCGTGCGGATCGTCTCCAGCGCCTGGTCGAGGGTGGGCCGGTGCTTGGCGATCAGCTGGTGCGCGGTGAGTTCGGCGGCCATGAGGGACCAACTCCTCGTCGAGTCAGCTCTCCTTCGAGCTGGCGAGCTGGGCAGGGGCAGTGGGCAGGAACAGCAGGACAGAGCTAGAGTAACCGAACGATCGGTCGGTACAAGGGGGTCTGCCGAACCTGTGGAAAACCTCCCCCCGGCCGCCCCGAGCCCCTGGCCAAGACCCCTGTTCCCCGGCCAACACCCCCGTGCGGGAGGATCGCGAGCATGACAGCACTCGATCTCAGCGGCCCCGTCGCCGTGGTCGGCACCGGCACCATGGGCCAGGGCATCGCCCAGGTCGCGCTGGTGGCGGGCCATCCTGTGCGGCTGTACGACGCCGCGCCCGGCTTCGCGAAGACGGCGGCCGCCGCGATCACCGCCCGCCTCGACCGCCTCGTGGAGAAGGGCCGCCTCGACGCCGCCGCCCGCGACGCCGCGACCGGTCGCCTGAGCGCCGTCGAGGACCTCGCCGGACTCGCCGGGTGCGACCTCGTCGTCGAAGCCGTCCTGGAGCAACTGGACGTCAAGCAGAGGTTGTTCCAGGACCTGGAGGAGGTCGTCGCCGAGAGCTGCCTGCTGGCGACGAACACCTCGTCCCTGTCCGTGACCGCCGTCGCGGGCGCACTGAAGCACCCCGGCCGCTTCGTCGGACTGCACTTCTTCAACCCCGCACCGCTGCTGCCCCTGGTCGAGGTCGTCAGCGGCCACGCCACGGACGAAGCGGCGGCCACGCGCGCGTACGACACCGCGAAGGCCTGGGGCAAGACGCCGGTGCGCTGCGCCGACACCCCCGGGTTCATCGTCAACCGCGTCGCCAGGCCCTTCTACGCCGAGGCGCTGCGCCTGCACGAGGAGCGGGCCGCCGACCCCGCGACGATCGACGCGGTGCTGCGCGAGTGCGGCGGCTTCAAGATGGGCCCCTTCGAACTCACCGACCTCATCGGCCAGGACGTCAACGAAGCCGTCACCCGCTCGGTCTGGGAGTCGTTCTTCCAGGACCCCAAGTTCACCCCGTCCCTCGCCCAGCGCCGCCTCGTCGAGTCACGGCGCCTGGGACGCAAGTCGGGACAGGGCTGGTACGCGTACGGGGACGGCGCCGAGAAGGCCGAGCCGCACACCGCGGCGCCCGCGCCCGCGCCGGAGTCCGTCGCCCTGCACGGCGAGTTGTTCCAGGCCGCCGCGCTGGTCCCGCTCATCGAGGCCGCCGGGGTCCGCATCGAGGCCGGGGACGGCGCGTACCCGGACTTCCCCGGCTGGATCGAACTGCCCAGTGGCGCCCGCCTCCGCCTCGCCGACGGCTCGTCCGTCGACGCCGCCGCGGAGCCCACCATCCAGTTCGACCTGGCGCTCGACTACGCCTCGGCCACCAGGATCGCCCTGGCCCCCGCGGCCCGCGTGAGCGAGCGGGCCCTCGGCGAGGCGGTGGGGCTCTTCCAGGCGCTCGGCAAGAAGGTCAGCGTCGTGGGCGCCGCCCCGGGGCTGATCGTGGCCCGTACGGTCGCCTTGCTCGTGGACTTCGCGCACGACGCCGTGGCGCGCGGTGTGGCCGCCGCCGACGACATCGACACCGCCATGCGCCTGGGCGTGAACTACCCGCGCGGACCGCTCTCCTGGGGAGCGGCACTCCGCACGTACTGGGTGGCGGACTTCCTCGACAGCATGCACGGCGAGTACCCCACGGGGCGCTACGCCCCCTCACAGGCGTTGCGCCAGGCGGCCGCGCGGGAGGAGCACTCATGACCACGGCCCGGCGCGACACGTACACCCCGGAGACCCTCCTCGAGGTCGCCGTGCGGGTCTTCAACGAGCGCGGTTACGACGGCACGTCCATGGAGCACCTCTCCAAGGCGGCCGGTATCTCCAAGTCGTCGATCTACCACCACGTGGCGGGCAAGGAGGAGTTGCTGCGCCGCGCGGTGAGCCGGGCGCTCGACGGCCTCTTCGGGATCCTCACCGAGGAGCACGCGCGCGAGGGCAGCGCGGTGCGACGCCTGGAGCATGTCACGCGCCGCACCGTCGAGGTCCTGGTCGCCGAGCTGCCCTATGTGACGCTGCTGCTGCGCGTGCGCGGCAACACGGACACCGAGCGGTGGGCCCTGGAGCGGCGCAGGGAGTTCGACCACGAGGTGGCCGGGCTGCTCAAGGAGGCCGTCGCGGACGGCGACCTGCGCTCGGACGTCGAGCTGCGGCTCGCCACCCGGCTGCTCTTCGGAATGATCAACTCCATCGTGGAGTGGTACCGGCCGGACGCCCACAACGCCGCGAGCGGTCAGGAAGTCGCCGACGCCGTCGTGCAGATGGCCTTCGCGGGGCTGCGCACCGACGGCTGACCAGCGGCTCACGGGGGGAGGGCGCCCAGGCGTCGCACCGCGCGGGCGCCGGGCGTCAGCCCTCCGCCTCCAGGTCGTCCTCTTCGAAGACCAGCAGTGTGCGCGTGCTGAGGACCTCCGGCATGGCCTGGAGACGTGTGAGGACCAGCTCGCGCAGCGCCCGGTTGTCCGGCGTGTGCACCAGGAGCAGGACGTCGAAGTCCCCGCTGACCAGCGCGATGTGGGACGCGCCCGGCAGGGTCCGCAGTTGCTCGCGCACCGTGCGCCAGGTGTTCTGGACGATCTTCAGGGTGATGTAGGCGGAGGCGCCCTGGCCGGCTCGCTCGTGGTTGATCCGGGCGCCGAAGCCACGGATGACGCCGTCCTCGATGAGGCGGTTGATGCGCGCGTAGGCGTTCGCCCGCGAGACGTGCACTCGCTCGGCCACGGAACGTATCGAGGCGCGACCGTCCGTGTGCAGGATCTGCAGGATGTCGCGGTCGATGGCGTCCAGCGGGCGGGGCTGGGGTTCTGGACGCCCCGCCGCGTTCCCGTCGGCCATTCGTTCAGGTGCCATGTCCCCCCGCCTCCCTACCATGGACGTACTGCGTCCATCCCAGGCTGTGGAGAACCGTTTGTCCACAGCCTGGAGGTGCCTGTAGCCAAAATGTGCCGACGACCGAACAATCGGTAGGTGAGGCGCATCACATCGTCGCGCCTCTGTTGCCGCTCCCACGAGGAGATCGCTTCCCACCAGGAGGTGCCGTCATGACGGTCATGGAGCAGCGGGGCGCCTACCGGCCCGCCCCGCCCCCCGCGTGGCAGCTCAGGACCGACCCCGCGCCGCTGCTGCCGGACGCCGAGCCGTATCGCGTGCTCGGCACCGACGCCGCGCGCAAGGCGGACCGGGAGCTGCTTCTCCGCCTCCACGGCGAACTCGTGCGCGGCCGGCGGTACAACACGCAGGCGACCGCCCTGACCAAGCAGGGCAGGCTCGCCGTCTATCCGTCGAGCACCGGCCAGGAGGCGTGCGAGATCGCCGCCGCGCTCGCCCTGCGCGAGCAGGATTGGCTGTTTCCCAGCTATCGCGACACGCTCGCGGCGGTCGCCCGCGGCCTCGACCCCGTGGCGGCCCTCACGCTGCTGCGCGGCGACTGGCACACCGGCTACGACCCGCGGGAGCACCGCATAGCGCCCCTGTGCACCCCCTTGGCCACCCAGCTCCCGCACGCCGTCGGCCTCGCCCACGCCGCGCGCCTGAAGGGTGACGACGTGGTCGCGCTCGCCATGGTCGGCGACGGCGGCACCAGCGAGGGCGACTTCCACGAGGCGCTGAACTTCGCCGCGGTCTGGCAGGCACCCGTGGTCTTCCTCGTGCAGAACAACGGCTTCGCGATCTCCGTGCCGCTCGCCAAACAGACGGCCGCGCCGTCCCTGGCCCACAAGGCCGTCGGGTACGGCATGCCCGGCCGCCTGGTCGACGGCAACGACGCGGTCGCGGTGCACGAGGTCCTCTCCGAAGCGGTGCGGCACGCCCGTGAGGGCGGCGGCCCCACGCTCATCGAGGCCGTCACGTACCGGATGGAGGCGCACACGAACGCCGACGACGCCACGCGCTACCGCCAGGACGCGGACGTCGAGGCCTGGCAGGACCACGACCCGATCCTCCTCCTGGAGCGCGAACTCACCGAGCGCGGCCTGCTCGACGAGGACCGCAGGCGCGCGGTCCGCGAGGACGCGGAGGCGATGGCCGCGGACCTCAGGGCCCGGATGAACCAGGACCCGGCCCTCGACCCCATGGACCTGTTCACGCACGTGTACGCCGAGCAGACCAGCCAACTGCGGGAGCAGGCGGCCCAGTTGCGGGCCGAGCTGGAGGCCGAGAACGAGCCGGACGGAGCGGGACGATGACCACTGTCGCCGTGAAACCGGCCACCATGGGCCAAGCCCTCGGGCGCGCGCTGCGCGACGCGATGGCCGACGACCCGTCCGTGCACGTCCTCGGCGAGGACGTGGGCGCGCTCGGCGGGGTCTTCCGGGTCACCGACGGGCTCGCGAAGGAGTTCGGCGACGACCGCTGCACGGACACCCCGCTCGCGGAGGCGGGCATCCTCGGGACGGCGGTCGGCATGGCGATGTACGGGCTGCGGCCCGTCGTCGAGATGCAGTTCGACGCGTTCGCGTACCCCGCCTTCGAGCAGTTGATCTCGCACGTGGCGCGGATGCGCAACCGAACCCGGGGCGGCATGCCGCTCCCGATCACCATCCGGGTGCCGTACGGCGGCGGGATCGGCGGCGTCGAGCACCACAGCGACTCCTCCGAGGCGTACTACATGGCGACCCCCGGGCTGCACGTCGTCACGCCCGCCACCGTCGCCGACGCCTACGGCCTGCTTCGCGCGTCCATCGCCTCCGACGACCCAGTCGTCTTCCTGGAGCCGAAGCGGCTCTACTGGTCCAAGGCCGACTGGAACCCGGACGCGCCCACAAGCGTTGAACCCATCGGGAAGGCCGTGGTGCGGCGCGCGGGCCGCAGCGCGACGCTGCTCACGTACGGTCCGTCCGTGCCCGTCTGCCTGGAGGCCGCGGAGGCGGCGCGCGCCGAGGGCTGGGACCTCGAAGTCGTCGACCTGCGCTCGCTGGTGCCGTTCGACGACGAGACGGTGACGGCGTCCGTGCGGCGCACGGGGCGCGCGGTCGTCGTGCACGAGTCGGGCGGCTTCGGCGGCCCCGGCGGGGAGATCGCCGCGCGCGTCACGGAGCGGTGCTTCCACCACCTGGAGGCGCCGGTGCTGCGGGTCGCCGGGTTCGACATCCCCTATCCGCCGCCGATGCTGGAGCGGCATCATCTGCCGGGCGTCGACCGGATCCTGGACGCGGTGGCACGGCTGCAGTGGGAGGCGGAGAGCTGATGGCGCAGGTCCTCGAGTTCAAGCTGCCCGACCTCGGCGAAGGCCTCACGGAGGCGGAGATCACCCGCTGGCTGGTGCGGGTCGGCGACGTCGTCGAGGTGGACCAGCCGGTCGTGGAGGTGGAGACCGCCAAGGCGATGGTCGAGGTCCCCTGTCCGTACGGGGGTGTGGTGACGGCCCGCTTCGGTGAGGAGGGCACGGAACTCCCCGTGGGCGCGCCACTGTTGACGGTCGCCGTGGGGGCGTCGGTCGCGGACCTGGAGACCGGCGCGGCCGCCTCCGGTACGCGGTCGGGCGCGTCCGTCGACGGCACTCCCGAGGCGGGCGGGGACGAGGCGTCCGGGAACGTCCTCGTCGGGTACGGCACGGCGGCGGCGCCCGCTCGACGGCGCCGGGTGCGGCCCGCGAGCGGGGGCGCGTCGGGGGCTGCCGGGCAGTCCGGGGGGAGCGGTGCGGACACTGCGTCCGGTGCCGGTGCCGGTGCCGGTGTGGGTTCCGGGGACGCGGGCGCGGGCCTCGGCGCCGCCTCCCGCGCGGAGGGCTCACCGGCGACCATGACAGCGGGGACAGCGGGGACAGCGGGGACAGCGGCTGCGGCCGAGGCCGGGCCCGACTCCGGTCCGGGCGCGGCGGCCGCGCGCGGGGACGGCCCGGTCCCCGTGATCTCTCCGCTCGTCCGCAAGCTCGCCCGGGAGAACGGCGTGGACCTGCGGGAGTTGGTGGGCTCCGGGCCGGACGGGCTGATCCTGCGGGCCGACGTGGAGTACGCCGTGCGGGCCTCGGCGGCGCCGGTCGCGGGTCCGGCGTCGGCCTCCGTGGCGGCACGGGCCGTGGCGTCGGGCATCGGGGCCACCTTCGGGAGTCCCGGGACGGGCGTCGCCGAGGGTGCGGGGACGCGTGCGCGGACGGCGGGCGGCGAGCGGGGGGCAGGCGGCGGCGCGCGGCCTGCCGCGGCCTCCGGAGGCGGAACGCGGATTCCCCTGCGGGGTGTTCGCGGTGCCGTCGCCGACAAGCTGGCGCGCAGCCGTCGTGAGATACCGGACGCCACGTGCTGGGTCGACGCCGACGCGACGGAACTGATGGCCGCGCGCCGGGCGATGAACGCGGCGGGCGGCCCGAAGGTCTCCCTGCTCGCGCTCCTCGCCCGCGTCTGCACCGCCGCCCTCGCCCGCTACCCGGAGCTCAACTCCACGGTCGACATGGAAGCCCGTGAGATCGTGCGGCTCGACGAAGTGCACCTCGGCTTCGCCGCGCAGACCGACCGCGGGCTCGTCGTGCCCGTCGTGAAGGGCGCGCACGCTCGCGACACGGAGTCCCTGAGCGCGGAGCTGGCTCGCCTCTCGGACGCGGCCAGGACCGGGACGCTGACGCCGGGGGAACTCACGGGGTCCACGTTCACGTTGAACAACTACGGGGTGTTCGGGGTCGACGGTTCCACGCCGATCATCAACCACCCCGAAGTGGCGATGCTCGGCGTTGGCCGGATCGTGCCCAAACCATGGGTGCACCAGGGCGAGCTGGCGGTCCGTCAGGTCGTCCAGCTCTCGCTCACCTTCGACCACCGGGTGTGCGACGGCGGCACGGCGGGCGGATTCCTGCGGTTCGTCGCGGACTGCGTGGAGCAGCCGGCGGTGCTGCTGCGGTCGGTGTGACGCACGCTCCGGCGCGCACCGGAAGCGCGGTGCGGGCCGGAGCGCGGCCGCAGAGGTGGCACTGACGGGGGGTGCGCCCATACTCGGGGGATGACCTCGCGCACAGCTCCGGACACCGCCGCGTTCGACGCCGTCGTGCTCGCCGGCGGGCGGGCCGCGCGGCTCGGCGGCGCGGACAAGCCCGGCGTGCGGGTGGGCGGCCGGGCCCTGCTCGACCGGGTGCTCGCGGCGTGCGCCGACGCCGGGACCACCGTCGTCGTCGCGGCGCCCCGGCCCACCGGACGGCCCGTGGTGTGGGCCCGCGAGGAGCCTGAGGGCGGCGGTCCGCTCGCCGCCCTCGACGCCGGGCTGCGCCGCACACGCGCCGAGGTGGTCGTGGTGCTCTCCGCCGACCTGCCGTTCCTGCGGCAGGAGACCGTACGCCGACTCGTCGCCACCCTCGCCGCGGCCGACGGCGCGGACGGCGTGCTGCTCACCGACCCCGAGGGCCGGGACCAGCCACTTGTCGCGGCTTACCGGAGCGGGGCGTTGCGGAGGGAGCTGGCGGGGCTCGGGGGAGGTGGGGCGCCTGCGGCCAGCGGGCCTTCGGGGTCGCCGGGGGCGAGGGGTACGGGGGGTGCGGCGGGTGCGTTGGGGCTGAGGGGTTCGATGGGGCCTGCTGCTTCTGCGGGGCTCATCGGTACGGCAGAGGTCGCTGGGGCGGCAGAAACCACTGGTGCAACCACTGATGCCCTGAGGCCCGCCAACGTCGTTGGCCCCACGGAGGCCACGGAGGCCACGGAGGCCACGGAGGCCACGGAGGCCACGGAGGCCACGGAGGCCACGGAGGCCACGGAGGCCACGGAGGCCACGGAGGCCACGG
>NZ_JBVIZH010000007.1:116948-118194 GCF_055591765.1 Streptomyces sp. NPDC041205 | reverse complement strand
CGGAGGCCACCGCCAGCCAGGTGGGCCGCGGCGCGCCTTCGTCCGGCGGGGCCCAGGGCTCGCGCGGGCTCACCGGGCTGCCCTTGCGGCGGCTCACCGCACGCCTCGCGCTCGTCCGCATCACCGATCCGCTCGCCACGTTCGACTGCGACACCTGGGACGACATCGCCACGGCCCGCGCGCGGATCAGGGAGCATGGGCACGTGTTGGATGAATGGATTTCCGCAGTCAAGGACGAACTGGGCATCGAACTCGACGTCGACACCGGCATCCTGCTCGACCTGGCCCGCGACGCGGCGCACGGGGTGGCGCGGCCCGCGGCGCCCCTGACCACGTTTCTCGTCGGGTACGCGGCTGCCCTTGCCACAGCGGGCGGGGGCGGCCCGGAGGCCGTGGCGGAAGCCGCGCGCAAGGCGGCCGCGCTCGCCGTCCGGTGGGCGGACGAGGACCAGCCGGACGGGCCCGGCGCCGCGTCGGCCTCCGGTGCGGGTACGTCGACGCCGTCCGGCACACAGCCCGCTTCCGGTACGCCGACGTCGTCCGGCGAGAACGCACCCTCCGGCGAGAAGGAACCCTCCGGCAAGCAGGGCCCTTCCAGCAAGCAGGGCCCCTCCGGTACGCACACCCCCGGCGCACCCTCCGGCACGGAGCCGGACCCCCGATGAGCGGGCAGCACGCGGCCGACGCCGAGTTCGACGAGGCCCTCGCCCTGGTGAACGAGGACCGGGCCAGGACCGGGGCGGGCACCGCGCGGCCGGACCACTCGGACCACTCAGGCGTCCCGGGCCACCCGCACCACCCGGGCCACCCGCACCACGCGGACGACCCGGGCCACGCGGACGACCCGGGCCACGCGGACGACCCGGGCCACGCGGACGACCCGGAATCCGCAGACGTACCCCCCGCAGCCCCCCGTACCCCGGGAACCCAGCGCAGCGCCCCCGCCGCGCAACCCGACCCGCCCGACACCAGGCCCAACACCCCGTCCGACCCTCTCACCCCACCCGGTGGCTGGCCCCCCGCTCCCGGCGGCCACCCCACCGCCACCGGGGCCTGGCCCGACGCCTCCGCCCCTCCTCCCGGCCCGCCCGGCGCCCGCGCCAACGCCTCCGGCGGCCGTTTCACCACCCCAGACGGTCAGCCGACAGCCTCCGGCGGCCGTTTCACCACCCCAGACGGTCAGCCGACAGCCTCCGGCGGCCGTTTCACCACCCCAGACGGTCAGCCGACAGCCTCCGGCGGCCGT
>NZ_JBVIZH010000007.1:0-116855 GCF_055591765.1 Streptomyces sp. NPDC041205 | reverse complement strand
CGGCCGTTTCACCACCCCAGGTGGCCAGCCCTCAGCCCCCGGCGCCCGCCGCACCGCCCCGGGTGACCAACCCGCAGCCTCAGGCGGTCGGCCCAGCACCCCGGGCAACGAGGGCCACACCCCCCAGCCCCGCCCCAACACCCTCACCGCGCAGGCACCCACTCCCGCCAACACCCCCCAACCCTCGGCCACGAAGGCCTCCGCACCCGCGAAGCCCCACAGCCGCGCCACCCCCTGGCCAGAAGCCCGTGCCATTGCGCGCCGGGCCGGGGTCTCAGCAGTCACCCTGGCCGCCTCGGCCACATCGACGCCCCCGCCCACCGGACCGTCGGTCGACTCCACCCCCACCACCCCCTCGGCCGACGCCACACCGCCCACCGCCCCCGCGGGCACCCCCCTCCCCCGAACCCTCGGCCGCACCCTCTCCACCGCTCTCACCGCTCTCACCGACCTCCCCTCCTTCGACACCTCCGCGATGGACGGGTGGGCCGTGGCGGGGCCGGGGCCCTGGGGAGTGCTGGCCGAGGGGATTCTCGCGGGGCAGGGCAGCCCCGAGCCGCTGGGTGACGGCGAGGCCGTGCGGATCGCGACCGGGGCCCGGATTCCGCGCGACACGACCGCCGTGATCCGCAGCGAGCACGGGTACGTCGACGGCAAGGGTCGGCTGCACGCGCAGCGGGAGGTCGTACCGGGACAGGACATCCGGCCGCGCGGCCAGGAGTGCCGGGCGGGCGAACGGCTCCTGCCGCCCGGCACGCTCGTCACCCCGGCCGTGCTCGGCCTCGCCGCCGCCGCCGGATACGACGCGCTGTACGTCGCCGCCCGCCCCCGGGTCGAAGTCCTCGTCCTCGGAGACGAGTTGCTGACCAAGGGGCTGCCCCAGGACGGCCTCATCCGGGATGCCCTCGGGCCGATGCTGCCGCCGTGGCTGCGGGCCCTCGGCGCGGAAGTGACCGCGGTGCGGCGGCTCGGGGACGACGCCGAGGCGCTGTACGAAGCCGTCGCCACCTCCACGGCCGAGGTCCTCGTGACGACCGGAGGCACCGCGTCGGGGCCCGTCGACCACGTCCACCCCACGCTGCGCCGCCTCGGCGCCGAACTGCTCGTCGACGGGGTCGCCGTCCGCCCGGGCCACCCCATGTTGCTCGCCCGCCTCCCCTCCGGAGCGGAGGGGAAGGGTGGGGCGGATGGCGCCGACAGCGCGGGCGTGCGCCACCTCGTCGGGCTCCCCGGCAACCCCCTCGCCGCCGTCTCCGGCCTCCTCACCCTGGCCGAACCCCTGCTGCGCGGGCTGGCGAGCCGCCCCGCCCCGGAGCCGTACGCCGCGCCCCTGCGCGAAGACGTACACGGTCATCCGCACGACACCCGGCTCGTCCCGGTCACGCTGCGCGGGGAGTACGCCGTGCCGCTGCACTACAACGGCCCCGCGATGCTGCGGGGCATCGCTGTCGCCGACGGGCTCGCGGTGGTTCCACCGGGTGGCGCGCGTCGGGGGCAGGAGTTGGAGATCCTTGATCTGCCCTGGACCGAACCGGGCGGCCTGCCCGGCGAGTTGGGTATGGGTGGCCCCGACGACGAGGTGTGTTTCACGTGAAACTTCCCGGCCATGACGCCATCGCGCGCCAAGCCGACGAGCATTTGGTGACACATCGGGTCAAACTGCCCAGACGTGTGGTCGAGCGTCCGCTGGTCCAGGTCGGCAAGCGGCTGCTGATGGCGTTGTGCGTACTGGCGCTGACGATCCTGATCGTGTGGATCGACCGCGAGGGCTACCACGACAACGCGAACAACGAGGTCGACTTCCTCGACGCCTCGTACTACGCCACCGTGACGCTCTCCACCACCGGATACGGCGACATCGTGCCGCACAGCGACAGCGCGCGGCTCACCAATATCGTGCTGATCACGCCCCTGCGCGTGCTCTTCCTGATCATCCTGGTCGGCACCACCCTGGAAGTGCTGACCGAACGCACCCGCGAGGAATGGCGGCTGTCCCGCTGGAGGTCCAACTTGCGTGACCACACCGTCGTCGTCGGCTTCGGCACCAAGGGCCGGTCGGCGGTGCAGACACTGCAGGCGACCGGGTTGAAGCCCGAGCAGATCGTGATCGTCGACCCGAGCTCGAAGGTCGTCGACGCGGCCACGGCGGAGGGTTTCGCCGGGGTCGTCGGCGACGCGACCCGCAGCGATGTCCTGCTCCGCGCCGAGCTGCAACGCGCCCGCCAGATCATCATCGCCACCCAGCGCGACGACACGGCGGTCCTCGTCACGCTCACCGCGCGGCAGCTCAACCGCGGGGCGAAGATCGTGACGGCGGTGCGCGAGGAGGAGAACGCGCCGCTGCTGCGTCAGTCCGGCGCCGACGCCGTCATCACCAGCGCCAGCGCGGCGGGGCGACTGCTCGGTCTCTCGGTGCTCAGTCCCAGCGCGGGACTGGTCATGGAGGACCTGATCCAGCAGGGCAGCGGGCTCGACCTCGTCGAACGGCCGGTGATAAAGGCCGAGGTGGGGCGGGGTGTGCGGGAGACGGACGACTTGGTCGTGAGTGTCGTACGCGGCCATCGGGTCCTTGGCTACGACGATCCGGCGATCGGCGAGCTGCAGTTGACGGACCGTCTGATCACCATCGTGCGGGCGTCGCCGACCCCGACGGTGGCGCCGCCCCCGGCCGCGACGGAGGCGTGGCGGTCACCCCGGCAGGGCTAGGCGTCCGTGACCTGGGCGGAATCACCGGCGGCTTCGGCGCGGGGCCGGTCGCGGGGCCGGGCGTGGCGCTCGGCGTCGGCCTCGGCCGGGACAAACCGTGGCCCTCGCCCGCCCCGGAGTAGCCTCGCCCGCATGTATGCGATCACGATCCCCGAACCCGGCGGACCCGAGGCGCTTCAGTGGGCCGAGGTCCCCGATCCCGTACCCGGCGAGGGCGAAGTCCTCATCGACGTGGCCGCCAGTGCCGTGAACCGCGCCGACCTGCTGCAACGGCAGGGGTTCTACGATCCGCCGCCTGGCTCGTCCCCCTACCCCGGCCTGGAGTGCTCGGGCCGGATCGCCGCGCTCGGGCCCGGTGTCGCGGGCTGGTCGGTCGGCGACGAGGTGTGCGCGCTGCTCGCGGGCGGCGGGTACGCGGAGCGGGTCGCCGTGCCCGCCGGGCAGGTCCTGCCCGTGCCGGACGGCGTCGACCTCGTCACCGCGGCCGCGCTGCCGGAGGTCACCTCCACGGTCTGGTCGAACGTGTTCATGGTCGCCCACCTGCGCCCCGGCGAGACGCTCCTCGCGCACGGCGGCGCGAGCGGCATCGGCACCATGGCGATCCAGCTCGCGAAGGCCGTCGGCGCCAAGGTGGCGGTGACGGCGGGCGGCAAGGAGAAGCTGGCGTACTGCGGGGAGCTGGGCGCCGACGTGCTCATCGACTACCGCGAGCAGGACTTCGTCGAGGAGGTCCGAGCCGCCACGGACGGCGCCGGGGCGGACGTGATCCTGGACATCATGGGCGCCAAGTACCTGGACCGGAACGTGCGCGCCCTCGCCGTCAACGGCCGCCTCGCCATCATCGGCATGCAGGGCGGCGTGAAGGCCGAGCTGAACATCGCCGCGCTCCTCGGCAAGCGCGGCGCCATCACCGCGACCTCGCTGCGCGGCCGCCCCGTGGCCGAGAAGACCGCGATCGTCGCGGCCGTACGCGAGCACGTCTGGCCCCTCATCGGCGCGGGCCAGGTCCGCCCGATCGTCGACCGCACCCTCCCGATGCGGGACGCCGCGGCGGCGCACCGGGTCCTTGAGGAGAGCGGCCACATCGGCAAGGTGCTCCTCGTACGGGAGGGGCCGGGGACGGCCTGAGGGGCCGGGGGCGACTGGTCCGCTGCGGGCAGCCCCGCCCCGGCGCGGGGCTGCCCTCTCTCCGGGGGCACCCACTGCCGAGCTTTCCGCCCTGGCCCCGGGGCTCCCGGCCCTGGGGCTCCCGGCCCTGGGGCTCCCGGCCCTGGGGCTCCCGGTCCCGGGGCTGGGCCCCCTCCCAGAGGCCGGGCCCTCCCCCCCCGGGCCCGGGCCCACCCGAGATGCCGGATGCCGCGCCTCATGTGACGCTGGCCGTACGCCCATTGATCCCGCCCGCGGCGCGGATCCGGGTGCTCTGCGATCTCGGCGAAGACCCGGCACCGGGAGGGAGTCAGCGCGGTGACTTCACGGCTGCGGGGCGCGCTGCGTGTGGTGGGACCGCCGGTGCTGCTCGCGCTGCTGCTCCCCGCCGGACTCGGTACGTCGACGGCGTACGCGGCGCCTGCCGTCTCCGCTGTCCCCGCCGCCCTCAAGGCTCCCGCCACCCTGAAGGCTCCCGCCGCCCTCAAGGCTCCCGCCGCACCCACAGCTCCCGCCGTACCCACGGCACCCCCCACCCCTCCCGCCCCCACCGCCTCCGCCCCCTACTACGGCACCGGCTCCCTCGCCGGAAGCCGGGCGGGGGAAGGGCGGCTGCGGCCCGGGCGTGAGGAACCCGTGGCCGTGCCCGACCCCGCCGTCTGGCGGCCCCTGCCGCCCCCGCCCCGCGAGGTCCGCAGACCCGAGCGCCTGCGGACGGCCCCCGTCGAGCCCGGCACGGCCGACGCGCCCCGGGAGCGGGCGGCCGAAGGGCCGGCGTTCCCCGGCCTGCGCGTACTGCCGCTCGGCGGCGGAATGGTCCTGATCGGCCTGGGCCTCGGCTTCCTGGGACTGCGCCTGCGCCGCGGCTGAGCCAGGCGCAGCAGGGGGAACCACCCGGGCGCGGCCCGGCGGCCACCCCTCACCCGACCGGCGCAGTCATGCCCGCGCGAGCCCCGCCCCCGACCCGGTGGACAACACCCGCGCCGCCGTACACGGTGGATCATCTTCCGATGGGGGCACCACGGATGTGTGGACAACAGGTGCGAGAGAATGGCGGCATGGAGATGCCGAGGAACGAACGGTCGCCGGAGAACCCCCAGGTCCTGGTCGTGGGCCAGGACGGAATGGCTCTCGGTGGCGGAGACGACGAGTCCCGCGAGGTCCCGGTGACGGACATGGTCGAGCAGCCCGCGAAGGTCATGCGCATCGGCAGCATGATCAAGCAGCTTCTGGAAGAGGTGCGCGCCGCTCCTCTGGACGAGGCGAGCCGAGTGCGGCTCAAGGAGATCCACGCCAGCTCGGTGAAGGAGCTGGAGGACGGCCTCGCGCCCGAACTCGTCGAGGAGTTGGAGCGGCTTTCGCTGCCGTTCACGGACGAGACGACGCCGAGCGACGCGGAACTGCGGATCGCGCAGGCGCAGTTGGTGGGCTGGCTGGAGGGCCTCTTCCACGGGATCCAGACGACGCTGTTCGCCCAGCAGATGGCCGCGCGGGCCCAGTTGGAGCAGATGCGCAGGGCGCTGCCGCCGGGTGTGGGCGGCGGTGAGGACGGCGAGGACGGCGGCATCGCGGGCCGCACCGGCGGTCCGTACCTCTAGGAGCTCTAGGACGTCTAGGAGTTCTAGGACGTCTAGGAGTTCTAGGACGTCCAGGCCTTGTGAGGCTCGGTCCTCCAGGCCTTGTGAGGCGCAGTTCGTAGCGCGAAGGGGCCCGGCACACAGGACGTGTGCCGGGCCCCTTTCGTGCGCGTGCCGCTGCGGGGCTGTCCGCGTGCCGCGTGGGCTCAGCCCCACTTCGTACCGGCAGGCTCCTTGATCGTCGTGTTGATGCGGTTGAACAGGTTCGTCACGCCGATGACGAGGATCAGGGCGGACAGCTCCCGCTCGTCGAAGTGGTCGGCGACCTCGTCCCACAGCTCGTCCGGGACGGACTCGGTGGAGCGGTCGGCGAGCCGGGTGACGTTCTCGGTCAGGGCGAGGGCGGCGCGCTCGGCGTCCGTGAAGAAGGGGGCGTCGCGCCAGGCGGCCACGGCGGCGATCCGCTCCGTGCTGGTCCCGGCCTTGACGAGGTTCTCGGTGTGGCTGTGGACGCAGGCGCCGCAACCGTTGATCTGGCTGGCCCGCAGGCCCACGATCTCCTGGAGCTCGTGGGGGAGGCCGCTGTCGCCGATGGCCTTGAAGAGGGTGCCGATGCCCTTGATGCCGTCGGGGAGGACGAAAGCCGGGTTCTTCATCCGTGCCTGCATGGTCGTGTCCTTATGTGTTCGGAGCGGGTGTGAGTGTGGATGCTGGTGTTCGTGTACGTGGTGGCTGTGGCCCGGCCGGTGCCTCGCCGCCCTGCTTCACTTCACTGACGGAGGGCGCGAGGCGAATGTGACCGGTGCGGAGAAAAAAGTTCTCGCGGCCCCGGGGCTGGCGCCCGCGCCCTCGGCGGCCTTGAGGAACGCGGTCACGTCGATGCGGGCGAGCACCGGGTCGCCCCTGCGCCGGAAGGCGGTCTCGACGGAGCGGGTCGCGCCACCCTGAACCCGGGCAGCGGCCCGCATACGACGACGGGGCCCGGCACGCGTATCGCGTACCGGGCCCCGTGGGTGCCTCAGGCCGAAGGCGTCTGCCTCAGGCCACAGGCCGATGCCGTGGTCAGGACGGGTTGCCCGTCGAGATGTCGAACTGGATGTTCACGTCCTTCGGGTCGATGTCCTCGCCCGCCTTGGGCACGGTCCGCATGACCGTGTCCTTGCCGTACGTGTTCTCGTCGACCTCGTTCTTGTCGTAGTGCCAGCCGGCCGCCTGCAGGCAGCTCAGCACCGAACGCCAGTCCTTGAAGGCGAACTCCGGCATCTTGATCTTGTCCGGGTCGTTGTACGCGGTGTCCGGCTCGGTGCACACGGTCTTTTCGACCGTCTTGGTGCGGTCCGGCCCGCGGTAGCCCGCCACCGGCTTCTTGGATTCCTTGCTGTCCTTGCCTTCGTCGCCGCCGCCGTTCAGGGTGACCGCCGCGATGACGCCGCCGATCGCTAGGAGGGCGACGACGATCGAGCCGACGATCACCGGCATGTTGCGCTTGCGGCCGCCGGAGCCGCCGCTGGGGGACGGGGCGGTGGTCGCGGGCTGGGGGGAGAGGTTGTAGGGGGGCGGGGTCTGGGCGGCCTGGGGGGCGTAGGCGTTGGTGGGGGCCGGGGTCTGGTAGCCCGGCTGGGGGTAGCCGTAGCCCGGGGTGGGGGTCGGGGCCGGGGTCGCGGGGCCGTAGGGGCCCGGCTGGTACGGGGTCTGGACGCCGCCCGCGGCGGGGGCGGCCGTGTCGACCGGCGGGAACACCGCGGAGCCGACGCCCGCGCCGCTCGCGGTCTGGGCGCCCGGCACGATGCTGGGGGCCGAGGCTTGGAACGACTGGGCGACGCGCAGGCACTCGTCGCGCATCGCCTCGGCGGTCGGGAAGCGCTCGTTCGGGTTCTTCTTCAGCGCGCGGGCGACGATCGCGTCGATCGCGGGCGGAAGGGAACGGTTGATCGAGGAGGGAGCGACCGGCTCCTCCTGGACGTGTGCGTACGCGATGGCCAGCGGGGAGTCCGCCTCGAACGGGAGGCGTCCGGTCACCAGCTGGAAGAGCATGATGCCGACGGAGTAGAGGTCGGAGCGCGCGTCGACGCCGCGGCCGAGGGCCTGCTCCGGGGAGAGGTACTGCGGGGTGCCGACGACCATGCCGGTCTGGGTCATCGACGTGACGCCGGACTGCATGGCGCGGGCGATGCCGAAGTCCATGACCTTGACGACGTTGCGCTTGGTCATCATCACGTTGCCGGGCTTGATGTCGCGGTGGACCAGGCCCATCTCGTGGCTGATCTCCAGGGCCGCGAGCACATCGGCGGTGATCTTCAGAGCCTGGTCGCTGGGCATCGCGCCGTACTGGTGGATCGCCGCGTCCAGGACCGAGCCGAGCGGCTTGCCCTCGACGTACTCCATGACGATGTACGGCATCGTCGCGCCACCGAGATCGTCCTCGCCGGTGTCGAAGACCGACACGATGTTGGTGTGCGTGAGCTTGGCCACGGACTGCGCCTCGCGGCGGAAGCGCTCGCGGAAGGACTGCTCGCGACCCAACTCCGTGTGGAGTGTCTTGATCGCGACCTGTCGGTCGAGCACCGTGTCGTACGCGAGGTGGACCGAGGCCATGCCGCCCTCGCCGAGCAGATCGCGCAGCTGATAGCGGCCACCGGCCAGTGAACTGCCCGCGTACCGGCCCTGAGCGCCGTCCTGGCTCATGTCGTGCGTCCCCCATCGGCGCGGGCGCGAGACGGCGCCGCTGCTGTGACTGTGGCTATGGGTGCGATCGACGATGTCTTTTCGACTGTGATCGATCCGCTATTCCTGGCCAAGTCTGCCCGAGGGCCCCGACACGTCAAGCTCGGTGCCCGTTCCGTGACCGTACGCGCAAGAAGAGTCTCGGAAGCGTTACAAGTTTGCCCCTCGGGGCGCCCGGCGGGTTTGATGGCCGGTCCGGCTCGGACCGGCGGGCCCCGCGAAGGCTGTAGCGTGGCACGGCGGAGTACCCCGTACCGCTCTATCACGCATCCGGTACACGCTCCTCACACGACGGACCACGATCAGAAACGACGGCGAGGACTGATGGCACAGACGCAGCGCGCTCAGGGCCCGTCCGACCCCGAGGCGTCTGGCGGCGGTATGTCGGATGTGCCCGAGATGTGGGGCAATGGCGGGCTCGTCGGGGACGGCCGGTACCGGCTCACCCGCAGGCTCGGCCGCGGTGGCATGGCCGAGGTGTTCGCCGCCGAGGACGTCCGCCTCGGCCGTACGGTCGCGGTCAAGCTGCTGCGCTCCGACCTCGCCGAGGACCCGGTGTCCAAGGCCCGCTTCACGCGCGAGGCCCAGTCGGTGGCCGGCCTGAACCACCACGCGGTCGTCGGGGTCTACGACTCCGGCGAGGACAACATCAACGGCAACTCCGTGCCGTACATCGTGATGGAGCTGGTCGAGGGCCGCACCATCCGCGATCTGCTGATCAACGCGGAGGCGCCGGGCCCCGAGCAGGCCCTGATCATCGTCTCCGGTGTCCTCGAGGCGCTCGCGTACTCCCACCAGCACGGCATCGTGCACCGCGACATCAAGCCCGCAAACGTCAGCATCACCCATACCGGTTCCGTGAAGGTGATGGACTTCGGCATCGCGCGCGCCCTGCACGGGGCGCAGTCGACGATGACGCAGACCGGCATGGTCATGGGCACGCCGCAGTACCTCTCGCCGGAGCAGGCGCTCGGCAAGGCCGTCGACCACCGCAGCGACCTGTACGCGACCGGCTGCCTCCTCTACGAACTGCTCGCGCTGCGGCCGCCGTTCACCGGCGAGACGCCGCTGTCCGTGGTCTACCAGCACGTCCAGGACGCTCCCGTGCCGCCCTCGGAGGTCTCCGACGCGGCGCCTCCGGAGCTCGACGGGCTCGTCATGCGCTCCCTCGCCAAGGACCCGGACGACCGCTTCCAGACCGCCGAGGAGATGCGCGGTCTCGTCCAGTACGGCCTGCAGATGCTCGCCGAGCAGGGCAGCCACACCGGGACCTGGAACACCGGGCCGGTCGAGATGGCCGGTATGCACGAGGGCGGCCACACCCCCGCGATGGGCGTCGCCGGTACGGCCGCCATGCCGCACCCCGGTGACTCCGGTACGCAGGCGATTCCCGGGCCGATGCTGCGGCCGCCGGGCGGCGACGACGGCGGCTTCGACGGCGGTCACCGTGACGGTGGCCGGGGGCGTGGGCGCGGCAAGGTGTGGATCCTCGCCGTGCTCGCCGTCATCGCGATCGTCGCGGGCGTCGCCTTCGCGCTGTCCGCGGCGGACGACAAGAGCAACAAGAAGGACAAGTCTCCTACGACTCCCTCGACCAAGCAGTCGCAGGAGAAGACGCCCAGCAAGAGCAAGGAAGAGGAGACCCCCGACGGGGCGACTCAGCCCGGTGGGGACGGGAGCGGTGGGCAGACCGGGGACTGGACGCGGCCGCCCACGCAGGACACGCAGCAGCCCACGAAGCCGACCGACCCGCCCACGGACCCGACGGACCCGCCGACCGACCCGACGGACCCGCCCACGGACCCGACGGACCCGCCGACCGACCCGACCGATCCGCCCACGGAGCCGACCGATCCTCAGTCGCCGCCGGACGACGGGGGCAACAACGAGGGGGCCGCTCAGGGCGGCGAGGGCGACACGGAGTAGCCCCGCCCCCGGGCGTCTAAGCCCCCTGGGTGGACCAACTGCCCACCGGTGTGGGGGCCGGTGGCCGGGAGGCGCTGCCCACGGCGCGCGTGAGCGTGTGGACCTTCGCCAGCTGGGGGTCTATGCGGAGGTACACCGGGTCGAAGAGGTCGCCGTCCACGTAGTGGGGGGTCGGGCCGAAGAGTTCCAGGTCGCCGGTGGTGGGGGTGAAGGTCTCGCACATGCCGACGAACTGGACCGTCCACTGGCCGTCGCGGGCCGTCTCGGTGGAGAGGTTGTCGGCGCCGTACGCGACCACGCTGCCCACACACGCCTGGTGGTAGCCGAAGCCCCGGTGCATGCGCAGCAGGATGCGGCCGTCGACCACCACGTGCCGGGCCACCGCGAGGAAGGGCAGCGCGCGCATGCTGGTCGCCACCCTGCCGTAGTCCGTGCGCCGCAGCAGGTCGTAGGCGAGCTGTTCTTCGGTCGGCATTCCCCCACCCTGCGTCAGCGGCCCGCGCCGGAAGAAGAGCCGCCCGCCCTTCAAGAGGGGGCCATAAGTCCCGTGTGAGGCTGCCTTCCGGGGCACCCGTGCGGGCACTGGGGGAGCGCGAGGGGGCAGACAGGGGGCCGAAGGGGTCCGACAGGGGGCCGACGGGGTCCGGCAAGCACTCGACGGGGTCCGGCAGGGGCGGGGCGGTCAGCGCCGCTCGGCCTGCATCCGGGCCACGTACGCCGCCGCCTGCGACCTGCGCTCCATGCCGAGCTTGGACAGCAGGCTGGAGACGTAATTCTTGATCGTCTTTTCGGCGAGGTGCAGTCGCTCGCCGATGGCGCGGTTGGTCAGGCCCTCGCCGATCAGATCCAGGATCTTGCGTTCCTGTTCGGTGAGGTTCGCGAGCCGGTCGTCGCCCTTGGGGTTCTTGCCGTCGCGCAGCCGCTCCAGGACGCGGGCCGTGGCGACCGGGTCGAGCAGGGACTTTCCGGCGGCGACATCGCGCACCGCGGAGAGGAGTTCATTGCCGCGAATGGCTTTGAGGACATAGCCGGAAGCACCGGCCATGATGGCGTCGAAGAGGGCTTCGTCGTCGGCGAACGACGTGAGCATCAGGCATTTGATGTCGTCGCTCTGGGAACGGATCTCACGGCACACCTCGACCCCGCTGCCGTCCGGAAGCCGCACGTCAAGGACCGCTACATCAGGCCGCGTGGCCGGAATCCGCACGAGTGCGTCCGCCGCCGTGCCGGCCTCGCCGACCACCTCGATGTCGGACTCCACGGAGAGCAGTTCGTGGACTCCGCGGCGCACGACTTCGTGATCGTCGAGCAGGAATACAGTGATTTTTCCTTCTTCGCGCACCCTGCCAGTGTCACACATCAACTCTTCCCGTGCCCGGGGTGGCCGGGATAACGTGCCGGTGTTCCGGCCCCCTGCCAGGCTGTGATCAGTGCTGTGACCAGGCTGTGTTTCCGCTCTTCTCGATTTACTTGGATTTCCTAGCGGGATTTACTTGGAAATCCAAGCAAAATTGCAGGTCAGACGGGGTTTCACAGTTTTGGTACGCACTGGGTAACGTGCTTGGAGAAGGGCGCTCGCCGGAGCAACTGTCACGCCTTGTCCCGGCTGAGCCGCACCCACCCCGTGCGACGGGCTGGAATCGGGCGAGCCGTACTGGCCTCCCGGTGGACCCCGGGGGCCGGACCGACGGAGGAGCACACGTGACCGTGGAAAGCACCGCCGCGCGCACACCGCGCCGCGCAAGCAGCGGCGGCAAGCGCGCCAGTGCGAGCGCCAAGAAGACCGCGAGCCCGGGCAAGGGCGCCGCGCAGGGCAAGGACGCCGCCCAGGGCGGCGAGCCGGAGCTCGTACAACTGCTGACGCCCGAGGGCCGGCGGGTCGAGAACTCCGAGTACGACCGCTACGTCGCGGACCTCACGCCGGAGGACCTCCGTGTCCTGTACCGGGACATGGTTCTCACCCGCCGCTTCGACGCGGAGGCCGTCACGCTGCAGCGACAGGGCGAGCTGGGCCTGTGGCCGTCGCTGCTCGGCCAGGAGGCCGCGCAGGTCGGATCGGGCCGCGCGACCCGCGCGGACGACTATGTCTTCCCCACCTACCGTGAGCACGGCGTGGCCTGGTGCAAGGGCGTCGACCCGACGCTCCTTCTCGGCATGTTCCGCGGCGTGAACAACGGCGGCTGGGACCCCAACACCAACGGCTTCCAGCTGTACACGATCGTCATCGGCTCGCAGACGCTGCACGCCACGGGCTACGCGATGGGCGTGGCCAAGGACGGCGCCGACAGCGCGGTGGTGGCGTACTTCGGGGACGGCGCCACCAGCCAGGGCGACGTGGCCGAGGCGTTCACGTTCTCCGCCGTCTACAACGCCCCCGTGGTGTTCTTCTGCCAGAACAACCAGTGGGCGATCTCCGAGCCGACCGAGAAGCAGAGCCGGGTGCCGCTGTACCAGCGTGCACAGGGCTACGGCTTCCCCGGCGTCCGCGTCGACGGCAACGACGTGCTCGCCTGCCTCGCGGTCACCAAGTGGGCCCTGGAGCGGGCACGGGGTGGCGAAGGACCGGCGCTCATCGAGGCGTTCACGTACCGCATGGGCGCCCACACCACCTCGGACGACCCGACGCGCTACCGGCGCGACGAGGAGCGCGAGGCGTGGGAGGCCAAGGACCCGATCCAGCGGCTGCGGGCGTACCTGGAGGCCGAAGGTCACGCGGATGAGGGATTCTTCGCGGAACTCGAGGCCGAGAGCGAGACGTTGGGCAAACGAGTGCGGGACGTGGTGCGGACGATGCCCGACCCCGAGCCGATGTCGATCTTCGAGAACATCTACGCCGACGGGCACGCGCTCGTGGACGAGGAGCGCGCCCAGTTCGCCGCCTACCAGGCGTCGTTCGCGGACGCACCTGTGAACGCCGCCGCTGGCGGGGAGGTCAAGTAGCCATGGCCGTACAGAAATTTCCGATCGCCAAGGCGATTAACGAGTCCCTTCGCCGGGCCCTCGACACCGACCCGAAGGTCCTCGTCATGGGCGAGGACGTCGGCAAGCTCGGTGGCGTCTTCCGCGTGACCGACGGCCTGCAGAAGGACTTCGGCGAGGACCGGGTCATCGACACCCCGCTCGCCGAGTCCGGCATCGTCGGCACGGCCATCGGCCTCGCCCTGCGCGGGTACCGCCCGGTGGTGGAGATCCAGTTCGACGGCTTCGTCTTCCCCGCGTACGACCAGATCGTCACGCAGCTCGCCAAGATGCACGCGCGGGCGCTCGGCAAGATCAAGGTGCCCGTCGTCATCCGCATTCCGTACGGCGGCGGCATCGGCGCCGTCGAGCACCACAGCGAGTCCCCGGAGTCGCTGTTCGCGCACGTCGCGGGCCTGAAGGTGGTCACGCCGTCCAACTCGTCGGATGCCTACTGGATGCTCCAGCAGGCCATCCAGAGCGACGACCCGGTGATCTACTTCGAGCCCAAGCGGCGGTACTGGGACAAGGGCGAGGTCAACACCGAGGCCATCCCCGGCCCGCTGCACAAGGCCAGCACGGTCCGCGAGGGCACGGACGCGACCCTCGTGGCGTACGGCCCGATGGTGAAGACCTGCCTGGAGGCCGCCGCGGCCGCCGCCGACGAGGGCAAGTCCCTCGAGGTCGTCGACCTGCGCTCGATCTCGCCGCTCGACTTCGACACGGTGCAGGCCTCGGTCGAGAAGACCCGCCGCCTGATCGTGGTGCACGAGGCGCCGACGTTCTTCGGCTCGGGCGCCGAGATCGCCGCCCGCATCACCGAGCGGTGCTTCTACCACCTGGAGGCGCCGGTGCTGCGCGTCGGCGGCTTCCACGCCCCGTATCCGCCCGCCCGGGTCGAAGAGGACTACCTGCCGGGCCTCGACCGGGTGCTCGACGCCGTCGACCGCTCGCTGGCGTACTGAGGAAGAGGGTCGTGACGACAATGACTGACACCGCTTCGGCCGTGCGCGAGTTCAAGATGCCCGACGTGGGCGAGGGACTCACCGAGGCCGAGATCCTCAAGTGGTACGTGGCGCCGGGCGACACCGTCACCGACGGCCAGGTCGTGTGCGAGGTGGAGACGGCCAAGGCCGCCGTCGAGCTGCCCATCCCCTTCGACGGGACGGTGCGGGAGCTGCGCTTCGCCGAGGGCACGACGGTGGACGTCGGCCAGGTGATCATCACGGTGGGCCCGGCCGGCGGCGCCGCGCCCGCCCCCGAGGCCACGCCTGCCCCCGAGGCCACGCCCGCGCCCGCCGCCCCGGAGGAGCCCGAGGCACCCAAGGGCCGCCAGCCGGTCCTCGTCGGGTACGGCGTCGCCGAGTCCTCCACCAAGCGCCGCGCCCGCAAGCCCGTGCCGAGCCAGGGCGAGGAGCCGCCCGCCGGGACGTACTACGCGGCGGCGGTACAGGGCGAGATGAACGGCCACGCCCCCGCGCCCCAGGCTGCCGCCCCGGCCCCCCAGGCCGCGGCACCCACAGGCGCCCGCCCCCTCGCCAAGCCCCCGGTCCGCAAGCTCGCCAAGGACCTGGGCGTCGACCTGGCCACCATCACGCCGACCGGCCCCGACGGGATCATCACCCGCGAGGACGTGCACGCCGCGGTGGCCGCCCCGGCGCCCGCGCCCGCGGTGGCCCCGGCCGCGCCCGCCCCGGCCGCCGCCCCCGTGGCGGCGGGCGACGCCCGCGAGACCCGCATCCCGGTCAAGGGCGTCCGCAAGGCCACCGCGCAGGCGATGGTCGGCTCGGCCTTCACGGCACCGCACGTCACGGAGTTCGTGACGGTGGACGTGACGCGCACGATGAAGCTGGTCGAGGAGCTCAAGCAGGATCGTGCCTTCGAGGGGCTGCGGGTCAACCCGCTCCTTCTGATCTCCAAGGCGCTGCTGCTCGCGATCCGCCGCAACCCGGACGTGAACGCGGCCTGGGACGAGGCGAACCAGGAGATCGTCCAGAAGCACTATGTGAACCTGGGCATCGCCGCGGCGACCCCGCGCGGTCTGATCGTGCCGAACATCAAGGACGCGCACGCCAAGACCCTGCCCGAGCTGGCCGCGTCCCTGGGCGAGCTGGTGACCACGGCCCGCGAGGGCAAGACGTCACCCGGCGCCATGCAGGGCGGCACGGTCACGATCACGAACATCGGCGTCTTCGGCATCGACACGGGCACACCGATCCTGAACCCCGGCGAGTCCGCGATCCTCGCGGTCGGCGCGATCAAGCTCCAGCCGTGGGTCCACAAGGGCAAGGTGAAGCCCCGTCAGGTGACCACCCTCGCGCTCTCCTTCGACCACCGCCTGGTGGACGGCGAACTGGGCTCGAAGGTGCTCGGCGACGTGGCGGCGATCCTGGAGCAGCCCAAGCGGCTGATGACCTGGGCGTAGCGCCCGCCGGTACGAAGGATCGCCCAGTACGAAGGCCGGGGCCCACCGCACATCGCGGTGGGCCCCGTCCTCGTACTCAAAGACCGTCGTACACAACGGCCGTCGGTCGCTACGCGACCTTGAAGCCGTAGTCCATCATCTTCTTCGCGTCCGAGATCCGGGCCGCGGAGGAGGTGGACGTGAGCACCGTGCCGATGACCGTCTTGCCGTTGCGGGTGGCCGCGAAGACCAGGCAGTACTTGGCCTGGGGGCCGGAGCCCGTCTTCACGCCGATCGCGCCGCGGTAGGAGCCGAGCAGGGCGTTGGTGTTCTTCCAGGGCGCCATGGTGCGGGTGCCGCCGGTCTTCGTCTTCGTCTTCGCCGTGTACGTCTTCGTCTTCACGATCGTGCGGAACTGCGAGTACTTCATCGAGTTGCTCGCGAGCTTCGTCAGGTCGCGCGGCGTCGAGTAGTTGGCGCCGTTGCTGATGCCGTCGAACGAGTCGAAGTGCGTGTTCTTCAGCTTCAGGTCCTTGGCCGTCTTGTTCATCTGGCCGATGAAGGACTTCACGCGGGCGGCGCGGGACGAGCCCTTGCCGTACTTGTCCGCGAGGGCGTACGCGGCGTCGCAGCCGGACGGCAGCATCAGCCCGTACAGGAGCTGGCGGACCGTCACCTTGTCGCCCACGATGAGGCGGGCGTGCGAGGCGTTGTTGCGGACGATGTAGTCGCTGTACGCCTTCTGGATCGTGACCTTCGAGTCCAGGTTGAGGTTCCGCTGGCCGAGGACCACCCGGGCGGTCATTATCTTCGTCGTCGAGCCGGTGGCGCGGCGCGTGTCCGCGGCCTTGTTGAACAGTTCCTTGCCCGAGCCGTTGTTCATCAGGAAGCCGCCCTTGGCGGCGATCGACGGCTTGGGCGGCGCGGCGGCCTGCGCGGGAGCCACGGCGATGCCCGTGGTGAGGACGGCTCCGGCGGTGACGGCAGCGGCTGCGCTTATACGGCGCACGCGCACGCCCGGGGTGCGGATTCTCAAGGTGAACGCTCCGTTGTCCCTGCTTGATGAGAGGTAGTTGGCGGCTTATGTCCCGAATCTCCTTGCGGTGCAGGTGAGATGGGACAGCCGTCACAGGGATGACTGATGAGAGGGCGGAACGGATGCGTGCCAAACGGGTAAAGATGCGGCCAAGTCGTGTCGGGTAGATCACTCGCGGATCGCTGTCCGGGTCGGTGCCCGGATCGCTGTCCGGTTCGGTCGCGCGGATCGCTGTCCGGATCGCTGTCCCGGATCGTGGACCGGACTCCCCGCGTATACGCGTTGTATCTATGCTGTGCGCATGCCAGCCGCCCCACCCACCTCCATGGCCCCGCCCCCGTCCGCCCCGGACGCCCCGGACGCCTCCAAGTCCCCCCAGGCCTCCCAGGCCTCCCAGGCCTCCCCCAAGCAGCCCCCCGCCGCCGAGCGCGTCTACGCGCACGTCAAGCAGGGCGTCCTGGAGCGCCACTACGAGGGCGGCACGCTCCTCACCGAGGGCGAGCTGGCCGAGGCCGTGGGGGTGTCCCGCACGCCGGTGCGGGAGGCGCTGCTCAAGCTGGAGGTCGAGGGGCTGCTGCGGCTCTACCCGAAGAAGGGCGCCCTCGTCCTGCCGGTCTCCGCGCAGGAGATCGCGGACGTCGTCGAGACCCGGCTGCTCGTCGAGACGCACTCGGTGCGCAAGGCGGTGCCCGCGCCGGCCGGGCTCCTCGGCCGGCTGACGGCGCTGCTCGAACAGCAGCGGGAGCAGGCCGCGGCCGGTGACCTCGCGGCGGCGGCGCGGACCGACCGCTGCTTCCACGCGGAGATCGTCCGCAGCGGCGGCAACGACATCCTGTCCCGCCTCTACGACCAACTGCGCGACCGCCAGCTGCGGATGGGCGTCGCCGTGATGCACTCCCACCCCGACCGCATCGCCAAGACCCTCGCCGAGCACGAGGAGATCCTCGCGGCGCTGACGGCCGAGGACGCGGACGCCGCGGTCGACGTGGTCACGCGGCACGTCGGCTGGTTCCAGAACCTCGCGCGGGGAGCGGCACGATGACCACCGGCGCGACGGCCGGGGCCGCCCGGCTGCCCGGGGACCCGCCGGGCGGACGGCGGGCCGTCCTCGTGTGGTCCGTCGGCGTCTCCGTCTACTTCGTCGCCGTCATCTTCCGCACCTCGCTGGGCGTCGCGGGCCTGGACGCCGCCGACCGCTTCCACGTCAACGCCTCCGCCCTCTCCACGTTCTCGATACTCCAACTCCTCGTGTACGCGGGCATGCAGATACCCGTCGGCCTGATGGTGGACCGGCTCGGCACGAAGAAGGTCCTGACCCTCGGCGTGGTCCTGTTCACCCTCGGCCAGCTCGGCTTCGCGCTCTCGCCGTCGTACGGCATGGCGCTGGCCTCGCGCGCGCTGCTCGGCTGCGGCGACGCGATGACGTTCATCAGCGTGCTGCGGCTCGGCACCCGCTGGTTCCCCGTCCGGCGCGGCCCGCTCGTCGCGCAGCTCGCCGGGCTCGTCGGCATGGCGGGCAACCTGGTCTCGACCCTGGTGCTCGCCCGGGTCCTGCACGAGGTCGGCTGGACCACCGCGTTCGCGGGCAGCGCGCTCGCCGGAGTCGTCGTGCTCGTGGTGATGGCGGTGTTCCTGAAGGACCACCCCGAGGGCCACGAGCCGGAGCCGCCCGCGGCCCGGCCCGGCGGCGGACCCGGCTTCGTACGCGAACAGATCGCGCTGTCCTGGCGGGAGCCCGGCACCCGGCTCGGCTTGTGGGTGCACTTCACGACGCAGTTCCCCGCGATGGTGTTCCTGCTCCTGTGGGGCCTGCCGTTCCTGGTCGAGGCGCAGGGCCTGTCCCGGGGCGCGGCGGGGGACCTCCTCACGCTGATCGTCCTGGCGAACATGGCGATCGGCCTGGTCTTCGGGCAGGTCGTGGCCCGGCACCACGCGGCGCGGCTGCCGCTGGCCCTCGGCACGGTCGGCGCGACGGCGGCGGTCTGGGCGGCGACGCTCGCCTACCCCGGGGAGCACGCGCCGTTGTGGCTGCTCGTGGTCCTGTGCGTGGTGCTCGGCGCCTGCGGTCCGGCCTCGATGATCGGCTTCGACTTCGCGCGGCCCGCGAATCCGCCGGAGCGGCAGGGGACGGCCTCCGGCATCACCAACATGGGTGGTTTCATCGCCTCGATGACGACGCTGTTCGCCATCGGTGTGCTGCTCGACGCGACCGGCGACAACTACCGGATCGCCTTCTCGGCGGTCTTCGTCCTTGAGGCCGTCGGCCTCAGCCAGATCCTGCGGCTGCGGAACCGGGCCGCCCGGCGGGAGCGGGAGCGGCTCGTGGCCAGCCGGGTGGAGACGGTGCACGTCCCCGTCTGAGGCGTACGCCCCCGGCTGACGCGGGGGCCCGCCGCGCCGCCGGGTTCCGGGACCGCCCCGGAACCCCGGCCGGCGCGCTACGGCGTGACCGCGAACTCCCCGAGGATCGCGTCGCCGAGGTCCTGGTCGCCCTCGACCTTCACCCGGTCCTTGACGGCCGCGTACGAGACCCGGCCGCAGGCGAGCCGGAAGTACGTGTCCCAGTCCATCCCGATGGTGGCGAGCGGGCCGAGCGAGGGGGCGCTGTCCACCGTCGCCCTGCCGTCCGCGTCGACGCGGACCGTGCGCAGGAACTCGACGGGGCCGCTCACGTCGAAGACCACCGCGGAGTTCGCCGGGGCGCCCGCCTTCTTCGCGACCACCTTCGGCAGTCCCTGCAACAGCAGATCACGGACGACATACGCCCCCGGGGAGTCGGTGTTCCCCGGCTTCCCGAGGGCCGTGCGCAGATCCTGCTCGTGCACCCACACGTCGAACGCCCGCATCCGTGTGGCCAGTTCCAGGGTCTGCTCCGAGCCGAGCGGGCCGCGCACCTTCGTCGACGGGTCGCGGGACTCGTTCCGCAGCTGCCGGGAGCGGCGGATGATCGTGTACTCCAGCTCGGAGGTCATCTCGGGCGCCGTGTGGTGCCGGCGGACGTCGACCTGCATCTCCATGTAGCGCTGGCCCTCGGTCTGTACGTGGTACAGGTCGCGCGGCAGGGTGTGGATCGGGCGCGGGTCACCCAGCATCTCGCAGTCGAGGCCGATGACATGGGACACGATGTCCCGCACGGACCAGGCCGGGCAGGGGGTCGGCTGGTTCCACTCTCCCTCGGTGAGGGGGGACACCAGCTCGGATATCGCTTCCACGGAGTGGGTCCAGGCATCGGCGTAGGTTTGAAGGCTGGGATGGAGACTCACGGGACCCCTCGGCGGTCGTACGCGGGCGGTGGGTGTCTGGGACGCTAAGTTACGCTGCCCGCTGGCACCCCGGCAGTGCTTTCGTGTGACGATCGTAGGCCTACTTGACGGCTCGAATGCCAGGACGGTGGTAGTGTGCGCGCCTCTCTCCTCCAGATCGCCGTAGACGATGACGAAACAGTCAATTCCCGTCGGCGGCGGGTGTCTTCGCTGGTACGCGAGGTCGCCGAGCGGGAGCGTCCGGCCTTGGTCGTGCTGCCCGAGCTGTGGACGACGGGCGCGTTCGCCTACGAGTCCTTCGCCGCCGAGGCCGAGCCCCTCGAAGGGCCCACGTACGAGGTGATGGCCAAGGCCGCGCGGGAGGCCGGGGTGTGGCTGCACGCCGGGTCGATCCCCGAACGCGCCCCCGACGGGGCCCTCTACAACACCTCCCTCGTCTTCTCGCCCGAGGGCGAGCTGGCCGCCTCCTACCGGAAGATCCACCGGTTCGGCTTCGACAAGGGGGAGGCCGTGCTGATGGGCGCGGGCACGGAGCTGGTCACCGCCCGTACGCCCGAGGCCGTGCTCGGCCTCGCCACCTGCTACGACCTGCGCTTCCCCGAGCTCTTCCGGGGGCTCGTCGACGCCGGGGCCGAGGTGTTCGTCGTGCCCGCGGGGTGGCCCGCCCGGCGGCGGGCGCACTGGTCGCTCTTCGCCCGGGCCCGGGCCGTCGAGGACCAGGTGTACGTGCTCGCCTGCGGGACCGCGGGGACCCATGCGGGGGTGCCGCAGGCGGGGGCCAGTGTGGTGGTCGACCCGTGGGGCGAGGTGTTGGCCGAGTCGGCCGGGGCCGAGGAGGAGGTCCTCACGGTGGACCTTGACCTGGCCAAGGTGGCCGAGACCCGGGAACAGTTCCCGGCGCTGAAGGACCGCAGGCTGTCGTGACAGCGGCCGTCGAGGCGAGCCGCCGGTCCGCGGAGGTGAGCCGCTAGTCCGCGGTGCCCCGTTCCTTCTCCGCCAGGCGGATCACGCAGATCGTGATCGCCAGGAGCAGGGACGGGTCGGCGTCCTCGCGGGTGATGTGGACGCCGTAGGCGTCGCGGACCGTGAACCAGCGGCGGGAGATGTCGGCGAGGAGTTCGCCCTCGTACTCGACGGCGAACTCGCGGTCCAGGATCTTGCCGCTCACGTCCAGCTCGGTCGTGCCGTCGGCGAGGGCGACGCGGTAGTGGTTGCGGAGCAGGGACAGGCGCTTGCGCTTCACCGTGGCCAGCGGCTCGCCGCCGCGCTCGATGACCATCGTGTCGCGCAGCGCCAGCATCTTCGCCCGGATGTCGATGAGCACCCGCCCCTGCATGTCCTTCAGCTCGAAGGTGTCCCGCAGCCGCATCGCCTTGCCGTCGACGAGGAAGACCTTCTGGCCCCGGTCGTCCTCGATCCAGTAGTCGTCGCCGATGCCGAACATCCGGTCGCGCACGAGAAGTCTCATGCGCCCATGAGTACCCCGAAACAGGCGATATCCCCCCGGCGACCGGCCGGTTCAGCCTTCGAGGAACGCGAGCAGCGCGTCCGCGAGCAGATGCGGGTCGTCGGCGCCGCACAGCTCGCGCGCGCTGTGCATCGACAGGATCGCCACACCGATGTCGACCGTCTTGATGCCGTGCCGCGCGGCCGTGATCGGGCCGATCGTCGTGCCGCAGGGCATCGAGTTGTTGGAGACGAACGACTGGAACGGCACGCCCGCCTTCTCACAGGCGGCGGCGAAGACGGCGCGGCCGCCGCCGTCCGTGGCGTACCGGTTGTTGACGTTCACCTTCAGGATCGGGCCCCGGTTGGCGCGCGGGTGGTGCGTCGGGTCGTGCCGCTCGGCGTAGTTGGGGTGGACGGCGTGGCCGGTGTCGGACGACAGACAGACCGTGCCCGCGAAGGCCCGCGCCTTGTCCTCGTACGAACCGCCGCGCGCGAACACCGAACGCTCCAGGACCGTGCCGAGCAGCGGGCCGTCCGCGCCGGTGTCGGACTGCGAGCCGTTCTCCTCGTGGTCGAAGGCGGCGAGGACGGGGATGTACGGCAGCGCGTCGGCGTCGGTGGCGGTGGCCGCGGCGGCCAGGGCCGCCGTACCGGCGTGCACCGAAAGGAGGTTGTCCATGCGGGGGCCCGCGAGCAGGTCGCGGTCGCGGCCCAGGTACGCGGGCGGCTCGATGGAGTGCGTCATCAGGTCCCAGCCCGTCACCTCGCCGGGGGCGAGGCCGCACTCCTCCTCGACGAAGCGGATCAGGTCGCCCTCGCGGACGTCCTCGCCGAGGCCCCAGATGGGCTGCATGTGCTTCTGCTTGTCGAGCTTCAGGCCGTCGGTGTGCACCGAACGGTCCATGTGGATGGCCAGTTGGGGTACGCGGAGCAGCGCGCGGTCGATGTTGACCAGGCGGGACGTGCCGTCCCGCAGGGAAAGGCGGCCCGCCAGGCCCAGGTCGCGGTCAAGCCAGGAGTTGAGCAGCGGGCCGCCGTAGATCTCCACGGCCACCTGGCGCCAGCCGTGCGCGCCGGTGTCCGGCAAGGGCTTGACGCGCAGGTTCGGGGAGTCGGTGTGGGCGCCGATGACGCGGTACGGGGTGTGCGGGGTGGCGCCCTCCGGTACGAACCACGCGACGATCGCGCCGCCCCGCAGCACGTACTTGCCGCCGGTCGAGCCGTCCCAGGCGTCGGTCTCGCCGACCTGGCGGAAGCCGGCCTTCTCCAGGCGTTCGGCGGCGCTCGCCACGGCGTGGTACGGCGAGGGGCTTGCCGCCAGGAAGGTCATGAGGTCGTCGGTGTGGCCGCGGTCGAAGCGGGCGCGTGTGCTCATGGCGTCACCTTAGCCAGGCCCCTGCGGGGGGCTGGGGGCGGTTCTTTCGCGTGCGGCGCCGCGGGGGCTGTGGGTTCGCGGGCTGCCCAGGTCTCCGGGGCGCACGGACTCGATGGTGGCCCGGCCCCCGGGGCGCACGGACACGGCGGTGGCCCGGTCCCCGGGGCGGAGGAGCGGGCCACCTGGTTCGAGGGGGTTAGAAGGCCGCCTCGTCGAGCTCCATGAGGTCGAGGGTGACCGTCTCGGAGAGGGCGCGCTGGGTGGCCACGCCCGGCAGGACGTTCGCTGCGAAGAACTTGGCGGCGGCGATCTTGCCCTGGTAGAACGCCTGGTCCTTCGGGGCGGCGGTCTCCAGCTTCTCGGCGGCCACGGCGGCGCCCCGCAGCAGCAGATAGCCGACGACGACGTCGCCGGAGGCGAGGAGGAGGCGGGTGGTGTTGAGGCCGACCTTGTAGATGGACTTGACGTCCTGCTCCGTGGCCGCGAGGTCGGTGAGCATGACGCCGACCATGGCCTCCAGCTCGACGGCCGCCTTGGCCAGCTCCTCGCGGGCCCCGGCGAGCTGCTCGCCGCCGGTGCCGACGGCGAGGAACTTCTTGATGTCCTCGGCGAGGCCGTTCAGCGCGGCACCCTGGTTGCGGACGATCTTCCGGAAGAAGAAGTCCTGGCCCTGGATCGCGGTGGTGCCCTCGTAGAGGGTGTCGATCTTGGCGTCGCGGATGTACTGCTCGATCGGGTACTCCTGGAGGTACCCCGAGCCGCCGAACGTCTGGAGCGACTGCGCCAGCTGCTCGTAGGCCTTCTCCGAGCCGTAGCCCTTCACGATGGGGAGGAGGAGGTCGTTCAGGGCGTGGAGCTGTGCCGCGTCCTCGCCGTTCGCCTCCTTGACCGCGATCTCGTCCTGGACGGCGGCGGTGTGCAGGACGAGGGCGCGCATGCCCTCCGCGTACGCCTTCTGCGTCATCAGGGAGCGGCGCACGTCCGGGTGGTGAGTGATGGTCACCTTCGGCGCGGTCTTGTCCATGAACTGGGCGAGGTCGGGGCCCTGGACGCGCTCCTTGGCGTACTCCAGGGCGTTCAGGTAGCCGGTGGAGAGGGTGGAGATCGCCTTCGTGCCGACCATCATGCGGGCGAACTCGATGATGCGGAACATCTGGCGGATGCCGTCGTGCTTGTCGCCGATCAGCCAGCCCTTGGCGGGGTGCTGGTCGCCGAACGTCATCTCGCACGTGTTGGACGCCTTCAGGCCCATCTTGTGCTCGACGTTGGTCGCGTAGACGCCGTTGCGCTCGCCCAGCTCGCCGGTCTCCCAGTCGAAGTCGTACTTCGGCACGAGGAAGAGGGACAGGCCCTTGGTGCCGGGGCCGTGGCCCTCGGGGCGGGCGAGGACGTAGTGGAGGATGTTCTCCGACATGTCGTGCTCACCGGACGTGATGAAGCGCTTCACGCCCTCGATGTGCCAGGAGCCGTCCTCCTGCTGCACGGCCTTGGTGCGGCCCGCGCCCACGTCGGAGCCCGCGTCCGGCTCGGTCAGGACCATCGTGGAGCCCCACTGCTTCTCCACGGCGATCTCGGCGACCTTCTTCTGCGCCTCGTTGCCCTCCTCGAAGAGGATGCCGGCGAACGCCGGGCCGGAGGAGTACATCCAGACCGCCGGGTTGGCGCCGAGCAGCAGCTCCGCGTACGCCCAGATCAGGGAGCGGGGGGCGGTGGTGCCGCCGATCTCCTCGGGGAGGCCCAGGCGCCAGTACTCGGAGTCCATGAAGGCCTGGTAGCTCTTCTTGAAGGAGGCCGGGACCGGGGCGGTGCTGGTCGCCGGGTCGAAGACCGGCGGGTTGCGGTCGGCGTCCTCGTAGGACTCGGCCAGCTCGTTCTCCGCGAGGCGGCACAGCTCGCTGAGGATGCTCTTGGCGGTCTCGACGTCCATCTCCGCGAACGGGCCGCTGCCGTACAGCTTGTCGCGGCCGAGCACCTCGAAGAGGTTGAACTCGATGTCGCGGAGATTCGACTTGTAGTGCCCCATGGCGACGGCTCCGTAAGTGGCTTGGGAGGCTGGAATCCTCGTGGGCGTACCAGTAAGTAGCTAGTCGTTGACCATGATGCTACCCGTCGGTAATAAGAGGCAACCCCTGATGGCCCAAGTGTGAGCAGGGTCTATTCGCCGCGCCCGCCTCCGGGCCGGGCTAGGCCCCCGCCCGCGCCCCGCCCTCCTTCTCGCCCTCCGTCTCGGCCAGGAAGTCGGTGATCAGCCGCTGCCACTGGGTGGGGGCCTCGGCGAAGGGGAGGTGGCCGGTGGCTATCTCGGCCACGCGGGCGCCGCTGATTCCGGCCGCGACCTCGCGCTGGAGCGCGGGCGGGACGAGCTGGTCCCGGGTGGTCGTGATGACCAGGGTCGGGGCGGTGACCGCGGCCAGGTCGGCGCGGACGTCCGCCCGGATCACCAGGTCCACGTGGTCCGCGGTGCCCTCCGGGGCCGACTCCGCCGTGCCCCGCAGGGTCGCGTCGAGCTGCTCCGGGGACAGGGCGTCCAGGGCCTCTGGGCTCAGGGCGAGCGGGAGCAGGAAGCGGGCCAGCTTGTCCCGGTCGCGGGACGAGGCCAGGTGGTGCCAGGTCTGGGCTGTGAGGGTCATGCGGGTGTCGGGGCGGGCGAAGGGGGCCGTCAGGACCAGGGCCTTCACCCGGTCCGGGTGGCGGGCTGCGGTGCGGATGGCCACCGCCGTGCCCAGGGAGTAGCCCGCCAGGGCGAAGGTGTCCGCGCCCTCCGCGTCGGCCGCGGCGATCAGCTCGTCCGCGAGGCCGTCCAGGGTCAAGGGGGCCTCAGTGCGCGGCGTCTTCCCCGTCCCCGGGTAGTCGATGGCCACGGCCCTGTGGGCCGCCGCCAGGGCCGGCAGGACCGGCCCGAAGTTGGCGTCCACGGAGCCGCCGGCGCCGTGCGCCAGGAGCAGGGCGGGGCCCTCTCCGGCGGTGGTCCGGGCGTACGTCGCCCCGGTCGTGTGCGTGCTCGTGCTCCTGCCTGCGGACATGCGTAGGTCCCCCTCGGGTCGAGTATCTGTAGCCCCCGCTACAAAAACGGTAGCCCCTTCCCCGGTCATTTGTCTAGCGACCGCTACACAAACATCCGCCGCAGGCCACCTGACCCCCGTCGCCAACGCCACCGCCGACCGGGGCTGTGCCCACCCGTGCCGCCCCTGGCGGCCCAGCTGCCCACAGGGTGGGACGGCGGTGCCAGCGGGCGCCGCAGTGGTGGACCCGGGCCGCGGGCCCGCAGTCGCCGACGGCGAGTGGCCCCGCGAGCGGCGTCCACCGCGTTGTGGGGCAGAGACGGGTGGGCGGGTGGGAGGCATCCGTCGCGGAGCGGCGGTGGGGCCGCGGGCCCGCAGTCGTCGACGGTGAGTGGCCCCCGTGGGTGGCGTTCGCCCTGTTGTGGGGCAGGAGTGGGATGGGGTCCCCCCTGCTCCTTGAGGGCTTGGGGGCGGGTGGGGGATTCGGCCCGGCGGGAGGTGGGGCGGGGGTGCCCGGAGTCCCGCGGATCCGGCGTCCGCGTAGGGCGCCCCTGCCAGGATCGGTACGCTGGGCCGCATGTACGGCTACGACCAGCACGCGGGTGTCGGGCAGGGGTACGTCCCGCCGCAACAGCCGCCGCCGCAAGCGCAGACGCCCGGTGGTTACGGCCAGCAGCCCCCGCTGTATCCGGAGCCGTCGCCTCCGTCCCTCGCGGACGCGGTGCGCGCGTTCACCACGGGCTCCATGGCCGCCGAGGACTTCCAGCAGGTCTTCGCGACCTCGAAGGTGTACTGCCCGCGCGGCGACAACCCCGGCTTCCTCGCGCTGCACAACACCCAGCAGCCGGTCATCCCGATGTTCACGTCGCTCAAGGAGCTGCGCCGGTACGCCGGCAAGGACTCCAAGTACTTCGTGATCACCGGCGCGGAGGTCATCGACCTGCTGCCGACCGGCTACGGCTTCGTCCTCGACATGGAGGGCGAGCACCGCATGGTGTTCGACGCGAAGGCGGTCGAGCAGATGGTCGACTTCGCCATGCGCCGCATGTACGGATGACAGGCCGCGTGTGCGGATGACGGAGCCCGTGTGCGGATGACGGAGCCCGTGTACGGATGACGGCCCGCACGTACGGATGACGGACCGTGGACGCGGCCGACGGTTTCGGCCACGTACTCCGCCCCCAGTGATCACCGGAACGCCCGGAGGGAATGCCCTCCGGGCGTTTCGTGTTCCAGGTGGCAGAAAGTTCTACGTTCAACTAATCTGAGCGTACAAGGAGGTCCCATCCATGCCTGCAGTGACCGTCGAGAATCCGCTGACCCTGCCCAGGGTGACCGTGCCGGGCGACGCCGTGGCCCGCCCCGTGCTCGCCGTGACGACCGCGCCCAGCGGCTTCGAGGGCGAAGGGTTCCCGGTGCGGCGCGCCTTCGCCGGGATCAACTACAAGTACCTCGACCCGTTCATCATGATGGATCAGATGGGCGAGGTGGAGTACGCCGCCGGGGAGCCCAAGGGCACGCCCTGGCACCCGCACCGCGGCTTCGAGACCGTGACGTACCTGATCGACGGCACCTTCGTGCACCAGGACTCCAACGGTGGCGGCGGCACCATCCGCAACGGCGACACCCAGTGGATGACCGCCGGGTCCGGCCTCCTTCACATCGAGGCGCCGCCCGAATCGCTCGTCATGTCCGGCGGGCTCTTCCACGGCCTCCAGCTGTGGGTGAACCTGCCCGCCAAGGACAAGATGATGGACCCCCGCTACCAGGACATCCGAGGCGGCCAGGTGCAGCTCCTGACCACCGGAGACGGCGGCGCGCTGCTGCGGGTCATCGCGGGTGAGCTCGACGGGCACGAGGGCCCCGGCATCACGCACACGCCGATCACCATGGTGCACGCGACCGTGCGGCCCGGGGCCGAGGTCACGCTGCCCTGGCGGGAGGACTTCAACGGGCTCGCCTACGTCCTCGCCGGGCGCGGCACCGTCGGCGCGGAGCGGCGGCCCGTCGAGCTCGGGCAGACCGCCGTCTTCGGGGCCGGTGGCTCGCTGACCGTCCGGGCGGACGAGAGGCAGGACTCCCACACGCCCGACCTGGAGGTCGTGCTGCTCGGCGGGCAGCCCATCCGGGAGCCCATGGCGCACTACGGGCCATTCGTGATGAACACCCGCGCGGAGCTGCAGCAGGCCTTCGAGGACTTCCAGAAGGGCCTGCTGGGTTCGGTCCCCGCCGTGCACGGCATGTGACCCGGCACCACGGCATCTGACCCGGCACCGGGAGAGGCGACCCGGCACCGCGGCAGGTGACCCGGCGCCGTCCGTACGGCCTACGCCCCGCTGCGTAGGCCGTACCGCCGTGTTCGGGTGGACCCCGTGCACACCCTTCTGCCCGAGGCCGTGCGGCGCGTGGCCGCCTGGTGCGTGGTCACGCTGCTCGTCGCCGGCGTGGCCGGGGTCGGCGTGTGGCTGTGCACGGTGTTCAAGACGGCCGTCACGCCCGTGCTGCTCGCGCTCCTGGGCACGGCCCTGCTCGGGCCGCTGTACCGGCGGCTCGTCCGGATGCGGGTGCGGCGCTCGCTCGCCGCGGGCCTGACCTGCGCCGCCGTGCTCGCGGTCGTCGGCGGCGCGACGTACATCGTGGTCAAGGCGCTCATCGACACCGGCGACCAGATCATCTCGTCCCTGAAGGAAGCCGCCGCCGACCTGTCGAAGCACTTCGGCGCGGCGGGCACCTCCCTCGACGACCTCGCGTCCAACGCCAAGGACCTGCTCGGGAAGTTCGGCGGCACCGCCGCCTCCGGGGTGGTGAGCGGCATCAGCGTGGTCGGCGAGATGATCGCGACCGCCGTGCTCGCGCTGCTGCTCGTGTTCTTCTTCCTGCGCGACTCGCACAAGACCGCGGGCGCGCTGCGCTCCCTGGTGCCCGCGTCCTCCGCCGACACCGTCGAGGCCATGGCGCGCCGCGCCTTCACGGCCGTCGAGGGCTTCATGCGCGGGACGACGTTCATCGCGCTCATCGACGCCGTGTGCATCACCGTCGGCCTGCTGATCCTGCGCGTGCCGGGCGCCGCCGGGCTCGGCGCCCTGGTGTTCGTCGGCGCGTACATCCCGTACCTGGGGGCGTTCCTCTCGGGCGCCATCGCCGTCCTCGTCGCCCTCGCCGACCGCGGCCCGGTCATCGCGCTGTGGGCGCTCGGCGTCGTCCTCGCCGTGCAGGTCCTCGAAGGGCACGTGCTCCAGCCGATGATCCAGAGCCGGACCGTGCAGATGCATCCCGCGGTGGTGATGCTGGCGATCACCGCGGGGGCGTCCGTCGCCGGGATCATCGGGATGCTGCTCGCCGTACCGCTGACGGCCGCCGCGTTCGGCGTGCTGTCCGAGCTGCGCGCCCGCTACAGCGCGGCGTCCGGGTCCGCGCCGCCGAAGGCACCGGCCGCCCCGCCCCCGGGACCCTCGCCCTCGCCCGGCGAGTCCCCCGAGCCTTCGTAGAGCTCGAACCAGATGCTCTTGCCCTCGCCCCGCGGATCCACCCCCCACTGGTCGGCGAGCAGTTCCATGAGCACGAGTCCCCGCCCGGACGAGGCGAGTTCGCCGGGGTGGCGCTTGTGCGGCAGGTCGTCGCTGCCGTCGGCGACCTCCACCCGGAGCCTGCGCGTCCGCACCTCGCCGGTGACCTCGGCGACCAGGAGCGCGTCGCCGTCGGTGTGCACGAGCACGTTGGTGATCATCTCGGAGACCAGCAGGACCGCCGAGTCGACCTGCTCGGCGTCCGACCAGTCGTGCAGCAGGTCCCGCAGGTGCTGGCGCGCGCCCGCGACGCGCTCCGGCTCGGCCTGGGCGATGGTCAGCATCGTGCGGCGGGTGTGGGCGCGCTGGTCGGGGCGGCCGGTGCGGCGGAGCAGGAGCACGGCGATGTCGTCCTCGCGGCGGTCGGCGAGGGGCCCCGTGGTGTGGTGCGAGGACGGACCGTGCACGGCCTGGACGAGGGTGTCGGCGAGCAGTTCGAGGCTGTCGTCCCCGGTCGGCGGGGCCTCGTAGGCGCCGAAGCCCTCGTGCCCCTCGGGCTCGGCGGCGCCCCCTGCGGCGGGGGCCCCGCCCGCGCCCACGTCCCCGGCTGCGCCGGCCGCGCCATCTTCGTACCGCTCAAGGATCTCGCGGATCCGCTTCCAGCCCGTCTCCAGGTCGTGGCCGCCGGTCTCGATGAGGCCGTCCGTGCAGATCAGCATGGTCTCGCCGGTGTCGAGGACGAGCCGGGTCGTCGGATAGTCGGCGTCCGGGTCGATGCCGAGGGGGAGGCCGCCCGCGATGGGCCGCTGGAGAACCGTTCCGTCACTCATGCGTATGACGGGCTCGGGATGGCCCGCGCGGGCGATCTCCAGGACCCCGGTCGCCGGATCCGCCTCCACGTACAGGCAGGTCGCGAAGCGCGGGTCGGCCGCGGCGCCCCCGTGGTCGTCGCGGGTGTCCGTCGAGCCGTAGGCGATGCCGTCCGTGATGCCGGACAGGAAGCGGGTGGCACGGGAGAGCACCGCGTCCGGGCGGTGCCCCTCGGAGGCGTACGCGCGCAGGGCGATGCGCAACTGCCCCATCAGGCCGGCCGCCCGCACGTCGTGGCCCTGGACGTCGCCGATGACGAAGGCGATGCGGCCGCTGGGCAGCGGGATCATGTCGTACCAGTCGCCGCCGACCTGAAGCCCCCCGCCCGTCGGTACGTAGCGCGCGGCGACGCTCATGCCGGGGATCTCCGGGCCGAGCACCGGCAGCATGGAGCGCTGCAGGCCCTCGGTCAGCTCCCGCTCGGACTCCGCGACCCCGGCCCGCGACAGGGCCTGCGCCAGCATGCGCGCGACCGTCGTCAGGACCGAGCGCTCGTCGGGCGTGAACGAGACGGGATAGGTGAACGCCGCCATCCACGCGCCCATCGTGCGGCCCGCGACGATCAGCGGCAGGAACGCCCACGACTGCCGCTCGAAGCGCGAGGCCAGCGGCCAGGCGGTCGGGTAGCGGCGGCGGTAGTCCGCCGGGGACGACAGATAGACGGCGCGGCCGGTGCGCAGCACCTCGGCGGCGGGGTAGTCCGTGTCCAGCGGCATCGACGCGAGCGGGTCGTCGTGGCCGTAGCCGTGGTGGCCGTGGTGGCCGACCAGGGTGAGGCGGTCGGCCTTGGCGCCGAAGACGGCGAGCCCGTCCGGCGAGAAGCCCGGCATGGACAGGCCCGCGGCGACCCGCAGGACCTCCTTGGTGGACCGTGCCTCGGCGAGCGCGCGGCCCGCGTCGAGCAGGAACGCCTCGCGGGAGCGGCGCCAGTCCCCGGTGACGGGCGAGCGGGCGGCCGAGCCGGGGGACGGCTCGGAGACCTCCTGGATGGTGCCGAGCAGTTCGTAGGTGCTGCCGCCCTCGTGGACGATCGGCTTCGTACGGCTGCGCACCGTGCGCAGGACGCGGCGGCCCTGCTCGTCCATGATCCGCAGCCGGGCCTCGGCGAGGGTGCCCTCGGCGACGGCGAGCTGCACGATGCCGTGGATCTCGTTCCAGTCGACGGGGTGGAAGCGGGAGCGCACGCCCGCCTCGGTGGTGGTCTGGGCGTGCGGCGGGAGGCCGAGCAGCCGGGCCGCCTCGGCGTCGAGGGTGACGGTCCCGGTGGCGTTGTCCCAGCGCCACAGGCCGGTGGCGATGACCGAGAGCACGGCGCTCACGGGCGGGAGGGAGTCCCGGTCGGGAGGCAGGGAGGCGTCCCCCACCTGCTCGCGGGGCTCATCGGTGCGCATTGAATCACTGTAGGAACAGTTGTGCACCGCTCGCCACCTTGTCCCCGTCCGTCCAGGGCGGGCGCCCGCCCCGGACACCGGGAGGGGCGCCCGAATACGGGGGGAAGTGATCTTCCACCGGACGGTAGCCTTGACAGCCAGCACCTTCTTTACGCCCGCCGGGGCAGGCCCCCGCCGGGCACTCCCCGATCCCGAAAGACTGGATGAACGACGATGCATCGGTACAGGTCGCACACGTGCGGTGAACTCCGGGCCTCTGACGTCGGCACCGACGTCCGGCTGAGCGGATGGCTGCACAATCGGCGCGACCTGGGCGGCATCCTCTTCATCGACCTCCGCGATCACTACGGCATCACGCAGCTGGTCGCCCGCCCCGGCACCGCCGCCGCCGAGACCCTCGACAAGCTCTCCAAGGAGACGGTCGTCCGCGTCGACGGCAAGGTCGTCTCGCGCGGCGCGGAGAACGTGAACCCGGAGCTGCCGACGGGCGAGATCGAGATCGAGGCCGTCGAGGTCGAGGTGCTCGGCGCGGCCGCCCCGCTGCCCTTCACGATCAACGCCGAGGACGGGGTCAACGAGGAGCGGCGCCTGGAGTACCGCTTCCTGGACCTGCGCCGCGAGCGCATGCACCGCAACATCATGCTGCGCAGCGCCGTGATCGCCTCGATCCGCTCCAAGATGGTGGCCCTCGGCTTCAACGAGATGGCGACGCCGATCCTCACCGCGACCTCCCCCGAGGGCGCGCGCGACTTCGTGGTCCCGTCCCGCCTGAACCCGGGCAAGTTCTACGCCCTGCCGCAGGCCCCGCAGCAGTTCAAGCAGCTCCTGATGATCTCCGGCTTCGACCGGTACTTCCAGATCGCGCCCTGCTTCCGCGACGAGGACGCCCGCGCGGACCGCTCGCCGGGCGAGTTCTACCAGCTCGACGTGGAGATGTCCTTCGTCGAGCAGGAGGACGTCTTCCAGCCGATCGAGAAGCTGATGACGGAGCTGTTCACGGAGTTCGGCAACGGCCGCGAGGTCACCTCGCCGTTCCCGCGCATCCCGTTCCGCGAGTCGATGCTGAAGTACGGCAACGACAAGCCGGACCTGCGCGCCAAGCTCGAACTCGTCGACATCACGGACGTGTTCGCCGACTCCGAGTTCAAGGCGTTCGCGGGCAAGCACGTGCGTGCCCTGCCGGTGCCGGACACCGCGTCGCAGTCCCGCAAGTTCTTCGACGGCCTCGGTGAGTACGCGGTCGAGCACGGCGCGAAGGGCCTGGCCTGGGTGCGCGTCGCCGAGGACGGCTCGCTGACGGGACCGATCGCCAAGTTCCTGACCGAGGGCGATGTCGAGGAGCTGACCAAGCGCCTCTCCCTCGCCCCCGGCCACGCCGTCTTCTTCGGCGCGGGCGAGTTCGACGAGGTCTCGAAGATCATGAGCGCGGTGCGCGTCGAGGCCGCCAAGCGTGCCGGGCACTTCGAGGAGAACGTCTTCCGGTTCTGCTGGATCGTCGACTTCCCGATGTACGAGAAGGACGAGGAGACGGGTCGCGTCGACTTCTCCCACAACCCCTTCTCCATGCCCCAGGGCGGCATGAAGGACCTGGAGGAGAAGGACCCGCTCGACATCCTCGCCTGGCAGTACGACATCGTCTGCAACGGCATCGAGCTGTCCTCCGGCGCCATCCGCAACCACGAGCCCGAGGTCATGCTGAAGGCCTTCGAGATCGCGGGCTACGAGGCGGAGACGGTCGAGCAGGAGTTCGCGGGCATGCTGCGCGCGTTCCGCCTCGGCGCCCCGCCGCACGGCGGCATCGCCCCCGGCGTCGACCGCATCGTGATGCTGCTCGCCGACGAGCCGAACATCCGCGAGACGATCGCCTTCCCGCTCAACGGCAACGCCCAGGACCTGATGATGGGCGCCCCGACGGTGCTTGAGGAGTCCCGCCTCAAGGAGCTGAACATCGCGCTCCGCAAGCCGGCGGCTCCCGCCAAGGCGGCCTCCGGCCAGGGTGAGCAGGACGCCAAGTAGTCGTCGTACGACAGTGACGGCAGAGGGGCCCGGAACCGTCACGGTTCCGGGCCCCTCTGCTTGTGGTGCCCCGCGTCAGGCACCCCTGCCGGGGGGCGGGCAGGGTCACTCGCCCTCCTGGCGCTGGTTGACGCCGATGACGTAGCCGTCGGGGTCGGTGAAGTACAGGATCCTGCGGCCCTCGACCGCGGTCTCCTTGATCACGTCGACCAGCGGCCTGATCCGCTCCACGTACCCGTCGAAGTCGGCGACGCCCAGATAGAACATGCCGAACGCGCCCACCGGGAAGTTTGTGCACCGGCAGCCACTTCCGCAGGTGCTCGGCGCGGTGGACCATCAGCGCGAACCGGCCCTCGAACAGCAGGATGCGCAGGTCGTCCTCGGGGTCGTCGTTGCCGGGCAGCGCGGTGAAGCCGAGCTTCTCGTAGAACGCGACGGTCACGTCGGTGTCCGTGACGCCGAGGCAGGGGGCGATGGCGGGGGCACTCATGGGGATCACCTCTCGGGGGTGGGGGGAGGGGGCAGTGACTAGCACATCAGCAACTAGTACACCTGTACTGTAAGGAAGATTCGACAGTGGTGCAATACGGACATCTTTCGCATCTAATTTCCGCTGGCGTCGTGCTTGGCATTACGGTACGTATGTACTGATCAAGCCGTCCCTGCATGGTGAGGAGCCTCGTATGGCCGTCGAAGGGCGTCGTCGCCGGGATCCGGCGCGGCGGGTCGAGGAGATCGTCGCCGCCACCGAGCGGGTCATCGCCGAGCGCGGCATCGAGGGGCTCACGCACCGCGCGGTCGCCGCCGAGGCGGGCGTGCCGCTGGGCGCGACGACGTACCACTTCGCCACGAAGGACGACCTGATCGCGGCCGCCCTGCGCCGCTCCGTCGACCGGTTCGGGGCGTATCTCGACGAGTGGGTCGCGCGCCGCCCCGGCCTCACCGCCGAGCAGTGCGCCGTGCTGCTCGCCGACGCCGTCCTGCCGCCCGAGGACGGGCCCGAACACGACCAGCAGGTGGTGGAGTTCGAGCTGTACGCCGCCGCCATGCGCCGCCCCGCCCTGCGGGAGATCGCCGAGCAGCACCACCGGCTCTCCGTGCGGGCCCTCGCCCACTACACCGACGCGGACACCGCCGAGGCGGCCGGCGTCGCGCTCCTGGGCGTGAGCCTGCGGGCCCTGGCCGCGCCGAAGCCGCCCAGCCGGGCGGAGGTCGAGCGGGTGCTGCGGCGCATTCTCGTGCCCAATCCGGCGCTCGGGGGTGACGCCGGTGCGTCGGGGTCGGAGGCGGAGGCCGGGCCGGAGCCGGGGTCGGGGCCGGAGGCCGGGCGTGCGGGGGCCGCGGCCGGGCCGGAGGGCGGGCGGTGATCGCCCGGCGGCGCGCCGTCACGGACGCCGAGCGGCGTGCCCGGCTCGGCGCCCGGCACCTGCTCGCGCCCGGCACCCGCTCCGACCGGATCGAGGACGTCGCCGACGCCCTGGTCGGCCTGCACGCCACCGACCCGGCGACGGTGTTCCTGTCCGCCGCCGCACGCCTTGAGCGGCCCACCGTCGCCGAGGTGGAGCGGGGGCTCTACGACGACCTCACGGTGACGCGGATGCTGTGCATGCGGCGCACCATGTTCGTCGTGCCGACCCCGCTCGCGCCGCTCGTGCACGCGTCGACCGCGCGGGCCGTCGCCGCCAGGGAACGCGCGGGCTGCCTCGCGTTCCTCGCGGGGATCGGCTGGGACGAGCGCCGGTACGCCGCCGTGGAGCGGGCCGCGCTCGCCGCGCTGGCCGCACGGGGCGCCGCGGGCGCCGCCGAACTCGCTCGTGACGTACCGGAGTTGAGTGAGAAGGCGCTGGTCAGTCCCGGCAAGTCGTACGCGTCCTGGCAGACCGCTGGCTCCCGGATCCTGCGGGTCCTCGCGGCCGAGGGGCGGATCCGGCGGGCCCGGCCGCGCGGCGCGTGGACCTCCAACCAGTTCCGGTGGACCCTTGCGCCCGAGCCCCCGGCTCCCGACCCTGACCATGCCGCCGCCCCCGACCCGGCTCATGTCCCCGCCCCCGACCTGGACCCGCCCGCCGCCAAGGCCGCCCTGGCCCGCCGCTATCTGTACGCCTTCGGCCCGGTCACCGTGGACGACCTGAAATGGTGGACCGGCTGGACGCTCACCGACGCGCGCAAGGCCCTTGCCGCGGTGGGCGCGCGGGACGTGGACCTGGACGACGGCGGCACCGGCTATCTCGCGCCCGACGACGAGGACCCCGTGCCCGCCGCCGAGCCCTGGGTCGCCCTGCTGCCCGGCCTCGACCCCACCCCGATGGGCCGCCGCCACCGCGACTTCTACCTCGACCCGGCGCACGTGCCCGCCCTCTTCGACCGCAACGGCAACATCGGCCCGACCGTGTGGGCCGACGGCCGGATCGTCGGGGCGTGGGCACAGCGCGCGACAGGGGAGGTGGCGTACCGGCTGCTCACGGACGTGGGCGCGGCGGCGCGCGAGGCGGTGGCCGGGCGGGCCCGGGAGCTGGCCGAGTGGCTCGGGCCGACGCGGGTGACTCCGGCCTACCGGACGCCGCTGGAGCGGGAGTTGGCGGGCGGGAAGGGGTGATGCGCCGGGTGCGGGCCATGGTCCGCGAGGCCGAGCCGCGCTGCAAGGGCGGCACGCCGCCGTCACCGTGCGGTACACCGCGTCGCGCATCCGGGGCGTGGGACCGGGAGCTGGGCGGCGAGCGCGTGTCCGCCCAGTGGTCCCGCCTGGAGTCCGCGCGCCGGGTGGCCGGAACCAGCGGGTGGGTGTGCCTCACCAACGCGGGCAATCCCTACGACAAGCCGGTGGCGGTGGTGCTGCTGGATCCGCGAACGCGAAGGCTGGCGTTCGTGGGTCTTGGCTGGCCGGAGGGCCGCGTACAGCCCAAGGACCGCGTCGTCCCGAGCGGGACGGACTGATTCCGGTCCGTCAGGCCGCTCGGGTGGGTGAGTTGTGCCGCGTCGACGACCTGTGACTCTCGGCTTCCGCCGTCGCCCACTCCGTCACCAAGCGTTGATACTCCCGGCGCTGCTCGGTGCTCAGCCGCCCGCCGCAGCGCAGCCACAGCGCACGGATCTCCTCGTTCACCTCGTCGGCGGTGCGTGAGGACCGCCGGCTCTCGGAAGCGGGATTCGTGGCCATACTGTGAAGCGTACGTGCGCCGGAGTGAAGGCGAAGTGAGACCGATCACGAAGTGATCAACAGCTCACTGGGAGCGTATGTATCCAGCCAGGCCCCGGGGGCCCACTCGTCGGCCACCCCTCCCGCGTCCCTCCCACACCCCTCCCGTGTCCCTCGCCCGGAACCCCCGCTTGAGACTTTCCCGGCGCCTCGACCGCCCCCATCGCGCCCTTCGCCGCCCCTCACCGGCCTCGGCCTCGGCTGTGTGCTGCCGCCGACGGCGAGTCTGGCGACGGCCGGGATGCGGGGCCATGACATCGGCGCCGCGTCGGCCGCGTACAACGCCTCGCAGCAGTTGGGGGCCGCCCTCGGCACGGCGCTGCTCAACACGATCGCGTCCGGCGCGGCCGGGACGTATCTGGCCGAGCACCGCGACGCGGCCCCGACGGAGGCCTCGGTGCACGGCTACGCCAGCGCGCTGCTCGTCGGCTTCGGAATCCTGGCGGGCGTGGCGTGGGCGCTGCTCGGGGCGCGGCGGCGTCACGCCGCCTCGGCCAGCTCGCACCAGACGAACTTGCCCTCCCCGCCCGGCAGATGAGCGCCGCCCAGGTGATACCAGCCCCAGCCGTCGGCGCAGCCCTTGACCAGGGCGAGGCCGCGGCCCGCCTCCGCCAGGACCAGGTCCCTGGCCGGGGGCGCCGGGGGCTCGGGCGGGGTGGGGTCGGCGTCCCAGACCTCGATGCGGAGGATGCCCCCGGCCCAGTGCAGGCGCAGGGCCGCCGGTCCCTTCGTGTGCGTCACGGCGTTGGCCACCAGCTCCGTCGCGACCAGTTCCGCCGAGTCGGTGAGGTGCGGGAGGCCGTGGGCGGTCAGGATCAGGCCGAGCGTATGACGACAGACGGTGACGGCTCGGAGGTCGTTGGGGATGTGGAGGGTGTACTGCCAGGGGGCTCGGGAGGGCGCCCGGGAGGGGGTGACGGCGGGCCGGGGAGAGGGGGCAGCGGGGGGTTCGTCGAAGTCGTCGCCGGGGTCGCAGCTCTCGGTCATGCGTAACTCCGTTGGGTCGATGAGGAGTTGGAGGAGATCGACTCTCTCGGGGTGGTGGCCTGCCGGTGCCCGCTGTGGCGGGGCGACGCGGTGCACTTCCGGACCCGGGGGTTGCTGTGGGTGGTCGCGGGGAGTTGCTGTGGGTGGTCGCTTCATCACCGAAGGTAGGGCAGTAATTTCTGCCACGGCAACAGGTTCGCGTAACCTGCCCCCCGAAAGAGGGGCGTCAACACGTCCTGCGGCGAACAGCGTTGAGGGGCAGGTCGCGTATGCCGCCGAGGAATCGGCCCACCGCCCGGCAGGTCCGCCTCGGTACGGAGCTGCGCAGGCTGCGGGACGCCGCCGGGATGACCGCCCGCGAGGTGGCGGAGCTGCTCGGCTCGACATCGGCCCAGATGAGTCAGATGGAGGCCGGGATCGCGGGGGTGAGCGAGGCGCGGGTGCGCAGGCTGGCCGCCCACTACGCCTGCGTCGACCCCGGCCTGGTCGAGGGCCTCGTCGGCATGGCGACGGACCGCACCCGCGGCTGGTGGGAGGAGTACCGGGGCGTCTTACCGCCCGCGTTCCTCGACCTCGCGGAGCTGGAGCACCACGCCACCTTCCTGCACGTGACCGCCACGGCCCACGTCCCCGGCATCCTCCAGACCGAGGACTACGCCCGCGCCGTCTTCTCCTACCTGGCCCCCGAACTCCCCGTCGGCGCGCTGGAGCCGAGAGTCGCCCACCGCATGGGCCGCCGCGTGGCCGTCGAACGCCCCGGCGCGGTGCCGTACGAGGCCGTCCTGCACGAGTCCGTCCTGCGCACCCGCGTCGCCGACCGGCAGGTCGCCCGCGCCCAACTGACCCGCATCCTGCGCCAGTCGGAACGCCCCAACGTCACGGTCCGCGTCATCCCCTTCGACGTCGACGGCTTCGCCGGAGCCAACGCGGCGGCGGTCTACCTCGGCGGCCCCGTCCCCCCGCTCGACACCGCCAAGCGCGACGAGCCCCACGGCGGCCCCTTCCTGGACGCGGAGCCCCAACTGGCCCTCTTCCGCACCCTCTTCCACAAGGTGAGGTCGGCGTCCCTGGATCCGGCGCGGTCGCGGGACTTCATCCATCGGCTGGCGAAGGAGCTGTGAGCAGGCGCCACCACACCTCGGGCGCCGTGAGGACGCCGACCGCGGTGGGATCCGCGTGCGGCAGCGCGGGGACGGCCGGCTGGGGCAGCGGCCCGGCGATGCTGTGCGCGTCGGGCCCGGCCGTCACGCCCCGGTCCTCGTCGAGGCCGTCCACGAGGAGGATGAGGCGTTCGTGACGGGCCGCGCGCACCTGGGCGGCCTGGCCGAGCGGGTGCGGGAGGTGGGCCTCGCGGGTGGACTCGGTCAGGTTCGGCGTCGCGGAGCTCTCGGCCCTGGGGACGACGGGCCCCGGCCTGGCGTCAGGACGGCTTTCGGATCAGGTCGACCAGCTTGCTGAAGCTGTCCGCGCCGTGGCCCGCCTCCGCGCCCTTGCGGAACGCGTCGAGGACGGCCTCCGGGAACGCCGTGTCCACGCCCGCGTCGGCGTTCGTGTGGACGACGTGTTCCATGCTCGCCATGCCCATCGAGATGCGGTCCACGTCGCCCGCGTGGTTCCCGGCGTCGATCCGGGACGCGTAGAAGTCGATGAACTGCTGCATCCCCGCGTAGTTCTCGGACGCGTACGGGGCGATCTCCGATGCGCTGATGCCGTGCGCGCCCGCGAGCGCGACCGCCTGCCAGTACGCGAGCATCGCGGGCCAGAAGATGACCATGTTCAGCTGGTACATGAGGGCGGCCCGGCCCGGGTCCTCGCCCCGGTAGTCCGTCCGGCCGGTGATGACCTCCAGGTCCGCGCGGTACTTCTCGTACGTCTCGCGCGGGCCGCTGTAGAACGTCGACATGTCCGGGCTGCCGATGCCCGGCGGCGGGGACAGCACTCCGCCGGTGAGGTGCGTGCCGCCGAGCCCCTCCACCCAGTGGGCCGCCGCGCGCGCCTTCTCCGGCACGTCCGAGCTGAGGTTCACCAGGACCCGGCCCGCGACGGCGTGCTCCGCGCCCGCGAACGCCGTGTACATCGCGTCGTAGTCGATCAGGCTGAGGATCACCAGCTCGTTGGCGGCGAGGGCTTCCTCGGTGGTCCTCGCGAGCTTCGCGCCGCGCGCCACCAGGGCGTCGGCGCGGGACGGGGTGCGGTTCCAGAGGGTGACCTCGTAGCCCCGGTCCAGATAGGCGGCGGCCATCGCCTGGCCCATGGGGCCGAGTCCGATGACGGTGACGGATTGAGGCATGGGTGTCTCCGGTGAGTAGAGGAAAGTACTAGAACGAGCGCTCTATCCAGCGCTTGGAGGAAACGTAGCACAGCTCTAGAACGAACGCTCTACTCAGAGGGTGGGTAAGGTGGCGGGATGAGTCAGTACACCGCGCCCCCCAGCACGCGTGAGCGCATCGTCACCGTCGCCGCCCGGCTCATCCAGCGTCAGGGCTACGTCGGCACCGGCATCAAGCAGATCGCCACCGAGGCGGAGGCCACGCTCGGCTCCGTCTACCACTTCTTCCCCGGCGGCAAGGCGGCCGTCGCCGTCGCCGCGATCAAGTACAGCGACGAGGAGTTCGCGGCCGTGCTGCGCGCCGCCATGGCCGCCGAGGCCGACCCCGGCGCCGCCGTCCAGGCCTGTGCCGTCGAACTCGCCGTCGGCCTGCGGGAGTCCGGCTGGACCGACGGCTGCCCCGTCACCGCCGCCGCCCTGGAGACCCTCGGCTCCGACTCCGAGATCCAGCGCGTGTGCGCACAGGCCCTGCTCGGCTGGGAGCAGATCGTCGAGCAGAAACTCCTCGACTCCGGCTTCACCCCCGAGGACGCCCGCGAAGTGGCGACGACCGTCATCAGTGCCCTGGAAGGCGCCGAGGTGACGGCCCAAGTAGCCCGCAGCGAAGAGCCCTTGCGGGCAGCCGGCCGACAGCTGGCACGGCTGGTCGCCTCGTACGCCTGAGCCGTCCCGTGCGGGTGCGTCGTGCCATCGTGCCCGCGCTCGCCGCGCCGCTCTCCACCGCCGAAACGCTGAAGCCGACCGAGCCATGACCACGACCGACCGTAGGACCCTGCCCCGGACGTGAGTGAGGGCCCCGGAACCGATCAGGTTCCGGGGCCCTCACTCACGTCCGGGAAGGACTTACGCGTCCTTCTTCGGCTCCTCGAGACGCGGGAAGAGCACCGCGCCCTTCGTCACCGTCGCGCCCGCGGGCAGCAGGCCCCACGTGCCCGCGTCCTGGACCCGCTGGTCGGCGAGGGCGCCCAGCGGGGCCTCGGCGCCGAGGGAGTCCCAGAGCTGCTGCGAGGTCTCGGGCATGACCGGGTTCAGGAGCACCGCGACCGCGCGGAGCGACTCGGCGGCCGTGTAGAGGATGGTCGCGAGGCGCGCCTTGCCCTCGGGAGAGTCGTCCTTGGCGACCTTCCACGGCTCCTGCTCCGTGATGTAGCCGTTGACCTGCTTCACGAAGTCGAAGACGGCGAGGATGCCGCCCTGGAAGTCCAGGTCGTCGCCGACCCGCCGGTCGGCCTCCGCGACCGCCTTGGCCAGGCCGTCCCGGACCGCCTGCTCGGCCTCGCCGGGCGCCTCGTCGGCGGGCAGCGCGCCGCCGAAGTACTTGCCGACCATGGCGGCGACGCGCGACGCGAGGTTGCCGTAGTCGTTGGCCAGCTCGCTGGTGTAGCGGGCGGTGAAGTCCTCCCACGAGAACGAGCCGTCCTGGCCGAAGGCGATGGCCCGCAGGAAGTACCAGCGGTAGGCGTCCACGCCGAAGTGGGACGTCAGGTCCTGCGGCTTGATGCCCGTCAGGTTCGACTTGGACATCTTCTCGCCGCCGACCATCAGCCAGCCGTTGGCGGCGACCTTCCCGGGCAGCGGCAGGCCCTGCGCCATCAGCATCGCGGGCCAGATCACCGCGTGGAAGCGGAGGATGTCCTTGCCGACGAGGTGCACGTTCGCCGGGAAGGTCGAGGCGAACTTCGCCTCGTCCGCGCCGTACCCGACGGCCGTCGCGTAGTTCAGGAGCGCGTCGACCCACACGTAGATGACGTGCTTGGCGTCCCACGGGACCGGGACGCCCCAGTCGAAGGTCGAGCGCGAGATCGACAGGTCCTGCAGGCCCTGGCGGACGAAGTTCACGACCTCGTTGCGCGCCGACTCGGGCTGGATGAAGCCCGGGTTCGCCTCGTAGTGCGCGAGCAGCCGCTCCGTGTACTCGCTCAGCTTGAAGAAGTAGTTCTCCTCGCTGAGCAGCTCCACCGGCTTCTTGTGGATCGGGCAGAGCTTCTCGCCCGCGAACTCGCCCTCGCCGTCGAGAAGCTCGCCCGGGAGCTTGTACTCCTCACAGCCGACGCAGTACGGACCCTCGTAGCCGCCCTTGTAGATCTCGCCCTTGTCGTAGAGATCCTGGACGAACTCCTGCACCCGGTCCGTGTGCCGCTTCTCCGTCGTACGGATGAAGTCGTCGTTGGCGATGTTCAGGTGCTCCCAGAGGGGCCGCCAGGCCTCCTCGACGAGCTTGTCGCACCACTCCTGCGGGGAGACCCCGTGCGTCTCGGCCGTGCGCATGATCTTCTGACCGTGCTCGTCCGTGCCGGTGAGGTACCACACCTTCTCGCCGCGCTGACGGTGCCAGCGCGTGAGCACGTCGCCTGCGACGGTCGTGTAGGCGTGGCCCAGGTGAGGAGCGTCGTTGACGTAGTAAATGGGGGTCGAGACGTAGTACGACTGCACGTCGTTCGCCCCCTGCTTCTCGGATCCAGTGGCCGCCATGGTCGAAATCCTAACGGCCCAACGAAGATCCACTCACATGGCGAAGGGGTCGCCCACCAGGACCGTGAACACCGGGTCGTCCATCAGGCCCGCGGGCATCCGGCCGAGCAGCAGCCGCTCGACGTCCGACCGGTGCCCCTGCGCGCAGGCGTGGAACGGCCCGGTCGGGCTGAGCAGCACCGCGAGGTGGGGGTCTGCGCGGTGCAGCCACCAGTTGGACAGGCCGAGCGCAGGGTCCGACCACAGGTACTCGAAGACACGTCACAGCGCGGCGAGCCGGGCGATCGCCTCGGGGCGCGCCCACCAGGACGGACACCAGAGGTGACTGCCGTCGTCCGTGCGGCCCTGGTGATCAGCGCGAGGTAGTCGGAGACGAACTTCGGCAGACTGCTGAACGCCAGCGGCGCGCGCTGCTCCTCGTCGATCAGCTGGGCCGGGTCCGTGGTCATGCGGCGGTCTCTCCTGTCCGGGGGCCGAGGGGGTGCGGGGCCGTGGTGGGGCCGCCAGGTGTCCGCGTACGTAGCGGGCCTCGTCCTCGCGGCCCGGCTGGGCGCAGACGTCGGCGAGGCAGAGCACCGCTTCCCGCAGGCCGAGCGCGTACGCCTCCTGGTCGGCGAGCCACTCGTCACCGCCGGGTCGTCCCCTGTCGCCACTGCCCGCGGTCGCCGCCCCTCGCTCCACTCGCGTGGAAGACATCAACACGACACGCAAGGCGGGAGTCGGCGCCACGAGATCCGTGGTGCGGGGTGACGTGCTTACGGGCTGTGGGGCTACGGGCGCCAGGAGGCGAGCAGCCCCTCGTACAGCTCCTTGTCGGTGAGTTCCCTCGGGTCGGGGCCCGTGAGGAAGTGTGCGGCGTTGTCCGCCTTGAGCTTGCGGAGGTAGTCGAAGGCCTTGGCGTCCTTGTCGCCGAAGGCGACGAAGGAGAAGAACAAGGGGTGGCGGGCGGCGTCGGCCAGGGCCTGGTTGGCGGGGCCCTTGGTGTCGGGGGCGCCGTCGGTCTGGAAGATCACGAGGGCGGGTTCGCCGACGTGGTCCGACTTCTCGTAGTGGGCGACGACTTCCTCGATGGCGCGGTGGTAACTGGTGCGGCCCATGCGACCCGCCGCGGCGTGCAGTTCGTCGACGCGGTTCTCGTGCCCGGCGAGAGTGAGGTCGGCGGTGCCGTCGATGTCCGTCGAGAAGAAGACGAGGTGGACGGCGGCGGCAGGGTCCGTGTGGGCGGCCAGGGCCAGGGTCTGGTCCGCGAGGTTCTGGGCGGAGCCGTCCTTGTAGTACGGCCGCATGGAGCCGGAGCGGTCCAGTACGAGGTAGACGTGGGCGCGGGTGCCTTCCAACTGACACTTGCGGAGGGCGGCGCCTGCGGCGCGGTACGCGGTGGCGAGGGTGGGGGCGGCGGCCTTCACCTTGGCCAGGGGGAGCGCGGGGGTTGCTTTGGCCGGGGTGGGGTCGGGCTGGGCCGGGGTGGGGTCGGGCTCGGCCTGGGCCGGAGTGGGCTCCGGCTGGGCCGGGGCTTCGTCCTTGGCCGGGGCGGCGGGGTCCGGCTGGGCCGGGGCGGCGTCGGCGGCGGGCGCGGCCCGAACGGTGTCCGGTGAGGCGGGGCTGGCGGCTTGCTCGGCCGGAGCTTCAGCCTGGACCGAGTCGGTGGCTTCCGGCTGCGCGGGGGTGGCGTCGGCGGCGGGCTCGACGGCGGGCCCGGCGGCGGGCTCGGCGGCGGGGTCCGGCTCGGCCGGTGCGGGCTTCGCCTGGGCCGGGATTCCGACCGGCTCGGCCGGAGATTCCGCCTGGGCCGGGGCGGAGGCTTCCGGCTGCGCCGGGATGCCGGTCGGCTCGGCTGTGGCGGCTGCGGCGGTGGGCTTGGCCTGGGCGGCGGGCTCCGTCGGGGAGTCGGCGGCCGGGGCTGCGGGTGCAGGCTCGACGGGGCCGGAGGCCTGCGTCTCGGGCTGGACGGGCGCCTTGGCTTCCGCGACTGCGGGGGCTGCCGATTCCGTCGGGGTCGCGGCGTCCGAATCCGTGGGCGCCTCGGCGTCCGCGGTGGACTCTGGGGCGGTTGCCGCGGGGGCACCCTGATGTCGGGAGTCACGGGTGGGTGGGTGGGAGTCATCCGCCGCGGAGCGGCGGGCCGGGACACGCACCGACACGTTGTCGAAAGCCTCAGCCACCAACGCCTCAGCAGCCGACGGCCTGACACTCCCCGCCCGGGGCGCACTCTCCGGCGTACCAGCGGCAGACGTACCTGCGGCAGACGTACCTGCGGCAGGCGTACCGGCCGCAGAGCCATCCGCAGTCGACGCCGACGCTTCCCCGGCGGGCACCGCAGCGGCCGACGCTTCCTCGGACACCGCAGAGGCCTCCTCGGGCACCGCCGAAGTCGACCCCGAGGCCCCCTCGGGCACCGTAGAGGAGGAGGACCGTCGGAAGACGGCTCGCAGACGTCCCAGAATGCCCATGTGCGCAACCCTTCGCATGACTTGTTCCCGGAGCCAGCCCCTGGCCATGAGGGACACGTAAGGTTAGCGGCCGCCGCTCGGGGCGGGCAGACGGGCCGGGCCTGACACGGATTCACCCGCCGTTCACCCGCAGTCCCCCGTGGAGCTGGCCGCCACCCTTAGCCTCCAGCCGGAATCACCGGCAAAAAGAAGCCAAAGCGCCGTCAACCGGCCACCCATGGAGGACCCCGTGCGCAAGCTGCTGCCCCTGATCACCTCTCACCCGGGCGGCTCCGGCGGCCGCTCGGCCATGACGTGCCGGTTCCGCTGCGGCGACGCCTGCTTCCACCCGGTGCCCAACACCAGCGACAACGAGTACATGGGCGACGTCATAGCCGGCGCCCTGAGCCGCCGCTCGATGATGCGCGCCGCGGCCGTGGTCACCGTCGCGGCCTCCGCCGCGGGCGGCCTCGCCCTCGGCCCCGGCGCCGCGGAGGCCCAGGCCGCCGCCGGAGACGCCGCGGCCGCCGAGGCGAAACGCAGAAGCAAGAAGGCGGCCCGCGGCCTCCGCTTCACCCCGGTCGCCCCGAACACCGCCGACACGGTCACCGTCCCCGGCGGCTACGGCCAGAACGTCGTGATCCGCTGGGGCGAGCCCATCCTGCGCGGCGCCCCGGCGTTCGACGCGGACAAGCAGACCGCCAAGGCGCAGGCGGGCCAGTTCGGTTACAACAACGACTTCCTCAGCCTGCTCCCGCTGCGCGGCGAGAAGCACGGGGAGGAGCACGGACGTCAGATCCTCGTGGCGAACCACGAGTACACGGACGAAATCCTGATGTTCAAGGGGTACGACGCCAAGAACCCCACCCGCGAGCAGGTCGAGATCGCCTGGGCGGCGCACGGCCTGTCCGTGGTCGTGGTCGAGGGCGAGCGCAAGAGCGGCGCCCTGCGCGCCGTACCGCGCCACCAGCTCAACCGCCGCCTCACCGTCACCAGCAAGTTCCACCTCACGGGCCCGGCCGCCCGCAGCGAGTTCGTCCGCACGAAGGCGGACCCGCGCGGCGTCACCGTCTTCGGCACCCTCAACAACTGCTCGGGCGGCACCACCCCGTGGGGCACGACGCTGCACGGCGAGGAGAACTTCAACCAGTACTTCGCCCACGCGGACAAGGTCACGGACCCGACGCAGGCGGCCCGCCTGAAGCGGTACGGCGTCGCGGGGGCCGAGTCCGAGCGCAAGTGGGAGCGTTTCGACGACCGCTTCGACCTCACCAAGGAGCCGAACGAGCCGAACCGCTTCGGCTGGGTCGTCGAACTGGACCCGTACGACCCGGACTCGGTCCCGCGCAAGCGCACCGCGCTCGGCCGCTTCAAGCACGAGGGCGCCCAGCCCCGCCTGACCAGCGACGGCCGCCCGGTCGTGTACATGGGCGACGACGAGCGCTTCGACTACGTCTACAAGTTCGTCAGCAGCAAGCGCATGGCCAAGGGCAACTCCCGCTGGGCCCGCGAGCACAACCTCACGCTCCTCGACGAGGGCACCCTGTACGTCGCCAAGTTCACCGGCGACTCCCCGGCCGCGGAGATCGACGGCACGGGCAAGCTGCCGTCCGACGGCGAGTTCGACGGCAGCGGCAAGTGGATCCCGCTGGCCACCGCGTACGCGGGCGGCAAGGCCGTCTCCCACGTCGAGGGCATGACCGCCGACGAGGTGTACGTCTTCACGCGCCTCGCCGGTGACAAGGTCGGCGCCACGAAGATGGACCGCCCCGAGGACATCGAGCCCTCCCCGAGCAGCGGCAAGGTGTACGTCGCCCTGACGAACAACACCGACCGCGGCAAGCCCGGCAAGGACGGCGCCGACGAGGCCAACCCGCGCAACCTCAACAAGCACGGCCAGGTCCTGGAGCTCACCGAGTCCCGCAACCGCCCCGAGTCCACCCGCTTCGGCTGGAACCTCTTCCTCGTCGCGGGCGACCCGAACGACCCGGCCACGTACTTCGCGGGCTTCCCCAAGGACAAGGTCAGCCCCATCTCCTGCCCCGACAACGTGGCCTTCGACCCGCACGGCAACCTGTGGATCTCCACCGACGGCAACCAGCTCGGCTCCCACGACGGCCTGTTCGGCGTCGCCACGAAGGGCGACCGGCGCGGTGAGCTGAAGCAGTTCCTCACCATGCCGAAGGGCGCGGAGACCTGCGGCCCCCTCGTCCAGGAGCGCCGCGTCCTGGTGGCCGTGCAGCACCCGGGCGAGATCGACGGCGCGTCCGTCGAGAAGCCCGCGAGCGTCTGGCCCGACGGCCCCGGCAAGATCGTCCGCCCGGCGGTCGTGTCGGTGTGGCGCAAGGACGGCGGCGACATCGGCGTCTAGTGCGTCCAGTGCGTCTGTCAGTGGCGCAGTGAGTACGTGGATGGGGCGCCCCTCGGGGGAGGGGCGCCCCATCCACGTACCGCGACTTACTGGCCCTGCTGCTTGCGCCGGTACATCGCGAAGCCCAGGCCCGCCGCGCCGAGCGCCGCCATGCCGCCGCCCGCGGCGACCAGCGGGGTGCCGTGCGAGGCCGGGGAGGCGTTCTCGGCGCCGGCCTTCACGCCGCCCCGCGGGACGGCACGGTCGGACGCGGAGGTGCCGGTGCCCGTCCCGGTCCCCGTGCCGCCGGTGTGCGTCGCCGGCTTGCCGCCGGTGCGGCCCTCGACCCAGCCCTTCATGGTGCCGTCGGGGTTGAGGACGAAGTGGGCGCCGTTGTGCTGCCCGTACGCGGCCTTGTTGCCGCGCTGCTCGAGGGTGTCCCAGACGATCTTCTTGCCGCCGCTCGGGGACTTGGCGATCATGTCGGCCTCGTACCCGCCCTTGGTCTTGTAGACCTTGGCGTCGAAGCCGGTCCTGCCGAGGTTCGTGTACTCGCGCACGAAGGTGCGCTTCTTCGCGGGCTGCGGCTTGGGCTTCGGCGGGGTCGGCTTGCCGGTCTTGGTGACGGTGCCGTCGGCGGTGAGCGTGAAGACACAGCCGCCGATCCTCGTGGAGGCGGGCTTGATGTACGCCTGCACGGAGCCCTTGGCTTTGCCGTTCAGGAAGATCTGCGCCTTGGCGCTGCGGGCGGAGGCGTTCACGTCGACCTTGGCGGTCCAGCCGTGGCCGAGGGAGACGGTGCCCTTGGACTCCCAGCCGCCGGGGACCGGCTTGTCCTTGTCCTTGTCGCGGTTGTCCTGGTCGCCGCTGCCGGACTTCGTGACGGAGCCGTCCGCGGCCAGCGTGAAGGTGTAGCCGTCGATCTTCGTGCTCGCGGCGGCGCCGTCGGCGTTCAGCGAACCCTTGGGGGTGCCGTCGAGGGAGAGCTGCGCCTTGGCGGCACGCGCGGAGGCGCTCACCTCGACGTCCGCGGTCCAGCCGCCGCCCAGCGAGACGGTGCCCTTGGACTCCCAGCCGCCGGGGACCGGCTTGTCGGGGTCGGTCTTGTCGTCGGGGCTGGTCTTGTCGTCGGGCGTCGTCCTGTCGTCGGGCGTCGTCTTGTCGTCCGGGGTGGTCCTGTCGTCCGGGCCCGGCGTCGGGGTGACCTCGTCGTCGGGCTTCGGGGGCGGCGTGACCTCGCCGTCCGGCTTCGGTGCGGGGGTGCCCTCGTCGTCCGGGGCGACGTGGGACTGCGGGGTGGACGGTGCGTCCGCGAACGCCGCGGTGGTGGGGACGGCGAGCGCGGCGATCGCGCCGGTGGCGATGGCGGCGGTGCGGATGGTGCGTCGGGTGGCGCGCATGGCGTGACTTCCCTCGTGGCTGGCTTACGTACTGTCCGTCTTTGTGCCCCTTTGCGGTGGCGACGGATATGAAGCTACGGGCGCCATGTGTGCGTCATCCGTAGGGAACGTAACAACCGGCCGGACGCCGTGACGCGGAACCGTAAAACGGCGAAAACCACAGGTCAGATGGGGTCTAGAGGGGGGTGGGGCGAAGGTCCTGAGAAGCTGCGGGACCAAGGTCCGGGGGTGGGGCGGGGGTGGGGAGCGGGGCGGTGACGGGGCCCGCGACCGGGGCGGTGACGGGGGCCGGGCTCGGAAGGGAGACCGGTATCGCCACGGAGACCGGCACCGAGGCCGGGGCGGTACCTCGCCCGTCGCCGTATCTCGCGTCGCCGTGTCTCTCGCCGTGTCTCTCGGCGAGTCTGTCGTCGCGTCTGCCGCCGCCCCTGCCGCCGAGGAGCCAGTCCTGGTAGGCCGGGGCCTCCGCCGCGGCCTCCCAGTACGCGGCCTCCAGCTCGCCGTAGACCGCGTCGAGCTCCGCCGTCGTACGGGCGGCTACCAGGAGGCGGACGCCGAGCGGATCGCCGTACAGGGGTCTGACGGCCATGTCGGGTCTCGCCACCGAGGTGGGCTGGCAGACGGTGACGACCTCGCCGGTGGCGACCAGGGTGGCGGCGGTGAGGTAATCGCCGTGCAGGACGCGCGGGTTGAGCCCGGCCTCCCGCAGCACTCTTTGCAGTCCGTCCCATTCGCCGTCGACCGTCGGGTCCACCATCCAGCGGTCGGCGGCGAGGTCGGTGAGGTGGACGACGTCCTTGCGGGTCGCGGGATGGTCGGCGGCGAGCGAGACGAACTGCGGTTCGCGGTCGACGAGGACGCGTCTGCGCAGCCCGTCGGGGAGGCGCAGCGGACAGCCCTCGACCTCGTGGACGAAGGCGATGTCAAGCTGACCGGCGGCCACCATTTGCAGGAGCGCGTTCGCGGAGACGTCCATCTGGAGGGAGGTCTCGGTGCCCGGCATACGGTGTCGGAGGCGGCGCAGCCAGCCCGGTATGGCGCGGCTCGCGGTGGAGCCGATGCGCAGGTGCGGGGTGCCGTCGTCGGCACGCGCGGCCGTGGCCCGGGCCTCGGTGACCAGGGCGCGCATCTCCACGACCAGGGGGCGGGCGCGGCTCAGCACGACGCGGCCGAGGGGGGTGGGGCGGCAGCCGGTGCGCTCGCGGGCGAACAGCTGGCCGCCGACGGCGTGCTCGATGCGGCGCAGCTGGGTGGTCAGGGAGGGCTGGCTCATGCCGAGTTGGCGGGCGGCCTTGTGCAGGCTTCCGGTGTCGGCGATGGCACAGAGTGCGCGGAGATGCCTGACCTCGAGCTCCATGGGCGTGAGACTAGAACGGCTGACGTGCTCACACCAGCCTCCCAAACCCCTACGGACCCCCATGAGTTGGCACGTATGACCGGTGTCCGGATGTGCGGCGATAGCACCGCCCTATCGCCATCTGCCATCATCCGCGGGCGCCGTGGCTCCCCGACACTCACGGATACCGAAACGTTCACCTTTCACCGAACGAGTAGGGAGCCCCCCACATGCACAAGCGTTATCTGTCCGTCGCCGCCGCCCTCGGCCTCGCCGCCGCCGCGCTCGGAACGTCGACCGTCGCCTCGGCCGCCGACTCCCCCCGGGCCGGTGCCGAGAAGTCCTCGGTGTCCACGGCCGCCTCCGTCGCCCGCTACCAGGGCTCCGGCGAAGAGGCCGCCGCGAACAAGGCGTTCTTCGAGGCGGTCGTCAAGGCCGTCGCCGAGAAGCGCGCCGCCAACCCGGGCGCCAAGGCCGTCACCGTGACGTACAACGCCTCGCAGGCTCCGTCCTTCCGTCAGCAGATCGCGTCGTCCACCTCCATATGGAACGCCGCCGTCACCAACGTCAAGCTCCAGCAGGGCACCAGTGGTGCGAGCTTCTCGTACCGCGAGGGCAACGACCCGCGCGGTTCGTACGCGAGCACCGACGGCCACGGCCGTGGCTACATCTTCCTCGACTACCGGCAGAACCAGCAGTACAACTCCACCCGCGTCACCGCCCACGAGACCGGGCACGTCCTCGGTCTCCCCGACAACTACCGGGGCCCGTGCTCCGAGCTGATGTCGGGCGGCGGCCCCGGCACGTCCTGCCAGAACGCGCAGCCCAACGCGGCTGAGCGCGCCCGCGTCAACCAGCTGTGGGCGAATGGCCTTGCCAAGGCGATGAAGCAGGTCCAGAAGCAGGGCTGACTCCGTGTCGGCCTGACCTGACCCTTCCCCGACGCCGCCCGTTTCGTGAGACCGGGGCTTCACCCCAGGTTTCGCGAAGCGGGCGGCGCGTCGTGTACGCGTACCCTGACCGGGATGATCCACACCATCGCGTTCGACGTCGGCGAGACCCTTGTCCGGGACGACCGTTACTGGGCAGCCTGGGCAGACTGGTTCCACGTGCCACGGCACACGGTGTCGGCGATCGTGGGTGCTGTCGTCGCTCAGGGAAAGGACAACGCCGAAGCGCTGCGGCTGATCCAGCCGGGTATCGACATCAGGTCCGCCTATGACGCCCGTGAGGCGGCCGGACGCGGTGAGTACCTCGACGAGACGGATGTGTACGACGACGTCCGCCCCGCGTTCGCAGCACTGCGTGAGCAGGGCATCCAGATCATTGTCGCCGGTAACCAGACTGTGAAGGCAGGGGAGTTGCTGCGTGGCCTCGACCTGCCCGCCGACCTGATCGCCACCTCCGGCGAGTGGGGCGTCGCCAAGCCGGACCCACGGTTCTTCTCCCGCGTCGTCGAGGCGGCGGGCGTTACGGCCGAGCAAGTGCTGTACGTCGGCGATCACCCGCAGAACGACGTCTTCCCGGCCCGCCGGGCGGGGCTGCGCACCGCGCACCTGCGCCGGGGCCCGTGGGGCCACCTCTGGGCGGACGACCCCCAGGTGGTGGCGGCCGTCGACTACAGGATCAACGGGCTGTTGGACCTCCTGCGGATCGTCCCCGGCTGACTCGAAAAACCCCTACGTGTCCTGCGGGTCGGGTGCGGCTGATCGCATATCCCGTATGAGGCCGCATGAGTACCGTTCGAGGGGGATGCCTTGAACGGAGCCAGCCATGCCTGCACCCACCGACCACATCGGCCTGCGCATCGCGGCGGCCCGCAGGGCCAAGCGCCTCACCCAGGCCGACCTTGCCCGAGCGAGCTACCTGTCGCTGTCGGAGATCAAGAAGATCGAGCAGGCACGTCGCACGCCCAGCGACAACGCCCTTGAGTCGATCGCGGCAGCACTGGGTGTCGACGCGACCCGACTGGAACGTGGCCACACCGGCACCGAGCGCCGTGTCCACGCCGCCCTGCCGGCCATCTCGCAGAGCATCGCCGCGTACGACATCGATCGGCCGGTCTGCGCGCACTGGAGGCCGCCGTCGACGCCGCCCCCGCCTTCGGTACAGACGAGGCGAGTGCCTGTCGCGGGGCACTCCACATGCGCGCCGCCGTCATCGCGGGCCGTGCCGAAGACGCGGCAGCGGCCGAACTCCATCTGGCGGAGGCCCGCAGGCTGGGGGACACAGTTCCAGAAGGCACCTATCTCGGCACGGCCTTTGGACCCGAAAGCGTGCGCATCCACGAGGTGTCGGTGGCCGTGAGCCTCGGTCCCGACCACGTGGACCGTGCCTTCGCGGTGGCCGAGTCGTGGAACCCGTCCGTCGATCTTCCCGCCGAACGCCGCTCCGGTTTCTGGATCGAGCTTGCTCGCGCCCAACTGTGGGGCGGGCGTATAGACGACGCCTTCGATTCCCTCAAGACGGCCCGCGCCATTGCACCCCAGCACACCCGCGAGCACCCGTGGGCGAGGGAGACGGCGGGCACGCTGCTGCGGCTCAGGCGCGTCGACGAGGAGAGCCTGGCCCGCTTCGCGGCGTGGACCGGAGCCGTGTGACGTCAGCCTCCCGGGGGAGTTCCAGGGACACAGCCTGTGTCCCTGGCCGCCCTTCCCGGAACCCATGATCTGTCCACCGGCATGGGAGGGAGCCGCACATGGACGGCATGGGCACCGGTACACCGACGCCTGACAGAGGTGCGGTTTGCGATTGGCTCGCGAAGGCACACCCGGTGCCGCGGCAGGCCATGGCGGAGTGGGCGAACCACGGAGTGGCGCTGCTGCCGCTCGGCGCGCGATTCGACGCTGTACGCGTCCCGGCGTCGCGCGTCCACGCTGCGGTAGGCAGTGACGAGCCGGGAGTGGTGGCGGAGACACTCGGCGAGTGGCTGCGCGGACCCGTCATCCGTGACACGAGGACGGGACAGGGCACGTACTACGTACTCGTGGCCCTGGACGCGGAATGGGTGGGTGCGGAGGATCGTCTCGGCGCGGGCACGTATCTGGCTGTGCCGCGTGTCGGTGAGCAGGTCTCACCGGTCACGTACTGGGTGGTCAGGCCGTCTCGCCGCGGCGGCCTGTGCGACACGGCTCACCTTGCCGCGCTCCTCGCCGTCGCCGGGACGGCGGAGACGGGAGCGGGTCGATGAACCTCCCGCTGCCTGCGTCTCACCTTGATCAGCAGGTCCAGGAGGCGTACGAGGCCTACCTCCGGCACGTGGACAACTGCGCCGACTGCCAGGGCGAGATGGACTGCTGCGAGGGTGCCCGCCTGCGTCAGGAACAGCGAGCGGCGCAGCGGTCCTGCCTGCGCGAAAGCGCTGGGGAGGGTGCTGCCTCACCCCCGGGGTGACGCCACCGCGCGGGCCGCGCCGACCTCCTGGCGCAGCGGCTCCAGGACGCTGTCCTTGGAGCCGGTGAACTCCACCGGTACCGGTACGAGGACTTCGACTTCGCGCAGGGCCTCGGCCAGTTCGCTCAGTTGGCGCGAGACCTCGCCGACTTCCCCGGCCCCGGGCGCCTCGGCGCCGTGCCGCACCCGTACCCGCGCCGCGGTCGTCGCGTCGACGATGCGTTCGACGGCCACGACGAGGGGCCACCACGCGGCGGCGCGCGCGCCGGTCGGCGGGGGTTCGGTCAGGGCGCGCTGGAACTCGGTGCGGATGTCGGAGAGGTCGCGGTAGAGGCGGCGGCGCATGCGGGCACGGGCGGCCGGGGCGGTGGCGTCGGAGCCGGGGCCGAAGGCGCATTCGACGTAGCGGGCCGTGTCGGAGACGGCGTCGGCCAGGCGGTCGCCGATGCGGGTGTGCCAGCTCTCCGGCCAGAGGAGATAACCGGCGACCAGGGCGATGGCGCAGCCGATGAGGCTGTCGACGAGGCGCGGCACGACGAGCCCGAACCCCTGGTGGTTGAGGACGTCGGAGAGCAGGAGGATCACGGGGGTGATGGCGGCTGTCTGGTAGCCGTAGCCGCGTGGAGTGAGTGCCGGGATGAGGGTCGCGAGGACCAGGACCACGGGGACGTCCCACCAGCCGCGTTCCACGGCCGAGAGGACGGCCGCGGCCACGACCAGGCCCACCGCCGTGCCGAGCGCCCGGAGCACCGCCCGCGAGAACACCGAGCCGAAGTCGGGCTTGAGGACGAACGTGATGGTCAGGGCCACCCAGTACGAGCGCGGTACGTCGATGAGGGACACCAGCGCCTGGGCGATGCCGATGCACAGGGCGAGGCGCAGGCCGTAGCGCCAGGACGCCCCGGAGAGGATGACGTTGCGGGTGGCGCGCCGGGCGCGGACCCGCAGTGCGGCCGGGCGGCCGAGGCGGTCCTCGGCGTGCACGACGGTGAGCGGGTCGGGGTCGGCGAGGGTGTCGGCGGCGTGCCGCAGGGCGTGGTGCACGGCGCGGGCGGCGGCGCCGTGCGGCTCGGGGAGCTCCTCGGGCAGGCCGAGGTCCGCGTAGCCGGCGGCGCCGCCGCGTTCGCCCCGTTCCCCGCGCTCCACGGCCGTGGCCAGCTCCCGCATGGCGGCGGGGAGTTCGGGCGGAAGCTTCTCGCCGTACCGGTGGGCGACCGGGGCGGCCTCCACGACGGGGGTGACGGCGTTCAGTTCGGCGATCAGGCGGACCAGGTCGGGGCTGCGGCCGTGGTCGCGGGCGCGGCGGGCGAGGACCAGGTCGTACGCCTGGTTGAGGGACGCGGTGACGGCCGCGCGGGCCTGGTCGTACGCCTCGTCGTCGCCGTCGCCGGTGCCCGCGGCGTCCAGGAGGGCGGCGGCGTTCCGGTACGTCGCGGCGACCGCGGCGCGTTCCGGTACGCCCGATCGCAGGGGCCACGCGAGGAGGGCCAGGGCGAGGACCAGGAGGCCGCCGCCCGTCATCAACGCCGGCGCCAGCCACCACTCGCCGGGCAGTGGAAGGCCCGCCCCGATCACGCAGTTGAGCAGCAGCAACAGTCCCGACACGGACGCCACCGCGCCGATCGTCGACATCATCCCGGAGACCAGGGCGACCAGGGTCACCGCTGCCACCGCCGCCCAGCCGTGGCCGAAGACCAGGGCTCCCAGGGTGACTCCGAGGGCGCCGAACAGTTGGGGCACCGCGATGTTGAGGATGCGCATGCGGTACGCGTCCGCCGTGTCGCCGATCACCCCTGACAGGGCGCCCATCGCCGCCAGTGCGCCGTACGTCGGTTTCCCTGCCGCCGTGCCGATCGCCAGGGGCAGCGACATCCCGATCGCCGCCCGGGTGACGGCTGCCCATGGGATGGGGGCGGGTTGCGGTTTGAGTGACCTGACCAGCCAGTCGGGAGGGGTGAGGGGGCGGAGGGTGCGGTGCCGCATGGGGTCATTATCGCTGGGGGTGGGTGAGCTGGGGCGATGCGGGTGGGGTGCCCTCGCGGGGGCGCCCCGGTCCCGCCCCTTCTCCGAAACCGGGGCTGCGCCCCGGACCCCGCTGATCGGCGCTCCGCGCCTCGTCCTCAAGCGCCGGACGGGCTGAGACTTCGCCGGGGCGGGCCGGTAGGCGTCGGTGGGGTGGGGCCGTGGGTGCCGGGCTGTTGGCCAGGCTGTGGACAGGTGGGGCGGGTGGGTGGGGGAGAGCCCGTCGTGGGGTTCCCCCCTGCCGGGACGGCGACGGCCGCCCGGCGCGGGGAGAGCGCGGGGCGGCCGTCGGTGCGGTGGGCCGGGGCGCGGGGCCCGGGGCCGTGGGCTCAGAGGCCGGGCTTCGGGGCCGTGGCAGCGGCCTCGTCGGAGGCGGGCGCGGCAGCACCCGCCGATTCCGTACCGGCCTCCGGGGCCACCACCGCGTCTGTGGGGGTGCGGTCCTTCATCAGGAGGAGGGAGAGGGCCGCGGCGACGAGGACACCGACGGCACCGACCACGAAGCTCGTGGACATCGCCTCGGTGAAGGCGTCACGGGCGGTGTGGATGAGGGCGGTGTTGCCGGTGCGCGCGGCCTCCGCGAAGGCCTCGACGATGGATTCGTCGGCCTTGCCGGGGGCGTCGGCGGGCATCTCGTTGCCGTACGTGTGGGACAGGATGGAGCCGAGGACGGCGACGCCGAGGGCCGCGCCGGCCTGCTGGACGGTGTCGTTGAGGGCCGAGCCGACACCGGCGTGCTCGGCGGGGACGGCGCCCATGAGGGCGGCCTGCGCGGCCGGCATCGCCAGGCCGCCGCCCATGCCCATGAGGACCATGGCGACGGTGACCATGCCGAAGCCGTCACCGGGCTGGAGCGTGGTGAGGGTGAAGAACCCGGCGGCGGTGATGGTCAGGCCGAGGGCCACCATCACGCGGTTGCCGGCCTTCTGGCCGAGCGTGGCGCCGAGGGTGTTGAAGATCAGGGAGGCGATGGCGAGCGGCGCGAAGGCCCAGCCGGTGTCGGTGGGGGAGTACTCCAGGACGAACTGGAGGTACTGGCTGAGGACCAGCATCAGGCCGCCGTTGGCGAAGGTCAGGAGCACGATGGAGAAGCTGGCCCCGGTGAAGACGCGGTTGCGGAAGAGGGACAGCGGCACCATCGGCTCGGCCACGCGGGTCTCCCAGAAGCCGAAGCCGACCAGGGAGAGCAGGGTCACGATCGCGGCGACGTACACCTTCGGGTCCTCAAGACCGACCTTCGGCCACTCGGTGATGGTCCAGACGAGGGAGACCATGCCGACGACCGACAGGATCATGCCGACCGGGTCGGCCTTGCGCCAGGGCCCCTTGGACTCGGGCATCAGGACGACCGCGGCGACGATGGCGAGCACGGCGATCGGGACGTTGATCAGGAAGACGGCGCCCCACCAGAAGTGACCGATCAGCGCGCCGCCGAGGACCGGTCCGCCGACGAGGCCGACCATCGCCACGGCGCTCCAGGCCGCGATGGCCTTGGGCCGCTCGTCCTCGTCGAAGACGGTGATGAGGATCGACAGGGTGCTCGGCATGATCAGCGCGCCGCCGACGCCCATCAGGACGCGTCCGGCGATCAGTTGCTCGGGCGAGTCGGCGACCGTGGCGAGCAGCGAGGCCGCGCCGAACAGCAGCAAGCCGATGATCATCACCTTGCGGCGGCCGAACCGGTCCGAGAGCGATCCGGAGGTCAGCAGGAGTCCCGCGAACACCAGCATGTACGAGTCGAGGATCCACTGGAGGTCCGAGGCGCTCGCGTCCAGGTCCTCCGCGATCGGCGGGACCGACACGGTCAGCACCATGTTGTCGACCACCAGGACCAGCGTGCTCAGGCAGAGCACGACCAGGATCAGCCACCGCTTCGGCTCCCGCGCCACCGCTTTCGCGGCCGCTGCCTTCGTTTCCGACCCGTCCATTCAGGACCTCCCCAATGGGTGATTCACGAGTGATTCACGCGTACTTCCGTACGCCGTTCGCTGACTCCGAACACTGTACGTACGCCGCACACTGTTCGCAACCCCCGAACGGCGTGCGCCCGCTGCGCTAGGGTGGAGGCGACGAGACGCACTCGCCGAGCAGAAAAGGGGTGGCCGCATGCCACGCGCCGCGCAGCCGACCAAGCCGTCGTCCGACCCGTCGACCGGGTCCGTGTGGACCCGTCCACAGCGCTCACGCCGCGAGCAGCCCGCGCTCAGCCGCGACCAGATCGTCGCCGAGGCCGTCGCCCTGCTCGACGCCGACGGCATCGAGGCGCTGAGCATGCGCAAGCTCGGCACCCGCCTGAACGCCGGGGCGACCTCGCTCTACACGCACGTGTCCAACAAGGACGAGCTGATCGAGCTGGTCGTGGACCAGGTCTACGGCGAGATCGAGGTGCCCAAGGCCGCCTCCCGCGCCGAGTGGCGCGCCGCCGCCCTGGAGTGCGGCAACAACGTGCGCTCGGCGATCCTCGGGCACCCCTGGATCGCCTCCGTGCTCGGCGAGATGGGCATGTCGTACCTGGGGCCGAACATGATGCGGCTCACCGAGGACATGCTGGAGCTCTTCGAGTCCGGCGGCTTCGACCTGGACCAGGGCGAGATGGCGCTCAAGACCATCTGGTCGTACGTCCTCGGCATCGCCGCCACCGAGGCCGCCTGGATGACGGCGCTGGCCCGCAGCGGCCAGAGCGAGGACGAGTGGCTCGCGGGGATGGCGTCGATCGCCGAGCAGGCCATGGCGCCCTACCCGCGCATGCGCCGGCTGCACGCCGAGCAGACCTCGGCCGGAGTGGGCGAGACCCGCCGCAGCAACTTCGACCAGGGGCTCGACTGCATCCTGGACGGGCTGGAGGCCCAGCGCAGGGGCTAGGCACCCCCGGCCGGGGGCAGGCTCGGGCGGGGGTCACGGTCCGCGTGCGGTCGGCGCCCCGAATGGCCCGCCCCACCTGGCCCTTCGCCCGGCCGCGCCAGAGGCTCGGACCATGGATTCTGCACAGCGCGACGCGCGGCGCGCCACCGCATCCGCGGTCTCCGGCCCCACCCTGTTCGCCGGTGTCCTGATGCTCGTCAACGGCGTCCTCAGCGTCCTCGCGGGCATCACGGGCATCGCGAAGGACGACGTGTACGCCCGCCTCGGCGACTACGTCTACAAGTTCAACCTCACCACTTGGGGCTGGGTCCACCTGGTGCTCGGCATCGTGGTCGCCGTCACCGGGTGGGGCGTTCTCAAGGGCATGGAGTGGGCCCGGGGCGCGGGTGTGGGGCTCGCGGCGGTGAGCATCGTCGCCCAGTTCCTGTGGCTGCCGTACACACCCCTGTGGGCGCTCGTCTCGATCGCGCTCGGCATGTTCGTGATCTGGGCGCTGTGCACGGACGGGGCGGCGGCGGACGGGGCGGCGGCGAACGGGTCGGGCGCGGACCGTCCCGGCACGGATCGTCCCGGCACGGATCGTCCCGGCACGGATCGTCCCGGCACGGATCGTCCCGATGCGGATCGTCCCGGCGCGGCCCCCGGCCTGTGAACCCGCCCGCCGCCGCCCTCGGCGACCAGTTCGTCGCCAAGTGGACCTCGCCGCAGGGCGCGCGGTTCCTCGCGGCGGGCGCGAAGCTCGTCGACGGTGGAGAAACGGACGGGCGGGCGGGAGAACGATCCGCCGCGAAGCGGGCGGTCTAGAACGCCGCAGGCCCTCCGTTCGCGGCGAGAACGTCCCGCACCGTCCGAATGAACGCGTCCCCGCGAGACCCCTGACTGCCGGTCCGCCACACCAGCGCCACATCCGCCGTCGGCAGGTCGTGCACGGGTACGAACACGACGTCCGGCCGCGCGTAGTACGTCTCCACGGAGGCGATGACCGGGGACACCCCCTGCCCCGTGGCGACGAGGGTCATCAGCTCCTGGAACGTCGCCACCGCCTGCCCGCGGCGGATCTCGCGGCCGCTCGGCGTGCGCGGCGGCACATGGAAGTCCCACCAGTAAGCGGGCGCGCCGCCCGCCACCCGGAAGAACGTCTCGCCCGCCAACTCCTCGAAGGACAGGGAGGTCCGGTCGGCGAAGCGGTGGCCGACGGGCACGGCGAGGGCGCGGTGTTCGTTGATGACGACGGGGCCCACCGTCAGGTCGGGCTCCTCCACCGGCAGACACGTGAACAGCACGTCGATGTCGCCCGCGCGCAGCGCCCCCAGCGGATCCTGGAACTGCGTCTCGCGCATCCGCACCTCGCACCCGGGGCACCGCTCCCGGAACAGCTTCAGGATCGGCTGCGTGAGCGACCCGGCCCCGGAGCCGAGGAAGCCGACGCCCAACTCCCCGTCGATGCCCCGCGCCTGGTCCTTGGCGCGGGCCACGGCCTCCTCCATCTGGTGGTGCAGCGGCGCCAGCTCGTCGTACAACTGCCGTCCCAGCGGGGACATCCGCACCACGCGGCTGGTGCGTTCGAAGAGCGGGGCGCCGATCTTGCGCTCCAGCTTCTTCACGGTCTGGCTGACCCGCGCCTGCGAGAGCAGCAGCCGCTCGGCGGTGCGGCCGAAGTGCAACTCCTCGGCGAGGGTCAAAAAGGTCTGCAGTTCCTGGCGTTCCATGCGCGCTCCCCCTTGCGTAAGGCCTGAGAACCTGCGTGAGGCCTGAGCACTTGTGTCAGGCCTGAGCACTTGCGTACGGCCCGAGAGCGGCAACACCGGCAGGCCCCCGCATCCTTCCCCGCCCGCCTGACCTGCATCGATAAGCCTCGGCTTCGAGATCGTTTCACGGATCGCCGTTGATGGTCCCGCGCGATCGGCGGATCTTTGAGGAGTCGGAGCGGCAAGCCCGCCGCACCGGCTCAGGAACCGGGAGAACCCGGTGCCGCCGTGCCAACCTCCAGGAGCACCCCATGTTTTCGCGTACCCGCACCCTCGCCGTCGCTGTCGCCCTCGCCGTCACCGCCGGGACCGCCGTCACCGTCGCCCAGGCCTCCGACGGCGGCGCGGGCCAAGGCCGCCACGCGGCCGGGAAGGGGGTCGCCTGGTCCGCCGCCTGGGCCGCTTCGCCGCAGCGGCCGAGCACCGGGTTCAAGGCCAACTGGTCCGAGGCGGGCTTCGACAACCAGACCGTGCGGCAGGTCGTCCGTGTCACCGAGGGGGGCGACAGAGCCCGCGTCCGCCTCTCCAACGCGTACGGAGCGTCGCCGCTGCACATCGCGAGCGCCACCGTCGCCCGCACCGAGGGCGGCAAGGGCGCGGGCGTCGAGCGCGGCTCGGTGCGCACGCTGACCTTCGGCGGCAAGAAGTCGGTGACCGTCCCGGCGGGCGGCCAGCTCTCCAGCGACGCCGCCGGACTCGACCTGGACCGCTTCGAGTCCGTCACCGTCACGCTGCACCTGGCCCGCACCACCGGGCCCGCCACCTTCCACTCGCAGGCCTTCGCGACCAGCTACCGGGCCGACGGCGACCACACCCGCGACACCGGCGCCGAGGCCTTCAAGGAGTCGACCGAGTCCTGGTACTACCTGTCCGGCGTGGACGTGGCCGACAGCCGCAAGGACGGCAGGCACGCCTCGAAGCGGGACGGCGTCGTCCTCTTCGGCGACTCCATCACCGACGGCTTCGCCTCCTCCACCGACCTCAACCGCCGCTGGTCCGACGCGCTCGCCGAGCGCCTCGCCAAGTCCGGCGAGCCCCGGCCCGTCGTCAACTCCGGCATCGGCGGCAACATGGTCCTCAACGACTCGGCCTGGTACGGCGCCAAGGGCACCGGGCGCATCGGCCGGGACGCCCTCGACCTGCCCGGCGTCGGCACCGTCGTGATTCTCGAAGGCCTCAACGACATCGGCTTCAGCGAGACCGACAAGCCCACCTACAAGCCCGCGCCGATCGTCAGCGCCGACGAACTCATCGCCGGACACCGCAAGTTGATCCGCGCCGCCCACGACAAGGGCCTGAAGGCCGTCGGCGCGACGCTGCTCCCGCTCGGCGGCTCCGACCACTACGGCGAGCGCGCCGCGGCGGTCAGCAACGAGTTCAACGAGTGGGTGCGCACGTCGGGTGAGTACGACGGCTACGTCGACTTCGACAAGGCCCTCGCCGACCCGAAGGACCCGGAGCGGATCCGGCCCGCGTACGACAGCGGCGACCACCTGCACCCGAACGACGCCGGGTACGCGGCGATGGCGCGGGCCGTCGACCTCGGCTCGCTCTGAGAGCCCGGCTGAGCACGGCGGCACGTGCGGCCGGGGCGGCTGGTCCGCCCCGGCCGCTCCGTCGTGCCCGGGCCCTCCGAAATGCCCGGACGCGGGACCGTACGGTCACTCCCGCGTGTAGAAGCGGTAGAACGTCATCGCGAACACGCTCGCGGCCACCACCCCCGCCATCCCCACCGACCGCAGCACACTCGCGTCGGTGAGGCTGTACAGGAAGCCGAAGGACACGCCCGCGAAGGTCGCCCAGGCCGCGGCGCGCAGCTCGCGCGGCAGGGCGGGGGCGAGGCGGCGCACGGCCACGTAGAGCGCGCCGAAGGCGACGCCCGAGACCACGCCGAAGAGGACGTTCCCGCCGGTGATCGGTCCGCCGCCGCGGTGGTTCGCGGCGGCCCAGAGGCCGTAGACGACGGCGAGGAGGGCGGGGCCCGCCCAGGTGCCGGTGAGCGCGCGGATGCCGGGAAGGGTGGGGGTGCCGGGCGCTCCGTGTGCGGTGTGAGCCATGACGGCTCCTCTCTGCTCACGCCTTGCGGTGTACTGCGCACGCCTTGCGGCGTCCCATCAAGGAAACACCCGTTCGACCCCGCGCTCCACCGGAGCCCGTGCCACTCTGGGAATCGGCCACCCGTTCGGCGATGAGTTTCCGCCGCGGGCCCGGTCTCCCCTCATGACGAGCCGCAGCCGAGCAGCCGACGAGCGGCCGACGATCCGCAATCGGAGGGCGCAGGGACATGAGCAGCAAGCAGCCGCACCGGGGCCCCGGGCCCGGTGGCCTGGCCATCGAGACCGCGGGCCTGGTGAAGACCTTCGGCGACAACCGCGCGGTCGACGGCGTCGACCTCGCCGTACCGGCCGGAACGGTCTACGGGGTCCTCGGGCCGAACGGCGCGGGCAAGACGACGACCGTGAAGATGCTGGCCACGCTCCTGCGCCCGGACGGCGGCGAGGCGCATGTATTCGGCCACGACGTGGTCCGCGAAGCCGACACCGTCCGCGGCCTGGTCAGCCTCACCGGGCAGTACGCCTCCGTCGACGAGGACCTCACCGGCACCGAGAACCTGGTGCTCCTGGCCCGCCTGACCGGCCACGGAAGGAAGGCCGCGTACGGCCGCGCGGAACAGCTCCTCGACGCCTTCGGCCTCGGCGACGCCGCGTCCCGCCAGGTCAAGAACTACTCGGGCGGCATGCGGCGGCGCATCGACATCGCCGCGTCCATCCTCAACACCCCCGACCTGCTGTTCCTGGACGAGCCGACGACGGGCCTCGACCCACGCAGCCGCAACCAGGTCTGGGACATCGTCCGCGCGGTCGTCGGCCACGGCACCACCGTGCTCCTGACCACGCAGTATCTGGACGAGGCCGACCAGCTCGCCGCCCGCATCGCCGTCATCGACAAGGGCAAGGTCATCGCCGAGGGCACCAAGGGCGAGCTGAAGGCGTCCGTCGGCGCGGGCTCGGTGCACGTCCGCCTGCGCCACGCCGAGCAGCGCCCGCAGGCCGAGGAGGTGCTTCGCGTCGCCCTCGACGCCCAGGTCCAGCTCGAACCCGACCCGGTCGCGCTCACCGCCCGCGTCGGCGGCGGCCCGGCGAACGGCCGGGGCGCGGCCGAGCAGGCCTCACGGGCCCTCGCCGAACTGGCCCGCACCGGCATCACCGTCGACAACTTCTCCCTGGGCCAGCCCAGCCTCGACGAGGTGTTCCTCGCCCTGACCGGCCACCCCAGCGAAACCGGTTCCCCCGACGGCGGCCCGGACACCCCGCAGGACCTGAAGGAAGCCGAGGTCTCCCGATGAGCACCGCGACCACCACCGAGGCCCAGGACCTCGCGCCCGTCCGCACGGAGTCCCTGGCCGAACTGCTCATCGCCAAGGAGCGGCCGCCGCGCCCCAGTGCCCTCTCCACGTCCCTGACCTTCGGCTGGCGCGCCATCCTCAAGATCAAGCACGTGCCGGAGCAGTTGTTCGACGTCACGGCGTTCCCGATCATGATGGTGCTGATGTACACGTACCTCTTCGGAGGGGCGCTCGCCGGATCCCCGCGCGAGTACATCCAGTACCTGCTCCCCGGCATCCTGGTGATGTCCGTCGTCATGATCACGATGTACACGGGCGTCTCGGTCAACACCGACATCGAGAAGGGCGTCTTCGACCGCTTCCGCTCGCTGCCCATCTGGCGGCCGTCGACGCTGGTCGGCTATCTCCTCGGCGACGCCCTGCGGTACGCGATGGCGTCCGCCGTGATGCTCACCGTCGGCATCATCCTGGGCTTCCGCCCCGACAGCGCGCTCGGCGTCCTCGGCGGCGTACTCCTGCTGCTCGTCTTCTCGTTCGCCTTCTCCTGGGTGTGGACGATGTTCGGGCTGCTGCTGCGCACCGAGAAGTCCGTCATGGGCGTCAGCATGATGGTCCTGTTCCCCCTGACCTTCCTCAGCGACATCTTCGTGAAGCCCGAGACCATGCCGGGCTGGCTCCAGGCCTTCGTCAACAACAACCCCGTCACGCACGTCGCCTCCGCCGTCCGCGGCCTGATGGCGGGCGACTGGCCGGGCGCCGACATCGCGTGGAGCCTCGGCTGGGCGGGGCTGCTCGTGGCGGTGTTCGGACCGGTCACGATGCGGCTGTACAACCGCAAGTAGCCGTACGGGGCGGACCTTCGGCGGCGCGCCGCCGCCGTCCCACAAAGGCGGGGAATCCTGCCCCCATATGCAGTGACCCCGGTCGCGGCCCACGCGCCCGGGGTCTTGCCTTGAGGACGTGCTCCGACGTCCCCGCGCCGCCCTGTCCGCCGTGCTGCTCGTCCTCGCCTGCCTGCTCGTCCCCCTCGGCACGGTCTCGACCTGGGCGAAGTACGAGATCGAGGACACCGACGCGTACGTCGCCACGATGGCGCCCCTCGCCTCCGACCCCGACGTCCGCGCCTCCGTCGCCGACGCGGTGACGGACTCCGTGATGAAGGAGATCGACGCCGGTCCGCTGCGGTCCACCGTCGCCTCCTTCGTCCGCGACGCCGTGCACTCCTTCACCGAGACCGGTGCCTTCCAGGCCGCGTGGAACGCCGCCAACCGGGCCGCCCACGACGCCGTCCAGTCCGCCCTCACCCACGACTCCGACGGCGCCGTCACCATCGACCTCGCCCCCATCACCGAGCAGGTCAAACGGCAACTCACCGAGGAGGGCACGCCGTTCGCGAGCCGCATCCCGGTGCGGCACACCGAGGTCACCGTCATGCAGGCGCAGGACCTCGGCCACTTCCGGAAGGGCTTCCGCATGCTCCAGGTCGCCGGTCTCTGGCTGCCCGTCACCGCCGTGCTCCTCGCCGCGGGCGGCATCCTCCTCGCGGTACGCCGCCGCCGCGCCGTCACCGCCACCGCCCTCGGCACGGCCATCGGCGCCGCCGCACTCGCCGCCGCCATCGCCGTCGGCCGCGGCCTCACCCTCGACGACCTGCCCTCCGACGTCTCCCGCGCCGCCGCGGGCGCCGTCTACGACGCCCTCACCGACACACTGCGCACGGCGTCGTGGGTGATCGTGGGAGTGGGGGTCGTGGTGGGGGTGGGGGTTTGGGTGAGTGGGCGGGTGGGGTGGTGGGTCGGTGAGGGGTCGGCTGTGTCTGGTGGGGGCTCGGCTGTGGGGGTGGCTGTGTCCGGTGGGGGCTCCTCTGGGGTGGGGTCGCGCGGTGTGGCTGCTGGGGCGGGTGCCTCTGGTGTGACCGGCGGGGTCGGTGCGTTTGGTGGGAGTGGCGAGACCGGTGCCTCCGGCGCGACCGGCGCTTCTGAGGCTTCCGACAGCCCCGACAGCCCCGACAGCCCCGACAGCCCCGACACTCCCGGCGCGACCGACAACCCCGACGCCCCCTCCGTGCCCAGCGAAGCCCGCACCCCCTCCGTGCCCAGCGACCCCCGCACCCCCTCCGCGCCCAGCGAAGCCGACCCCTCCGGCGCGCCCCGCCCCGCGGACTCCCCACCCCTGCGCAACCCCGCTCCCGCCCCTCCGCGTCCCTGAGGGAGGATCTGTTCTGAGGACGTGGCGAGTGCGGGCGCGCCGGTGACAGCCCCGCCGCCCCGGCGACGAAAGGGCGACCCTTGGAGCACGTGACGGCAGCGCCCACCTCCCCCGAGGCCGAACCCGGCGGCCATGTGGACGAACGGCGGCCGCGGAGCCACCGGGTGGCCGCCTGGACCGCCGGAATCCTGCTCGTCGGCGTGAGCGCCGTCCTCGGCTGCCGCATCGCCGACACCGACGCCGTCACGCCCGTACCGCAGGTCCTCGCCTTCCTGCCGTGGCTCCTCGTGCCCGCCGCCGCCGGGCTGCTCCTCGCCGCCCTCGGACGCTGGCGCGTCGGCCTGGTCTGGGCCGTGGCCGTACTCGCCGGACTCGCCTGGTTCATCGAGCCGTACGGCAAGCTGTCCGACCCGGACGGGCCGCCCGTCGCCGAGGTGCGGGTGCTCGCGTCCAACGTCGAGTTCGGACGCGGTACGCCGGGGCTGATCAAGGCGATACGGGAGCGGAAGCCGGACCTCGTCTTCGTCTCGGAGTGCGATCGGGCGTGCGACGGGAAGCTGCGGGACGCGCTGCCGGACTCGGCGTACCCGTACCGGGCGGCCGTCGCCTCCGCCGGGGACGACGGGGCCGACGGGTCGGTGATCCTCAGCAATGTGCCGCTGAAGGAGGCCGCCGGGGTGCGGGGGACGCTGGGGATGCCGGGGGCGGTGGCCGAGGTGAAGGGGATTCCGGTACGGGTGCAGCTCGCGCATCCGATGCCGCCGACGCCGGGGGACCTCGGGCGGTGGCGGGCCGAGTTGGGGCGGCTTCGGGACTACGCCGCCGCGGGGGACGGGCCCACGATCGTCGCCGGGGACTTCAACGCCACGCAGGACCACGCGGCGTTCCGCCGGGTCCTCGATGCCGGGCTGCGTGACGCTGCCCGCCTTTCCGGGGCATCCCGCACCCCGAGCTGGCCGACGGTGCTGCCGCGGCCGTTCGGGGCGCAGATCGACCATGTGCTGGCCTCGGGCGACTTCGCCGCGCACGACGCGCGGTTCCTGGAGATCGGGGACACGGATCATCGGGCCTTGCTGGTGGACTTGACGTTGCATCGGGACGGGGGCTGAGGGCCTTGCCGGGGGCTCCCCAATCCCACCCCTTCCCGAAACCGGGGCTCCGCCCCTGGACCCCGGGGTGGGTGTCCCCTTCGGGTGGGCCGGGGGCGCCGCCGAATCGGCGCTCCGCGCCTCGTCCTCAAACGCCGGACGGGCTGAGAGGTGCCGGGCTCTTGCTCGGTCTGTGACTGGTTGGGGCGGGTGGGTGGGAGAAAGCCCGTCCGGCGCTTGAGGACGAGGCGCGGAGCGCCGACGAGCGGGGTCCAGGGGCGCAGCCCCGGTTTCGGAGAAGGGGCGGGACTGGGGCGCCCCGCGAGGGTCACCACGTGGAGCGCGCACTCACCCCACCGTCAACCACCAGATCCACCCCCGTCACCCACCCCGCCGCGTCCGACGCGAGAAACACACACGCGGCCCCGACGTCCTCGGGCCGCCCCAGCCGACCGAGCGGCGCAGCCCGCCCCCACCGCTCGACCCCGTCGGGCCACTCCGAGGCCAACGAGGGATGCCCGATGAGCCCGGGCGAAACGGAGTTGACCCGCACCCCCCGCCCCCCGTACTCGACGGCGGCAGCCCGAGCGAACATGATCAGCGCGGCCTTGGCGGCGGAGTAGTGCGCGTGCCCGACGGCAGGCTGATGCCCTTCGATGGACGCGATGTGGGTGACACTGCCACCCCCGTCCTGCCCGGCCATGACCCCGACGGCGGCCTGCGTGCAGCAGAACGCGCTGGTGACGTTGGCGTCGTACATCCCCCGCCAGTCCCCGGCGGACATCCCCGCGAGCCCCTGCACGGGCTGCACCCCGGCGTTGTTGACGAGCGAGTCGAGCCGCCCCCGCCAGCCGTACGCCTCCTCGACGAGCCGCCGGCACTCCCGCTCCTCGCCCAGATCGGCGGCGACGACGAGGGCGTCACCGCCGGACTCCCCGATCTCCTCGGCGACTTCCCGCGCCCGCTCGGCACCTTTGTTGCAGTGCACGACGACCGCGGCGCCCGCCCGCGCGAAGCTGCGCGCGATGCCGCCGCCGAGGAGTCCGCTGGCGCCGGTGACGAGCGCCACCCGCCCCGCCAGTGAGGGCAGCCCGGCATCAGACACGACACAACCTCCGGATCAGTTCGGCTTGTTGGGGGTAGCGGGCGGCCAACACGTCCGGGTCCCCGCCCTCGTAGTCCGACTCCAGGAACCCGGGAGCCATGGTCGTCCCGAACAGCGACCACTCACCGCCGTCCCGCACCCGCGCCCCCATCCATGTCCCCGCGGGCACGACGAGCTGGAACTCCTCCCCGTCCCCGTCGCCCAGTATCCGCAGCTCGTCCGTCCCGTCGGGGTGGAGCAGCAGGAGGTCGAGGGGGTCGCCCTGGTAGAAGTGCCAGACCTCGTCGGTGGGGAGGCGGTGCAGCGCGGAGAAGTCGCCCGTGGCGGACGTCAGGAGCATGATGATCGCCGTCCCGGAGGGGTGGCCGGTCGCGGTGTCCGGCGGCCCCGCCCACGTCTGGCGGAAACGCCCGCCTTCGAAGGGCAGTGGTTTCAGCCCGTACCGGGCGATCAACTCCTCGGGCGTCACAGGGGATCTCGCCATGCCGCTCCCTCGCCTGCCTCTCCGTCGCCGCACTCGCACCAGGTGGTCCCGCCCGTGGTCTTGCCCGCGCGCTCCGGCAGCACGGTAACCCCCCACCGGTCCGTCACGGTTCCGACAAGCAGCAGCCCCCGTCCGTCTTCGGCCAGTTCACGGACGGAGGTTTCACCCCGACGAAGGGCACGATGGCCCGCGCTAGCCCCCGCACCCCTCCCGCCGCCCCAGCGCCCCGCTCACGTACTCCACCCGCACGGCCTCGCTCTCCCGCACGGTCCACAACGTGCCCCGGGACGGGCTCCAGTCCCGCCCCACGAGAAAGATCCGGTCCCCGGACACGTAGAACAGCCGAAGCCCCGAGTACCGGTACCCGTACGCGCTGCCCTTGCCGCTCACGCGCTGGTCGCAGACCCCGTCGCCCCGGATCATCAGGTCCTTCTCGCTGAAGACGACGACGCTGGGGAAGGCGGGGGTGTTCACCGCCCGGGTGGCTTCCTCGGCGCGGCCCCGGCCGACGATCCCGGCGTACGAGGTCACGGCCCAGAACAGCGAGAGCACGCAGAGGACGAGGGTGAGCGCCCAGATCTGGAGCCGATGATGCTGCTCGGCGGCGTCGGGCCGGGTGTGGGCGTACCCCGTGGCGAGGAGACAGGGGATGGCGGTGAGGGGGATCGCCAGCTCGAAGAAGGCCGGGTGCAGGCGGTAGCAGGCGAAGAGGGCGACGGGAAGCAGCCAGCTCCAGCGCAGGCGCGGTACGAGGGACTCGGCGCGGCCGGGGTTCCTCGTGAGCCACGCGCGCAGGACGACGGCCGCGAGCAGCACGCCCACGACCAGCCAGGCGGGCAGGAACAGGGCTTGGACGCTGCGCAGCAGGTAGTCGCTGGTGGACAGGCGGAAGACGGAGTCGCGGAGTTCGAAGGCGCGGGTCTCGGCGTCGGTGCTGGCCCAGCCGAAGTAGAACAGGACGGCGGCGAAGAGGGAGACCAGGGAGCCGATGGTGCCGAGGAGCTCCATCCAGCCGGGGCGCGCGGGGCCGTCGGGTGCCGGGTCCGGTGGGGGCGGGGGCGGTGGTGGTGCCGGGGGCGGGGTGGGCGGAGCGGGGTCCGGGGCGGGTACGGGGGCGGGCGTGGGCGCAGGCGTGGGGGTCGGCGCGGGCGTGGGGCTGGGGGGCGGTGTCGGCCCCGGGCGCAGGCTTCGGAGGCGCGCGGCCAGTGATCCGACCCGGGACCCGGTGCGCGGTCGCGGTGCGGCCATGGTCAGGAGCGACTGACCGTCAGCAGACCCGCGTCCAGGGAGATGGTCCGCGTCCGCAGTGTGACCCGTACCTTCCCGTCAGGCGTGTCCTTCGGCACGGCGAACTTCACGTTGGTGTTGTGGCAGCAGGGAGGGAAGTTGTCGTCGGGGAGCAGGGGTACCTTCTGGCCGTCCAGGTGGACCGTCACCTCGCTGGGCCAGGTCCCGTGCACCCATACCGATTCCTCGGGCGCCGCCTTCTCGGGGCTCATCCCCATGATCTTCGCCGGACAGGCCTGAGCGCTCCCCGACGCCGGGCGAATGCGGACCTTCCCCTTCGGGTGGGCGATGCGGAATTCGGCCAGTTGCATCAGGGTGCGACGGCCCGCGACGTACTTGCAGTCCCCGGACGGCTGATTCCTGATGGCGTCGTACGCGTCGATCACGGTCCGCCATTCACGTTCCTGCCCGCCGACCGCGAAGCACGCACCGATCAGCCCGTCGATGAGTTTCCACCCGGCCGGATTCTGCTGCCATCTCCCCGGCCCCGCCGTTTCGTACCACCCCTTGGCCCTCTGACAGTTCCTGTCGTGAACCAAGTCGTAGATGTGGTCGGTGTTCATGGCGTCGAAGGAAGGGGAGCCGGGTCCGGGCAGGGTCCACGAGAACTCCTTCTCCGGCTCCGGCCGAGGACGCGGATCCGACGACCTGCCCCCCGAGCCCCCGCCCTTCCCGCCCTCCCCGGGCTTCCAGGTGGACCCCCCGCTGCCACCCCCGTCCCAGGTGGAGCCGCTGGAGCTGCTCGAACGACCGGGCTTCCCGGAGCCGCCGGAGGAGGAGGGCCCGGGCTCCCCGTGCCCCGACCGGCCGCCGTTTGACGAACTCCCGGAGCCATCGGAAGGGCCACCGGAAGGGCCACCGGAAGAGCTGCCGCCGCCCTCCCCGTTCGACTCTCCGGACGAATTCCCCGACCCGTTCGATGAGCCATTCGGTGATCCGTTCGGGGAACTGCTCTGCGAATCCCCTGATCCACATCCGGATATCACGAGAGCCCCGGTCACGCCGAGCGCGACGAGTGTGGACAACGGGGTCCACCGGTAGGAACTGGCCTGCCGTGAACGTCCGTTGGGAATTGCCCGCACTGGTGCCCCCTCGCCCCGTGGCACATCACGCCCGCTGATGTGAGAAATGCTATCGGCGGGGCGAGATCGACAAGGGAAGACAGGAAGAAAGAGGCGCGGACGCGCACGGACGGGGCGCGCGAAACCCGTTGCCCGACCTGGCCCGCCCGCGCCACCATGCCCGCATGCGCTTCTCGATCAACATTCCGAACTTCGGTGACTTCGCGGACGCCAGGATCGTCGCCCGGGTGGCGGTCGCCGCCGAACAGGCGGGCTGGGACGGGCTGTTCGTGTGGGATCACGTGGTGCACGACAAGGAGGTGCAGCGGGGGAAGCCGTTCGGGGACCCCTGGATGCTGCTCACGGCGGCCGCGCTCGCCACGGAGCGGATTCGGCTCGGGACGCTGGTCACGCCGGTGGCCCGGCGGCGGCCGCAGCAACTCGCGCGGCAGGTCGCCACGTTGGACGTCCTCAGTGGTGGGCGGGTGACGTTCGCGGCGGGGCTCGGTGGTCCCGTCCAGGACGAGTACGCCAGTTTCGGTGAGCCCACCGATCCCAAGGTGCTCGCCGAGCTGCTCGACGAGGGGCTCGGCCTGCTCGACCGGTACTGGTCGGGGGAGCGGGTCTCGCACGACGGCAAGCACTTCCGCGTCGACGACGTGCAGCTGCTGCCGGCCTCCGCGCAGCGGCCCCGTCCGCCCGTGTGGATCGCGGGCTTCTGGCCGAACCGGCCGCCGATGCGCCGCGCGGCCCGCTGGGACGGCGCAGTCCCGCTGTTCAAGTCGGCCCGGCACGGGGAGATCCCGCCGCTCGACGAGGTGCGGGAGCTGGTGGCGTACGTACGGGGGCAGCGGGAGGACCCGGCGGTGCCGTACGAGATCGTCCTCGGCGGCGCCACGCCCGGCGACCCCGCCCGCGCCCGCGACCTGCTCGGTCCCCTCCGCGACGCGGGCGCCACCTGGTGGGACGAACGCCAGCTCCAGACCGGGCCCGGCCTCGACCGCCTCGACGCGGTGCTGCGCCGGATCGAGCAGGGGCCGCCGGAGCTGTAGGCCCGCCGGGCGGTCGGGGGACGCGGGGCTCCCCGGAGCGAGGTCGACGCGCTCCTCGGGGCGGCGCGGCAGGCCGGGGGAGGGGCACCAAGCCGGGCGGGACGACGTCGTACGGCTACGCCACCCCGCCCCTGCCCTCCGGCGGCTGCAGCAACCCCATGAAGATCAGCAGCAGTTCGTCGACGATCGTGTCCAGGCTCGCGTCGACGTACCCCGCCGTCCAGTCGTACAGCAGGCCGTTGACCGCGGCGACGAACCCCTGCGCCGCGATCCGGTAGTCCCGCGCCCCTATCTCGCCGCGTGCCGCGGCCTCGTCGAGCGCGCCGACCAGGAGGTCCACCCAGCCCTTCCGGGCCTCCAGGCGCTGCTTCTCCAGCTCGGGGCTGACGCCCGTGACCTCGACGAAGGCGATGCGCACGAGATGGGGATTGGCCGTGAGCACCCGGGCGTAGGCACGGAACGCGGTGTCGGCGCGCTCGCGGACGCTGCCTTCCGTCGCGGTGGCGAGGGCTTCCACGATGGCGGCCTGTGCCGCCTTCTGCACATGGCCGTGGAGCACGGCGAGCACCTCTTCGAGGTTGCGGAACTCCTCGTAGAACTGCCGCGTCGACAGGTCGGCCCGCGCGCACAGCGTCGCCACCGACGCGGAGCGGTACGCGCCGGGTCCGGCGCCGAAGAGCTCGACGCCCGCCTCCAGGAGCCGCTGTCGCCGCTCGGCCCGGCGCTGCTCGGCGGACTTGCCCCCGTACGCGCGCGCGGCTCGCCGCGCGTCCCGTGCCTCGTCGGACAACACCGATCCCGCTCCCCTCGCCCGTCCGCCGTCAACGTCCCGCCCCTGCCCGGAAATTGTCGCGCAACCGGGGCCCGCGCGCCGGGTTCCCGCGGGCCCCGCGCTCACACCGCCAGCGCCTCCGTGACGACCGCGTCCAGGTCACCCTCGTACCCCGCGCGGAACGCGGCTCCGTACGCCTCGTCGCCGATGAGGCCGCGCGCCGCCGTCTCGCAGGCCCGGCGCGCGGCGGCGAACTCCTGGGTGCCGACGCGGACGCTGCCGACGGTCTGCCAGAGCCGGTCGGCGCTGCCCAGCAGGCGGGCGGCCTGCACGGCGTCCCCGGTGGTGACGGACGCGGAGGCGAGGAGGTCGAGGGCGAGCGCTATGCCGAAGCCGTCACGGAAGAGGAGCTTGCCCCGCACCGCGGCGCGGGCGTGCGTGACGGCCTCGGCGGGCCGGCCCCGGGAGAGCTCGGCGAGGGCGCGCGTGTAGTCGCCGTACGCCCGCAGCCACAGCTCGCCGCCACGGACGCACTCGGCGCACAGCTCCACCGAGACGGCCGCGGCCTCGTCGAACTGCCCGAGGCAGACGTGCGAGAACCCGCGGGCGGCGCGGATCAGGCCCCAGGCCGCGTCGTAGCGGCCGGACGCGGGCCGGGCGTGCGGAACGGAGTCGAATGTCTCGATCGCCTCCGTGTGCCGCCCGCTGGTGCTGTAGGCGGCCCCGGCCAGATAGGCGGCGGCCTGTGGCGCGGTCGGGTCGTCCTCGTCGGCCGTCGCGTCCCGCAGGGCGCGGGCCGTGCGGAGGGTCGCCTCGGCGTCCCCCTGGCCCAGGGTGATCAGGCCGCTGGCCCACAGCGCCTTGCCCCGGATGCGGTCGGGCGTGGGGCGCAGGGCCAGGCACCGGTCCAGGTAGTGGCGGCCCTCCGTGGCGAAGCCGCAGGCGAACCAGACGAACCACAGGGTCCCGCTCAGCTCCTGGGCGCGGTGCCCGTCGCCGTCGGCGAGGCAGGAGTCGAGGGCGGCCCGGAAGTTGGCGTGCTCGGCGTTCACACGGTGGTACCAGGCCACCTGGTCGGGGCCCGACCAGGCTTCTTCGGCGGTGTGGGCGAGCGCCGTGTAGTGGTCGACGTGACGGCGCCGCACCGCCCGCTCCTCGCCGAGTCCGCGGAGCCAGAACAGGCCGAACTCCCGGATGGTGTCCAGCATCCGGTAGCGCGAGACGGGCCCGGCGGGCACCCACTCCACGATCGAACTCTGCACCAGCGACGCGAGCAGGTCCGACACGTCCCGGGCGGGCAGCCGGTCGTCCGCGCAGACCCGGCTGGCCGCCTCCCTGTCGAAGGTCCCGGCGAACACGGACAGGCGGGCCCAGACCAGGCGCTGGGCCGGGGTGCACAGCTGGTGGCTCCAGCCGATGGCGGTGCGCAGCGCCTGGTGCCAGGGCGGGTCCGCCTCGTACACGGGCTGCCGGGTCTCGCCGAGGACCTCGAAGCGGTCGTCGAGCCGCCGGTTGAGCTCGGCCGGGGGCATCTCCCGCAGCCGGGCGGCGGCCAGTTCGATGGCGAGCGGCAGGCCGTCGAGCCTGCGGCACAGCGCGGCCGCCGCGCTGTCGTCGTACCTGCCGCCGGGGGGCGACTCGCCGACGCGCAGGGACAACAGTGCCTGAGCGTCCGCCTCGGGCAGCGGGGCGAGCGGCACGACGTCCTCGACGGACAGGCCGAGCGGGCGGCGGCTGGTGGCGAGCACACGCAGCCCCGGGGCCGCCATCAGCAGGGCCGCGACCGCATCGGCGCACTCCTGGACCACGTGCTCGCAGGTGTCGAGGACCAGCAGCAGCTCACGCCCCGCCACATACTCGGCGACCGCCTCAAGCATCGGCCGTCCGCTCTGGTCCAACAGGGGCAGCGCCTCGGCGATCGCGTACGCGAGCAGCGCGCCGTCCACCAGCGGGGACAGCTCCACCCACCAGACGCCGTCGGCGAAGCGCGGACGCAGGCCGAGCACGGCCTGTCGGGCGAGGCGGGTCTTGCCGACCCCGCCGACGCCGCTCAGCGTGACGAGGCGGTGCCGCTCCAACCGGCGGTACAGCTCCGCCAGTTCGTCCTGCCTGCCGACGAGCCCCGCGTCCCGGCCCGGTGGCAGGCTGCCCGTTTCCGGTTTCCGCAACTCCGCCACGTTCGCCCCCCCTTGAGTCGTGCCCGAGGCAGTCCGTCCCATGCTGCCGCCACCGCACGGCCGCCGCGCAGGCTGTGGCGAATCGGCCACGGACCGTCATCGAAGCTGGCACAGTACCCCGCACACAGGGGCCGTGCGCGGAGAAGCCGGACTTCGCCGAACGACCAGGGGGACGCAGTGGAGACACGGCGCACATGGCTGGCCGCGGCAGCGGGCGTGGAGGCCGTCGCGGCCTTGGTCGAGCTCGCCCTGCCCGTTCCCTCGTACGGGCTGCCGTTGATCGGGCCGCTCCTTGCCGTCCACCGCCTGTCGGCGCGCGTCACCGCCGTTCTGGGGGCCGTGGCCGTCACCGTGACGCTCCTCGGCGCGTCGCCCACCCGGTCGAGCGCGCTGGGCGTCGCGTCGAACGTCGCCGCCGTCTCGCTGTGGGCGGTGTTCACGGCGCACACCCGCGTACGCGCCGAGCGCGCGCTGGACGACGTGACCCGGGTCGCCGTCACCGCTCAGGAGGCCCTGGCCCGCCCCCTGCCCGACCGCGTCGGCCACGTCGACCTCGCCGCGCACACCCGCTCCTGCGACCCGCACGCCCTGCTCGGCGGCGACGTGCACGACGCCGTGCTCACCGCCGCGGGGCCGCGCCTGCTGCTCGCCGACGTCAAGGGGCACGGGGCGCAGGCGACCTGGGTGGCCGCCGCCGTCCTCGCCGCCTTCCGGTGCACCGCCGCCACCGAGCCCGACCCGGTCAGGCTCGCCCACACCCTCGACGACCGGCTGCGCCCCGAGCTCGGATCGGAGGACTTCGTCACGCTGCTGCTCGCCGACTTCCACCCCGGCGAGGTCCGCATCGTCAACTGCGGCCATCCGGCCCCGCTGCGCACCGGCCGTCGGCTGTGCCTGCTCGCTCCGCCGCGGCCCTCGCCCCCGCTGGGCCTTTGCCCCGCCCCGCGGGTGCAGCGCGTCCATCTGTCGGCGGGCCAGCGCCTGCTGCTCTACACCGACGGCCTCACCGACGCCCGCGACGGCGACCGTGTCCCCTTCCGGCTCGACGCCCCCCAGGTGCACGCGGCTCTGGCCGAACCCGCCCTGCCCGACGCGCTGGAGTGCCTGACGGACCTGGTCGGCCGGCACACCGGCGGTGCCCCGCTCGCGGACGACCTCACCCTGGTGCTCGCCCAGCCGACCCGCACCCCCGCGGCGGCCGTGCCGGAGCGGGATCAGGAGCAGGACCCGGGCTCGTGGCCGCGACCGGCCCGGCCCTCGGCGTAACCGGGCGTCGGAGGTCGGAACTTGGAGTCGGCTCGGCTGGCGTGCCCGGTCAGTTCGTGTGGTTACCGCGCCACGCAGGGGTGACCTCGGTTCAGTCCCGCAGTGAGGATGCCTGTCGCGCGGAGCCGGTGTGGTTCCGCCCGCTGTGTCGGTTGCCTGCGCTGGGCGGGCGGGGGGGGCGGGCGATACGCGATCACGACGTCCTACGGGGCCCGTTCGGGGTGGCCGCGCAGGCCGTCAGCCGTGATGAGGGTCGGGACGTAGCCCGCTTCACCGAGGGCCTTGCGGGCGCGCTCTGCCGCGTCGCCCGAGGTCAGCCCCGTCGGCGTCAACTCCCCTGGCGTGCGCGGAAATTCTCGTACGCGCACATCTTGCGCGGCTGTTTCCGTGGCCTTACTTTCAAGTAACCAAATCTGAAGTGCTGTCGTTTCAGATTTCTGGGTCCGGATCTGTCATGCCTATGACAAGCCGGTGTCCGGTCGTCCCACCCGCGCCATCCCACCCGTGCATCCGAAGGGACCGGAACCATGAACAAAACCTCCGCACCGGCCCGTTGGGCCGCGGCCCTCGCCCTGGCCGCCACCGCGCTCACCGCCGCGGCCGTCCCGGCGCAGGCCGACGAACAGCCGCGCAAGCAGTACCCCGTCGGCGGTGTCGCCGAGGGCGTGAGCAACTTCTTATTCAGCCCGAACGCCGTGACCGGCGTGAACGACTGGAAGTGCAAGCCGAGCGCCGCCCACCCCAACCCGGTCGTCCTCGTGCACGGCACCGGCGTGAACCTCGGCGCGAACTGGGTCAAGATGGGTCCGACGCTCGCCAACGAGGGCCACTGCGTCTACGCCTTCAACTACGGCATGGGCAGCCCGTTCGACTTCGGCGGGCGCGTCGGCGGGCTCACCGGCGTCGCCAAGTCCGCCGAGACGATGCGCGCGTTCGTGGACAAGGTGCTCGCGGCCACCGGCGCCAAGAAGGTCGACGTCCTCGGGCACTCCCAGGGCGGCATGATGCCGAACTACTACATCAAGCGGCTCGGCGGCGCGCAGAAGGTCGACCGGCTCGTCGCGCTCGCCCCCACCAACCACGGCACCACCCTCAGCGGCCTGGTGAACCTGGGCAAGGCACTGGGCGTGCTCGGCATCGTCAACGGCGCCTTCGACCACCTGAACCTCCAGGGCCTGAAGGACCAGCAGGAGGGCTCCGACTTCCAGAAGGCGCTGTTCGCGGATGGCGACACCGTCCCCGGCGTGCGCTACACCGTCATCGCCACGAAGTACGACCTGATCGCGAGCCCGTACAACAACGGCTTCCTGAAGGGCGACAACGTCCGCAACATCGTCGTGCAGGACCAGTGCCCGAAGAACCCGGTCGGCCACGTCGGCCTCTTCACGGACGGCCCGACGACCCAGAACGTCGTCAACGCCCTCGGCGCGGACAAGCCGGACTTCCAGCCGAAGTGCGAGGGGTACGGGCTGCCGCTCTGACGGCGCCGACGCCCGGTGACCGGGGGCGGGGCCCCGGGGTCGGCCGAGGGCCACCCCGGCCGACCCCGGCCGGCCCCACCCCCGGTCGCCCCCCCCGGCTAACCCCACCCCCAGCTCAGCTCAAGCACCGCCCCCATGAACACCGCCGCCCCCACCACGCACCACGCGAACGTCCGCCGCTGAAGCACCCGGTACGCCTCCTCGTACTCCGTGCGCAGCTCGCGCGAGCGGGCCGCCGTGCGGTCCCAGGCGCGGCGGACGAGCAGCATGTGCTCCTCGGTGTAGTGCCGCTCCACCTCCTCGCGCTGGCCGTCCGTGAGCCAGGGGAGGCGGGCGGCGAACCGCTCGGCCGCCGCCCGGCTCTCCGCCCGGGCGGCCTCGACGAGCAGCAGCCCCTCCAGGTCCCGCACCAGCGCCCGCGCGTCGGCCCCGCGCTCGTCCATCGCCGTCACCGCGCGGCCACCTGCGCCGGTGCGGGCGCCGCCGCGAGCCCGCCCTCGGCCGCCGTGATCTCGGGGTGGTGCAGGTCGAACGCGGGCGACTCGCTGCGGATGCGGGGCAGGGACGTGAAGTTGTGGCGGGGCGGCGGGCAGGAGGTGGCCCACTCCAGGGAACGGCCGTAGCCCCAGGGGTCGTCGGAGGTGACCTGCTCGCCGTACTTCGCGGTCTTCCAGATGTTGTAGAAGAACGGGAGCAGGGACATGCCGAGCAGGAACGAGAAGATCGTGGAGAGCGTGTTCAGGCCGGTGAAGCCCTCCGCCGCGAGATAGTCCGGGATCCGGCGCTGCATGCCCGCCGTGCCGAGCCAGTGCTGGACGAGGAACGTGCCGTGGAAGCCGACGAAGAGCGTCCAGAACGTGATCTTGCCCAGGCGTTCGTCCAGCATCTTGCCCGTGAACTTGGGCCACCAGAAGTGGAATCCGGCGAACATCGCGAAGACCACGGTGCCGAAGATGACGTAATGGAAGTGCGCGACGACGAAGTACGAGTCCGACACGTGGAAGTCCATCGCCGGTGACGCCAGGATCACGCCCGTCAGACCGCCGAAGACGAACGTGATGAGGAAGCCGACCGCCCACAGCATCGGCGTCTCGAACGACAGGGACCCCTTCCACATCGTGCCGATCCAGTTGAAGAACTTCACGCCCGTCGGGACGGCGATCAGGAACGTCATGAACGAGAAGAACGGCAGCAGCACGCCGCCCGTGACGTACATGTGGTGCGCCCACACCGTCACCGACAGGCCCGCGATGGCGATCGTCGCGCCCACCAGGCCCATGTAGCCGAACATCGGCTTGCGGGAGAAGACCGGGATGACCTCGGAGATGATGCCGAAGAAGGGCAGGGCGATGATGTAGACCTCGGGGTGGCCGAAGAACCAGAACAGGTGCTGCCACAGCAGCGCCCCGCCGTTCGCCGCGTCGAAGATGTGCGCCCCGAACTTCCGGTCCGCCTCCAGGGCGAACAGCGCGGCGGCGAGCACCGGGAAGGCGAGCAGCGCGAGCACGGCCGTGAGCAGCACGTTCCACGTGAAGATCGGCATGCGGAACATCGTCATGCCGGGGGCGCGCATGCAGATGATGGTGGTGATGAAGTTGACCGAGCCGAGGATCGTGCCGAAGCCGGAGAACGCGAGCCCCATGATCCACATGTCGCTGCCGATCCCCGGGGAGTTCACGGCGCCCGACAGCGGGACGTACGCGGTCCAGCCGAAGTCCGCCGCCCCCTGCGGGGTCAGGAAGCCGCCGACGGCGATCAGCGAGCCGAACAGGTACAGCCAGTAGGCGAACATGTTCAGGCGCGGGAACGCGACGTCGGGCGCGCCGATCTGGAGCGGCATGATCCAGTTCGCGAAGCCCGCGAACAGCGGCGTCGCGAACATCAGCAGCATGATCGTGCCGTGCATCGTGAACGCCTGGTTGAACTGCTCGTTCGACATGATCTGCGTGCCGGGGCGGGCCAGCTCGGCGCGCATGAACAGCGCCATCACCCCGCCGATGCAGAAGAACGCGAACGACGTCACCAGATACAGCGTGCCGATCGTCTTGTGGTCCGTGGTCGTCAGCCACTTCACGGTTGACCTCATGCCCCGTACGTGTCCGGAAGGCGGCGCGGCATCACCGCGCACCCCTGCCGCGAGAATCACAGCGGCCGGGTGTGAGGATCGGACCCATGCCGGACACCTACGGTCCATGAGCACGGACGATTCCTTCGCGGCCGCCTACCGCGAGCACTACTGGGCGGTGAGCCGGTTCGTCGCGCGCAGGCTCGACGCGGGGGAGGCCCACGAGGTCGAGGAGGTCGTGGCGGACGTCTTCTCCATAGCCTGGCGGCGCCGCGCGGAACTCCCCGAGGCGCCGCTGCCCTGGCTGTACGCCGTCGCCCGCAACTGCCTGGCCAACACCGTGCGCGGGCTCGGCCGCCGACGCCGCCTGCTGCACCGCATCGGCCTGAACGAGAGCGCCCACGGCAACCAGGTCGTGGACAGCCCGGACACCGAACGCCCCGGCTCCTGGGTGCACGAGGCCCTGGCCCGGCTCTCCGCCGCCGACCAGGAGGCGCTGCGCCTGACCACCTGGGAGGAGCTGGGCGTCGACGAGCTGGCGGTGGCCCTGGAGTGCAGCCCCGGCGCGGCGGCGATGCGGCTGCACCGGGCCCGCCGCAGACTCCGCGCGGAGATCGACCGGATGCAGATGAACGTACGAGCGGGACGAGCGGGAGCTGAGAGCCGTGACTGACCACCTTGATGACTGCGGCGACCTCGACCTCCTGCGCGCCGCCAACCCCGTCTCCGCCACCACCGGCCCCTGGCGCGACCGCCCCCTGGACCACGTCGCCGAGCGCGGCCTCAACCAGCTCCTGCACCGCACCCGCGCCCGCCGCGCCCGCCGCCGCGTCGTGCTGTGGGCGGAGGCCGCCGCCGTCGCCTTCGCCGCCGTGCTCGCGCTCACCGTGCCCGACCTGGCCGCCGCGCCCGCCACCGCCGCCGTGCCCGGCGCCCTGCACCCGCGCGACGGCGCCGCCCTGACGCTCGACCGCCTCGCCGACCGCGCGGCGGACGCCGCCCGCGACGGCGGTCCGCGGCTGCGCGAGGGCGCCCACGTCCAGACCTGGAGCCTCGCCATGGACGAGGGCCCCGACGCCGAGCGCCCGGTCACGCTGCCCGAGGAGCGGCAGGTCCGCTGGCGCCCGGACGGCAGCCGCACCGAACGCGTCACGGCCGACGGCAAGCTGCTCAGCGAGCGGATCTTCCCGCCGGGCCGGTCCGACGCCCCGCCCCGGTCCCGCCCGCCGGGCACCGCCGCCGCCCTGCGCGCCTACCTCACCGAGGTCCACGACCCGGGCTTCCCGCGCCGCACGACGCCCGCCACCACCCAGGAGATCCTCGACGCGCTGCCCTCGCTCCTCGACACCTGGACGCTCGGCGCCCGCGAGAGCGCCGCCCTGGCCCGGCTCCTCGCCGACAGCGGCGGCCTGCGGCCCGCGGGCACGGTCACCGACCGGCTCGGCCGCTCCGGCCAGGCGTACGTCCACGACTCCCGCGACGAGCACCTGCGGTACATGCTGGTCCTCGACCCCGACTCCGGCGAGCCGCTGGGCCTTGAGGTCCTGTTCACCAAGGACCGGCCGCGGTTCGCGGTCGAGGCCGGGGACGTCATGTCGTACAGCGCCTGGCGGCGCTAGCGGGGTCCCGGCGCCGTCAGCGGGTCCCGTGCGCCCGCAGCGTGTCCGCGACCGCCTGCCCGATGCGCCGGATGCCCGGTGAACGCACCGGGCACGGACGGGACTTGGCGGTCGTCGGGGCCAGGCAGAAGTGCAGCGGGTCGTCGGAGCGGTGCAGGGCGGTGCGGCCGCTCTCCGGCTCGGTGCAGTACGCGCGGTGGGCGCGCTCGTACGCCGTGCAGGGCAGCTTCTCCACCCAGGTGTGCCGGGCGCCGGCCGGGCTGACGGACCTGCCCGCGTCGGACACCAAGTCGCTGGTCGAGGCGGCCTGTTGGCGGTAGAGCGCGTTCACGCGGCGCACCCGGTCCGGGGTCATCGGGTCCGGGCCCTGCGACACCCACACCACCCGGGGCCGCTTGCCGCCCGCCTCGCGCGCGGCGTCGGTGATCTGCCCGGTCAGACGGCGCGCGTCGGCCGCGTACCGTGCGAAGTACCGGTCCCGCGCCTTGTCGTACGTGATGCCCTCCATGCAGGGCGTGTAGCCCCAGGCGTTCCCCCAGAACTGGAGCACCACATAGTCGGGCCGCAGCTCGCGCACGAGCGTCGCCGCCTTGTCCCTGTCCGGTACGAGGGAGTCCTTGCCGGTGCCCTCCAGGTAGTCGCAGAGGGTCGTGCCGGAGTAGGGCGCGCTGGTGTAGCGGGCGCCGAGCTGGTCGCGCAGGAGGGTGCCGAGGACGCTCTGGTTCTCCATGGCGAGGGAGTCGCCGAGGTAGAGGACCTTGGGGTGCGTGGTGGGGCGCGGGGCGACCTGGCCGTCCTTCTCGCCGCCGCCGGGCTTGTCGCGCTCGCCGCTGCCGCGCTCGTCGCGGGCGTCGCGGTTCGCCTCCGCGCGGCCCCGGGTGGTCTGCGACGCGCCGTCCGTGGGGTCGCCCAGGGCGGGGGCGGGCGGCGCCCCCCGGTCGGCATCGCCGCCGGAGCCCGGGTCCCCGCATCCGCCGGCCAGGAGCGCGCCGAGCAGCACTCCGATCCACCACGCCTTACGCATCCGCAACTCCCGTCCCACCCCACGGAATCGGCCCCCAGGCAAGCACAGCCGGGGCGGCGGCGGAAGTCATGCGTGCGCCGACCGTGGCGGACGGGGTGACGTCGGCCGCGTACCGGCACCACCGCGGCCATTACCTCGGGCGTAATCGACCCCCGTGCGCCCGCCCGGCAGTCTTTGGGTCACCGGAGCCCGGGCGGCGCACTCCGCCCGGTATCCGGGGACAGGACCTTGTCCCACGACACCGCCGGAGGCGAACACCCATGGCCGCACAGGACGTTCACGAGACCGCCGTCGCCCGCTACTTCGAGGCCTGGAACAGCGCCGACCCCGCGAGCCTGGGCAAGGCCGTGGCCGCCGCGTGGACCGAGGACGGCACCTACACCGACCCGCTGGCCGACGTCGCGGGGCACGAGGGCGTCGCCGCGGTGATCGCCGGGGCCCGGGAGCAGTTCCCCGGCTTCTCGTTCCGCCACACCGGTGAGGTCGACGGCCACCACGGCATCGCCCGCTTCACCTGGGAGCTGGTGTCCGACGCGGACGGCTCGGCGCCGGTGGCCGGGTTCGACGTGATCGTCCTGGCGGAGGACGGCCGGATCCGGTCGGTGCACGGGTTCCTGGACCGGGTGCCGGCCGCCTGAGAGGCGTACGCACGCGCGTGGGGCCCCGGACCACGACGGTCCGGGGCCCCACGCGCGTCTGTCTCGGGTCAGGCCTCGCGCGGCGCGACCTCGCCCATCCGGCCCCAGCCGTCCATGCCCGGGATGTCGGTGCTGACGATCCGGGGGATCTCGGCGATGGCGTACGACATGGTGTCCATCGCGGCCTTGAAGTGCGCGGACTCCACGTGCGCCGCGCCCGCCTCGCCGTCGCGGAACGCCTCGACGAGGACGAACTGGTGCGGGTCGTCGACGCTGCGCGACCACTCGAAGAACAGGTTGCCCGGCTCCTCGCGGGTGGCCCGCGTGAAGTCGTCGACCAGGTCGAGCCAGTCGGCGCTCCGCTCGGGGCGGACGGTGAACTTTACGGTGATGAAGATCATGGGGGGTCGTTCCCTGGATTGCTGTGCAGTGCACCCATGAACGTACCCCGTCCCCGGTCCTTCGACTACCTGGCCACGAACTGGGTGAGTATCGCCTGCACCTCGTAGATGTCGACGCCCTTGGTGAAGGTCTTCTCGATCGGCACGGGGTTGCTGGAGATCCATATCTTCAGCTCCGCGTCGAGGTCGAAGTGGCCCGCGGTCTCGACCGAGAAGTGCGTGATGCTGCGGTAGGGAACCGAGTGGTACTCGACCTTCTTGCCGGTCATGCCCTGCTTGTCGACGAAGATCATGCGGCGGTCGGTGAGCAGGATGGTGTCGCGGATCAGTCGGTAGGCGGCGTAGACCTGCTCGCCGTGGCCCATCAGCCGGGCGTACTCCTGCTGCGCCGACGCCGGGTCGACGGTGTGGGCGTTTCCGAACAGCGCCATGTCAGGCCCCCTCGTGTGACGATGCGTCCAGCCACCGTACGTGAACACCCGTGCGTGGGGCCTAAGGACCTACCCGCGCTGACGCGGCCTGCGGGCCGGGCGCGGACTCTCCGCCGGGGTCGCCAGATGCCCGTCGACCAGCCGGTTCAGGGCGCGCAGCAGGGCCGTGCGGTCCGTCGCCGAGAGGGCGCCGAGGGCCTCCTCGTGCACCCGGTCGACGATCCGCTGGCTGTGGGCGGCGACCTTCGCGCCCGCGGCGGTGACCGCGATGATCCGGGCCCGCCGGTCCTGGCTCGACGGCCGCCGCTCGGCGAGCCCGGCCTCCTCCAGGGCGTCCACGGTCACGACCATCGTCGTCTTGTCCATGTCCCCGATCTCGGCGAGCTGCGCCTGGGTGCGCTCCTGTTCCAGGGCGTGCACCAGGACGCAGTGCATGCGTGCCGTGAGCCCGATCTCGCCGAGCGCCGCCGCCATCTGCGTGCGCAGGACGTGGCTCGTGTGGTCGAGCAGGAAGGAGAGGTCCGGTTCCGTGCGGGCGGGTGCCATGGCGGTCATGTCGCCAGCGTAGCCGAGAAAGCGAGGGTGTGACCGAGATGGATAGTCTGCAACGAAACTATCTGCTACGGTCCTGGACATCGGACGGTCCCGGCACACGCCGGGCCGCGCCTTCGTCAACGGGAGAGCCCATGTCCGCCACCGCTTCCGCACCCGCACCCGCGCCCGCTTCCGCACCCGCGCCCGCTTCCGCACCCGCTCCTGCACCCGCGGCCAACACGGAACCGCCGCCCACCGCCCGCCAGAAACGCCTGGCCCTCGGCGTCATCGCCACCGGAATGCTGATGATCATCCTCGACGGATCGATCGTGACCGTCGCCATGCCCGCCATCCAGAAGGACCTGAACTTCACGTCGGCGGGCCTGAGTTGGGTGGTGAACGCCTACCTGATCGCGTTCGGCAGCCTGCTGCTCCTGGCGGGCCGCCTGGGCGACCTGATCGGCCGCAGGCGGATGTTCCTCGCGGGCATCGCGGTGTTCACGGCGGCCTCGGTGCTCGCGGGCTTCGCCGGCGACCCGGCGACCCTCATCGCCGCCCGCTTCCTCCAGGGCATCGGCGGCGCGATGAGCTCGGCGGTGAGCCTGGGCATCCTCGTGACCCTGTTCACGGAGCCGAGGGAGCGGGCGAAGGCCATCGCGGTCTTCAGCTTCACCGGCGCGGCGGGCGCCTCCCTCGGGCAAGTCCTTGGCGGAGTCCTCACAGACGCCCTGAACTGGCACTGGATCTTCTTCATCAACCTGCCGATCGGCCTGGCGGCGCTGCTCCTCGCGCTGCCCGCGCTGCCCGCCGACCGGGGCCTCGGCATCAAGGCCGGGGCGGACGTGACCGGGGCGCTCCTGGTGACCGGGGGCCTGATGGCCGGGATCTACAGCGTCGTCAAGGTGGAGGCACACGGCTGGCTCTCCGCCCACACCCTCGGCCTCGGGGCCCTGGCCCTCGCCCTGCTCGGCGCGTTCACCTACCGCCAGACCCGCGCCCGCACTCCTCTCCTGCCCCTCCGCATGTTCCGCTCCCGCAACGTGACGGGCGCCAACGCGGTCCAACTCCTCATGGTGGCGGCCCTGTTCGCCTTCCAGGTCCTGGTGGCCCTCTACCTCCAGAACGTGCGCGGCTACGGGGCCTCGGCCACCGGCCTCGCCATGCTCCCCGCGGCCGTGGCCATCGGCGCGGTCTCCCTCGGTGTCTCGGCCCGCCTGAACGCCCGCTTCGGCGAGCGCAACGTCCTGCTGGCGGGACTGCTCCTCCTCGTGGCGATGCTCGCCCTGCTGGCCCGGGTCCCGGTGCACTCCTCCTACGCCCTCGACCTCCTCCCCGTCATGCTCCTCGCCGCGGGCTTCGGCCTGGCCCTCCCCGCCCTCACCGCCCTCGGCATGTCCGGCGCCCGCGAGGACGACGCGGGCCTGGCCTCGGGCCTGTTCAACACCACGCAGCAGATCGGCGGCGCCCTGGGCGTAGCGGTCCTCTCCACCCTGGCGGCCTCCCGCACGGAGCGGACCCTGGCCGAGGGCGGCACCCCCGCGGAAGCCCTGACATCCGGCTACCACCTGGCCTTCACGGTCGGAGCGGCCCTCCTGGTGGCGGCCCTGGTGGTGGCGCTGACGGTGCTGCGCCCGACCCGGCCGGGCCCCTCGGACCCCGGGTCCGTCTGACGTCAGGCGGCCGGGGCGGCCCTGTCCGGGCGGGAGCGGTCCCGGCGGAACTCGTTCGGGCGCCGGTGCTCCTGGAGCAGGGCCAGGACGAGGACGAGCGTCACCGCCACCAGGTGTTCCCGGCCCGCCAGGTTCGGTTCGAGGATCGAGCCCACAACCGTCGGCACGACGGTCAGGAGGCACAGGACGGGGGCCCGCAGCCGCACCGCCAGGTAGGTGAAGAGGCCCACCACGGCCGCCGACGCGCCGGTGTCCACGTCGTGGGCGTACGCGGCCGGCACCCCGGCGAAGTGGTCGGGGCCGATGGCCACCATCACCCGCGCGCTGAGGGTGCCGGCCAGCGTGGCCGCGTACGCGGTGAACAGGGTGCGTTTCCAGCCGATGAGGAGCTGGGCCAGGCCGAGGGAGAGAAGCAGGCGGGGCAGGCCGCCCCAGACCGGCTGGTCCCGGGTCGGGACCAGCACGGAGACCGGGGTGCGGAGCAGCGACTGCCAGAGCGGCTGGTCGGCGCGGACCTCGCTGACCCGGCGCAGGACGCGGTCGCTCGCCGGGATCTGCTGGAGTTCGTGCAGGCAGACCATGGTGAGGGCGGCCGCCACGGCAAGGGACACCCCGGCGGTGCGGCGCTCCCGCAGCTCCCGCCACGCGGCCAGGCAGAGGAACTGCCACTCGGCCCGCAGGGCGGCGCGGAGGCGGCGGACGGCCAGCACAGCTCGCGGCATCGGCTGACCGTCCTCTTTCCCCCACCGCGTCGCGCCGCCCGGCACTTCGCACACATATGTCCGTCGGGGCCAGGTTAGATCATGCTTGCTATTTCGCGGCGAATCCCATCATCATGCTCGACTTTCGGTCCGAGACCGGGCGGGACAGCAGGTCGGTGCTGAGGTACAGCTTGCCGTGGCGGTAGTGCAGCTCCGAGATGAGCGGCGGCAGGGCGGTCGGGCGGGTGGTGGCGTCGAGCAGCAGGGTCTGCTTCATCGTGCGGCCGTGGACGGAGTAGACCCGGGTGACGGGGGAGCTCTTGTAGACGAGGAGGTTCCCGCCGTCCATGCGGATGGGGAAGACCGGGTACTCCTCGCCGCCCTTCAGACGCTGCCCGGTGGTCTTCCCCGTGGCCAGCGAGAACACCACGATGTCGTTCGTCGTCGTGTACTCCTTGGCGCCGTCGCGCCGCGCCGTCGCCACGTACAGCTTGCCGTTCCCGGCCACGATGCCCTTGCAGTCCTCGTTGGTCGACGACGTCCCGCAGGTGTGCATGTACTGGCCGTCCGGCAGTTCGAACTTCGTGCGCAGCTTGCCGCGGTCGTCGAGGGAGAAGATGTCGGTCGCGCCGGACGAGGTGATCTCGCCGGAGTCCGTGCCGACCACCACCGGCCAGGTGGAGATGACGTTCGGGGACTTGACGCCCTCGGGCATCTTGTAGCTCCACTTGGGCTTGCCCGTGGCCGCGTCGAGCAGCTCGACCTTGAACTGCGCCGCGCTCAGGTCACCGCAGGAGCGCACCGCCACGAGCCGGTCGCCGCCGCCGTAGCCGACGTCCCGGCACTTCTCGCCCAGCTTCGGCTTCCACAGGAGCTTGCCGGAGCGCAGGTCGAAGGCCGCGCCGCCGTACAGGCCGGACAGCGCCACGGTGTTGCCGCTGATCGTGGCCTGGTTGAACTGGGTCTTCTCCTTCTGGTAGCCGATGGTGACGGACTTGGTCCAGAGCTTCTTGCCCGTGTCGACGTCGAACGCCATGACCTCGGTACAGGGGGCGTAGCCGTTCTCGTCGTCCCCGGGCTTCGGCGCGGGCTGGGTGACGACGACGGCTATGGAGCCGTCGCCGAGGTTGGTGGAGCCCGCGCAGGACATCCCGGGCTTGTCCAGCTTCCACACGTCCTTGCCGGTGGCCGCGTCCAGGCCGGTGATCCGCTTGACCGACGCCTTCGCGTACACCTTGTCGGTGAGCCAGGACCCCTTCACCCGGTACGTGTTCGCCCCCTTCGGCAGCTTGGGCTGCTCGGCCGCGCCCTTGAACGAGGCCTTCGGGTCGGCGGGGACCGGCTCCTTCGGCTTCTCGTACGCGGGTCCGGCGCCGTCGGCCCGCGGCTTGCCCGCCGACTTGTCCTTGGAGCCGTCGTCGTCGCCCTGCTGACTGGCGTACCAGACACCACCGCCGACGATCAGCGCGATGGCGAGCACGGCGGAGCCGATGATCGCCGCCCGGCCCCGGCCCGGGGGCCGCCCGCCCCCGCCCGCCGCCGGGTTCGTCGCGGTCACCGGCTGGGGCGGTCCGAAGCCGCCGGGCTGGGAGTATCCGCCGGGCTGCCCGTACCCGCCGGGCGGCGGCTCGACCGGCGGGCCGAAGCCGCCCGGCTGGGGCGTCTGCGGGGGCTGGGGCGGCGGGGGTCCGAAGCCTCCCGGCTGGGGCGGCGGCGACTGCGGTGAGGGCGGGTTGGTCATCGTGACTCCAGGAACAGCGAGGGGGGAGAGAGACGGCGGTGCGAGCAGGGGCCGGAACGGCTGTGCGACTACTGGGGGAACGGCTGCGTCACGGTCCGAACGAGAGCATCCGCCCGTTCTTCTCCTCGCCGGCGGAACCGTGGCTCCTGCCGTCGAGGCGCGTCGGCGTGATGAACAGCCGCCCGTCGAAGTACAGCGTGTTCCCGGCGAACATGAAGACCTCGATCTTCTGCGCGGCGGCGGTGTGCTTCAGGAGCACCTTCGGCTTGCCGCCGCCGGGCGGCAGCAGCAGGGTGCGCCCGGTCATGTCCCGGTACGGCCGCGCGTACACGACCACCCCGGGCCCGTCCCGGTCGCTGACGGTGACGGGCAGGAGCTGCCGCCCTCCGGCGCCGGTGGACCACTTGGCCTTGCCCGTGCCGAGGTCGAACGCGGTGATCTTGTTGGGCCCGAGGATGTCCTTGGGCTTGCCCGCGAGGTACAGCGTGTCGTGGGCGACGACGCCCCCGACGCAGTTCTGCACGCCCTCGCCGGAGTCCCCGGCCCCGGTGCACTGCTCGAACTTGTCCTGGTCGAGTTCGATCCAGGACCGCTGCTCGCCCCGCTTGTCGACGGCGGCGACGGCCCACTTCTCCGGCTCGGTGCGGCTGCGCAGGACGACGACGGCGGGGTCGACGGAGTACACCTTTTCGATGGTCCACCCCTTCTTGCTGCGATAGTTCCACTCGGCCTTGCCGGTACGGGGGTCGAGCTTGCGCAGCCTGCCGTGGGCGAGCTTCGAACCCGCCGCGCACGACCGCACCTCGAGCAGCCCGGCGCCGCCCGCGAAACCGCGCAGGAAGCAGGCACCCTCGCGCTGGTGCTTGGTCGTGAACAGCCGCTTGCCGTCCCGCATGCGGTAGGCGTGCGCGGTCGAGTCCTGGTCGACCATGACGGTGGAGCCGCTGATCGCCACGTGCGTGGCAGTGGTGCTGTCCAGCGTGCTGTGCTCCTTGAGCTGCTTGTGCCAGCCCTTCTTGCCGGTCTTGAGGTCGATCTGCTGCAACTGATTGCACTTGGCCCCGACCCGGGCCTCGCTCGTGGTGTAGGCGACGATGACCTTGCCGTCGGGCGAGGGGTTCACCGGGGTGTCGCAGACCTCGCCGGGCAGCCGCACCCGCCACGCCCGCTCGCCGTCCGCGCTCTTGTACGCGCTGACCTCGTTGTACTCGGCCTGTGCGACGAGGCCGTCCACCCGCCACAGATCGAGCAACTGGCCGCCCTTGCCCGGCAGTTTCACGTCGTTGACGGCGAGCCAGGCCTTGGCGTCACCGGGCTTGCGTCCTGCGTTGACGTCGATCTGCCCGGCCGACCCGGTGCCCTTGCCGCCGTCGTCGTCGCTGCCGTCGCGCGCGGGCGCCGACTCGGCGTCGTCCCGCGTGGGCTTTCGCGAATCCTGCGCCACGGGCTTACGGGAACCGTCCTTGTCCCCGTCGCCGTCTCCCCGCGTGAGCACGAAGACGCCCGTGCCCACGAGCACCAGGGCGAGGGCGCCGACGCCGACGACGAGGGCGCGCTTGCGGGAACTCGTGGGCGGCTGTCCGGACGGGGCCTGGAGCGGAGGCTGAGCGGGCGGCTGCGGCAACGGCTGGGCGTAGGGGTTGCCGGGGACCGGCTGGTGCGCCGGCGGACGCCCCGGCTCGGGCTCATGACTGACCATGGCAGAGAGTGTGTCCCAACCAACGGAGTTTTTAGAGACTTTTTCTAGAAAAAGTTTTCGGTGCTGGATCTGAACTACGCTGTTCCGCATGGCGCCTAAGCAGCAGCGCGGCGAAGCCACGGTCGACCTGCTCCTGGACACGGCCCTGCGGGTGTACGCGGCATCGGGACAGCAGGGATTCACGGTCAACGCGGTCACGGCGGCGAGCGGCGTCAGCTTCGGCAGCCTCTACCACCACTTCGGCAGCTTCGACGGTCTGGCCGCCGCGCTCTACATCCGCTGCCAGGACCAGCTCTGCGACCCCGTGGTGGCCGCCGTCACTCGCTGCCGCACCGCCCGCACCGGCGTCCAGGCCTTCGTCAGGGCGTACCTGGACTTCACCCGCGAGCACCGCGACGTGGCCACCTTCCTGCACGCCTCCACGTACTCCCGCTATCTCGCGGCCCACGCCAAGGAGGTGATGGCCGCCAAGGAGGCCAAGTTCGCCGCCATCTCCTCCTGGATGTACGCCCGCGTCGCCGCGGGTGAAGTGGCCGTGCTGCCCGACCAGATGATCGAGGTCCTGCTCCTCGGCCCGGTCGCGGAGACGGCCCACCGCTGGCTGTCCGGCACCTACGAGGTGGATCTGGACGAGGCGATCCGGGTGCTTCCGGACCGGATCTGGCGGTCGTTGCGGGCGGACTAGGACCTGTCCGGCGTCGGGTCGGCGTGGCGTCCTGGCTCCCCTGGCTCTCCCGTCTCTCCTGGCTCTCCCGGCTCTCCCGGCTGTCCGGGCGCCGGGATGGCGGTCGTGTCGAAGCCGTCCGAGATGATCCGTCCCGCCAGCTCCGACAGGCGCAGATGATGGGCGCGCGCGTACGAGCGGAAGGCCGCGAAGGCGTCGTCGACGGAGGTGTTCCAGCGCTCGGCGAGCACCCCCTTGACCTGCTCGACCAGGATGCGGCTGCTCAGCGCGGCCTCCAGCTGGCTGTTCTCGACGTGTGACTGCTCCAGCGTGCGCTGCTGGAGGATCGCGATGGTCGCCACGTCGGCGAGTGCCTGCGCGAGCGCGGTGTCGTCCGGGGTGAGCGGCGCCGGGGCGGCCTGGAACAGGTTGAGGGCGCCGACGACCCGGTTGCGCAGGCGCAGCGGCAGCGCGTGCGTGACGGAGTAGCCCGTATCGCGGGCCCGTACGGCGAAGTGGGGCCAGCGGGACGTCTCCGCCGGGGACGTCAGGTCGATGTTCGTGCGGGCGGCCCCGCTGTGGTAGCACTCCACGCAGGGGCCCTGGTCGTGCTGGAGCGCGAACAGCTCCAGGAGCCGGGCGTGTTCGTCCGAGGCGGCGATGATCTGCAGCTCGTCGTGCGCGTCCACGAGCAGGATGCCCGCCGCCGACACGTCGAGCAGTTCGACGCAGCGGGTGGACAGGCGTTGCAGCAGGTCGAGTACGTCGAAGTCCTCGACCAGGGAGTCCGCGACCTCCACGAAGATCTCCGCAAGACGTCGTTCGCGGGCCATACCGATCATTCCTCTCCACCGTCGGGCGAACACGGCCCGTCCTTGTCGTCGTCGAAACCGTCGTCGAAACCGTCGTCGAAACGGAGCCTGCGGGCGACCACGTCGGCCGAGACTTCCCCGAGGGGCCGCCCGCTGCTGTAGGCGTGGGCCCGCAGCCGCAGCAGCGCCTCCTCCATGGACACCGTGAGCTGGACGCTGATCATGCCGGTGGCCTGGTGCACGGCCGGGCGGTTGAGTCCGGCGAGCCGTGCGGGCCCGGGCCCCGGCCCACCGCCGTTGCCTTCGCTGCGCCGGTCCCCGTTCAGGAGCGTGCCGGTCAGCGCGGCGGCCAGGGCGCGGGCGTCCATCGCCTGCTGGGCGCCGAGCCGCCGGTCCGCGGTGCTCAGCACGGTGAGCACGCCCACCCGGATGACGCCGACGCACAGCGGGAAGCAGCACACGCCGTGCACGCCGAGTTCCTGCGCGCCCCGCAGCAGCTCGGGCCATCGGTCGGGGCGCACCCGGCCGAGGTCGGGTTCGAGGACGGGGGAGCCGGCGCGGACGGCATCAGGACCCGGGCCCTCGCCGAGGGTGAACTGCAACTCCTCGAACCGCGCGCTCACTTCGGGGTAGTGCCACAGCGGCTCCGCCATCCGGTCGGCGCCCACGAGCACCGCCAGCGCCACGCCGTCGGCGCGCAGTGCCCACGCGCACGCCCGCGCGAGGTCGACGTCGTCGTACCGGCGCAGCGACCGCAGGACGGCGGCCATGCCGTCACTGATCACCGGAATCCGTTCCTCGATGGCCGAGCCGGGCCGCCCTCGGTCGGGCCGCCCTCGGTCGGGCCGCCCCCGGTCGGGCCGCCCCCGGTCGGGCCGCCCCCGGTCGGGCCGCCCCCGGTCGGGCCGCCCCCGGCCGGGGCGTCGACCGGCCGCTGCCGTGCCTCACGCGGGCCGGTCCGCCGCAGGGGGGCGCCGCTCGCCCTCGTCGGCCTGTACGCCCCGCCAGGCGTCCCGTGCGCTCGCGTACCGGGGAAACCGGTCGACGAGCCCGCTGGCCCGGAGCACGAGCGCGGTCCCCGGGCCGGTGCGGACGAGGCGGAGCCAGCCGAGCCGCCGTCGGCAGTCCTCCCAGGCCGCGCAGAGGGGCGAGAGGACGCTGCCGTCCATGAACGTCACCTGGCTCAGGTCGACGATGAGCCAGGGGCGGCCGGGCCTCAGGCCGCGCGCCCGGTCCAGGTCGCGAACCAGGTCAGGGACATTGGTCAGGTCCAACTCGCCGTTGGCTTGAACTAGTTGGCAGTCCTCGAACAGGTCGGGATACGGGCCCATGGGTCCCATCGCCTCTGCCTTCCGGGTGCTTTCGCCTTGCGCAGGGCCTCTGTTGCGCGGGGTGGGACTGCACGGAGAGGGCCGGGGTCACGGGCGGCCGTACGACCAGCGTACTGCCGGGGGCGGCACGGGTCCCGGCCGCTTCAGGTGTGCGCACAGGCCGTCGGTGCGGGTACCGCGCGTGACGCTTTCTGGTGGTTCGGGGGCGGTAGCTGACCGGGGGAGCGGGGCTGCCGCGGGTCCTGTGGGAGCCGCGGCAGCCGCGGCACGCGGCTCCGGTGAAGACCGCTCTCGCGAAGCCCTTTTTCCCGCCGGGCGAGTACGGTGGGCACACCGAGGGCACTTCGCACGCCGGTGACCGGACCGGCCTCGTTCTCCCGATGCTCCGCGCCCCCCCCGCACGAGGACGGCCCTGGACCCCGGCCGCACGGCCTCCTACCGAGGCCGAGGACCCCCGCCCGCCGCCTGGTTCGGCGGGCCCCCAGACAGGAGTCGCCCGCTCATGTCCACCGTCCTTCAGCGCCCGCCCGCCCAGCCCGTGGTGCGTCTCCGGCTGGCTCCGCACGACTCGTCGCCCCGCCGCGTCGACGGGGCGTGGTGGCCACGCTCCCGCGACCTGATGGTCGAACTGCCCCTGCTGCTCGGCGCGGTGCCCCCGACCTGGGGGCAGGTCGACGGTGCCTGCGTGCACGAGGACGTGTGGTCGCCTTCCCCGCGGCGGCTGCTCATCGCCGCCCATGTCGTACGACTGCGCAGGGAGCCAGGCGCCCGCAACCGGCACACGATCTGCCTGCTCAGCTCCGGCCGGGGCCGCAGGGACCTGCTCGTGGTCCCGCCGGAGGTGGCCGCGCCCGACGCCGAGCGCCTGATGGCGGCGGTGGCGGCGCAGGCGTGCTGAGCGGTTCAGCGGTGGCCGGATCCGGTGTCGGTGCCGGGCCGGGTGTCCGTCCCGGGTTCGGCGCCGGGTTCGGGTTCGGCGCCGGAAGTCCGGGCGTCGGCCGCCTCGCTCGCCGCCTCGCTCGCCGCCTCGCTCGCCGCCCGGCGGTACTCCGCGTTGATCCGCTGGGCCTCCTCAAGTTGGTCCTCAAGGATGACGATGCGGCACGCGGCTTCGATGGGGGTGCCCTTGTCGACGAGTTCACGGGCGCGGGCGGCGACGCGCAGCTGGTAGCGGGAGTAGCGCCGGTGGCCGCCCTCGGAGCGGAGCGGGGTGATCAGGCGGGCCTCGCCGATGGCCCGGAGGAAGCCCGGGGTGGTGCCGAGCATCTCCGCTGCTCGGCCCATCGTGTAGGCGGGATAGTCGTCGTCGTCCAGACGACCACTGAGGGGGATATCTGCTGTCATGTCACCTCGTTGTGCAACGCGTCGAAGGGCCCCGATGCCGTACGGCACCCGGGGCCCCGAACGAATTCAACACCATGCGTCGCCTCCGCCGCCCTGGCGACTTTCCGTTTCCGTCCCCGGGTGGGGCCGCACGCGGGGTGGGGCGGGGACCGGCCGCTGAATAGAATCCGCTGTCATGTCGAACCCTGACGAGCTGCTCGTCAACATCTCCGCCATGGTCGAGTCGGAGCAGAGCAATCAGATGTCGCTTACCGTAGTCGTCGCCGGCGCCGTGCTCACCGGCCGCCTCGCTCCCGAAAGCGTGTGGAGGCAGCGGGTCTCCGAGGTCCTGAAGGACTCGGACCGCCTCGGCCCGTTCTCCGACGTCTTCGCCGGTCACAGCACGCCGGTCCGGTCCGCACCGGACACGGACGACGGGGGCGGCGGCGCGCCCACGCATCTCCACTTCCACCTCGCCCGGATCCTCCAGGGCAGCGTGGGGATTCCCGAGACCGGGGGCATGTACCGGGTCGCGATCAAGGACGTCAGCGCCTGGACCGTGGGTGACTTCAGCTACTCCGACCAGTGAACACGCATGTGTGAAGGGCCCCGCCGACATGAGTCGGCGGGGCCCTTCACGGCTTTCGGACCTGTGTGCGGCGCCTTACGGCTCCAGGGCGCCTTACGGCTCCAGCGTGGTGGGCTCGGGGACGGGGCCGCCGAGCAGCGCCGAGGCGTTCTCCATGGGGGCGAGGGGCTGCTGGGGCGCGGGCTCCTGGGCGCTGCGGCAGGTGAAGCCGAGCCGGGCCATGGCGCGGGTGACCTCGCCGCTGGTGAAGTCGCGGCGGTCCTGGCGGGTGATGACGGCGCCGACCTGCTTGGCGGGGTAGTTGCGGCGGCCGATGATCACGTACTCGCCACCGGTGACCGGCTCGGGCTCGACGTCCTTCATCGTGGCCAGCACTTCGCTCTTGGAGAGGTCGAACGGGAACCTGGCGATGACGCAGCGCATGATGCCTCACAGACGGGGAGAGAAGGGGCTGAGCGGGGCTACGGGCTGAGCGGGCTGAGCGGTCCTGACGGGGCCGGGTGGCGCGGGGGCCGGGCGGCCCCGGGCGTGGCCCGCGGGTCCGCCGGGCCACGGGGCCCTGAGGAGACTCTAGGGCCTGTCCGGTGGGCCGACCCTAGGCCCTCGGGGTGGCGGACCGGCTCCGCCCGCCGCGACCGCGACGTCCCCGGGGCGAGGACGAGGCGCTGCGGCGGGGTCGCTCCGGGGCGGGCGCGCGGATCACGACCGGGATGCCGGACGGCGCCTGAGCTCCGGTGATACGGCTCAACTCGGCCTCGCCCGAGCGTACTTCGGTGGTCTGCGCGGTGACGCCCGCGGACGCCATCAGACGGTTCATCGCGCGCCGCTGGTTGGGGGTCACCAGGGTGACGACGCTGCCGGACTCCCCGGCGCGGGCCGTGCGGCCGCCGCGGTGCAGATAGTCCTTGGGGTCGGTGGGCGGGTCCACGTTCACGACCAGGTCGAGCTGGTCGACGTGGATGCCGCGCGCCGCCACGTTGGTGGCGACGAGCACCGACACGTGCCCGTCCTTGAACTGGGTGAGGGTCCGGGTGCGCTGCGGCTGGGACTTTCCGCCGTGCAGCGCCGCGGCGCGGACACCGCTGCTCAGCAGGTGCTTGGTCAGCAGGTCCACGGCGTGCTTGGTGTCCAGGAACATGATCACCCGGCCGTCCCTGGCCGCGATCTCGGTGGTCGCCTGGTGCTTGTCGGCGGCGCGCACGTGCAGGACGTGGTGGACCATCGTGGTCACCGCCCCCGCGGACGGGTCGACGGAGTGCACCACCGGGTCGTTCAGATAGCGCCGGACGAGCAGGTCGACGTTGCGGTCGAGGGTGGCGGAGAACAACATCCGCTGCCCGCCGGGCCGCACCTGGTCGAGCAGCGCCGTGACCTGCGGCATGAAGCCCATGTCGGCCATCTGGTCGGCCTCGTCGAGGACGGTCACGTCGACCTGGTCCAGACGGCAGTCGCCCCGGTCGATGAGGTCCTTCAGCCGCCCGGGAGTGGCCACGACGACCTCCGAGCCGCCGCGCAGCGCGCTCGCCTGGCGTCCGATCGGCATCCCGCCGACGACGGTGGCCAGGCGCAGCCGCAGCGAGCGGGCGTAGGGCGTGAGCGCGTCGGTGACCTGCTGGGCGAGTTCACGGGTGGGTACGAGGACGAGTCCGAGCGGCTGCCGGGGTTCGGCACGACGGCCCGCCGTACGGGCGAGCAGGGCCAGGCCGAACGCGAGGGTCTTGCCGGAGCCGGTGCGGCCGCGGCCGAGCGCGTCGCGGCCCGCGAGGGTGTTCGGCAGGGTCGCCGCCTGGATCGGGAACGGCACGGTGACGCCTTCCCGGCCGAGGGCGGTGAGGAGTTCCGCGGGCATGTCCAGGTCGGCGAACGCCTCGACGGCGGGCAGCGCGGGGGTGATCGTCTTCGGCGGGGCGAACTCGCCCTGGAGCGCGGTGCGGTGCCGGGCGTGGCCGTTCGGGCGGGACGGGCCGCCGGCGCGGCCCGCGGAATTCGGTCGCCCCGAGCCGGTGCGGCCCCCGGAATTCGGGCGGCCGGAACCGCCGGTTCGGGTACGGGTGTAGCGATCGCCATTGCGTGTGCGGTTCATGCGGAACCTTCCTTGATGTGGCACGTATCGGCAGGTATCAAGGAATTCCCGCAGCACAAGGGGCGGCGCAGAGAATCGCAAGAACGAGCCAAGAGTGGCGGGACAATTCCCGCGAGAAATGCGCCGGTGGCGCTGCCGTGGAATACGGCAGACGCGGTGGGCGTCCGGAAACGCAGCGAGCTGGGGCCCGCACCCCAAGGTGCGGGCCCCAGCTGCGAAGTGCGTGTGTCCGCTGCGTCAGGCGGGGACGATGTTCTCCGCCGTCGGGCCCTTCTGGCCCTGCGCGATGTCGAACGTCACCTTCTGGCCCTCGAGCAGCTCACGGAAGCCCTGGGTGGCGATGTTCGAGTAGTGGGCGAAGACGTCCGGGCCGCCGCCGTCCTGCTCGATGAAGCCGAAGCCCTTTTCCGCGTTGAACCACTTGACCGTACCAGCAGCCATTTTCTTCTCCTTCGGGGCGGTGCTCGGAGTCCGCCCTGTGCGGACCCCGTGTCGCCGTGATGTGCCCCGTCGGAAAAAATGAACCGTTTTCGGGAACCACAACTGCAACTGAGATCGACAGTAGCACGGCAGGATCGCGGGAGGGTGAAAAAAGAAATTGCTCCGGCTGTCGCGCGAGGAACCCTCAGTGCGCCTGACTGTAATTCCTCATGTCGCCACGACAGATATTTTCCCGCCGAGATCCCAGGGGCCGCCGCCCGACCGTTTCAGGGGCCGCTGCCGGGCCGCTGCCGGGCCGCTCCCGGGCCCCTCCTGGCTTGCTCCCGGCGGCCGCCCTGTGGCCGTCTCAGAGGCCGAACTCCTGCGGGGAAAGGCCGAGCGCGGCGCACGCCTCACGCAGGACCTGCTCCTCGGCCGGGGCCACATAGCCGTCCGCGCCCGCGACGACCAGGCCGGTCTGCACGACCGCCCGGGCCTCCGTCTGCTTCTTGGCCGCCTTGGCGATCTCCTGGAGGACCTCCGTCTTGCCCTGCTGGAAGTTGAACGCCAGCTGGTCCACGTGCTTGTTGAACCGCTGGCGCAGCTGCTCCGGCGGGAAGTTCTGCAGCACGTCGTTCTGCAGGATCAGCGACTCCACGTGCTGCCGCTCGGCCGGGTCGACCTGGCCGTCGGCGGCCGCGACCAGGGCGCACATGGCCATGCTCGCGTCGCGGTACGAACCGCTCTTCAGCTCCGTCTTGAGGGACGTGAGCTGGGACTTGAGCGCGCTGATCAACTGCGCCTTCGAGCCGCCGGAGGACCCACCGGGTCGGCCGTGCCCGTGCCCGCCCGAGCTGCCCGAGCGCGAACCCTGCGCCTGCTGCAGACCCTTGGCCTGCTCCTTGAGCTTGTCCCACATAGCCATCTGTGCCACCTCAGCTTCTGCCATGTAACCGCTCGTGCGCGCGCGTTCCGCGCGTCCTTCTGCCTTCTGCCAACGCCCCCACGTTCCCCGAAGTTCCAGACTCAGTACAGGGCGGACCAGGACTTGGCACAGCTCAGGAAAAACACCTGACACAGCGCGGTGTGTGGTCGTACCATCCCTCGCGATGACGACTCACTCTGTTGACAGATTGGGGGACCCGTCCGCGCAAGGTGAGTGCTGATGCTCACCGACATCGCGAACGGGCACACCCGTCCTTCCTCCCGGCGCCCCTCCGACGGGCACCCGTCCGTCTGGCCGCGCGTACGCGAGTTCGCCGTGCCGGACGGCGGTCGGCCTGTTCCCCCGCCACCGCCGCGACACCTCGACGCGGGACGAGAGCGACCCCGGCTGCGTACCGGACGGGCCGCCGGAGTGGGCGCGGGTGGTGGAGATCGGACAGCGGGCGGTTCCCCGAACAGTTCCTCGGCTACCGCCTCAGCTACCGCTGAGTTTGATCGTCACATCGGTGACATCCAGCGGGAATTGATCGATGACGGTCGCCTCACCGGTGAAGACATTCACGCTGTAGAAGGACGGAGTTTCCGCCCCGTACGGAGTGAGGGACGCGAAGGCGATATTCGAGGTGGTCTTGCCGCCCGTCAGATAACTGAAGATGTCCAGACCGGAATCCGCGCCAGCGTCGAGGGTCAGGGATCCGGTCGGGGCCAGGGTGCCGTTGTTGGCCGGAGACTGGATGACGACCTGGTCGGACGTGGTGTTGATGTCGAACAGGGTCGTCGCGGTGGCGCCGTTGAGATCGTTGTTGGTGTACGCGGCGGCGGTGACGCCCCGGGTGGGGGCGGGGTTCGGCGGGGTGGTGAGGACGCTGTCCTCGGCCGTGCTGCCGTCATTGAGGTTGTGCCGCAGGTTCTGTCCGTTGTCGCTGATGACGCGGAGCCGGTCGGCGGCGGGGTTGAAGTCGACGCCGAACTTCGTGCCGTACAGGGCGACTTGGAGCTGGGACACCTTGGTGACGACGACGTCCGCGACGTCCGGCGGGGTCTTGATCGTGTAGATCCCGCCCTGGTCGCCGACGCCGTACATCAGCCCGTCCTGCACCCGGTGGTCGATGCCGATCAGCTTCGTGTCCCCCTTGAGCCCCTTGATGACCCGGACCCAGTCGAGGCTGTCGGGCCGGTCGGTGGTGAACGTGGCCATGCGGGTGCCGCCGACGAGGATGCCGAAGGCGCGGAGGCTGGGGGTGGCGGCGGGGGTCTTGGTGGCGGCGGTGGCTTTGGTGCCCGCTGCCGGGGCGGTGGCCGAGCTGGCGCCCGGCGCGGCGACCAGGAGGGCGGCGGAGGCGGCCGACGCGGAGAGGGCGGCCACGATCCGCTTGCTGTTCCTGGACCTGCGTGTCCTCTCCGTCGTCCTGGTTCTGGAATCACGTCTCACGATTTCCTCCCAAGTGAAGAAGTTCAGGCGGGCATGAATATGGCTGTGGTATTTCCAGATCCCCATTAAGCCCGCCTCGTCGGGAGGCCACAAGCAAAGGAAGCGACATGCCGGTCTTCGCCCGGCAACTTTGCGCACGATGACAAATGCGCACGGCGAGTGGCCACTGAAATCCACCTCCGATTCACGCGAAGTGACAAACCCCGTCCGGTTTTGACCTGTCGATCAATTCCGCCGGAATGGCATGCTCCGGCCATGGGCGGCCTCTTCGCGGAGCTGGCCCGGCGCGCGTCCAGCAGCGCCCGCCGGGAGGTCGAGACGTACGCGCGCGAGATCCCGGAGTTCAGGAGCCTGGACACGAACGCCCGGGCGAGGGCGGAGACCTTGGAGTACGCGGTGTGGCTGCGCCGCCGCACCGGCGAACTTGCCCCCACCAGCGCCGAGTTGACCGAGTCCGACCTCGCAGCCATAGCCGCGATGGGCGAGGCCCGAGCCGCCTCCGGCCTGTCCCCGGAATCCCGCCAGCGCGTCCTGCGCCTGCACACCGCCCTCATGCTCCGCGAGGTCAACGAGGCGACGGACGCCCAGCGGGACGGCGACGCCGACGAACTCGTCCGCCTCCTCGGCTGGTTCGCCGCTCAGGGCGAACGCGGCATCGAGGCGTACTGCCAGGGCTTCGTCTCGGCGCTGCGCCATCGCCTCCCGTACGTGGACCAGGTCGCGCTCCTGGTCAGGGCGCTGCTGGCCGGGGATCCCATGGCGGACGAACTCGCCCGCTCCGTGGGGATGGAGGTCCCCGCGTACTGCGCGGTGACGGTGATCCGGGTGCCGTCGGCCGGCGGGCCGGGCGCGGAGCGGGACTGGGGCCCGGAGGCCGAGGTCCAGGCGCTGCTCAAGCAGTACCAGGTCCCGCTGATGTGGTGCGCGGCAACGCCCTCGACCCCCGGCGAACTGATAGCCCTGACCCCTCTGATCCCTTCGGCGCCCCCGCCCGTCGCACCCGACCACACCCATCCGCCAGACCACACCCATCCGCCCGACGCGCACGCGCGACTGCCGGAGGCGCACGCGCGACTGCCAAAAGCGCACGAGCACCTGCCCGAAGTGCAGGATCTCGTACGGGACTTCACCCAGTCCCTCGCCATCCCCTGCGCGGCGGGCACCGCCACCGCCGCCCTCCCCGACCTGCCCACCGCCCTCGACCGAGCGAGGCGCATCAGCAGAGCGGCCCCCCTGCGCCGCGCACCCGCCCGCCCGCACGCGCACACCACGGCTGACGTCTTCGTCGAACTCGCCGTGGCGGACGTCCCGTTCGTCGACGCCTGGCTCCACACGCTGGCCCGCCGCCTCGCCCCCGGCCCGGACCTCCTCCTCACGCTCGACGCGTACTACACCCACGACCTGAACCGCACCGCCACGGCGGCGGCCCTCAACGTCCACCCCCGCACCCTGGACTACCGCCTGCGCCGCGTACGCGAACTGACGGGGATCGCACCGGGGTCGACACATGGGGTGCGGGCGCTGAGCGCGGTGGTGAGGCGAGGGTTGTCAGGGGCGTGGGGTCCGCGTTTCTGACGGACGGCCACAGGCTGTGCTCGCTCGGTACTACAGTTCCGGTGTGCAGTCAGTGTGTGCCACGTCACACGGGCTCGGTCGACGCATGGTCATGGGGTGGTGGCCGACGTGTGCCTGACGTGCGCTATTGGGGGGTGGGGCCATGTACGAGCTGAGCAAGGGCGCCAATGTGGGGCTGGGGACCCTGAGCGAGAACGCCGACTCCGTGATCGTGAGTCTGGACTGGACGAGCCCGACAGGGGAGGGCGACGCGGATGTCTCCGTACTGCTCCTGGGCGCCGACGGCAAGGTGCGCAGCGACGGGGACTTCTACTTCTACAACAACCCCGTCGCCGCTGACGGGAGCGTGCAGCTCCTGGGCAAGACGCCTACGGGCAGCGGTGACAAGGACCGGATCAGCTTCGACCTGACGGCGGTCCCGGAGCGCGTCGACCGGATCGTGGTGGCGGCGAGCCGGTACGGCGGGGCGCACTTCGGCGAACTCGGCGACCTGCGGCTCACGTTGGCCGACGGCTCCGGGGAGGGGCTGCTGCGGTTCGCGATCGAGGACGCTGGTTCGGTGAGCGCGTTCATCTTCGGTGAGGTCTACCGGCGGGGCGCGGAGTGGAAGTTCCGGGCTGTCGGGCAGGGCTACGACGCCGGTCTCGCCGGGCTGGCGACGGACTTCGGTGTCGACATCGACGACGACGAGGCTGCTCAGGAGGCGTTGGACGCCGGGGGTGCCGAGGAGGCGTTGGACGGCGAGGCAGCGGACGTACCGGTGGAGGCCGCGACGCCGGCCCGGGCTCTGTCCCAGGCTCCGGTCGTGGACCCGGCCGCGGCTCCGGTCGAGGCCGTGACCCCGGAGCCTGCTCCGGCCGTCGACTGCGAACCCCCGCCCATGTTGGAGGCGGTCCCGGCGCAGAGGCGTCCCGAAGCGGACGCGCAGCCGAGGAGGGCCCCGGCGCGACCTCGTACCGCCAAGAAGAAGGTCACCCTGCCGAAGGCGGCCAAGAAGTCCTTGGCGGACAACGAGTCCTGGAAGGAGGCCAGGCTGTTCCCCCTCTCCGCACTCAAGAGCGACCGTGACCGCGAATTGCGGGCCACCTCGGTGCTGTTGTCGGTGATGGCGCAGATCCCGGAGTTCGGCAGGAGGCTCACCGCTGCGTTCGGGGCCCCGGCGGGCCGCATGGAGACGTTCACCGAGGTTTCCCTGCCCAACGGCGACTCCCCGCGCCGACCGGACGGTGTGATCCGTGTCGAGCGGGCCGGCAAGCTGTGGACGGTACTGGTCGAGACGAAGACCAACGGGAACCCTCTCAAGGGGGAGCAGGTCCAGGCGTACATGGACATCGCCGCACGCCGCGGCTACGAGGCCGTGGTCACGCTCTCGAACGACGTCGCGCTGGAGGGCAGCCCCCTGGTCGACGTCAGGATCGACGGACGGCGCAAGCACAAGGTGGCGCTGTGGCATCTGTCCTGGGCCGAAGTGGCCCACCAGGCGCAGATGCTGATCCGGCACGAGGGCGTGGGCAACATGGCGCACGCGTGGCTGCTCCAGGAACTGCTGCACTACCTCCAGCACGAGAACTCCGGCTGCCACGGCTTCCAGAACATGGGCTCGGCCTGGGTGCCGGTACGCAACGGCATCGACGACGAGACCCTCTGCCAGGGCGACCCGCGCAGCCTTGAGGTGGTGGAGAGCTGGGAGCGGCTCATCCGCCAGGTCTGTCTCAGGCTCGGCGGTGAACTCGGCCAGAAGGTGCTGCCCGTACAGCGCTCCCGGCGTGGAACGGACCCCGGCATCCGACGCGCCCACCTGGCGGACCAACTCTGCCTCGAGGGGCGGCTGCAGGCGGAGATGCGCATCGAGGACACGCCGGGCGTCCTCGTCATCGCCGCCGACCTGCGCACGGGCAAGCTGCGCGTCTCCATCGAGATGCCCGCCCCCGCCCAGGGCTATCCCCTGACCTGGGTCAAACGCCTAGTCCGGCGCCTCGCCGAAGCCCCCGCCGACCTCCATGTCGAAACCCTGGTGGAAGGCGGTACGGGAGGGCCGCGGGGCACGCTGGAGCGACTGCGCCCGGAACCGGCGGACCTCCTGCCCAGGAACGACGCACCGATCACCGGCTTCCGCCTCACCCTCTTCAAGGGCATGGGCAGCAGCCGCGGCAACGCCGAGTCCGGCTTCATCCGCAGCGTCGACGACGCTGTCGACCGCTTCTACGCCACGGTGGTGACCCACCTGGACCGCCCGGCGCCTCGCCGGAATCCGTCCGCGGAACGCTCCGCTGTGGGCTGAGGGACGCGGCCGGAGGAGTACCGGCCGCGTCCCTCAGCCCGGCGGAGCCTCAGCCCGGCGGAGCCTCGACTCAGCGGAGCCTCAGCCCGGCGGAGCCTCGACTCAGCGGAGCCCCAGCCCGGTCGAGCCCCGGCTCAGCGCAGCCGCAACGCCTCCCGCACCGTAGTGAAGAGATCCGTTTGGTTGGTGACCCCGAGCACGCGGTACGCCTGCGGGCCCTGGGCCGCGATGCGGACCTGGGTGCCGGTGTGCTCCTGGGACTGGCCCGGGGTGTTCGTGGAGTAGTTGACCTTCAGCTGCTGGCCCTCGTTGGTGACGAGGGTGGAGGAGAGGCCGGGGGGCTGGGCCTCCAGGGGCACGATCTGGCTGGTGTGGGCGTGGTCGGCGGTGGTGACGACCAGGGTGTCCGGGTGCTTCGCGGCGTAGTCGCGGGCGACCTTCACCGCGCGGTCGAACGCCGCGGTCTCGCCGATCTGGCCGCACGGGTCGGCGGCGTGGTCCTGCTTGTCGATCGAGGCGCCCTCGATCTGCAGGAAGAAGCCCTGCTTGTTCTTGCCGCTCTTCTGCTTGGCCTCCAGGAGCTTGATGGCCTTGCTCGCCTGGTCCTTGAGGGCGGGGGTGCCCGCGGGGCGGCCCGGGTTGGAGGTCGTGCAGCGCTGCGGGTCCGTACCGCCCTTGGCCGCCGCCTTGCCGGTCCACTCGACGGGCACGTTGCCGGGCGCGAAGAGGCCGAGGACGGGCTTGCCGTTCTTGACCGACTTGACCTTCTTCAGCTCGCGGTCGTTGGTGACGACCTGGTAGCCGAGCTTCTTCGCCTGCTGGGTGACGGTCAGGCCCTTGTACTTGCCGTCCGTGACCTTCTGGTCGAACCGCTGCTGTCCGCCGCCGAGGAGCACGTCCACCTTGTGGTTCACGCTCTGCTCGGCGATCGAGCCGGGCCCGCCCTTGGCGATGGTGTCCTTCGGGCACTTGGCCATGTCGGCCGGGCCCTGGCAGCTGCGGTCGGTGGCGTGCGAGGCGAGCACGGCCGGGGTGGCGTCGGTGAGCTCGGCGGTGGTGACCGAGCCGGTCGCGTAACCCTTCTTCTGGGCCAGCTCCAGGATCGTCGGTACGGCCTTGTCGGTGCCCGGCGTCTTCGAGATGCGCCCGTTGACCGTCTTCACGCCGGTGGCCCAGCCGGAGCCGCTCGCGGCGGAGTCGGTGACGTAGTCGGGCGTGCCGTCCGCGTGCACCGCGTACGTCGTGTACGCGCCCGTCAGCGGGAACTTGTCCATGTTCAGGCGGCCGTTCGCGCCCACCGTGTAGTCCCGGGCGAGCGTGATCTCCGAGTCGCCCATGCCGTCGCCGATGAGCAGGATGACGTTCTTCGCCTTCCCGCCCTTGATGGCCCGCTGGGCCTGGTCCTTGGTGTCGGAGGCCCCCGCGGACGCGGTGACGGTCACGGCCACCGCGGTGGCGGCGGCCACGGAACCGGCGGCTATCAGGCGACGACGGGACAGACGCGGTCTGGCCATGGCGAACTCCTCAAAACGTGCTTTGTTACGTCCTTGTACGGTGCAGCCACCTCACCAGCGCCACGTGAACCGGACGGGACGTGCCGGTGCCTTCTCGATGACCTGAGGACGACGTGAGGCCCGCCTTCTGTGTGTGGGGGGGCGGGGTGCTCTGGCCTCGGGGGACGCACCATCACTTGCTGGGGTGGTGACGTACGCCGCCAGCCTGGGGTCATCCTTCTCTAGCGTCACCACCTTGACTGGTGACACCACCCATGCAAGAGTCAGTCATCGGACAAGCCGGTGTACGTGGATTCGTGGACACGCGGAGGAATGCGCATGATCAGCAGGCGTGGCTTCAGCAAGGGTCTCGGGGCGGGGGCCGGGGCGGCGGCCGCCTCGCTGGCCGGGGTGCAGGGCGCGTCCGCGGCGCTCCGGGGTGCGTCCACCGTGCCCGGGGGCGCGTCCACCGCACCCTCCGCCGCCACCTTCCCCCACCTCAAGCACATCAACGCCGGCCTGCTGAACGTCGCCTACGCCGAACTGGGCCCCGCCCACGGCCCCGTGGTCATCTGCCTGCACGGCTGGCCGTACGACATCCACAACTATGTGGACGTCGCCCCGCTCCTCGCCGAGCGGGGCTACCGGGTGATCGTCCCGTACCTGCGCGGCCACGGCCCGACCCGCTTCCGCTCCGCCCGGACGTTCCGCAACGGCCAGCAGTCGGCCATCGCCACCGACATCATCGCCTTCATGGATGCCCTCAAGATCGAGAAGGCCGTCCTCGCGGGCTTCGACTGGGGCTCGCGCACCGCCGACATCATCGCCGCGCTGTGGCCCGACCGTTGCAAGGCCCTCGTCTCGGTGAGCGGCTACCTGATCATCAACCTCGAAACCAACCAGAAGCCGCTGCCCCCGGCGGCCGAACGCACCTGGTGGTACCAGTACTACTTCTCCACCGAGCGCGGCCGCCGCGCCATGGAGGACAAGACTCTGCGCCATGACCTGACCAGGTTCGTCTGGGACACGGTCTCCCCGACCTGGGACTTCGACGACGCGACGTTCGAGCGCACGGCGGCCGCCTTCGACAACCCCGACTACGCGGCCGTGGTCATCCACAACTACCGCTGGCGCCTGAGCATCGCCGACGGCGAGCGCCGCTACGACGCCCTGGAGCGCCGACTCGCCACCCGCCCCGTCATCACGGTCCCCACCATCACCCTCGACCCCGAACGGGACCCCTTCACCGCGCCGGGCAACGGAGCCTCGTACCGCGACAGATTCACGGGGGCGTACGACCACCGGACCCTGGCGGGCATTGGGCACAACCTCCCGCAGGAGGCCCCCGCGGCCTTCGCGCAGGCGGTCGTGGACGTGGACAACTTCTGACAGCGAGAACGGAGTTCGACGATGGAGAGCACCCAGAGCACCCAGAGCACCCGGCCCAGCCAGGGCGCCCAGCCCGCCCAGAGCGCCACGGCCGGCACCGCGGACGCCACCGAAACCGCAGCTCGCCGCGCGGCCTTCGGCCAACTCCCCGCCCGCATCCCCTACGAGGACATGACCGAGGAGAGGGAGGCCACCCCGCACCACCCGGCGCGGTACGCCTACGACCCCGAGGGATCCTGGCGGTCCTTCGCCTGCCTGGCCGCCGACCTGGGCCTCTGAGCCCAGCCCGTCACCTGTCAGAATAGTGACGTGAACCTCGACCACGTCTTCGTCTGCGGCAACCCGGCCCTCGACTTCGCCGCGACCCTCCGCGCGCGCCGCTCCCTGCGCTTCGAGATGTTCGTTACGCCACAGCGGCTGAACGCGTGGTACGTGGAGTCAGGCCTCGTGGACGCGGTATCCCCAGGTCAGGAGGGCGACGTGGAGCAGGCGAGGGCAGTGCGGGAAGCCCTCTACTCGCTCATCACGGCGCGCCGTCTCGGCGAGGAGTACGACGGGACGGCGCTGACGGTGGTGAACAACGCCGCCCGCAAGCAGCCCGCCGTCCCACAGCTCACCCCCGCGGGCCGCTGGACGCAGGCCACTCCGGAGGAGGCCCTGTCGATGGTGGCGCGGCACGCCATCGAGCTCCTGAGCGGCCCGGACGTACCGCTGCTCAAGGAGTGCGGCAATCCGGAGTGCACGCGCACGTACATCGACCGCTCGCGCGGCACGCGCAGGCAGTGGTGCGGGATGGAGTCCTGCGGCAACAAGATCAAGGCGGCGGCGTACCGGGCCCGCAAGAAGAGCGGGCCCGCGGCGGCGCACTGACCGTCCCGGGTCCGCCCCGCCTCACCTCTGCCCCGGCCGGGCTCGCCCTTCCTCCCGCCGACCCCCGCTCACCAGGGACGACACGACGGCCGGAGCGCCCCCCTCACCAAGTCATCCCGCCGAGGCCGACCCTCCGGTCCCCCTCACGTGCAGCACCGCGCCGTCCAACGGCAACGGCGTCCGGCCCACCAGGGCGAGCCCGGCGTCGGCGAACAGCCTGCCGTAGTGGTCGGCGCGCCGTTCGCGTCCGCCGACGTTGCACATCATGTGGAGGTCCCAGGCGGTCGCCAGCGAGTACGCCCCGTCGGCGGGCAGCACGCGTTCGACGACGAGCAGGTCGGCGTGGGCGGGCATCGCGCGGGCGCAGTGCCGCAGGATCTCGCGGCACTGCTCGTCGTCCCAGTCGTGCAGGACGCGGGACAGGACGTAGACGTCACCGCCCGTGGGTACGTCCGCGAAGTCCCCGGCGCGGAAGGCACACCGCGGGCCGAGCTCCGCCAGCTGCCGGCGGGCGGCCTCGACGACGTGCGGACGCTCCAGCAGGACCCCGTTCAGCCGGGGGTGCGCGGCGAGGACGCGGCCGAGCAACTCCCCGTTGCCGCCCGCGACGTCGACCACCGTGGCCCCGGCGGGCGCCCCGGCCGCGGCGGTGAGCGCCGGATGCGCGGGGACCGGGTCGAACATGGCGGACCCGGCGGCCATGGACTGGTCGAAGAGTTCCGCCAGTTGAGGGTCGCGGGCGAAGTGGTCGAAGTGGTTCTCGCCGAAGTGGTGCTCGAAGGCGACCTGTCCCGTCCGCACGGTGTGCCCGAGCCCGGCGAAGGACTGGTAGAACGGCCCGCCGTACATCAGCGCGAGCGCCCGCATCGACCCCGGGCCACCGGTGCGAAGCAGGGCGCCCGCCTCGGTGAGCCGGAAGCCGTCGCGATCCTCCGCGACGATGCCCAGCATGGCGAGGTAGCGCAGCAGCGTGGCCAGGTTCTGCGGCCGTGCGCCGACCTTCCGCGCCAGTTCGTCGACGCCGGTCCCGGTGCCGACGCCTGGCCCGCCCTCTCCGGCCATGGCGTCGGGCACCCGGAGCTCGACGAAAGCGGCCAGCGCCTGCGTCGTCCACGCCCCGGTCAGCAGACGCAGGACCGTTTCGGCGGGCTGCTGGGCGCGATGCTCTTCGAGGTGCGCGGAGAGTACGTCGCGGTGGTCGCCGGGGACGTACAACTCCACGCGCCGGTAACCGGCCTTGGCTTCCGCAGCCGCCCCGAAGTAGAAGACCGTGCCGTTCTCGTGCGGGTTGTAGCCGCCGCCGTCCGCGGTGGCCCCGTACCGCGCGAAGGTCGCGCACAGGCCGCGCAGCACCAGCGGGTCGGGCGCCACCACCTCGAAGGCCACGTGCGCTTCGTGCTGCCGCTCCCGCTCGGCCTCGGCGATGACGTCCAGGTCCGACCCGGGCGGCACGGTCAGCACGAACACCTCGACCGTCCGGTGCGCCCCGTCCGCGCCGACCACCGGGGGGCGCAGGATGCCGACGTCCAGGCCGTCCGCCCACCGCCGGTGGCGCACGGCCAGTCGCTCGCGTACGACGACACTCGCCTGCGGCGGTAGGGATGCGACGAGTCCGCAGGCGGTGAGCATGGCCCGCAGCTCCGCATCGTCCGCGGGAAAGACGAGCTGCGCGGCATGCGAGAACCGGCAGTGCTCCACGAGAGTCCGCAGCTCGGGCCCGTCGAGCCCGGGGAAGAGGAGGGGGAGCAGGGCGGCGGTGTCCTGCTCCTTGACGAAGTCGACGGTCGTGAGCAGGCGGGAGGTGTCGCCCGACAAGGTCGTGATCACTGCGGGAATCCTCGGTCTTGGATTGGAGTGGGGAAGGGGAGGGAGAGGGCACAGGGTGGGGGCAAAACGGGCAGGAGGGGGTCGGGGGGAGGGGCAAGAGGGCAACGGGCGAAGACGGGCGGAGCAGAGACCCGCAGCAGGAAGCGGCCGGGCGCCGAACCTCAGACGCCGACGTAGTGCTCGGCGAACCAGTCCTGCTGGCTCCTCGAAGTACGCAACGAGCTCAGACGGGCACGCCGCAGGGAGTCGTGGAAGGCCACCGAGCCGTCCGGCTCACCGGACGACGGGCGACTGTGCAGCAGCCGGATCATCCACTGCGAGAACTCCTGCGCACGCCAGATGTAGGCCAGGCAGCGCGCGGAGTAGGCGTCGAGACCTTTGGAGTCACCGTGGACGAGGTCGTCGACGAGGGCACCGGCGAGGATCTCGGCCTCCAGGACGGCGAGGTTGGCGCCCTTGGCGGCGGACGGGCTGACGAGTGCGGCGGCGTCGCCCGCGAGGAACAGAGAGCCGTGGCGCAGCGGTTCGAGAACGTCGGACTCGAGGTCGACGACGGCGCGCTGTACGAGCCGCCCCCGATGCAGCGCGCCGTACTTGTCCGCCCACATCCGCAGCTCCAACTCCTCCCAGACCCGCTCCTCGGACCAGGCATCGGCCGGCGTACCGCGCTCGCACTGCACGTAATACCGAGTGACCTCGCTGGTCCGCGCCATGTGCCCGGCGAACCCCCGCTCGTGCACCGCGTACCCGACGGCGTCCAGACTGGGCGGCGCCTCGGCGAGCACCCCGAGCCAGCTCACGCCGTGGTCGCAGTGATGACGTCGCACCGACCCGTCCGGCAGCGAACGCCGTGCCGCCCCGTGCCGCCCGTCGCACCCGGCCACGTACCGCGCGTGCCACCGGCCGGGCCGCCCGTCCGGCTCGCGCACGGCGACGGAGGGCTGCCCGCTATCGGCGTCGAGGACGGCGACGGCCTCCACGCCGAATTCCACGCGCCCGCCAAGCCCCAGAAAACGCGCCAACAGGTCAGTCACCAGATCCTGTTGGGGATAAACGGTATGCCGCTCCCCACGCCCGAGCCCTCCGTAGTCCAGCCGAAACCGCCCGTCCGCACTCCGGAACTCACACGTGCTGTGGCCCCGCCCCCGCAGCCGAATCCCCTCATCCAGCCCGTGCCGCTCCAGAATCCGCACGGTATTGGCGGCCAGAAACCCGGCCCGCGCCCGCGCCTGCACATGCGCACGCCCGGCCCGCTCCAGGACGACACAGTCGATCCCGCTGCCCTGCAGAAGATTCCCCACCACGAGCCCGGCCGGTCCGGCACCGAGAACCACCACATCGGCTTCACGTCGGCTCTGCATGTCTGTCACAAAACGGGATCGTAGGTGCCGTGAAAGTGACTGACCTGACGAGATCACCTGAAGGAGCGGGGGTTGTAGCAGTGAGGTGGGGCGTGCGGGTTGGCGCATGCGCTGACGTGAGGGGGTGGGCGCGGGTTCGGCTGCCGCCGTGGGTTCGGCTACGGGGGTTGGTGGGCCTGGGCGGCGGGAGGTGGGTGACCGCCGATCACCGCTGCTCGTCTGGGCCCGGCGCCCGCCGAAGCCACCGCCTCAGCAGGCTGACAAGGCGCAGGTCGCCTTCAACCGTCACCCCTCGACCCACCGGCCACCTCTTTCACAGCCTCAAGAGCAAGCCCCCACGGATACCCCTCCGGCTCCCCCGACCCAGCCGGGTTGGGGGTGAACCCGCCTTCCCCGTACAACACCACCACCCCCTGCTCGCGCAGCTCCGCCACGCTGCGGTCGAGCTGTCGGTGTCGGGCGTACGCGGCGTTCACGCAAGGCACCGTCACCGTGGGGATGTTCTTGCCGATGGCCTCGGCGGCGACGCCCACCACGAAGGACGATGTGAGGCCCAGGGCCCATGAGTTGAGGGAGTTGAACGTCGCCGGGGCGAAGAGGATCGCGTCCGCAGGGGGCCAGACATCGGGCTGGCCCGGGAGCTTGTACTCACTCCGGACGGGGTGCCCGGTCAGGGCCTCCAACCCGTCGAGGCCGCCCGCGAGACCGTCCGCGACCCAGCGCGCCGCGGTCGGCGTTAGGCCGACGCACACGTTCCAACCGTCGTCGCCCTGCGCCGTCTCGATGACCCGCCCGAGATCGAACACCGGCGGCGCGGCCGAGGCGAACAGGTACAGGGTTCGTGAGCTCGAGGTCATGCGCTCATCCCACCCCGTGTGCGGGCGTCGGGCAACTACCCCCGAAGCAGGTGGATGAGAGGCGGTTTGCGGTCCGGGGGCGCCCGGTGTGGGTACCGTTCCAGATGGCCGTCAGGAGCAGAGTCCAGCATGCCCAGTGACGATCACCCCGGGGCCCGTATCGCCCAGCAGCGGAAGCTGGCCGGGTACACGCAGCGAGGGTTGGCCATGAAGGCCGGTTACTCGTACAGCCTGCTCCACCAGGTGGAGAGCGGGCACAAGGCGGCGAGCCCGGACTTCACTGCGGCGTGCGCCAGGGCGCTGCGGATCGATGTCGCTGTCCTGACGGGGCAGCCCTACATGACCGAGCTCCAGCAGGACCGCCTCGCCGAGCTGATCAGGCCCATTCGCGAGTCGCTCGATCTGTACGACCTCGGCGCCGACCCCGACGTATCCCCCCGGGAAACGCCTCGGCTCGTCGAAGCCACGGCCACCCTCTGCCGGGAGGTGCGAGCCACTCACCTCCACAAGGCCGCGCGCGCCCTGCCCCAGCTGATCACCGAGCTGACCACAGCCGCACACCGCAAGCCGTCGCCCGAACTGTGGTCCGCGCTCGGCTCCGCCTACCGCACAGCACACGACGTCACCATCAAGCTCGGTTTCTACGACCTGTCCACCATCGCCCTTGACCGGATGGAGTGGGCCGCGCAACGGGCCTCCGACCCCGTCCTGTCGGCCGTCCGCCAGTACATGCGCGGTCTCGTCTACCACCGGGAGGGCGAGCACACCATCGGGCTGCGCCTCGTGGACGCCGGCCACCGCCTTCTCCTTCAGGCCGACGAATCCCCTCAGTCCCTGGCAGTGGCCGGGCAGTTGCACCTGGGTGCGACCGTCATCGCCGCCCGGGCCCGCGACGAGGACGTGGTACGGACCCGACTGGCCGAAGCGAAGCAGATCGCCGAACGGGTCGGGGAGATGGGCCATGTGCACTGGCTGTCATTCGGGCCGACGAACTGCGCGGCGCACGAACTCTCCGCGCTCACCGAGATGGGGCGTCACGGGGAGGCCGTGGCGAAGGCCAAGAAGATCCACATCCCTGCGTCATGGCCTGCGTCGCGCCGCGCCCACGTGTGGATCGACCGCGGGCGCTCGGAGATGGAGACCGGCCGCAACGACGCGGCGCTCGTCTCCCTCACGAACGCCCGCGCACTCGCTCCCCAGCAGACGCGGTACCACCCCGGGGCCCGCGCGACCGTCGAAGGACTGGTGCGCCAGCAGCGCCGTACCCCTGATGCCCTGGGCCACATCTCCGCGTGGCTCGGTCAGTGACGGCAGTCGTCCGCGGAGGCGAGCAGAGATGTGACCAGGTGTCACCGTGAAGTGACAGTTGGCCCCTTTGTGCGTCGCCACCCTGGTCCTGGACTCGATCGGCGATGACAGCAGGGGAGACCAGTGGACACCCACCAAGCAGACGAAGCCATCTCCGACGCATCCATCTCCGAGTGGTTCGCGCACGCTCAGCCGGGCTCCGTGCACGCCCGGCGCGAGTGGGCGGAGGGAGGCGTCGCACTGCTCCCGTGCGGGCCGCGCTTCTGCGCGGTGAGGCTCTCCGGCCCTCTCGTGTACGCGGCCTTCGGCACGGACGCGGCAGAGGTGGTGGACGTCTCGCTCGCGGCGATGCTGGGCGGTCCGGTGTTCTGCAACGGCTTCAGCCGCCACTACTACGCATTGGTCCGGGCTGTCCCCGGGCACATCTGGTCGTACGACCACGAAGCCCCGCTCCTGGGGGCAGGGACGTACCTCGGCATCCCAGCGGTGTGTCGCACCTCGCCACCCGGCCCCTACTGGGTGAGCCTCCCGCACCAGCCGGGCGACCTGTGCCCCCACCCGTCCGTGGCCGCACTGGTCGCCCTGGGCCTCGCGCGGTCGGCGGGGGTATCGGAGTGACCCCGGCCACGGAATGGTCCACGTACCAGGCGCTGCTCGCGCACCTGGACGGGTGCGCGGACTGCCTGGCAGAACGTGACTGCGACCCGGCGGCCCGCATCAGGCGTGCGCTCCGCGCGGCACGGGCCGCGGCCGCGGAGGCGAAGCCGGACGATCAGGCATCTGGCGCGGATCCGGCGTGCGATGGCTGATCCGAGCGGACGCCCGGCTGGTAAGCGGACGCCCGGCGGGCTACAAGAAGACCCAGGTCCTCTGAAGAGCTGTGCGGGCTGTGGGGTGGTCAGCCGGACACACATCAATCGAGGCGGATCCTCACCTGACGGGTGCGGTCCGCGTGCCAGATCACCTCACCGGTGACGATGGCCCCCAAGTCGGGCAGTTCCATGTGGTGAGGCATGGCGGTGATCTCGGCAAGGCCGATCGCATGCGGCGTGCCATCGAGGCGAAGGAAGACACCGAACGGCTGTCGGCCGATGACTCGTCCGCTGACGCGAGATCCAAGGGGGAGCGCGGAGACCGTTGCCGGCCAGGAACGGTCAACATCATCCAAGGCCGGCACCTGCGAGCGGTCCGGCCAACTGAACTCGGGCATTGTCCAATCATGTTCTGGGCGGGTGAAGTTGTCGACAGGCGTCCGCTGTGGCGCGTACAGGGGCCTGTCAACGGTGACCAGGGAGACGAACGCGTGAGGGACAACCGGCGGGCCATCACCGAAGATCAGCGGCACCAGGCCACGCTGATCTGGGACCACCACCAGATGCACCACGAGCCCTACCCCGTCGACGCGGCGATCGGCCTGGGCAGCCACGACCTCGGCGTCGCCACCCGCACCGCCGAGCTGTACCACGCGGGCCTCTTCCCCGTCGTGGTCTTCACCGGCGGCAACAGCCGCACCACCGCCAAGGTTTTCCCGCGCGGCGAGGCGGTGCACTTCCGCGAGCACGCCGTCGACCTCGACGTACCCGCCTCCGTGATCCTCCTGGAGCCGAACGCCGCGAACACCGGGCAGAACATCACCCTCTCCCGCGACGCCCTCGCGGCCGCGGGCATCACACCGGCCACGGTGCTCCTGGTCTCCAAGCCGTACATGCAGCGCCGGTCCTTCGCGACCGCCCGCAAGCTGTGGCCCGAGGCCGAGTTCGTGTGCGCCTCGGAGCGGATGGAGTTCGACGACTACCTGAAGAGCAGCGGCGACGAGAAGCTCGTGGTGGACATGCTGGTCGGTGACCTCCAGCGGGTCATCGAGTATCCAAAGCGCGGGTTCGCCATCGAGCAGGAGGTCCCGGAGGGGGTGTGTGCCGCGTACGAATCCCTCATCCGGGACGGCTTCACCAGCCGCCTGATCGCTCCCTGAACCTCTGCGATCCGTGGGCGCGGCCTTGGGAGAGGGCTGGGGGTGCTGGGGTGCCTGCGCGAGCAAACATGCCCCAATCTGGTACATGGACTACCATTGGTACATGTCTATGAAGCGGACCAACGTCTACGCCGACCCCGAGGACCTGGCGATCATCAAGGAGGCCGCCAAGCGCCGGGGCATAAGCGAGGCCGAGATCATTCGCCAAGGCATCCACCTCGCGGCCATGGCGAACCGCGTCTGGGACGAGCCGCTGTTTTCCCGCACCTTCGAGGGGCGGGGCCGTACGCCGTCCAAGGCCGAGGTCCGTGACACGGTCGCCGACGCGGTACGCCGCGAGACGGACGCCGGAACCGCCGCGTGATCATCGTCATCGCCGACACCTCCGGCCTGCTGGCCGCGCTCGACGCCACGCATCCGGAGCACGCCGCGGCGAACGAGGCGATTCTGGCCGCCGGCCTTCTCGTCATGTCCCCGCTTCTGCTCGCCGAGCTCGACCACGTCGCGACGCGCGAACTGGGCCGGGAGGCCGCGCTCAGCGCGATCGACGACATCCGGCACTGGATGCGCCGGGGCCGCGTCGTCGCGCCGGAGATCACGGAGGATCACCTGGGCGCCGCCCAGTCCGTCCGCGCGCGCTACAGCTCCCTCGATCTCGACCTCGCGGATGCGGTGAATGTGGCCCTGGCCTCCGACTACGACACGGACGCGATCCTCACGCTCGACCGCCGGGACTTCCGCGCCGTACGCCCGCTCGGCCGCCACAAGGCATTCCGGGTACTGCCCGACGACCTCCCTCTCTGACCTCTCTGACGGCGACCCCCGGATCGGCCCGGTCCTGAACCACGGCCCGCACCTGGACGGTGCCTTCGCCGGCCTGGCCCGCCCTCACCAGCCGCGGGCCCGGGAGCACTCCGCCGATCACACCGCGCTCCCGCCGTGGGCGTCCCACCCCAGCGTTCCAGCCGTGCTTCGTTTCACCTGGTGAGCGGGGACAGGGCGTCCCAGCTTCCCGTTCTGCCTGCTTTCTGTGGCGGCTGGGACGGGCTGGCTCGCAGACTCAAGTCGTCCAACACACACAGCCGTTGACCGGTGGGCACCAGGGAAGTGATTCCGCGCCCCGACCCGCTGTGGACGGCTCAAGCGCAGACCAGTTCAGGGAGTCTCCCCATGACCCGTTCCACCATCAGCTCGCGCCGCCGCATGGTCGGGGTGGCCACCGCCGCCTTGCTGTCCCTGGGGCTGCTGACCGCGTGCGGCTCCGGGTCCTCGGACACCGACGCGTCGAGCGCCGGTTCGTCCCAGAAGGCCGAGTCGCGTGCCAAGTCGTCCGACAGCGGCGCGAAGGGCCGCTCGGAGTTGTCCTCCCGGGCCGAGGGCGGGGAGGCGGGCCTCCAGCCGGGCGACGCCCTTGCCACCCACACGTTCCAGTTGAGCGTCGGCGGCGGCACCGAGGCCCTCGGCGGAGTCTCCGAACTGAAGGTGGACCAGCCCACGGAGCAGTCCCCCGACCGCAGGCTCGTCCCCGGCGAGCAGAAGACGGGCACGGTGACCGTGGTCCGTGGCGCCGAACAGTCCCAGCAGTTCACCGACCTGATCAACGGCAGCACCCAGCCCGAGACGGCGTCCCTCAGCATGTTGGGCGCCGCGGGCAACCCGACGAAGCAGTACACCCTGCAAGAGCCCAGGGTCATCAAGGTCGACAACCCCCAGACCGGCAACGCCCAGAGCGTCACGATCCAGTTCTCGTCCCTGTCGGTCGGCTAGGGCACTTCCTTGATCAGGCAAGACGCTCGGGGCACCCGCACGGCAAGGAACCCTCGGGCGCAGCAAAGAACCCCCGGGCCCATGACCCGGGGGTTCGAAGAAGAGCGGGTGACGAGAATCGAACTCGCACTCTCAGCTTGGGAAGCTCGGGTGTTCCAGGGCCAGCTGTCCATCTGACCTGCGGGGTAACGGCCTGCGAGGGCCGGACGGGTGTCTCCTGGCCGTCCGCGATTCCCCGTGGTTCCCCGCCCAACCTGGCACGGGTCTGGCACGACGATCAACTGTTGGTCTCAGCTGAGCTCTACGAGCAACTAGTAGCGGAAGCTGGCCTGAGTGCCCCTTACGTGGATGAGGAAGTCGTCGATCGGTTCGCTGCCGTCGGCAGGCACCAATGACAGCCCTAGAGCATCCACCGCTCCCATGGCTCGCTCGACCCTTGGAGGGTCAGGCTGCTCTGCCTCTATCGAGTGGGTCCACTCCTCAAGGATGGGGCGAACGCCTTCCCAGGCCGGCGTCCCGGTGAAGTGGCAGCGAAACCACGGCTGGTCGATCTCATCGAGCGTGAGAGTTCCGAGCAGGTTGTTCGCCTGCAAGAGTTGCCAAGATCGATCGGTCATCAGTCCCCCTCAAGAGCGATGCATCGGCACAGTAGCGTGTCGGTGCATCTGCCCTATGACCTTCTGATCCGTAGCTCTATGCGAATCAGGCGTTGTCGGTCATACGCGCCGCTTCAAGGTTCTACTGAGCCTGAACTCGTGGTGTCGTAGCTGCTGACAAGTCTTGATCGTCGCGGTATGCCGTTGTCATGAGGTACGCGCAGGGCGGCGGTCTGA
>NZ_JBVIZH010000006.1:0-563683 GCF_055591765.1 Streptomyces sp. NPDC041205 | reverse complement strand
AAACGCCCGGTTACATTCCGAACCCGGAAGCTAAGCCTTACAGCGCCGATGGTACTGCAGGGGGGACCCTGTGGGAGAGTAGGACGCCGCCGAACAATCTTTGGAGGACCCTTGGTCCCAGCGTTCACGCTGGGACCAAGGGTCCTTTTTGTTTTTGCTCGAAGAGCGCCGGCTACGCGGCTGCGTCAGAATGACTGCGGTACCGAAGACTAGGAGTCACCCATGTCCACCAACTCTCCCGACGAGCGACCGGAGCGCGACCAGCGCCGCCGGGATGGTGGCGACCGGGGTGGATACCGCGGTGGGCCACGTCGAGACAACGACCGCGGCCCGCGCCGCGACGACCGCCGAGACGGGGATCGCCCCAGCTTCCGCCGCGACGACCGCGACCGCAACGACCGCGGTGACCGTGGCGGATTCCGTCGCGACGACCGCCGCGACGACCGCCGTGATGGCGACCGCGGTGGCTTCCGCCGTGACGACAACCGTGGCGGAGGCGGCTACCGCGGACGTGACGACCGCGACGGCGGGCGCTCCTCCTTCCGCCGTGACGACCGGCCCGGCGGGTTCCGCCGCGATGACCGTCGTGACGACCGTGGTGGCAACGACCGTGACCGTGGTGGCGACCGTGGCGGCTTCCGCCGTGACGGCGACCGTCCCGCATTCCGGCGTGACGGGGACCGTCCGGCCTTCCGTCGCGACGACCGCCGCGACGGCGATCGCGGTGACCGTGGCGGGTTCCGCCGCGACGACCGTCGTGATGACCGTGATCGTGGTGGGTTCCGTCGTGATGACCGTGGTGGCAACGATCGCGGTGGCTTCCGTCGCGATGACCGCCGCGACGATCGGCGTGACGACCGCCGCGACGGCGATCGCGGTGACCGTGGTGGCTTCCGCCGCGACGACAACCGTGGTGGCGACCGCCCCGGCTTCCGGCGTGATGACCGCGACCGCGGCGGTGACCGTGGCGGGTTCCGTCGCGATGACCGTCGTGACGATCGGCGTGATGACCGCCGCGATGGTGACCGTCCGGCTTTCCGTCGTGATGACCGTCGTGATGACCGTGATCGTGGTGGGTTCCGTCGTGATGACCGTGGTGGCAACGATCGCGGTGGCTTCCGTCGCGATGACCGCCGCGACGATCGGCGTGATGACCGCCGCGACGGCGATCGCGGTGACCGTGGTGGCTTCCGCCGCGACGACAACCGTGGTGGCGGCTACCGCGGGCGCGACGACCGTGGCCGAGGCCCCCGTCGTGACGACAGCCGTGGGCGGCCGGGTGGGTTCCGTGGGCGGGACGACCGCGGTGACCGCGGTGGGTTCCGGCGCGACGACCGCGAGCGGGACCGTGAGCCGATCAAGCGGCTGCCGATCCCGGACGACGTCACGGGCGACGAGATCGACCAGGACGTACGGCAGGAGCTGCAGAGCCTGCCCAAGGGGCTCGCTGAGGACGTCGCCAGGAACCTGGTGATGGTCGCCAAGCTCATCGACGAGGACCCCGAGCAGGCCTACGGCTACTCCAAGGTCGCGCTGCGGCTCGCCTCGCGCGTCGCCGCCGTACGCGAGGCCGCGGGCTTCGCGGCGTACGCGAACCAGAAGTACAGCGAGGCGCTCGCCGAGTTCCGGGCCGCGCGGCGGATGACCGGTGGTGTGGAGCTGTGGCCCGTCATGGCGGACTGCGAGCGTGGGCTCGGGCGGCCCGAGAAGGCGCTCGACATGGCCGGGGCGCCCGAGGTGCACAAGCTCGACAAGGCCGGACAGGTGGAGATGCGGCTCGTCGCCGCCGGCGCTCGGCGCGACATGGGGCAGCTCGACGCCGCCATCGTCACGCTGCAGAGCCCCGAGCTGGCCTCCAGCTCGGTGCAGCCGTGGACCGCGCGCCTGCGGTACGCCTACGGTGACGCGCTGCTCGCAGCCGGGCGTGAGGACGAGGCCCGGGAGTGGTTCGGCAAAGCCATCGAGGCCGACAAGGACGGCAGCACCGACGCGTCCGACCGGCTCGCCGAGCTGGACGGCGTCGAGTTCGTCGACGCGCTCCAGGGAGACGAGGCACACGCCGAGACCGAGGTGACGGAGTCGGCCGACGCCGAGCCGGAGAAGCCGAGGCAGGTGGAGGCGGCGGCTACCGAGGCCGTCGACGCCGACGTGGCCGTTGCCGATGACGTCGACGCCGATGTCGTTGATGACGGCGAAGATGTCGAGCGCGACAAGGGCTGACGGCGGTCGCCGCCGCGGCAGTGAGTGTCGTGGCGGTCGCACGTGAAGGGGCGGGTCTCCAGCCGGAGGCCCGCCCCTTCGCCGTACGTACGGCCTGTTCTCAGAACGCCAGGTCGCGCAGGACCAGGCCCGTCGCGGGCTTCGGGCCGAAGGACGTCGACTTGCGGGGCATCGTGACGCCCTGGCGGGCCAGGTCGCGTACGACCTCCTCGCGGACCGGGTGCATCAGCACCGCCGTGCCGCCCTCGCGCTCGGCCTTCTCGACCGTCGCCTCCGTGTGATGGATGTACGCGATGTGCTCCGGGGCGTCCGGGATGCGCCAGAGGTGGTCGAGGAGCGTGGCGTGCAGGACCGTCGCGTCCAGGGTGCGCCAGGCCTCCGGGCGGCCGAAGGGGACCGTGCGGGCCAGCAGGGCGGGGTCGGGGCGGTCCACGAGGTGATACGAGCCGTCGCCCGCCAGGAGGAACGCGTTGCTCTCGGACGCGGCGTCACCGAGGGCCGCCCTGGCCTCGGACAGGGAGCACTCCAGAGTGCGTACGCGGAACGAGTCCGCGAGTGCGGCCAGGGCATCGGCGACCGGAAGCCGGTGCAGATACCGGTGGATCGCGCGGACCCGCAGCGGATAGCGGGCCGTGTCCACCAGCAGGACCAGGCCGAAGTCCCACGGCCCCGGGGAGGCGTGCTCGGCACGCAGGCGGAGGTTCGTGGCCCAGCGGTGGTGGCCGTCGGCGATGAGAGCCTGGTGGTGGGCCAGATCTGACTGGATTTCAGCGATCTCGGCGGGGTCGGTCACCGCCCACAGACGATGGCTGAAGCCGTCCTCCGTGGTCGTGGAGAGCAGTGGCTTCTGGTGCGTCGCGCGCTCTATGGCGGCCGCGGCGCCGTCCGGCGAGTCGCCACCGGGGTAGGTGAGGAGCAGCGGCTCCAGGTTCGCGGCCGTCGCGCGCATCAGGGCGGCGCGGTCCTCGACGACGTCCGGCATGACGTCCTCGTGCGGCAGGACGATGCCGTCCGCGGGCTCGGACAGACGCAGCGCGCCGATGATGCCGCGCTGGAGTATGCCGTCGCCCCGCTGTTCGTACACGTACAGGGCGGGGATGGGGTCGGGGGCCAGGATGCCCTCGGCGAGCCAGTCGTGGAGGGTGTCCGCGGCCTGGCGGTTGCGGGCCGCCGGAGTGGTCGCCTGCGGCAGGATCAGGCGGACGATGTTGTGCGGGTCGGACGACTCCAGTTCCAGGAGGCCGTCCGGCCGCACGATCACGTCGTACGGCGGTGAGGTCACGGCGGCGAGGGAGCCGACCTGTTCGGAGTCGTACCGCACCCCCCGGAACGGGACCAGGTCGAGGCCGTGGACGTCCGTGTGACCCGCTGTGTTCATTAGTGCATCGTAAGTGTGTCAGTGGCATGAGCGATGATCGGGGGAGTGGAATTAGCGAGGAGAGATGCGTAATGAGCCAGACCGGCAGCCGGGGTGGGAATCAGCCTGTACGGACGCGTCCCGCGGGCAGCGAGCGGGCCCTGAGCGAGAGCTATGACACGGCGCTGCTCGACCTCGACGGGGTCGTGTACGCGGGTGGGAAGGCCATCGCGCACGCCGTCGAGTCGCTGGAGACGGCCCGGTCCGGGGGCATGCATCTCGCGTACGTGACGAACAACGCGCTGCGTACGCCGGACGCGGTGGCCGGTCATCTGACGGAGCTCGGCATTCCCACCGGCCCGGCCGACGTGATCACGTCGGCGCAGGCCGTCGCGCGGCTCGTGAGTGAGCAAGTGCCCGCGGGAGCGCGGGTGTTGGTGGTGGGCGGTGAGGGGCTGCGGGTCGCGCTGCGTGAGCGTGGGCTTGAGCCGGTGGAGTCCGCCGATGACGAGCCGGTGGCCGTGGTGCAGGGGTATGGCGGGCCGGAGTTGGCGTGGGGGCGGTTCGCGGAGGCCTGTTACGCGATCGCGCGGGGTGTGCCGTGGTTCGCGTCCAACACCGATCTGACCATCCCGAGCGGGCGGGGGATCGCCCCGGGGAACGGCGCCGCCGTGGAGGTCGTGCGCATCGCGACCGGGGCGGAGCCGCAGGTGGCGGGGAAGCCGCTGCCGCCGATGCACCGGGAGACGATTCTGCGGACCGGGGCGGAGCGGGCGCTGGTCGTCGGGGATCGGCTCGATACGGATATCGAGGGGGCGTTCAACGGAGGTGTGGACTCGCTGCTCGTCCTGACGGGGGTCACGGACGGAGCGCAGTTGCTGGCCGCTAGGCCTGAGCATCGGCCCACGTATGTGGACGCCGATCTGCGGGGGATGCTGAGGGGGCAGCCTGAGGTGGGGCAGGCGGGCGAGGGGTTTGCTTGTGGGGGGTGGGTTGCCTCTGTGCGGGGAGAGGTGCTGGTGCTTGAGGGGGAGGGGGCGGCTGTGGATGGGTTGCGGGCGTTGTGTGCGGCGGCTTGGGCGGCGGCGGGGGACGGGGTGTGCGGGTTGGACGGGGGGAAGGTGTTGGCTCGGCTGGGATTTTAGGGTTCCCCGATCCCGCCCCTTTAGTTTTCCCCGATCCCGCCCCTTCCCGAAGCCGGGGCTCCGCCCCGGACCCCGTTATCGGCGCTTCGCGCCTCGTCCTCGAACGCCGGACGGGCTGGGTGGTGCTGGGGAGTGGGCGGGCTGAGTGGGGTGCCGCTGGAGGGGTGGGGTGGAGGTTACGCTTCCTCACCACGGGACAGGAGCTGGTCTTCCGTTGCGCCCTTGCGCCAGTAGCCCGTGAACTTGATGCGTCTGCGGTCGAAGCCTCGGTCGGTGACCAGGTGGCGGCGTACTGCCTTGACCGTCGCGGACTCGCCGGCGATCCAGGCGTAGGGGGCGCCGGTGGGCAGGTCGGCTGCGCGGACGGCGGGCGTCGTCGTGCCCTCGCCCGTGAGCCAGGTGATGTCGGCGTCCGCCTTGGTGAGCAGTTCCTGGCGGTCCGCCGGGTCGTGGAGCTCCAGCCAGGCCAGGACCCGGGCCGACGGCGGCAGTGCTTCGAGGATGCCCGCGACGGCGGGGAGCGCCGACTCGTCGCCGGTGAGGAGGATCCAGTCGGTGTCGGCGGGCGGCCTGAAGTCGTACGCGGCGTTCTCCTCCTCGACCGGGGCGAGGACGCCGACGCGGGTGCCGGGGCGTGCCGTGCGGGCCCAGCGCGACGCGGGGCCCTCGGGAGAGCGGGTGTCCGGGACGGGTGCGTGCACGGCGAAGTCGACGATCAACTCGTGCGGGTCGCGGCGCAGTTCACGAATGGTGTACGTGCGCATGATGCCGCGTACGTCGGGGTCCAGGTCCCGCCAGGCCGCGTACCAGTCGGGGGAGTCCGTGTCCGGCATGACCGGCGCGCTCTGGCCCGGCTGCGGCAGGAACACCTTCACGCGCTGGTCGCGGCCGCCCGAGGCCATCTGGGCCACGTCGGAGCCGCCGAAGGCCACGCGGACCATCGACGGCGTCAGCCGTTCGGTGCGCAGGACTCGGGCGTCGAAGAACCGGAACGGGGTCTCGGTCATGGGGTGAGCCTTTCTCCTGTGCGTCGTGGCGGGTCGGGTGGGACCGGCGGGATCAGTTACCGCTTGAGCTTCTTCGACTTCCCGATGGCCGCCGCGAGCTGTTCGAGCACGGGGGCGTAACCGGCGTAGCTGTAGCGCTCCTCCATGGACCACGGGACGGTCTGGCCGGCCTTGACGGCGGGGAGCTTGGTCCAGGTGGGCTTCTTCGCGAGCTGGTCCTCGGTCAGTGCCGACGAGCGGTTGTCGACCATGATCAGGTCGGCGTGGTACTTGTCGGCGTTCTCCCAGCTGAGGAACTCCCAGAAGCCCCACTCGTCGCTCTTCTTGCCCTCGACGAACTCGACGCCGAGGTCCTTGAAGTAGTTCAGGTCGCAGTAGGAGTCGGGGACGGCGACGTACATCTGCTGGGCGTCGCCCGTCATCGCCATGACCTTCAGGCCGCCGCTGGCCTTCGCGGCCTTGCGCAGGGTCCGTTCGGCCTTCTCGAAGCGGGACTTGGCGGCCTTGACCTTCTGGGACTCCAGGTCCGCGCCGAGAGAGGCGGCCAGGTCGGTGTAGCGCTTGAGGGGTTCGAGGAGGGAGGCGCGGGCGCCGTTGATGCCGACCGTGGGAGCGAGGGCGGCGATCTTCTTGCTGCTCTCCTCGGGGACGAACCAGAGGTTGGGCGGCGGGAACATGTTGCTGATCAGCAGCTCGGGCTTGAGTGCCGCGTACTTCTCGATGTTGAACTGGCCCCAGGCCTCGCCGAGGCTGGTCAGTTTGTCGACATCGAGATCGCCGGCCTGCGGGTTGGGCTTGCCGTTGACGGGCTCGGACGGGCCGAAGACGCCGGTGACCTCGACGCCGTAGTCGTGCAGGGCCGCGGCCGTGCTGATGAACGCGACGATGTTCTTCGGGGTCGAGTCGGAGCGGGCGGTCTTGCCGCGGTCGTCCTTGAAGCTCCAGGCCTTGCCCTCGGAGCCCGAGCCCGACTTCTTGCCGTTCTCGTCGTCGGAGTCCTCACTGCCACAGGCGGTGAGGACGGCGCCGAGGCCGAGGGCGGCGCCGCCGGTGAGCAGGCCGCGGCGGCTGACACCGCCGGGGGTGCGGGAGGCGGTGAGGGTGCGGGAAGGGCGGAGCGCGCGCATCAGGCGACCTTCTTCGATTCTTCTATCGCCTTGGCGAGCCGCTCGATGAGGGGCGCGTATCCGGCGTGGCTGAACTGGGCTTCGTTGAACCAGGGGACGACCTGGTCGGATTCGGCGGCGGGCAGACGGGCCCACGTCGGTTTGGTCTTCTTGAGCTCGGCGGGCTGCAGGTTTCCGGTCCGTTTGTCGACAAGGATCAGGTCGGCTTCGTACCGGTCGGCGCTCTCCCAGCTGAGGTCCTGGAAGAAGCCGCCCTTCGTGGTGTTCGTGGGCTGCACGAACTCGACGCCGAGGTCGCTGTAGTGGCGCAGGTCGGTGAAGTCGTGCGGGTCGCCCACGTACATGCGGTCGGCCTGGGCGGCCATGGCGAGGACCCGGACGCCGCCGCGGGACTTCGCGGCCTTGGCGGCCTTGCGGAGCCGCTCGGACGCGTCCTCGAAGCGCTTCTTCGCCGCGGTCACCTTCGCGGCCCGCAGGTCGGCACCCAGGGACTCGGCGAGTTCGGCGAAGCGGCCGATGGCCTTGGTCAGGGTCGTCTTGCCGGTGAGGATGCCGACGCTGGGCGCGATCGGCAGGATCTTGTCGGTGGACTCCTCGGGGACGTACCAGAGGGTCGGGGAGACGTTCATGGTGCTGACGAGGAGTTCGGGGCGCAGACCTACGTACTTCTCGATGCTGAACTGGCCCCAGGCGTTGCCGATGACGGTCACCTTGTCGACATCGACACCCGCGGCCTGCACGTCGGGATCGCCGTTCTTGAGCCTGGTGGGGCCGAAGACGCCGGTGCACTCGATGCCGAAGTCGTGCAGGGCGGCGGCCGCGCCGATGTAGGCGACGACGCGGCGCGGCCGGCTGTCGGCCCTCGCCGTCCTGCCGCGGTCGTCCTTGAACGCCCAGGAACCGCCCCGCTTCGAGGAGTTGCCGCCCTTGCCGCCGTCGCCGCACGCCGTGAGCAGCCCGCCGATGCCAAGCGCGCCGCCCGTGCCGAGGAGCGCCCGCCGTGACACGGGCGACAGGGGCGCGAGGAGAGGCCGAGGAGAGGGACGTGACCGGGGCATACGTGCTGCTTCTCTCGTCGAAGAGCAATGGGAGGGTAGGCTAACCTAACCACGTGTTGGTCGACAGTCCCCCCGAACCCCGCGCGGAAACCGCTCCCGCGCCGCCCGGCCGCCGCGTGCTCCGCGGTGCCGGGCTCGTCCTCTCCGTCGTCCTGCTGCTGGCCCTGATGGCCGTCAGCATCTCCGTGGGCGCCAAACAGCTCTCCATGGACCAGGTCTGGCACGGACTGTTCGAGGACTCGGGGACGTACGCCGATGTCGTCGTCGGCGAGCGGGTCTCGCGCACCCTGCTCGGGGTCCTCGCGGGCCTCGGGCTCGGTCTTTCCGGCGCGGTCCTGCAGGCCCTGACCCGCAATCCGCTGGCCGACCCCGGCCTGCTCGGCATCAACATGGGCGCGTCGGCCGCCGTGGTCACCGCCATCAGCTTCTTCGGCGTCACCTCGCTGAGCGGCTATGTGTGGTTCGCCTTCGCGGGCGCGGCGATCGTCGGGGTCCTGGTGTACGCGCTCGGCGGCACCCGCAGCGCGACGCCCGTGCGGCTCGCGCTCGCCGGAACCGCGCTGACCGCCGCGCTCGCCGGCTACCTCCAGGCCGTGATGATCACGGACAACGCCGCGCTCGACAAGATGCGTTTCTGGACGGTCGGGTCCCTGGCCTCCGCGAAGATGGAGACCATCCAGCAGGTCCTGCCGTTCCTCACCGTCGGGACCCTGCTCGCGCTCGGCCTGGCCCGGCCGCTCAACGCCGTGGCGATGGGCGACGACACCGCCCGCGCGCTCGGCGCCCGGCTGACCCGCACCCGCGCCCTGTCCATGGCCTCCGCGACGCTGCTGTGCGGCGCCGCGACCGCCGCCTGCGGGCCCATCGCGTTCGTCGGCCTGATGGTGCCGCACATGGTGCGCTCCTTCACCGGCCCCGACATGCGCTGGATCTTCCCCTACGCCGCCGTCCTCTCGCCCGTCCTGCTGCTCGGCGCCGACGTGCTCGGCCGGGTGATCTCGCGCCCCGCCGAGGTCCAGGTCGGCATCGTCACCGCGGCGATCGGCGCCCCGGTGTTCATCCTGCTCGTACGACGGCGGAGGACGGCCCAGCTGTGAAGGCGATACGTACCCGCGGCGGGCTCTCGGTCCGCCTCGACGTCCGCACGGCCGTCGTGGTGGTGACCCTCGCCCTCGCCGCACTCGTCGCGAGCGTCGTGCTCATCGGCACCGGCGACTTCGACATCCCGGCCGCCGACGTCATCCGCACCCTCCTGGGCAACGGCGACCCCGGCCAGGAGTTCATCATCAACGACCTGCGGCTGCCGCGGGTCGTGGTCGGGCTCCTGGTGGGCGCCTCCCTCGGCCTCGGCGGCGCGCTGTTCCAGTCCATCTCCCGCAACCCGCTGGGCAGCCCGGACGTCCTCGGCATCGGGCAGGGCTCGACCGCCGGCGCGCTCCTCATGATCGTGGTCTTCAGCGGCAGCGCGAGCCAGGTCGCGGGCGCCGCGCTGGTCGGCGGCCTGGTCACCGGCGCCGCGATGTACCTGCTCGCCTGGCGCCATGGCGTGCACGGCTACCGGCTCGTCCTCGTCGGCATCGGCATGAACGCCCTCGCCGTCGCCATCAACGGCTACCTGCTGACCAAGGCGGACTTCGTCGACGCGGCGCGCGCGGTCGTGTGGATGACGGGCTCGCTCAACGGCCGCGACTGGGACCAGGTCTGGCCGCTGCTCACGCTGTGCGCCGTGCTGCTTCCGCTGATCGTCATGCACGCGCGGCCGCTGCGGATGCTGGAGATGGGCGACGACACGGCGTACGCGCTCGGGGTGCCCGTCGAACGGACCCGCGTCGTCCTCATGGGCGCGGCCGTGCTGCTCACCGCGGCCGCGACCGCCGCCGCCGGGCCCGTCAGCTTCGTCGCCCTCACCGCGCCGCAGCTGGCCCGCCGCCTGACCCGCTCGCCGGGCCCGAACCTGGTGCCCGCCATGTGCATGGGCGCGACCCTGCTGATCGTCGCCGACTGGGCCTCCCAACGGGCCTTCGGCGCCGACCAACTGCCCGTCGGCGTCGTCACCGGCGTCCTCGGCGGTGTGTATCTGCTGTGGCTGCTCGTCACCGAGCGCAAGGCGGGGCGCATATGAGTGCCCGCTTGAGCGTGCGTGCCCGACGGGGCGTGCGTGACCGCCCGAGCGCCCGCCGCGGCCGCGCCCCCCGGCTGGCGCGCGCATGACGCCGCGGACCCGGACCTCGTACGAAGAACCCCACGACCAGGAGCGTGCCCCGTGAACCGGCTCATCGCCGACGACGTGACCATCGGCTACGACCAGCGTGTCATCGCGGAGAAGCTGTCCGTGGAGATCCCCGACAACTCCTTCACGGTGATCGTCGGTCCGAACGCCTGCGGCAAGTCGACGCTCCTGCGCGCCCTGTCCCGGATGCTCAAGCCCTCCGCCGGGCGGGTCCTCCTCGACGGTCAGACCATCCAGTCGCTGCCGGCCAAGCAGGTCGCGCGGACGCTCGGCCTGCTGCCGCAGTCGTCGATCGCCCCCGACGGCATCACGGTCGGCGACCTGGTGGCGCGCGGGCGCTACCCGCATCAGGGGCTGCTGCGGCAGTGGTCCAAGGAGGACGAGCGGATCGTGCGCGAGTCCATGGAGTCGACCGGCGTCGCCGAGCTGGGGGACAGGTACGTCGACGAACTCTCCGGCGGTCAGCGCCAGCGCGTGTGGATCGCCATGGCGCTCGCCCAGCAGACGCCGCTGCTGCTGCTCGACGAGCCGACCACGTTCCTCGACATCCAGCACCAGATCGACGTCCTCGACCTGTGCGCCGATCTGCACGAGGAGCAGGGGCGGACGCTGGTCGCCGTGCTGCACGACCTGAACCACGCCGCCCGGTACGCCACGCACCTCATCGCGCTGCGCGACGGCGAGGTGCTGGCCGAGGGGCCTCCTGGGGACATCGTTACCGCCGAGTTGGTGGCGGAGACCTTCGGGATCAAGTGCCAGGTGATTGATGATCCGGAGACGGGGACGCCGTTGGTGGTGCCTGCGGCGCGGAAGGCTCGCGTCAGCGCTTAGGCTCGCGTGGGCGCGTTGGAGTGGGTGTCTATGGGGGCTTCGCCCCCGTTCCCCCCTTTTTGCCGCTTCGCGGCTCGTCCTCAAGCGCCGGACGGGCTTTGTTCGTGGCTCGTGTTCATGTGTCGGGCGGGCTTTATAGGAGCTTTCGTAGGTGTAGGAGGTCTCTCAGGGCTGCCTCCAGTTTTACTCGGCCCGAGGCCCACGCCTTGGCGAAGTTCAGGTCGCCGGCGACCATCGCCACCAGGTCGTCGCCGGACATGGCGAGGCGGATCTGGGCCTTCTCGCGGGGCGGGCCGGGGTGCTCGTCGAGGACCTCGATCCGGCCGTTCTGCAGGCGGCCCGCGAGGGTGACGTCCAGGTCTCTGAGATGGCAGCTCAGGGTGCGGTCGAGTGCCGCGGCGCTGCGTACGTCGCCGTCCGCGGTCGCGAGATTGTCCGAGAGTTTGTCGAGTGCGCTGCGGCACTCCGCCATGGTCGCCATCGTGATCGACGGTACCGCAGAGCTTCGATGTAGCGTCGTGGCATGAGCGACTGGACGCCGGGCCGCGAGCCCGAGCTCACGGAGGCGGAGTACGAGATTCCGGCGGAGGCGGACGCCGATGTTCCGGTGGGCCGGGAGGCTGATGCTCCGATGCGTCCGGAGACTGGTGCTCCGGTGCGCCCGGACGCCGACGCCGCCCCCTCCGAGCCCGCGCCGCTGGAAGTCGTCCGTACTCCCACAGGGAACGCCGAGGTGGACGCCCAGCTCCAGCGTCTCGGCGACGCCGACCACCTCGCCACCGACGGCCACATCGAGGTGTACGAGGATGTGCACCGGGGCCTGCGTGACGCGCTGACCGCGCTGGACACACGCCCCGGGCCGCCCGCACCCTCGGGAGCGCCCGCACCGATCAACAACAGGAGCTGAACCGAACGTGGCAGGAGTGGCACGCCGCCGCCTCGACGCCGAGCTGGTCCGCAGGAAGCTCGCGCGCTCGCGCGAGCACGCAAGCCAGCTGATCGCCGCCGGTCGGGTGAGCGTCGGCAAGACCCTCGCGACCAAACCGGCCACGCAGGTGGAGACGGCCGCCGCGATCGTCGTCACCCAGGACGACGACGATCCCGACTACGTCTCGCGCGGCGGCCACAAGCTCGCCGGCGCCCTGCAGGCCTTCGTACCGGAAGGGCTCGCCGTCGAGGGACGGCGCGCCCTCGACGCGGGCGCGTCCACCGGCGGCTTCACCGATGTGCTGCTGCGCGCGGGAGTGGCGCACGTCGTCGCCGTCGACGTCGGCTACGGCCAGCTCGCCTGGTCGCTGCAGAGCGACGACCGGGTCACCGTCAAGGACCGTACGAACGTACGCGAGTTGACGCTCGATCTCATCGACGGCGAGCCCGTCGACCTGGTCGTCGGTGACCTGTCCTTCATCCCGCTGGGGCTCGTCCTGCCCGCCCTCGCGCGCTGCGCGGCGCCCGACGCGGACCTCGTCCTGATGGTGAAGCCGCAGTTCGAGGTCGGCAAGGAGCGCCTCGGCAGCGGAGGTGTGGTGCGCAGCGCGGAGCTGCGGGCCGAGGCCGTGCGGACCGTGGCACGGCAGGCGTGGGGGCTCGGCCTCGGGGTGCGCGGCGTGACCGCCAGCCCGCTGCCCGGGCCCTCCGGGAATGTCGAGTACTTTCTGTGGCTGCGCGCCGGGGCGCCGGAACTCGACCCGGCGGACGTCGACCGTGCCGTGGCGGAGGGGCCCCGTTGAGTCAGACCCGAGCTCGTACTGTTTTTCTCCTTGCCCACACCGGCAGGCCCGCGGCCATCCGCAGCGCCGAACTCGTCGTGCAGGGGCTGCTGCGCAGCGGCCTCGGCGTGCGGGTCCTTGAGGCGGAGGCGGCGGACCTGCCGCTGCCCGACGAGGTGGAGCTGGTCAAGGAGGCGACACCGGCGTGCCTCGACGCCTGCGAACTCCTCATCGTGCTCGGCGGTGACGGGACGCTGCTGCGCGGCGCGGAGTTCGCCCGCGCCTCCGGCGTGCCGATGCTCGGCGTGAACCTCGGCCGCGTCGGCTTCCTCGCCGAGGCCGAGCGGGACGACCTGGACAAGGTCGTCGACCGCGTCGTCACCAAGGCCTACGAGGTCGAGGAGCGCATGACCGTCGATGTCGTCGTGCACAGCAACGGCGACGTCGTGCACCGCGACTGGGCGCTCAACGAAGCCGCCGTGCAGAAGATGTCGGCCGAGCGGATGCTTGAGGTCGTCCTGGAGATCGACGGCCGTCCCGTGACCGGCTTCGGCTGCGACGGCATCGTGTGCGCGACGCCGACCGGCTCGACCGCGTATGCCTTCTCGGCGGGCGGGCCCGTGGTGTGGCCGGAGGTCGAGGCGCTGCTCATGGTGCCGATCAGCGCGCACGCCCTCTTCGCCAAGCCGCTGGTGACCTCGCCGGACTCCGTCCTCGCCGTCGAGGTCCAGCCGCACACGCCGCACGGGGTGCTGTGGTGCGACGGGCGGCGGACCGTCGAACTGCCCGCCGGGGCGCGCGTCGAGGTACGGCGGGGCGCTGTGCCGGTGCGGCTCGCACGGCTGCACCACGCGTCGTTCACCGACCGGCTGGTGGCCAAGTTCGCCCTGCCGGTTTCGGGGTGGCGGGGGGCGCCGCAGTAGCGCTTCGCTGGATGGGCGTGCTGATTCCCGCGGGGGGCCGGTGGGGGCTGGTCGCGTAGTTCCCCGCGCCCCTTACGGGGCACACCAGGGCCATGCCGCCCGCGGTCAGGTCGCGTTGACCGCGGTGATGGCCCGGCGCCGCAGCACCGCCATCACCGGCAGTCCAGTGGCACCGAGGGCAAGCAGCAGCGTGCCGACGGCTATGCCCGTCGGCACCGCCCAGGGCAGATACGGGACGGCCGAGCCGAAGGCGGTGCTGAGCATCGGGGCGAGGGTCGCAAGGGCGATCACACCGCCGATCAGCAGTGCCGTCCCGGCGACGACCACCGCCTCCCAGGCCGCCATCGCCCGCACCTGGCGGCGCTGGGAGCCCACGACCCGCAGCAGGGCCAGATCGCGGCGGCGCTCGAAGGAGATCATGGCGAGGGTGTTGGCCGAGGCTATGGCGGCGAAGCCCGCGTACAACGACGTGCCCATGTAGTCCATCCAGACCTCGCCCGTGCTGCCCGCGGAGCCGGTGTGGTGCTCGGCCGTCGTATGGATCGCGATCTTCGTGATGCCGAAGCCGACGACCAGGAGCAGCGGCACCACCGCCGCGGAGAAGCGGCGCGGCTGGGAACGGACGTTGAGCATCGCCAGGCGCGCCGCGCCGCCGCCCAGACGGCCCACGGCCGCCGAGACCAGCCAGGCCGCGGGCCCGATGAGCCGCGGGCCGAGGAGTCCCGCGCCCACGCAGAACAGGATGAGGACCAGGAACGCCCCCTCGCCCGCCTCGTCCGCGGGCTGCCGCGAGAGCAGCACCGACAGGACGACACCGCCCGCGACCGCGAGCAGCCCGAGCGGCGCCCGCAGCAGCCCGAGCCCGCGCCGCCCGGCCGCCGCCTCGTGCAGCGCGCGTGCGGGCCGCAGCAGGGAGAAGCGCAGTGAGGACAGCACCGCGGCCAGCGCCGAGGTGATCACGGCCACGCCCAGGCACACGGGCAGCGCGAGCCAGCTGAAGCGGAAGGGCACCTCGGCGGGGACCAGGCCGTGCGTCACCATGCCCCGGAACCACACGCGGGCCAGCACGCCGCCGAGCACGAAGCCGACCAGGGCTGCGGGCACGGACGCGGCCAGGGACTGGACGGCCACCGCGCGGCGGACCTGGCGGGGCCTGGCGCCGATGGAGCGGACAAGGGCAAGCTCGCGGTGCTGCTGGACCACGGCCGTGCCCATGGTCGACGCGACCACGAATATCGACATGTAGATGGAGCCGATCAGAAGCACGGTCGCCGTGTCGCCCACGCCGTTCTCCGTGAGCGTCGCGCGGGCCTCGCGCGAAAGGCCGTCCGTGCTCGTCGTGCGCAGCACCATCGTCGAGGCGCTCACGACGGTCGCCGCGAACAGTGCGGCGACGGCCGTGCCGATGAAGGCCGGGCGGTGCGCGCGCAGCGCAGCCCGTGCCAGTCCTGTACTCATATCGATCATGATCCTGCGGCGGGGAGGTCGCCCACCATGAAGGCGGCCGCAGAATCCCCCTGGGGAAAACCCCACCCCGGCGGGTGACAGGTGACGTTTTCGGTGCCTTCGCCACCTGCGCGTTCACGCAAGGACGCCAGGGCACGTCGCACAGCGGACTCCTGACCTCGTAAGGTCGTGTGCGTGTTGGAGGAGATGCGGATACGGTCGCTCGGAGTCATCGACGACGCGGTGGTCGAGCTGTCGCCCGGCTTCACCGCCGTGACCGGCGAGACCGGAGCGGGCAAGACGATGGTCGTCACGAGCCTCGGCCTGCTGCTCGGCGGGCGCGCCGACCCCGCCCTGGTGCGGATCGGCGCCAAGTCGGCGGTCGTGGAGGGGCGCATCAGCGTGCCCTCGGACGCCGCCGCGGCCGTGCGCGCCGAGGAGGCCGGGGCCGAACTCGACGACGGGGCGCTGCTCGTCAGCCGGACGATCTCCGCCGAGGGGCGCTCCCGCGCCCACCTCGGCGGGCGCTCGGTGCCGGTCGGCGTGCTGTCCGAGCTGGCCGACGACCTCATCGCCGTGCACGGGCAGAGCGACCAGCAGGGCCTGCTCAAGCCAGCCCGGCAGCGCGGCGCGCTCGACCGGTACGCGGGCGAGGCCGTGGCGGTGCCCCTCGACAAGTACTCCGCCGCGTACCGCAGGCTGCGGGCCGTCGCCACGGAGCTCGACGAGATCACCACGCGCGCCCGCGAGCGCGCCCAGGAAGCCGACATGCTCCGCTTCGGCCTGGAGGAGATCGCCGCCGTCGAACCCCGCGCGGGCGAGGACACCGAACTCGCCGCCGAGGCCGAGCGCCTGGGGCACGCCGAAGCGCTCGCCTCCGCCGCGACGCTCGCCCACGCCGCCCTCGCCGGGAACCCCGAGGACCCCGAGGGCGTGGACGCCACCACCCTCGTCGCGGGCGCCCATCGCGCCCTCGAAGCCGTCCGCTCCCACGATCCCGCCCTCGCCGTCCTCGCCGGGCGCATCGGTGAGATCGGCATCCTCCTGTCGGACGTCGCGGGCGAACTCGCCGGGTACGCCGACGACCTCGACGCCGATCCGCTGCGGCTCGCCGCCGTCGAGGAGCGGCGGGCCGCCCTGACGCAGCTCACCCGCAAGTACGGCGAGGACGTCGGGGCCGTGCTCGCCTGGGCCGAGGACGGGTCCGCGCGGCTCGTCGAGCTGGAGGGCGACGACGATCGGCTCGCCGGGCTCACCGCCGAACGGGACGCCCTGAGCGCCGAGCTGTCCGGGCTCGCCCGGGCCCTCACCGAGGCCCGCGTCGAGGCCGCCTCGCGGTTCGCCGCCGCCGTCACCGAGGAGCTGGCCTCGCTCGCCATGCCCCACGCGCGCGTGACCATCGACGTACGCCAGGTCGACGATCCCGACGGGGTCGAGATCGACGGCCGTACCGTCGCCTACGGGCCCGCCGGTGTCGACGAGGTCGAGCTGCTGCTCGCCCCGCACCCCGGCGCGCCGCCCCGGCCCATCGCCAAGGGGGCCTCCGGCGGTGAGCTGTCCCGCGTCATGCTCGCCGTCGAAGTCGTCTTCGCCGGTACGGATCCCGTGCCCACCTACCTCTTCGACGAGGTCGACGCCGGGGTCGGGGGCAAGGCCGCCGTCGAGATCGGGCGGCGGTTGGCGCGGCTCGCCAAGTCCGCGCAGGTCGTTGTCGTCACCCACCTTCCGCAGGTGGCGGCGTTCGCCGATCGGCAGCTTCTGGTCGAGAAGACCAACGACGGGTCCGTCACGCGGTCCGGGGTGCAGGTTCTCGAAGGGGAGGACCGGGTGCGGGAGCTGTCCCGGATGCTGGCCGGGCAGGAGGACTCCGAGACTGCTCGGGCGCATGCGGAGGAGCTCTTGGCCGCGGCTCGGGGGGATGGGTGAGGGTGGGGGCCCTGCGGGGCTTTCCCCGGTCCCGCCCCTTCCCGAACCCGGGGGCTGCGCCCCCGGGCCCCCGCTGATCGGCGCTTCGCGCCTCGTCCTCAAGCGCCGGACGGGCTGAAATCTTGCCGCACCGGCGACATGTGCAGCCCCTCGTGGGGGTCCCCCCTGCTCCTTGAGAGCCTGGGGGAGTTTGAGGAGCGGGGTCTGGGGCGGAGCCCCCCACGCGGCGGAGCCGCACATTGTCACAGCCGGGAAGGGGCGGGATTGGGGAGCCCCCGGCAAGGCCCCCGTACCCTCACCCCATGATCACCCCCTCCCGCCGCCGCACCGCCTTCCTCCTCGCCGCCACCGCCACCCGCGCCACCCTCAAGGCGCTGCGCACCCGCCCACCCGGCGACCCCACCCGCTGGCAGCGGACGAACTTCACGGGCCGGACCGTCGAGTTGCACGCGGGCCCCGCGGCCGTCGTGGGCGCCACCCTCGGGGCGGCGACGCTCGCTCCCCGGCCACGCGCGGCAGCGGGCCTCGCCGTGCTGGCGGCGGGGGCCTGCGGGGCGTACGACGACGTGGCGGGCGCGGGGGACCCCCGGCGCGGGTTCCGGGCGCATGTGGCCGCCTTGCGCGGGGGCGAAGTGACCAGCGGCGCCGTGAAGTTGTTCGGCGTCTCGGCCGCCGCGTTCGCCGCGGGCGCCCTGCTCAAGGAACGTCCCGTCGACAAGGTGCTCGCGGGCGTCGTCATCGCCGGTACCGCTCACTTCGTGAACCTCGTGGACGTACGGCCCGGCCGGGCCGCCACCACGGTGCTCACCCTCGGCGCGCCCGGCCTGCTGCGCGCGGGCCCGGGCGCCACGCTCGCCGCCGCGTCGATGGGCGCGGCGGCCGCCGTACTGCCCGACGACATGGCGCAGCGCACGATGATCGGCGACACGGGGGCGCACGCCCTCGGCGCGGCCCTGGGCGTGGCCATCGTCGCCGGCAACCGTCGCGCCGGTCTCGCCGCCCACGCGGCGGGACTGGTCGCCGCGGCTGTGTGCGGGGACACGGTGAGCAGGCTGGCCCGGTCCGGGTTCGCGCCGGAGGGGGAGCGGCTGCGGGCTGCTGAGTAACAGGGAAGAGGAAGGCGAGGCGGAGGGGGCGGACGAAGGGCTGCACGGAGGGGGCGGGTGAGGTGTCGGCCGAAGGGGCTGTACGGAGGGGCGGGTGAGGGGCTGGCCGAAGGGGCTGTACGGAGGGGCTGTACGGAGGGCCGGACGTAGAGGGTGGATGGAGGGCTGTACGGAGGGGCGGGTGAGGGGCTGGCCGAAGGGGCTGTACGGAGGGGCTGTACGGAGGGCCGGACGTAGAGGGTGGATGGAGGGCCGGGCGAAGGGGCGGGTGAGGGGCTGGCCGAAGGGGCTGTACGGAGGGGCCGGACGGAGGGCCGGACGTAGAGGGTGGATGGAGGGCCGGGCGAAGGGGCGGATAAGGGGCCGGCCGAAGGGGCTGCACGGAGGGGGCGGGTGAGGTGTCGGCCGAAGGGGCTGCGCGGAGGGGCGGATGAGGGGCCGGACGGAGGGCTGGACGTAGAGGGTGGATGGAGGGCCGGGCAAACCGGGTCGAGGGGCGGGTGAGGGGGCGGACAAGGGGTCGGACAAAGGGGTCGGACTAGGGGTGTCTGTCTGGGGTCCCGGGGTGTCGAAAGGCGGCCCCGTCCCCTCCTGCCGTGCCCAACTTCGGCAAAGGCTTTCCGCCGCGGCGTCCGGCTTGCGAAGATGCGGGGGCCGACAGGCCGTTGGCCTGGGGGGGCATTCGGTCGCGGACCCGGCGCTGGGCCCCGCGCCCGTGCTCACCCGAGTGGGTGATCCGGTGCGTGAAGTTGTCCGGCCCGACGCGGAAGGGACCTTTCAGCAGTGCCGGAACGGCCGTACGTACTGGCATTCTTGGCGCTGTGCGTGGGCGGGCCACCGACCGCCCGTACCGCTGGCGCCCACCCATCCCTCGGCGCGCCGCCCAGCCGCCGACCCGACCCAGGAGCCCCGGCCACGTGAGCCACGTGAGCACCCCCGCACCGCAAGGCCAGCCGCCGCTGCACACCGTGCAGGTCCTCGGCGGCGGCAGCGCGGGAAGCAGCGCGCACGTCAGGTCCCTGGCGACAGGGCTGGCCGCGCGCGGCGTGCGCGTCACCGTGTGCGCCCCCACCGAGGCCGAAGAGGCGTACGACTTCGCGGGCACCGGCGCCCGTCACGTCCCCGTGCCGCGCCGCAGCGACCCCGCGTCCGTCGCCGCCCTGCGGACCGCCTGCGCCGACGCCGACCTGGTGCACGCGCACGGGCTGCACGCCGCGCTGCGGGCCGCCATCGCCCTCACCGGCCGCCGTATCCCGCTCGTCGTCACCTGGCACACCCGCGCTCAGGCCTCGGGCGCCCGCGCCCACGTCCTGCGGGTCCTGGAGCGGCGCGTCGCCAGGGCCGCCGCCGTGGTCCTCGGCACCTCGTCCGACCTCGTCGTCCGGGCCCGCGGCCGGGGCGCCCGCGACGCCCGCCTCGCGCCGGTCGCCCTGCCCACGCCGCGCCGCGCCGAGCGCACGGACGGCGAACCCACCGGGCCCCGCCACAAGATCCGTGCCGAACTCGGCGCCGTCGACCGCCCCCTGCTCCTCGCCGTCGGCTCCCTGGAGGCCCACCGCGGCTACGACGTCCTCCTCGACGCCGCCCGCGCCTGGGCCGGACTCGCCCCGCTGCCGCTGCTCGTCGTCGCGGGCGAGGGGTCCGCGCGCGCCGCCTTCCAGGACCGCATCGACGCCGAAGGCCTGCCCGCCCGGCTCATCGGGCGCCGGGACGACGTACCGGAACTCCTCGCCGCCGCCGACCTCGTGGTGCTGCCCAGCGAGTGGGAGTCCCGCTCCCTGCTCGCCCAGGAGGCCCTGCACGCGCGCGTGCCGCTCGTCGCCACCGCCGTCGGCGGCATCCCCGAACTCGTCGGCGACGCCGCCGAACTCGTCCCGTACGGGGACGCCCGGGCCCTCTCCGACGCCGTCACCCGGCTCCTCGCCGACGACGCACGCCGCCAGGAACTGAAGGACCTGGGCACCGCCCAGGCCGCCACCTGGCCCACGGAGGACGAAACGGTCACTCAAGTGTTGAGCGTCTATGACGAGTTGACTCAGCCGATCAGTTCCTATTGATCAGCCGATCAGCTCTTGTTGGTCAGCCGATCGGATCTTGCTGGTCAATCGCTCGGAGGCGTCGGCGGCACGTGCCTGCGGGCCCGCAGTGCCAGGCTGAGGGCGAGTACCGTCTGCGGGTCGTCCAGGTCCGTGCCGAGGAGTTCGCCGATCCGGGCCAGGCGGTTGTAGAGGGTCTGGCGGTTGAGGTGGAGCTCGCGTGCCGTCTCCGCCTTGCGGCCCGCGTGCGCCAGGTAGGTCTGGAGGGTGGGGAGCAGGGGCGGCTTGGAGCGCTGGTCGTGGTCGCGCAGGGGGCCGATCGCGCGGTCCACGAACGCGGCGAGCGCGGTGCCGTCGTGCTGGTGCAGGCGCCACAGGAGCAGGTCGATGTCCAGGCGCCGCGCGTCGTACCAGGGCCTGTCCGGCAGCCCCTGCGCCGCCGTCGCCGTCTCCGCCGCGTGCCGCAGGCCCGACGCGGCCGCCGCCCAACCGCCCGCCACGCCGACCACCACGATCGGCGGCTGCGCCCCGGCCCGCCGCATGCCCGCCCGCTCGACCCCGGCCCGCAGCGCCGCCGCGACCCGGTCCGCGACCGTCGTGCGCTCGGGCTCCGCGCGCAGCCCGAGCAGGAGCGGAACCCTCCCCTCCACGGGGCGTACGCCGAGCAGGGCCGGCACTCCCACCGATGCGAGCTCCTCCGCGACGGCGCGCGCGAGGACCGCCCAACCGCCCCCGGTCGGCAGGCCGTCGGGGATCCGCATGACCACGGGGAGCAGTGGGCTCGACCCCGGCTTGAAGCCGAGGACGCGGGCCTGGGCGGGGGCGTCCTCGGCGGTGATGCGGCCCTCGGCGAGGTCGGTGAGGAAGTCGCCGCGGCCGCGGGCCGCCAGTTCCTCCTCCTGCCTCGCCTGCATCAGGACCACCGCGAGGCTGCCCGCGGCCCGCTCGGCGGCGATCCGGTGGACGGGAAGGAGCGTGGACTCCACGGCGAGCAGGACCAGGCGGGCCCGCACCGATCCGGCGCCGGGCCCGCCGCCGGGTACGTCCACGAGGACGGCGCCCGCCGGGGGCTCGGCCCGGTCCTCCGGGTGCCCCCGCAGCCCCTCCCAGACCTGGAGCGGGTCGGCGCACGCGCTGCCCGCCCCGGCGGCGTACAGGAGCTGGCCGTCCGCCGTCTCCAGGAACACCGGGTTGCCGCTGAACTCGGCGAGGACGGAGAGCACTTGGGGGATGCCGCCGCCGGAGAGCAGCGCTCCGGTGCAGCGGCGGTGCACCTCCTCGGCGCGGCGCAGGAGTGCGTAGTGGCCGTTGACGATCTCCGTGTGCACCTCTTCGGTGACCGTCACGAAGGGCACCTCGCGGTGCAGCTGGACCAGGGGGAGACCGGCCGCGCGGGCTGTGTCGACGAGTGCGGCGGGCAGGCGGGCGAAGCGCGGGCCCAGCTCGACGACCAGGGCCGCGATGCCGCGCTCGGCGAGGTCGCGGACGAAGGCGCGCTGCTCGGCCGGGCGGGAGCCGAGGCCGAGCCCCGTGGTCAGCAGGAGTTCGCCGCCCTTGAGGAGCGAGGCGATGTTCGGCACCTCGCCCGCGTGCACCCAGCGCACCGTGCGGCCCAGCCGGTCGGCGCCCGCGACGATCTCGGGGAGACCGCCGCGCAGACCGGGGAGTTCCAGCGCCCGCTGTACGGTGATGCCGCCCTGAGTGTCCTGACTGTCCATGGGGCGGACGCTACCTGACCAGGCCCGGTGGGCCGTCGCCGTGCGGACGGCGGGGGTCCGCACGGCGGGTGGGTGTCCTGGCCGCCGGGACTCGGCGGGGCCGCCCCCGCCCTCGTACGACCCGGTGCTAGCCCCCGTACGCCCCCGAAGCCGTCAGCCGCAGTGCCGTGTCGATGAGCGGCACGTGGCTGAACGCCTGGGGGAAGTTGCCGACCTGGCGCTGCAGGCGCGGGTCCCACTCCTCGGCGAGCAGACCGAGGTCGTTGCGCAGGGCGAGCAGGCGCTCGAAGAGCTTGCGGGCCTCGTCGACGCGGCCGATCATCGCCAGGTCGTCGGCCATCCAGAACGAGCAGGCGAGGAACGCGCCCTCGTCGCCCTCCAGGCCGTCCACGCCCGCGTCGTCGCCGGAGGTCGGATAGCGCAGGATGAAGCCGTCCGGCGTGGACAGCTCGCGCTGGATGGCCTCGATGGTGCCGATGACGCGCTTGTCGTCGGGCGGCAGGAAGCCGACCTGCGGGATCAGGAGCAGCGAGGCGTCCAGCTCCTTGGAGCCGTACGACTGGGTGAAGGTGTTGCGCTCCTTGTCGTAGCCCCGCTCGCAGACGTCCCGGTGGATGTCGTCGCGCAGGTCGCGCCAGCGCTCCAGGGGGCCGTCTGCGTCGCCGGACTCGATGAGCTTGATGGTGCGGTCGACGGCGACCCAGGCCATCACCTTGGAGTGCACGAAGTGGCGGCGCGGTCCGCGCACCTCCCAGATGCCCTCGTCGGGCTGGTCCCAGTGCGTCTCCAGATAGCGGATCAGCTTGAGCTGGAGCAGGGAGGCGTAGTCGTTGCGGGCGAGGCCGGTCATGTGGGCGAGGTGCAGGGCCTCGGTGACTTCTCCGTAGACATCGAGCTGGAGTTGGTGGGCCGCGCCGTTGCCCGCGCGGACGGGCGCCGAGTTCTCGTACCCGGGAAGCCAGTCGAGCTCCGCCTCGCCCAGCTCGCGCTCGCCCGCGATGCCGTACATGATCTGCAGGTTCTCGGGGTCGCCCGCGACCGCGCGGAGCAGCCACTCGCGCCAGGCGCGGGCCTCCTCGCGATAGCCGGTGCGCAGCAGCGAGGAGAGCGTGATGGCGGCGTCGCGCAGCCACGTGAAGCGGTAGTCCCAGTTGCGGGAGCCGCCGATGTCCTCCGGCAGGGAGGTGGTGGGCGCGGCGACGATGCCGCCCGTGGGGGCGTACGTCAGTGCCTTGAGGGTGATGAGGGAGCGGACCACGGCCTCGCGGTAGGGCCCGTGGTACGTGCACTGGGCCACCCAGTCGCGCCAGAACTCCTCCGTCGCCGTGAGCGCGGCCTCCGGCTCGGGGTGGGCGGGCTGGCCCTTGTGCGAGGGCTGCCAGGAGATGGTGAAGGCGATCCGGTCGCCGGGGGCGACGGTGAAGTCCGAGTACGTCGTGAGGTCCTTGCCGAAGGTCTCGGCGGTGGTGTCGAGCCACACCGAGTCCGGCCCGGCGACGGCCACCGTGCGCCCGTCGACCTTGTGCACCCACGGCACCACGCGGCCGTAGCTGAAACGCATCCGCAGGGCGGAGCGCATCGGCACTCGGCCGCTGACGCCCTCCACGATCCGCACCAGCTGCGGGGCGTCGGAGTCGCGCGGCGGCATGAAGTCCGTGACCCGGACCGTGCCGCGCGGGGTGTCCCACTCGGACTCCAGGATCAGGGAGTCGCCGCGGTACGTACGCCGGGTCGACGGTGCGGGCCCTGTGCCCGGACCGTGGGCGGGACCCAGCCGCCAGAAGCCGTGCTCCTCCGTGCCGAGCAGGCCGGCGAAGACGGCGTGGGAGTCGAAGCGGGGCAGACACAGCCAGTCGACCGTGCCGTCCCGGCAGACCAGCGCGGCGGTCTGCATGTCTCCGATCAGTGCGTAATCCTCGATGCGCCCGGCCACGTGCATCCCCATTCAAACGGCCACGTTCGCCCGCTCACGGGGCGCTCGTTCTACGGTCAAGGGTTCGCTGTAAAACGAACTGCCGGGCCCGAAGGTTTCCAGTGATGTCCAGAAGTGCCGACGGGGGATGGTTCAGCCCGTGCGCACGGCTCGGCAGCGAGTGTCCGAGCAACATACATCGACGCCCCGGATATCTGCCCGCTCGTCCCGCCAACGTGACTACGCCGAACGAGTTCCGGGTGAAAGCGGTGCCCGTCCCGTACCCGTCCGGTGTTCGAGCGGTGAAGATCATGTACGCGATGTGAAAGCGCGTGTCAAGACGTGGCCGGAAGCAGTCCCCGTCTGTCGCTGATACCCTGGTAGCCCGTGAGCCGGTGGTCCTAGAACCCCCGAACCGCAGCGACGGCCCCTCCCTCCGACCAGGAGCGGACGCCGGTACGCACCTCCAGACCGCGACGCACGGGAGCCCCCTGTTGGCCATGCCACCCACATCCACGACGACCAAGCACATCTTCGTCACCGGGGGTGTCGCCTCCTCCCTCGGCAAGGGCCTGACGGCCTCCAGCCTGGGTGCGCTCCTCAAGGCCCGGGGCCTGCGCGTCACGATGCAGAAGCTCGACCCGTACCTGAACGTCGACCCCGGCACGATGAACCCCTTCCAGCACGGCGAGGTGTTCGTCACCAACGACGGCGCCGAGACCGACCTGGACATCGGCCACTACGAGCGCTTCCTCGACGTCGACCTCGACGGCTCGGCCAACGTCACCACCGGCCAGGTCTACTCCCAGGTGATCGCCAAGGAGCGCCGCGGTGAGTACCTGGGCGACACCGTGCAGGTCATCCCGCACATCACCAACGAGATCAAGCACCGCATCCGCCGCATGGCGACCGACGACGTCGACGTCGTCATCACCGAGGTCGGCGGCACCGTCGGCGACATCGAGTCGCTGCCGTTCCTGGAGACCGTCCGCCAGGTCCGCCACGAGGTCGGCCGCGACAACGTCTTCGTCGTGCACATCTCGCTGCTGCCCTACATCGGCCCCTCCGGCGAGCTGAAGACCAAGCCGACCCAGCACTCCGTCGCCGCCCTGCGCAACATCGGTATCCAGCCCGACGCGATCGTGCTGCGCGCCGACCGCGACGTGCCGACCGCCATCAAGCGCAAGATCTCGCTGATGTGCGACGTCGACGAGGCCGCGGTCGTCGCCGCCATCGACGCCAAGTCGATCTACGACATCCCGAAGGTCCTGCACACCGAGGGCCTGGACGCCTATGTCGTCCGCAAGCTGGACCTGCCGTTCCGCGATGTGAACTGGACGCAGTGGGAGGACCTGCTCGACCGGGTCCACAACCCCGACCACGAGGTCGCCATCGCGCTGGTCGGCAAGTACATCGACCTGCCCGACGCCTACCTCTCGGTGACCGAGGCGCTGCGCGCCGGCGGCTTCGCCAACAAGGCCCGCGTCAAGATCAAGTGGGTCACGTCCGACGACTGCAAGAGCCCGGCGGGCGCCGCCAAGCAGCTCGGCGACGTCGACGCGATCTGCATCCCCGGCGGCTTCGGCGACCGCGGTGTGTCCGGCAAGGTCGGCGCGATCCAGTTCGCCCGCGAGAACAAGATCCCGCTGCTCGGCCTCTGCCTCGGCCTGCAGTGCATCGTGATCGAGGCGGCCCGCAACCTCGCGGACATCCCCGACGCCAACTCCACCGAGTTCGACTCCGCCACCTCCCACCCGGTCATCTCCACCATGGCCGAGCAACTCGACATCGTCGCGGGCGAGGGCGACATGGGCGGCACCATGCGGCTCGGCATGTACCCGGCCAAGCTCGCCGAGGGCTCCATCGTGCGCGAGGTGTACGACGGCAAGGAGTACGTCGAGGAGCGCCACCGCCACCGCTACGAGGTGAACAACGCCTACCGCGCCGATCTGGAGAAGCAGGCGGGCATCCTCTTCTCCGGCACCTCGCCCGACGGCAAGCTCGTCGAGTACGTCGAGTACCCGCGCGAGGTCCACCCGTACCTGGTCGCGACCCAGGCCCACCCGGAGCTGCGCTCGCGTCCGACCCGGCCGCACCCGCTCTTCGCGGGCCTGGTGAAGGCCGCCGTCCAGCGCCAGCAGGCCGCGGGCAAGTAGCGGCGGGATACGGTTGCCGGGGTGCGCGCCTGCGGGCGCGCACCCCGGTTTCTGTTTGGTTTGCACGTGGGAGGACAGCGCGACATGACGATCAAGGACACCGCCGAGGAGTGGCAGGTCACGGCGAGCGAGACCCCGTTCGTCGGCAACAAGACCTCGGTGCGCACCGACGACGTCGTCATGCCGGACGGGACGGTGGTCCGCCGCGACTACCAGGTCCACCCCGGCTCGGTCGCCGTCCTCGCGCTCGACGACGAGGACCGCGTCCTGGTCATCCGCCAGTACCGTCACCCCGTGCGCCACAAGCTCTGGGAGATCCCCGCGGGGCTGCTCGACGTCCCCGGCGAGAACCCGCTGCACGCCGCCCAGCGCGAGCTGTACGAAGAGGCCCACGTCAAGGCCGAGGACTGGCGTGTGCTCACCGACGTGTACACCACGCCCGGCGGCTGCGACGAGGCCGTGCGCGTGTTCCTCGCCCGTGGCCTCTCCGAGGCCGAGGGCGAGCGCTTCGAGGTCTCCGAGGAGGAGTCCGACATGGAGCTGGCGCGGGTGCCCCTCGCGGACCTGGTACGCGGCGTGCTCGCCGGCGAGCTGCACAACAACTGCCTCGTCGTGGGCGCCCTGTCGCTCACCGCGGCGCTCCAGGGCGACGGCGTGGACTCCCTGCGTCCGGCCGACGCGCCGTGGCCCGCACGGCCGTTCGAGGCCTGAGCGGCGAGCGCCTCCGGCGCCCCTCGTCCCCCGTCCGGCGGCGCGCGGTCTGACGATCTCCTGATCCGATCGGGCGACTTGTGGGCCCCGTGCGGCCCGGAACGCGGCAGGGCCTGAACTAGGCTCTGAAAGCGTCCCGACCGGAGTCCCGGCGGGTTCGTGCGCAGGCGGACGGGAGCGTTACCCGTGACGGATCAGGCGGTCGACACGGACGGTTCGGCGCGTGGCGCGCCCTCGCCCAGCGGCGCGGCGGCCCCCGCGGACGGCAGCCGATTCGTCGGCCGCCACCGGGAGTTGAAGGAGCTCCGCGCCGACATCGACCGCGCCGGGCTCGACACCCTCGCCGGCCGCAAGGCGCCCCGCGCCCGCGTCCTGCTCGTCGCGGGGCGCCCCGGATCCGGCCGCACCGCCCTCGCCGAGGAACTCGCCCGGCAGCTCGCCGACGCCTACCCCGACGGCGTCCTGCGCGCCCGCCTCACCGACCCCGACGGCGCCGCCGTCCCCACCGAGCGCACCGCCCGCGAGCTGCTCGACGCGCTCGGCGCCCCCGCGCCCGCCGGGGCGGACGAGGACGACCTCGCCGGAGCCCTGCGGGACGCGCTCGACGGCCGCCGCGCCCTGCTCCTGCTCGACGACGTGACCGACGGCGAGGGCGGCGCGCAGGTCGACCCGCTGCTCCCGGACACCCCCGACTGCCTGGTCCTCGCCGTGTCCGCGGGCCCGCTCACCGGCATCCCGGACGTCCGCCCCTGCACCCTGGGCGGCCTGGACACCAAGGCCGCCCTCGACCTGCTCGCCCGCAGCGCCGGTTCGGTGCGCATCACCGTCGACCCGCGCTCCGCGGAGAGCCTGGTCGAGGCGTGCGGCGGGAATCCGGCGGCGCTCGTCATCGCGGGCGGCTGGCTCGCGGCCCGCCCCAAGGCCGCTGTCGCCGACCTCGCCAAGCAGGTCAGGGACTGCCCCGAGGAGGGCGCCGCGGACTCCGGCCTTGCCCGGGTCTTCCAGCACACCTATGCCGCGCTGCCCGCGCCCGCCGCCCGGATACTGCGACTGCTGAGCCTCGCCCCCGCCGGGTACGTCGACCCGCACACCGCGTCGGCGCTCGCGGGCTGTTCGGTGTCCGCGGCCTGCGCCACGCTCGACGACTTCGTCGCGCTCGGCCTGCTGCGGGCGGTGGCGTCGCCGCTGCCGCAGTACGAGGTGCCGGGGTGTCTGGTGCCGCTCCTGCGGGAGTTGACGCAGACTCAGGACCGGCCGGGGGAGGTGCAGTTGGCGCGGGCCCGGATGCTGGAGCGGACCGTGCGGCTGCTCCAGTCCTGCCGGGCGGTCACCGAGCCCGACGGCTCGGCGGCGCGCAAGAGACTCGCCGGGCTGCCCCGGGCGCTGCGCTTCCCGACCCCGCGCGCCGCCGCCGAGTGGCTGCGGATCCGGCAGCCGGCGCTGCTCGCCGCGGCCCGGCTCGCGGTCGCGGACGGCGATCTCGACACCCTCGCCCGCCGTCTGATGGCCGCCCTCGCCCGCGCCCTGGTCGCGCACCGGGGCACGCGGGACGCGGCGCCCGAGCTGTACGCCATCCACCAGCTCGTCCTCGGTGTGGCCGAGCGCCGCGACCTGCCGCGGGAGCAGGCCGCCGCGCTCCTGAACCTCGCCGACCTGGACGCGCAGACAGGGCGGACGCACGAGGCCCTGGCCCGCTACCGCGCCGCCCTCGACCACGGCCGGGCCGCCGGGGACCCGTACGCGACCGGCCGCGCGATGGAATCCGTAGGCGGTGCCTACCAGGAGCTGGGGGACTGGGCGCGGGCCGCCGACTGGTACGGCAGGGCCCTCGCGCAGCGCCTGGCCCGCGACGAGCGCGCCGACGCCGCCCGGCTGTACGGCCGCATCGCCACCACCCACACCTACGCGGGCCGCTACGGCGAGGCCCTGCGCAACTGGCGCTCGGCCGTCGCGGGCCTGCGCAAGATCGGCGACGTCGCGGGCCGGGCGCGGGCGCTGAGCGAGATGGCGCGCGTCCAGGAGTACGCGGGGCGGCCCGAGGAGTCCCTGCGCACCTGCCAGGAGGCGGCCGAATGGGCGCGCGAGGCGGCGGACGTACGCCTCCAGGCGGCGCTGCAGGTGCGGCTCGCGGACACCCTGGAGCGCCTAGGCGATCCGACCGCCGCCGGGCTGCACCGGGCGGCCGCCGAGCGCATGCTGGGAAGTGAGTTTCCCGAGGTCGCAGGGCCTGCGCCCAAGCATCGGGAAGAACATCACAATGAAGATGGACCACCGGCCTCCGCCTACGAAATCCGTAGTGCATCCGGCCAAGATTGAAGCTTTGAAAGGCTGGACAGCGGGAAATCCTTCATTAGACTGGCTCCGCCGCGTGCTTCGTGGTGTCTTCCGATGCGCTCATTTGCGTACCGGTATGTACTCCATTGTCCGAACCCCCCCCTCAGAGCCAAGGACCGTGATCGACGTGAAGGTCGGCATCCCCCGCGAGGTCAAGAACAACGAGTTCCGGGTGGCCATCACCCCCGCCGGCGTGCACGAGCTGGTGCGCCACGGCCACCAGGTCGTCATCGAGCGCGACGCCGGTGTCGGCTCCTCGATCACGGACGGCGAGTACGTCGCCGCCGGCGCCGAGATCCTGGAGACCGCCGACGAGGTGTGGGCCACGGCCGACCTGCTCCTGAAGGTCAAGGAGCCGATCGCCGAGGAGTACCACCGTCTCCGCAAGGACCAGACGCTCTTCACCTACCTGCACCTGGCCGCCTCCAAGGAGTGCACGGACGCCCTCCTGGAGTCCGGCACCACCGCCATCGCGTACGAGACGGTGGAGCTGCCCAGCCGCGCCCTGCCGCTGCTCGCCCCGATGTCCGAGGTCGCGGGCCGCCTGGCCCCGCAGGTCGGCGCCTACCACCTGATGCGCGCCAACGGCGGCCGCGGTGTGCTGCCCGGTGGTGTCCCGGGCGTGGCCGCGGGCAAGGCCGTCGTCATCGGCGGTGGCGTCTCCGGCTGGAACGCCGCGCAGATCGCCATCGGCATGGGCTTCCACGTGACCCTGCTCGACCGCGACATCAACAAGCTCAAGGAAGCCGACAAGATCTTCGGCACGAAGATCCAGACCGTCGTCTCCAACTCCTTCGAGCTGGAGAAGGCCTGTCTGGAGGCCGACCTCGTCATCGGCGCCGTGCTCATCCCTGGTGCCAAGGCCCCCAAGCTCGTCACCAACGAGCTGGTGTCGCGGATGAAGCCCGGAAGTGTCCTTGTCGACATCGCGATCGACCAGGGCGGCTGCTTCGAGGACTCGCGTCCCACCACGCACGCCGAGCCGACCTTCCCGGTCCACGACTCGGTCTTCTACTGCGTCGCCAACATGCCCGGCGCGGTGCCCAACACCTCCACGTACGCCCTGACCAACGCCACGATGCCGTACATCGTCGAGCTGGCGAACCGGGGCTGGGTCGAGGCCCTGCGCCGCGACCCCGCGCTCGCCCTGGGCCTCAACACCCATGACGGCAAGGTCGTTTACAAGGAGGTCGCCGAGGCGCACGGTCTCGAGCACGTCGAGATCGAGTCGCTGCTCGGCTGACCGCCACGCCGACCACGGCTTTTCCGTCGACTCGGGTCAACGGAAGTCGTCAATCTCACGCCCGCGGCCGGACCTTGTGAGGGGTCCGGCCGCGGGCGGTTGGGCGTACACTCGCTCAACTCGCCTTGTACGTAAACATTTGGGCGATTCGTCCACCACGCAAACGCGGCGATGTCATGCGGTGCGCCCTTGACATCGGGATGTTCCATTGCCGACACATCGGGCCGGGTCCGGCGGATTGTGTTGCTGCGGAGTGGTGACACGCCATAGAGTCGCCAACCGTCGGCATGGTGCCACGCTGACCTATCTAGAAATTTCCTGGTCACCAAGGAGGTAAGACGACTTGTGAATGAGTCGACATTTGCTCCCGGGGGTGGTCAACCAGGAATGACTGGACGAGGCCAAGGCCCCGTCGGGCTTCAGGCTGTCGGCTCCGTCGCTGTCCGCACCTTCGAAGCCCGCCAGAGTCCGCAGCCGACACAGTCAGCACCCCAGAGCATGGATGGCCATCACGTGAACGCCATGGCCGGCGACCGGAGTGGCGAGAACACCACCCCCACCTCTCTCGCCGACTACGAGGAACTGCCCCAGGGTCACTTCTACGACCCCGACGCGGAGTACGAGCCCGATCCCGAGTACGCGGCCACGCTCGCCCCGGACGCTGCCCGTCAGCGCCGCGAGCGCATCGGCCCCACGGGACGCCCGCTGCCGTACTTCCCGATCCCGGGGCCGTTGACCGACCACGGCCCCGCGAAGATCATCGCGATGTGCAACCAGAAGGGCGGCGTCGGCAAGACCACGTCGACCATCAATCTGGGCGCCGCGCTCGCGGAGTACGGGCGCCGGGTGCTGCTCGTCGACTTCGACCCGCAGGGCGCGCTCTCGGTGGGTCTCGGTGTGAACCCGATGGAGCTCGACCTCACCGTCTACAACCTGCTCATGGAGCGGGGCATGTCGGCGGACGAGGTCCTGCTGAAGACGGCGGTCCCCAACATGGACCTGCTGCCCAGCAACATCGACCTCTCCGCCGCCGAAGTGCAGTTGGTCAGCGAGGTCGCGCGCGAGTCCACGCTGCAGCGCGCGCTCAAGCCGCTGATGGCCGACTACGACTACATCGTGATCGACTGTCAGCCCTCGCTCGGCCTGCTCACCGTCAACGCGCTCACCGCCGCGCACAAGGTGATCGTGCCGCTGGAGTGCGAGTTCTTCGCGCTGCGCGGTGTCGCCCTGCTCACCGAGACCATCGAGAAGGTCCAGGAGCGGCTCAACCCCGACCTGGAGCTCGACGGCATCCTCGCGACGATGTACGACTCGCGCACGGTGCACAGCCGCGAGGTCCTCGCGCGCGTGGTCGAGGCGTTCGACGATCACGTCTACCACACGGTGATCGGGCGGACCGTGCGCTTCCCGGAGACCACGGTCGCCGGTGAGCCGATCACGACGTACGCCTCGAACTCGGTCGGTGCGGCCGCCTATCGCCAGCTCGCCAGGGAGGTGCTCGCCCGGTGTCACGCCGAGTGAGTCTGCCGGGGGCCGACGAACTGTTCCGTACGACCGGGGGGATGGCGCTGCAGGCGTCCACCCCGCGGCGCCAGGCGAATGGCGAGGCGAGGGTGCCCGCTCCGGCGGGCGAGAGCGACGAGGCGGCCGCCGAGGAGTCCCACGCCGCCCCGCAGGGGGACGAGGAGTCCTCCGAGCACGCGGAACACGCCGCCGCGGACGCGGAGTCCGGCGGCGGTTCGCGCAGCCGGTCCGCGGCCGGCACCGACGCCGAGAAGGCGTCGGGGCGGCGGGCGGCGCAGGAAGGTTCTGCCAGCCCCGCCCCCGGGGGCAAGTCCGCGAACGCGGCCGGGGGTACGTCCGCGCAGGCGCGGCGCCGGGCCCGTGCCGCCAACCGGCGGCCCAGCGGGCGTGAGCGGCACGACGAGAAGATCACCGTGTACGTCTCCGCCGAGGAACTGATGGACCTCGAACACGCGCGGCTCGTGCTGCGCGGGGAGCACGGGCTCGCGGTGGACCGGGGGCGCATCGTGCGCGAGGCGGTGGCCGTGGTGCTCGCCGACCTCGAATCGCGTGGGGACGCGAGCATTCTCGTACGACGGCTGCGTGGGCGGTAGCGGTACCTTTCCGCGTAGTGCCCCGCCGTTGCCGCTTCCTTGGACCGTGATGCCGACCGACGCCGATCCCGCTGAGTCCCGTCGTCCGCGGCGGGTGCTGGGGCGTGGTGGGGCGGTTTCTTCCCCGAGCCCGCCCTTTCCCGAGACCGGGGGTGAGCCCCCGGAGCTCCCCGAGGCCCCGGAGGCCCTGGGCGGGCGCAACGCGGACATGGCGGACATGGCGGACGTGGAGGACGCTCCGACCGTCGAGGAAGCTCCTGCCGAGTCCGACGAAGCTCCTGCGGAGCCCGACGACGGGCGGTTCAAGGTTCGGCTCGCGAACTTCGAGGGGCCCTTCGATCTGCTGCTTCAGCTCATCTCCAAGCACAAGATGGACGTCACCGAAGTCGCGCTGTCCAAGGTGACCGATGAGTTCATGGCGCACATCCGGAGCATGGGGCCGGACTGGGACCTGGATCAGACGACCGAGTTCCTGGTGGTCGCGGCGACGCTGCTCGATCTGAAGGCGGCGCGGCTGCTGCCCGCCGCCGAGATCGAGGACGAGGCCGACCTGGCGCTGCTCGAAGCACGGGACCTGCTGTTCGCGCGGCTGCTGCAGTACCGCGCGTACAAGAGGATCGCGGACATCTTCAGCGGGCGGCTCGACGAGGAGGCGCGGCGCTATCCGCGCACCGTCGGCCTGGAGCCGCACCACGCCGAGCTGCTGCCCGAGGTCGTCATCAGCATCGGCGCCGAAGGGTTCGCCAAGCTCGCCGTGAAGGCGATGCAGCCCAAGGCGAAGCCGCAGGTGTACATCGACCACATCCACGCCCCGCTGGTGAGCGTGCGCGAGCAGGCCGCCGTGGTCGTGGCGCGGCTGAAGGAGCGTGGCGAGGCGAGCTTCCGCGCCCTGATCGAGGAGCTGGGGCCCGACGACACCCTCACCGTCGTCGCCCGTTTCCTGGCGCTCCTCGAGCTGTACCGGGAGAAGGCCGTCGCCCTGGAGCAGGAGGACGCGCTCGGCGAGCTGACGGTGCGCTGGACCGGCGGGGACGGCGAGGCGGAGCCGACCGTGACCGACGAGTTCGACCGGGCCCCCGAGCCGGACGAGGAGAGGAAGCCGTGAGCGCAGCGCAGCACATGGGCGCAGGGCAGCAGGGCAGCGCAGTGCAGCAGGGGAGCGCGGGGCAGCGGGAGAGTCCCGCGGGAGACCTGCGGGCCGCCGTCGCCGAGCTCGACCTCAAGCCCGCCCTGGAGGCCGTCCTGATGGTCGTGGACGAGCCCGCGACCGAGGAGCACCTGGCGAAGGTCCTCGAACGCCCCCGGCGGGCCGTCGCCGACGCGCTGCGGGAGCTGGCCGACGAGTACACCGTGCAGGGCCGCGGCTTCGAGCTGCGCCTGGTGGCGGGCGGCTGGCGGTTCTACACCCGGCCCGCGTACGCCCCCGCCGTCGAGGGCTTCGTCCTGGACGGGCAGCACGCCCGCCTCACCCAGGCGGCCCTGGAGACCCTCGCCGTCGTCGCCTACCGCCAGCCGGTCAGCCGCTCGCGGGTCTCGGCGGTGCGCGGAGTGAACTGCGACGGGGTCATGCGCACCCTGTTGCAGAGGGGTCTGGTGGAGGAGGCGGGCGCGGAACCCGAAACAGGTGCGATCCTGTACAGGACGACGAACTACTTCCTGGAGCGGATGGGCCTGCGCGGCCTGGACGAGCTCCCCGAGCTCGCGCCCTTCCTCCCCGAGGCGGACGCGATCGAGGCGGAGACCCAGGAGGGTGTCCCGTCGTTCGACCCGGACGCACCCGATGCGCCGGGTTACGAGGACGCAGACGACTAAGACGGACATTTGATGCGAAGCAGCAGCGGCAGGAACAGCAGCGGAAACAACGGCGGGAGCCGTGGTGGCAACAGCGGCGGCCGCGGCAACAGTGGCGGCCGCCCCAGCGGTGGCGGTCGAGGCAACAGCGGCGGCCGTCCCACGGGCGGTGGCCGCGGCAACAGCGGTGGCGGCGGCCGCGGCGACTACCGGGGTGCCGGTGGCGGCCGTGACGACCGGCAGGGCAGCGGCCGCCCCAGCAAGCCCCGCCCCGAGGAGCGGCGCTACGACGTGGGCCCCGGCGGCACCCAGGACGGCCCGAAGTCGGGTCGCGGCGCGTCGGCGCGCGGCGGCGCCAAGGGCGGCCCCAAGCGCGGCCAGGAGCAGCGCGGCGCCGGTCGCGGCCGCCCGGCCCCGGCGTACTCGCGCGAGTACGAGACCCGGGCCGAGGAGCGCAACCGCGAGCGGTACGCGGGCAAGCCCAAGGTGAGCCCGCCCAAGACCTTCCCCGGCGCCGAGCAGGAGGGCGAGCGGCTGCAGAAGATCCTCGCCCGCGCGGGCTACGGCTCGCGGCGCGCCTGCGAGGAACTGATCGAGCAGGCCCGCGTCGAGGTCAACGGCGAGATCGTCCTGGAGCAGGGCCTCAGGGTCGACACGGACAAGGACGAGATCAAGGTCGACGGCCTGACCGTGGCCACGCAGTCGTACCAGTTCTTCGCCCTGAACAAGCCCGCAGGCGTCGTCTCCACCATGGAGGACAACGAAGGGCGCCAGTGCCTCGGCGACTACACGAACAACCGCGAGACGCGGCTGTTCCACGTGGGCCGGCTCGACACCGAGACCGAGGGCGTCATCCTGCTCACCAACCACGGTGAGCTGGCGCACCGCCTGACCCACCCGAAGTACGGCGTGAAGAAGGTCTACCTCGCGCACATCGTCGGCCCGATCCCACGCGACCTGGGCAAGCAGCTCAAGGACGGCATCCAGCTTGAGGACGGCTACGCCCGCGCGGACCACTTCCGCGTCGTGGAGCAGACCGGCAAGAACTACCTGGTCGAGGTGACCCTGCACGAGGGCCGCAAGCACATCGTGCGCCGCATGCTGGCCGAGGCCGGGTTCCCGGTCGACAAGCTGGTGCGCGTCGCCTTCGGCCCGATCACGCTGGGCGACCAGAAGTCGGGCTGGCTGCGCCGCCTGTCCAACACCGAGGTCGGCATGCTGATGAAGGAAGTCGACCTGTAGGCCTGCCCCAGGTCTTGGTGGGTACGTCGTCGGCCGCTCGCTCCCGCAACGGGTGCGGGCGGCCGCGGTGGTTCGCGGGTGGCCGCCCGGCTGCCGCGTGCGGTTGTCTGGGATGCTGTGCGGATGATCGAACTCAGCGCGGCCGACCTGGGCTCCGTCGTCGCGGAACAACCCGACCCGCTGGTCTTCGCCACGGTCTCCGGGGCGCATCTGTACGGGTTCCCGTCCCGGGACTCGGACGTGGACCTGCGCGGGGTCCATCTGCTGCCCGTGCGGGCCCTGGTGGGGCTGCGGGAGCCGGAGGAGACGCGGTCGCGAGGGGGGTACCTCCCTGTTCGAGCGGAGCCGGGAACTCGGGGGCGGGTGCGCGACGGCGTCGAGCTGGACCTCGTCACGCACGACCTCAGGAAGTTCGTCCGGCTGCTGCTGCGGCGCAACGGCTACGTCCTGGAGCAGTTGCTCTCGCCGCTCGTCGTGCACACGGGCGCCCTGCACGAGGAACTGGCGGCCCTCGCGCCCGGCGTGCTCACCTCGCACCACGCGCACCACTACCGGGGCTTCGCGGCCACCCAGTGGAAGCTGTTCGACCGCAGCGGCGAGCTGAAGCCGCTCCTGTACACGTTCCGGGTGCTGCTGACCGGCATCCACCTGATGCGCACCGGCGAACTCCAGGCCCATCTGCCCACGCTGCTCGACGAGGCGCACGCCCCCGGCTACCTGCCGGAGCTGATCGCGGCCAAGCGCGAGGCCGAGCACGGCGCCGCCGACGTCGACCACGCGCGCGTGACGGCCGACGTCGAGCGCCTGCACACCGTCCTGGACGAGGCCCAGGCGGCCTCAGACCTGCCGGACGCCCCCGTCGCGTACGACGCGCTGCACGACCTCGTCGTACGGGCCCGCCTCCAGGGCTGAGGCCCGGCGGGCGCGGAACAGGAAGTCCTCGACGCGCCGCCGGTCCGGCTCCGGGGGCAGCGGGGTGCGGTCCGCCGCCGTGTCCGCCTCCGCCGCGAGGCGCGTCATCCACGCCTCCACCTCGGGCCAGCCGACCTCGCCGCGCTTGACCGCGAGCAGCGCGTCGCGCCGGTCGCCGACGTCGATGGTCAGCTCGCCCGTCAGGAGCAGGTCGCGGCAGCTCATCAGGAGGCGCAGCAGGTGCATGGCGTGTTTCCAGCGCGGGGCGCCGTGGGTGCGGACATCCACGTCGAGCTTCTTGCGCTGGCCGAGGGCGTAGCGGGCGAAGGTCTCGTGGGCCTGGCGGGACAGGAAGGCCGTGCGCAGGGCGAGGAGTTCGCGGCCGGTGTCGGTGACGTGCTCCACGAGCGGGGAGTGCAGGCACTCCAGGACGTTCGGGTTGGCGCGCAGGGCCAGCTCGCAGAAGCGTTCCAGCTCCCAGCCGAACTGCTCGTCGGCGGGGCCGTCCACGTGCCTCGGGGGCTTCTCGAAGCGCCAGAACAGCGGGGTCGGCGCGAGGAACACCCCGCGGCGGTCGGTGTCGCTGCCGTCCGTGGCCAGGCCGAAGGCGCGCGAGCCCATGACGCAGGCGTAGATCGTGTGGTCGCGCACCAGGTCGTGCGGGTCGAGCGGGTCCTGGGGGAGCGGCGCCGGGTTCATGCCCGGAGGGTACGGCCTCGCTCAGGTGAGCCTGATGGAATTTCCGCTGATGTCGATGCCGCGCGGCGGCAGCGGGCGCGGCGCCGGGCCGCCCGCGACCGCGCCGTCCGCCACCCGGAACCTACTGCCGTGGCACGGGCAGTTGACCGTGCCGCCGTCGACGTCGCGGACCGTGCAGCCGGAGTGCGTGCAGACCGCCGAGAAGGCCTTGAAGTCGCCCTCGGCGGGCTGGGTGACGACGACCTTCTCGTCCTTGAAGACCTTGCCGCCGCCGACCGGGATGTCCGAGGTCTTCGCGAGCACCGGCCCCTTGGGCGCCTCGCCGGTCGCGTCCGGCGAGCCGCCGGACCGGGACGCGGTCGGGCTGCTGGGCGGCGGCTCCGGCTCCGCGCCCTCGTCGCCGTACTTCGAGCACCCGGTCGCCGCGGCGGCGGCCAGCGCGCCCGCCGCCAGGGCCGTGCGCCGGGTGGGGCGCCCGCCGCCGCTCACGTGCTCACCCCGAACGTACGGAAGAACCACAGCGCCGACGTAAGCCACACCACCGTGAGCGCCGCGAAGACGAGCCCGCCCACCACCGGGAGCAGCCAGCCGGGCAGCCGTTCCGAGCGGAGCAGCAGCATCTTGGCGCTGAACGCCCCGAAGAAGAAGCAGCCGAGGGCGGAGTGCCACAGCACGCGCGTCGTCGTTGTCTGATACCCGAGGGCGTACAGGCAGTGCACCGCGACCGGCACCGCCACCAGGAACGCCACCCGGCCCGACCAGCGGTGCAGCCCCGCCGACCAGGACGGGCCCGGCAGCTTGCCGTACACCATCAGGGCCGACACGACCTGGAGCACCGCGAAGCCGAGGGCCGTCGTGCCGAGCCAGGACTTCACGGCGCCGGTGCTGCTGAACCCGGCCAGGTTGAAGGCGGTGCCCTCCGGGTCGTGGACCTTGCCGTACGCCCCGAGGCCCACCGCGACCGCGGCGGCGACCAGGGCGGGCACCAGATAGCGGGCGGGGTGCGCGCGGGGCGGGCCGCCCGCGCGGGGCGGCACGGGGAAACCGCCCTGGGTGGGGGCGTTCGGGTCGACGCTCATGAGGGCTCCCTGGGGGACGCGGGGTCGCGTGCGGGCGCGGGGGGCGGCGGTCGAGGGCGCGGGCGGGGTCAGGGCACCACGGGGCGTGCGGTGAGGCGGCCGCCGTCGGCCAGGGCGACGGCGCCGGTGTCCGGGTCGAGCCGGGGGGCCTCGGCGGGCTCCCCGTCGCGGGTGAGGATGCCGACCTGGCTGCCGTCGGCCTGGACGATCCAGCCGCCGTCGAGCTTCTCGCCGCGCACCTCCGACGTGGCCCGGTACACCCCCGCCGGCTTGCGGGTCTTCGGGGCGGTGAACGCCCAGGTCCGCTTGCGGATCTCGACGGTGCCGCGGACCTTGTCCCCGACGATCCGGCCGTCCAGCTTCGCGCCGTGCTTGCCGGTCAGACGCATCGACCCGTCGTCCTCGACATCGCCCTTGAGCCAGGACTCGGTGGCGCGGCCGTCGCAGAAGTACGCGACCGCCTCGCCGTCACGGAGCGTGATGGCGATCGAGGCCGAGTCGTCGTCGGTGCGGCCCGCGTACCGGGCGTCGGCCGGGGGCTTCTTGGCGGGCTTGGGCGTGCGGCTGGGGTTCGGGCGGTCGCCCGGGGCGCTCGTGGTGGGTGACACGGTCGGTTCGGCCGCGCCGGACGAGGAGTCCGAGTACGACGAACTGCCCGTCCCCGACGTCGCGTTGACCGACAGCATGAACAGGGCCAGCACCAGCCCCGCGAGCAGCGTGAACAAGGGTCCTGAGCGCTTCATACGTGCCCCCCGAGGCGCGTGGCCTGACCCTCCATGCAAGCCGACCCGGACCCCGGCGTCCAGAGGCGCACGGAGGCTGTGCGCCCGTGGTGCGGGTGGGGCGCGCGCCGGTTGCGCCAAGTGGCGGAGGGCCTCGCCGCGGGTGACATTGGCAGGGTCCGGGGCCCCTGCCCCCGCGGGCGGGGCCCGGCCACGAACCGAAAGGCAGTACGACCATGGCGGGTAACGATCTGGGCGGTCTTCTCGGCGGCCTCCTCGGCGGCGGCCAGCAGGGCGGGGCCGCGTCCGGAGGCGGCGCCACCATCCTCGGCGCGCTGCTCGGCGCGTTGATGAGCAAGGGCGGCGGCAACAACCCGCTGGGCGGACTCCTGGACGGGCTGACCAAGGCCGGGCTAGCCGACCAGGCCCAGTCGTGGGTGGGCCCCGGCGAGAACCAGCCCGTGAACGGCGAGCAGGTGCGGCAGGCGGTGCCCGACGACACGCTCCGGCAGGTGGCCGAGCAGGCGGGCGTCTCGCCCGAGCAGGCCGCGGACGAGATCGCCCAGGTGCTGCCGGGGGCCGTCGACCAGCTCACGCCGGACGGCCAGGTGCCGTCCGGGTCCCTGGAGGACATCATCCGCCAGCAGCAGCTCTGACGCGGACGCGAGGCGCGCGGCGGCCGTCTCGGCAGACGGGCGCCGTGCACGCGTGTCCGGGGGCCTGACTACCCTTGCCGTACAGAAAGAACAGCGCACGCGAGCGAGGAGCAGCACGGTGGCGGTACGAGCGGTGCGGGGCGCCGTCCAACTGGAGCGGGACGCGGCCGACCACATGAGTGAGCAGGTCGGCGCGCTGCTCACCGCCGTGCTCGAGCGGAACGGACTGACCGCCGCCGACCTGATCTCCATCTGGTTCACGGCGACCCCCGACCTGCACAGCGACTTCCCGGCCGTCGCCGCCCGCGAGCTCGGCCTCGCCGACGTGCCGCTGATCTGCGCCCAGGAACTCGACATCGACGGGGCCATGCCGCGCGTCGTGCGGATCCTCGCCCACGTCGAGTCCGACCGGCCGAGGTCCGAGATCGCGCACGTCTACCTCGGCGCGGCCGCCGCACTCCGCAAGGACATCGCCCAGTGAGAAGCGCCCTCGTCATCGGCACCGGCCTCATCGGCACCTCCGCCGCCCAGGCCCTGGCCCGCCGCGGCGTCACCGTCCACCTCGCCGACCACGACCCGGAGCAGGCGCGCACCGCGGCCGCGCTCGGGGCGGGCACCAGCGAGCCCCCGGCCGCACCCGTCGACCTGTGCGTGGTCGCCGTGCCGCCCGCGCACGTCGCCGCCACCCTCGCCGAGGAGATGCGGCGCGGATCGGCGCGCGGCTACCTCGACGTGGCCAGCGTCAAGGGCGGGCCGCGCCGGGAGCTGGAGTCCCTCGGCCTGGACCTCACGCCGTACATCGGTACGCATCCCATGTCGGGGCGGGAGCGCAGCGGGCCCCTCGCGGCCTCCGCCGACCTCTTCGAGGGGCGGCCGTGGGTCCTGACGCCGACGCGGGACACCGACACCGAGGTCCTGAACCTGGCCCTGGAGCTGGTCGCGCTGTGCCGGGCCGTGCCCGTCGTCATGGACGCCGACGCCCACGACCGGGCGGTCGCGCTCGTCTCGCACATGCCGCACCTCGTCGCCAGCATGGTCGCCGCCCGCCTGGAGAACGCGGAGGAGGCGGCGGTACGCCTCTGCGGCCAGGGCATCCGCGACGTCACCCGCATCGCGGCGTCCGACCCGCGGATGTGGATCGACATCCTGTCCGCGAACCCCGGCCCGGTGGCCGACCTGCTCGCGGAGGTCGCCACCGACCTCGACGAGGCCGTGACCGCGCTGCGCAGCCTGCAGTCCGCCGACGAGTCCAAGCGGCAGGACGGCGTCACCGGCGTCGAGGGCGTGCTGCGGCGCGGCAACGCGGGCCAGGCCCGCGTCCCCGGCAAGCACGGCTCCGCGCCCGCCGTGTACGAGATCGTGGCCGTCCTCATCGACGACCAGCCCGGCCAGCTCGCCCGGATCTTCGCCGACGCGGAGCGGGCCGGCGTCAACGTCGAGGACGTCCGCATCGAGCACGCCACCGGCCAGCAGGCGGGCCTCGTCCAGCTCATGGTCGAGCCGCAGGCGGCGCCGGGGCTCGCGGCGGGGCTGCGGGAGCGCGGCTGGTCGCTGCGGCAGTGAGGGGCGCGGGGGGCTCACGGCCCGGGGGTGAGGGCAGGCCGGGGTCGCCGCCCCGGAGCCTCCGGGCGGGCCGCGGCCCGGGACCGGGAAGGGCCCCGCTCAGGAGCCAGTAACCTTGTGCGGGGCGCCGAGCAGGCGGCCCACCCCGTCCCCCGCACCGAGAAAGGTGTCCGCTCCCCGTGGAATCCGTGGAAAAGACCGCCGCCGCAGGCCCGGCCCCCGTGATCGTCGCCATCGACGGGCCCTCCGGCACGGGGAAGTCCAGCACGTCCAAGGCCGTCGCGGCCCAGCTCGGCCTGAGCTACCTGGACACCGGAGCCCAGTACCGGGCGATCACGTGGTGGATGGTGGCCAACGGCATCGACCTCACGGACCCGTCCGCCATCGCCGCCGCGGCCGGCAAGGCGGAGATCGTCTCGGGCACCGACCCGTCCGCCCCGACCATCACCGTCGACGGCACGGACGTCGCGGGCCCGATCCGCACCCCGGAGGTCACCTCCAAGGTGAGCGCGGTCAGCGCCGTCCCCGAGGTGCGCACCCGGATCACCGAGCTGCAGCGCTCGATCGCCGCCGCGGCCGAGCTCGGCATCGTCGTCGAGGGCCGGGACATCGGCACCACGGTGCTGCCCGACGCCGACCTCAAGATCTTCCTGACGGCGTCCCCGGAGGCCCGCGCCGCCCGCCGCTCCGGCGAGCTGAAGGGCGCCGACGTCGCCTCCACGCGCGAGGCCCTCATCAAGCGGGACGCCGCCGACTCCAGCCGCAAGACCTCGCCGCTCGCCAAGGCGGCCGACGCCGTCGAGGTGGACACCACCGAGCTCACGCTGCAGCAGGTCATCGAGTGCGTCGTCACGCTCGTCGAGGAGAAGCGGGCCGGGAAGTGAGTCCGGTTCCGTCGGTGCGCGGTGCGTCCGCCCCGCGCGTCGCCCCCTCCGAGCGCGGCGCCGACGTCGGCCGCCGCATCGGCGTGGGCCTCATGTACGGCCTGTGGAAGCCCCGCGTCCTGGGCGCCTGGCGGGTCCCCGCGACCGGCCCGGTGATCCTCGCCGTGAACCACTCGCACAACGTCGACGGCCCCATGGTCATGGGCGTGGCGCCCCGGCCGACGCACTTCCTGATCAAGAAGGAAGCGTTCGTCGGGCCGCTCGGCCCGTTCCTGCGGGGCATCGGCCAGCTCCAGGTCGACCGGACCACGGCCGACCGCACGGCCATCACGGACGCGCTGGCCGTCCTGGACCAGGGCGGGGTCCTCGGGATCTTCCCCGAGGGCACCCGGGGCGACGGCGACTTCGCCTCGCTGCGCGCGGGCCTCGCGTACTTCGCGGTGCGCTCCGGGGCGCCGATCGTGCCCGTCGCCGTCCTCGGCAGCACGGAGCGGCGCGGGCGGCTGATAAAGCAGCTGCCACCGCTGCGCAGCCGCGTCGACGTCGTCTTCGGCGATCCCTTCGACGCGCAAGAGGGGCTGCGCAGCTCGGTTGAGGGCGGTGGCGGGAGACGGGCGGGCGGCAGCGGGCCGCGTACGCGCAAGGCGCTCGACGAGGCCACCGTGCGCATCCAGGGGCAGCTCACCGCCCACCTGGAAAACGCCAGGCGCCTCACCGGGCGCTGAGTAAGACTTTCAGTAGTGGACCGCCGCGCGGCGGCCACCGATCACCACGATGAACGACGAGGTACGGACTTCATGAACGACCAGATCCAGCCCGAGGGCGAGGGCTCGGCCCAGCACGCCGAGCACGACCACGGTGCGCTTGGCGACGCCGAGTATGCAGCGTTCATGGAGCTCGCCGCCGAAGAGGGCTTCGACATCGAGGACGTCGAGGGCGCCATCGAGGCGGCCGGGCACGGCCCGCTGCCGGTGCTCGCCGTCGTCGGCCGCCCCAATGTCGGCAAGTCGACGCTCGTGAACCGCATCATCGGCCGCCGCGAGGCCGTCGTCGAGGACAAGCCGGGCGTCACCCGCGACCGCGTCACCTATGAGGCCGAGTGGGCGGGCCGCCGCTTCAAGGTCGTCGACACCGGCGGCTGGGAGCAGGACGTCCTCGGCATCGACGCGTCCGTGGCCGCCCAGGCGGAGTACGCGATCGAGGCGGCCGACGCCGTCGTCTTCGTCGTGGACGCGACCGTCGGCGCGACGGACACGGACGAGGCCGTCGTGCGCCTCCTGCGCAAGGCGGGCAAGCCCGTCGTGCTGTGCGCCAACAAGGTCGACGGCCCCTCCGCCGAGGCGGACGCGGCGATGCTGTGGTCGCTCGGCCTCGGCGAGCCGCACCCGGTCTCCGCGCTGCACGGCCGCGGCACCGGCGACATGCTGGACGCCGTCCTGGAGGCGCTGCCGGAGGCGCCCGAGCAGAGCTTCGGCACGGCCATCGGCGGCCCGCGCCGCATCGCGCTCATCGGCCGCCCGAACGTCGGCAAGTCCTCGCTCCTGAACAAGGTCGCGAACGAGGAGCGCGTCGTCGTCAACGAACTGGCGGGCACCACCCGCGACCCGGTCGACGAGCTCATCGAACTCGGCGGCGTCACCTGGAAGTTCGTCGACACCGCCGGTATTCGCAAGCGCGTGCACCTGCAGCAGGGCGCCGACTACTACGCCTCGCTGCGCACCGCCGCCGCCGTCGAGAAGGCAGAGGTCGCCGTCATCCTGATCGACGCCAGCGAGTCGATCAGCGTGCAGGACCAGCGCATCGTCACCATGGCGGTGGAGGCGGGCCGCGCCGTCGTCCTCGCGTACAACAAGTGGGACACCCTCGACGAGGAGCGCCGCTACTACCTGGAGCGGGAGATCGAGACGGAGCTCGCGCAGGTCGCCTGGGCGCCGCGGGTGAACGTCTCGGCGCGCACGGGCCGGCACATGGAGAAGCTGGTCCCGGCGATCGAGACGGCCCTGGACGGCTGGGAGACGCGCGTGCCGACGGGGCGTCTGAACGCCTTCCTCGGCGAGCTGATCGCCGCCCACCCGCACCCGGTCCGCGGCGGCAAGCAGCCCCGCATCCTGTTCGGCACGCAGGCGGGCACGAAGCCGCCGCGGTTCGTGCTCTTCGCCTCGGGCTTCATCGAGCACGGCTACCGCCGCTTCGTGGAGCGCAGGCTCCGTGAGGAGTTCGGCTTCGAGGGCACCCCGATCCACATCTCGGTGCGGGTGCGCGAGAAGCGCGGCCAGAAGACCCAGAAGAAGAAGTAACCGCGGTACGCGGCAGGGGGCGCGCCCGCCCCTGAGCGCGCACGCGACGATGCCCGGCCTTCCACGGGGAAGGCCGGGCATCGGCTTGTGGGGGCGGGGCCCGCGGCGCCCGGAGTCAGCGCTCGCGGCGCGGGCCCGGCGGGAGCGCCGCCGGGAAGAGCTGGCCGTAGCCGGTGTGGTCGGCCTGGCTCGGCTGGCCGTAGCGGGCGACGTGGAAGGGGCTGTGCCGGGGGTCGTGCCGGGGGTCGTATCGCGGGTCGTGCCGGACCGGGTGGCGCGGTTCGTACCGGGCGTCGTGCTGACCGGCGCCGTGCTGGCTGCCGTAGGGCGCGGTGCCGAACGCGTTGAACCGGAGTTCCTCCTCGCCGATCCGGTCGCCGGGAAGGGCGCGGAACGCCCTCATGTACTCCGAGTACAGCGCGTCGTAGATCGGCGTGGCCGAGTGGGCGCCCGACACGTCCTGCGCCGTGCGCATGGACGGGATGGGGCTCTGGTACGGCCGGTGGGGTGAGGGATCGTATGCGTGCACGTCTGGGCCAACGACCCCGGGGCCGGACGGATGCGGGGAGAAGCACCGCATTCGCCTGGTAGGCGGCAGTGGCCGCCCGGGTGCCGTCCGCGCGCCGGGCACCCGGCGCGCGGACGACCCCCGGGGCGGGCTCACGTACCGGCCAACGGCATGCCGCACGCGACCAGTTGGCCGCGGCCCGCGGCCCGGTCCAGGGCACCGCGCAGCAGGTCCTCGCGGGGCTGGCGGCCGATGGCACCGGCGGGCGCCGCGAAGAGCAGCACCGACTGCAGCTTGTTGGCCGCGGCCCGCCAGCCCTCGGTGACCTGGAGCGGCTGGTGCGCCTGCCACCAGGCGACCTGCGGGCCGTTGCCGGTGCCGGGCTGGAGGATCGCGTGCAGCTGGCCCATGGCGAGCAGCACCGACCAGCCGTGCAGCGTCGCAGGCACGCCGTCGAGAGACGTCACCGGCATGAAGCCCTGCTCGATCAGGAGCGGCAGGAAGTCGTCGCCGCCCCCGGGCGCGGCGCCGGGGCGTGCGATCGGCCCGGTCGGCTCCACGACGAGCGCGGGCCGCAGTTCGCCCTCGATGAGGACGAGGCCGCTGGTGACGCCGAGCACGGCCTGCTCGGGGCGGCCGCTGATGGCCGCGGCGGAGTCGGGGGCGACACCGGTGTCGGGGGTTTCGCCGGTGATCGAGCGGACGGCGCCCTGGAGCTGCTCCTCGGCCACCTCGACGATCTGGGACGGCAGGCAGACGGCGTGGGCGAAGGCCAGCACGGCGGTCTCGTCGCCGACGAACAGGACGGTGCTGGTGCGCTCGCGGTCCGAGTCGCCGGGGGTGCGACAGGAGGTGCAGTCGTAGGCGCCCGGGGCGTTCTCCCCGGCGAGCAGGCGGTCGGCTTCTTCATCGCCGATCTCGGCGCGTACCTCGTCGCTGAGGTCGAGCATGCGCGGCACGGGTGGCTCCTCGGAATCGATGCGTGGGGTGTCCGGGTGGTGCCCGGCTCATGAAGGAGACAACGGGCGATCAGTGGTGCAAGTCACGCGCGGGGGCGAACGGAATTGAACTGTCCTGAGCGGAGCGTGAGTTGATGGGCGGAATCAGTCACTCCACGCCAACGACTGCTGAGGGCAAGGAAGTTGGGGCAGTGAACTGAGTCACAGATCGATTCGGGTGAGGGGTGACATGTCTTGATATCGGACTATTAAGTGGGTGTCCGAAACTCGACGATACTCCCGGTAACGGTCGACTGGCCTGGAATGACGAGGATCCGGTTGATGGCGGGGCGAGAGCGCTCCTAGATTCCACCGCCGTGTGCACTGAGCACCGCTCGGGTACGACCGCCGATCGCACCGGCCGGACTTCCGGCACCACGGTGCGGCAGGGCGTCGCGCAGCCTCATCGACCGCCATGGATCCGCACGGATCCCGGTGGCGGTACGGCGGCGCGCCGTCCGACCGGCGGGCGGGGCTCGGCGGGATCCCGGCGTCGGATACGCGCGGGGCCCGCGGAGCCCGGGGGAGCCCGGGTCCTTGGAGAGGGAAATCCATGTCCGTTCGTCCCCAGTACATTCGCAGGACGGCAGTGCTCGGCGGGGCCGCGCTCCTCGCGCCCCTGGCACTGCTCGCCGCGAGCGGCCAGGCCGCCGCGGACAGCGGAGTGTGGGACCGGATCGCCCGCTGCGAGAGCGGCGGGAACTGGCAGACCAACACAGGCAACGGCTACTCCGGAGGGCTCCAGTTCTCCGCCGGGACCTGGCGGGCGTACGGCGGCACGGCGTACGCGCCGACGGCCGCCCAGGCGTCCAAGGCACAGCAGATAGCCGTCGCGGCGAAGGTCCAGCGCGCCCAGGGCTGGGGGGCCTGGCCGTCCTGCTCGGCGCGCGCCGGCGCCCAAGGTTCCGCTCCCGGCGGTGCCGCGCCCGCGCCCGCCGCGCCGAAGCCCGCGGCGCCCAGGTCCACCGCGCCGAAGGCGGCACCGGAGCAGCCCGCTCCGACGCACCGCGCCCCCGCCCGCAGCGACCGGGGCACCGCGTACCGCGCGCCCGGCGGCTCGGGCAACTACACCGTGCGGTCCGGTGACACGCTCAGCCGCATCGCGGCGGCGCACGGCACCAGCTGGCAGCGGATCTTCGCGGCCAACCAGGGGGTCATCGGCGGCGATCCGAACACGATCGTGCCCGGACAGCGGCTCGTGGTCTGAGGCGATGCTGCTCTGTAGCTGAGCTGCTCTGCTGGCTCGACAGCTCGACAGCTCGACAGCTCGACAGCTCGACAGCTCGACAGCTCGACAGCGCTGACGCCGCGGCCGGGCCCGACCGGTCGCGGCGTCAGCGGCGTCAGCGCGGTGCGGCCGTGCCCCGTCGTCCGACCGGGTGGGGCCGCGCCGACGGCGGCGCGGCGAGGGCCTGGCCGTGATGATGATCTGCTTAGCGTGACCCGATGCACCCGATGTCGAACACGCGTCTTCGGTCTGGGCCCGTGACTCTGCTCGCCACGGCGGCCCTGTCGCTCTTGGCGCCGTCCGCCACCGCGTCGCCCACGCCGCCGCTGCCGGGCGCCGAGGCCACCAGGCACACCTACGTCTGCTCCCGCGCCGAAGGGCCCTGGGCCTGCCTCGCCCACTGCGAGAGCAGCGGCCGCTGGGACGCCAACACCGGGAACAACTACTACGGCGGCCTGCAGTTCTACCAGCCCACCTGGGTGGAGCACGGTGGCCTCGCCTACGCCCCGCGCGCCGACCTCGCCACCCGCGAGCAGCAGATCAAGATCGCCCAGAAGGTGCTGCGCAACCAGGGCTGGAAGGCCTGGCCGGTCTGCTCCAAGAAGGTCAAGGCGGCCAGGCTCGACGGGTACGCGCTGCTGCCGGTGCGGATCACGCACGTGGTCAAGCGCGGCGAGACGCTGAGCTCCATCGCCCGGCGCCATCACCTCAAGGGCGGCTGGAAGTCCCTCTACCGGGCCAACCGCAAGACGGTCGGCCCCTCCCCGGACCGGCTCACCCCCGGGACGGTGCTGGTCGTCCCGGACAAGTGAGGCGGCCTCACCCCGCCGAACCGGGGTGACCCCCCGTCGGCACCTCCGCGGCCTCCCCGGCGAACACGACCTCGCCGCGGCGCAGTTCGTACACCACCACCGCCCGGCCCGTGCGCCCGCGCAGGCCGGGCGGAAGGCGTTGCTCGGCGACGACCACGCCCGCGTCCAGGTCCTTGAGCAGGTCGTACGTACGGGACGCGACGGCAGGGGACATGCCCTGGGTGGGCTCGTCGACGAGGACCACGCGCGTGTGCGACAGGAGGGCCCGGGAGATGGCCAGCATGCGCTGCTCGCCGCCCGACAGGGTGCCCGCGCGGCGGGCGAGCAGGGGGCGCAGCTCCGGGTACGCGGCCAGGGCGCCGGCGAAGTCGCCGCGGGCGTGCGCCAGCTCCAGGTTCTCGCCGACGGTGAGCGAGCCGAAGACGGCTTGCCGGTCCGGCACGAAGCACAGGCCGCGGCGGGCGCGTTCGTGGGCGGGCAGCCGGGTGATGTCCGCGCCGTCCCAGACGACGGCGCCCCCGGACACCGGGACGGTCCCGGCCAGGGCGCGCAGCGCGGTCGTACGGCCGGAGCCGTTGCGGCCGAGGAGGACCGTCAGGCCGGGGGAGGCGGCGATGAGGCTCACGCCGTGCAGGGCCTCCAGGGGGCCGTAGCGCACGCGGGCCGCGCGGAGTTCCAGGGTGCGGGTCATGGCGGCCCGCCTTCGGGGGTGCGGCGCGGGTCGAGCACCTGGTCCGCGGGGCCCGAGGCGACGACGCGGCCCGCCGTCAGCACGTACACGCGGTCGGCGAGGCCCGCCACCAGGTCCAGATCGTGCTCGACCACCAGCAGGGCCGTCCCGTCCGTGGCGAGCGCCCGCAGGATCCGTGCCAGGGCGGCCACTTCGGCGGTGTCCAGGCCCGCGGCGGGCTCGTCCAGAAGCAGGACGTGCGGGTCGCCCGCGAAGGCGCGGGCCAGTTCGACGCGGCGCAGCGTGCCGGTGGGCAGCCCCTCGGCGGGCCGGTCCCGTACGGCGTCCAGCTCGAACAGCCGCAGCGCCCGGTCCGGCGCGGCCGGGTCGCGCACCCGGCCCCGCTCGGCCCCCACCCGCACGTTCTCGGCGACCGTCAGCGTCGGAAACACGGCGAGCTGCTGAAAGGTACGCGCCACCCCGATCCGCGTCCGCGCGTGCGCGGGCATCCGCGTGATGTCCCGCCCCCCGAACGTGACCCGCCCCCGATCCGGCCGCAGCGCCCCCGCCAGACAGTGGAAGAGGCTGCTCTTGCCCGCTCCGTTGGGCCCGACGAGCGCGGTCACCTGGGCGGGCGGCACGGTGAGGGACACGTCGTGGAGGGCGGTGAAGCCGTCGTACGAGAGGTACAGGCCGTGGGCCTCCAGGGTGGAGGGGCGCGGTGGGCCCGGCGGGCTGGGCATGCCGACTGGCTCCGGCGGGGTGGGTGGTTCCGGTGGGTCGGGCGGGCTGGCCAGGCCCAGTAGTTCCTGTGGGGCGGGTGGTCCCGGCAGGGTGAGTGGTTTCGGTGGGACGGAGGGGGTCGGTGTTCCGGACGGGCCCGGCTGCTGGGGCGGTGGTTTCGCCGGTGCTGAGGGTTCTGGTGGCGGTGGCGGTTCTGGTGGCTGCGGTCCGGTGGCCGCGGTCTTGCCGCCGGGGTGGGGCGCGGAGGGAGAGGTGGGAGTGGGGGTGTCGGGGGTGGAGGGAGCGGTGGTGGCGGTCGCTGGGGCTGTTGCGTCGGGCCCGAGCGGTGTGGGTGGGTGTGGTGTGTGGTGCCGGAGTTCCGGGGGGTGGGGCTTCGGTTGGGATGGAGGCTCGGGGGAGGCCGGTGGGCCAAGGAGGGCCGTGCGGACGGTCAGGCCGAGCGGGGTGAGGCGGGGGTGGCGGGGGATGCGCTGGGCCGCCGCGCGCAGGGCCTCGTACGGGCCGCCGGGGAAGCGGCCGATCAGGACGGCGAGGACGCCGATGACGGCCGCCGCGACCCCGCCGCGCGCACCCGCGTCGAGGCCCACCAGGAGCGCCGCCGCGAGCAGCGAGCCCAGCAGGCTGTCCGCGCCAAGGACGACCACGGCCGCGAACCACAGCAGGCCCCGCACCGGGTCGAACGCGGCGGGGTCGAAGGCCCGGAAGCCCATGCCGAGCATGCCGCCGCCGAGCGCCGCGAGCGCCGCGCCCGTGACGAACGCGCCGAGCTTCAGCGCCCGCACGGGCACCCCGGCCGCCGCCGCCCCCGCCTCGTGGTCCCGCATCGCCGCGAGTGCCCGCCCCGTGCGCCCCCGCCGCAGCGCCGCCACAAGCAGCAGCGCGCCCCCGAGCAGGGCGAGTTCGAGGAGGTAGTACGCGCGGTCGCCGTCGAAGCCCGCGGGGCGGCCGGGGGTGAGGCCCGACGTGGCGTACGGCTGCGCGAACACGAAGCGGCTGACGCCGACGCCGACCGCGAAGGTGGCGAGGGCGAGCGCGAGGCCGTGGCGGCTGATCGCGGGCCAGCCCGTGAGCAGGCCGAGCGGCGCGACGAGCAGCACCGCCACGGCGAGCGCGGCCAGCGTCGGCAGCTCCGGCAGACCCGGGAACCGGCCCGCCGCGAGCAGCGCGGTGAACAGGGCGCCCAGACCCGCGTACGCCGCCTGCCCGAGGGAGATCTGCCCGCCCCGGCCGGTGACCACCACCAGGGACAGCAGGATGACGCCGAGCGCGGGCACCTGCACGGACGTGGTGAGGTCCGGGCCCGCGAAGCCGAGGGGGAGGAAGAAGAGGACGACGGCCACTATCCACGCGCCGGGCGGCGTGGGGACACGGGCCGTGGCCGTCCGGGGCAGCGCGTCCCCGGTGCCGATGCCCGGCAGCACGAGCGCGGCGATCAGCAGCGCCACCACGAACAGGTTCGCGCCGACGGCCTGGAGCAGCGGCTCGCCCCAGCCGGACGGGTGCAGCCGGGTCAGCTGGCTCTGGGCCACGCCGATGCCGAGTGCCACGACGACCGCCACCGGCAGGTTCCGCATCCGGGCGGCCACGGCGACGGCCACGACCTCCATGACGAGCAGCGGCATGCCGTACGGGTCGAGACGTACGTAAGGAGCGAGCAGCACGCCGGTCAGTCCCGCCGTGAACGAGCCGAACGCCCAGCCCGCCGCCGCCACCCGGTCCGCGTCGATCCCGGCGAGGGCCGCGAGCCGCCGGTCGTCGACCACCGCCCGCAGCTCCCCGCCGAAGCGGGTGAAGCGCGTGACCACCCACACGGCGAGCGCGAGGACCACGGCTGCCGCCAACTGGCCCCAGGGGTCCGCCGACACGAGTGTCGGCACGTCCGCGCGGGCGCCCTGCCCCCAGATCAGCGCCGCCCCGCCGACCAGGAGCACGAAGACGCCGATGGACGCGACCAGCGTCTGCGCCGGGTCGCCGCCGAGCACGGCGAGCGGCCGGAAGACGACGCGTTCGAGGACCAGGCCGATCGCGGGCGCCACCACGAGGAGGGTGACGGCCGCGGCGGGCCAGAGCGGCCAGTCCCACTCGACGGTGAGGTGGCGCAGCAGATACGCGCACACCATCGCGATGGCGCCGTGCGCGAAGTTGAGCACGCCCGTCGCGCGGTGGGTGACGATCAGGCCGATGCCGGTGAGGGCGGCGGCGCTGCCGACGGAGAGCCCGGCCAGCGTGAGGTCGTAGCTCAGGGAGGCCACCGGGTCAGGCCTCCGGGGCGGTCGGGTCCCCGGGGTCGTGCGGGGGCGCGCAGATCGGGCACGGGCTCGTCGCGCCGGACGCGAGGACGCCCGCGTCCGGCGCCACCGCGTCCGGCTTCCCCGCCACCAGCGGGCAGTCCGCGCGGTGCAGGAGCCCCCCGCCGGGCACGGTCAGGAGGTCGTCGCTGGTCGCGACCCGCGCCGCCGCCCGCTCGGCGCGCACGGCCGCCGGGTCCTGCCCCTCGACGGCCACGAGCAGCCCGTACAGCTCCTCGACCCGCGCCGCCGCGAGCGCCCCGCGGCCGTGCGCGAGGAGCACGGCGCCCGCCACGATCAGCGCGGCGCCGGGCACCGTGCACGAGGCGATGTAGGGCAGTTGGCGCTCGGCGAACCGCTCGCCGGAGATGCCGTACCAGCCGATCACACAGAGCACCGCCCCGGTCGCGAGAGCCGCGAACGCCGCCCACAGCATCGGATGCACCGCGCGCAGCCGGGCCGCGCCGGAGGCGGCCGAGGACGCCGTGGGAGATCGCCGATCCGTTCGTGCCGCCCGCATCGAGGCCCCCTGGGAGACGTCGTAAGTCAGACAGGTCTGTTACTGACAGGTCTGTTCATGTCAGCCAATGGCTTGCACTATGCCTTCTGGAAGCTGACCCTGAAAGCACCGGGCGCTCTTCGCCCGGACCGACACCCGGTGGTGAGCCAGATGGTTCTCGGGACAAGGCCCAGGCGGGGGATCGATCCCCGGCGGGGAAGGGTACGGAGCGCGGTCCTGGCGGCAGCCGCGGTCCTGCTGATCGTTCCGGCCGCCGCGGCCTGCGGTGACGACAGCGGGGGCGGCGACGACGCGCCGCCGAAGCCCTCGGTGGAGAAGACGGAGAAGACCCCCGCGGAGCCGCCGTCGTCGAGCGCGGCGCCCGACGCGAAGAAGCCCGCCGACCCCGCGGCCGCCGAGAAACAGGTGCGGACGAACTTCGAGAAGTTCTTCGACCCGGCCACGTCCATGCGGGACAAGGAGGCCGTCCTGGAGAACGGCCCGAAGATGCGCGCGGTCCTCCAGGGCTTCAGCGGGGACGAGCGCGGCAAGCAGGTCGGCGCGAAGGTCGGCAAGGTCGAGTTCACCTCGGCGACGGAGGCGGACGTGACGTACGCGCTGACCCTGAAGGGCGCCACCGCGCTGCCCACCGCCAGCGGGACGGCCGTGAACCAGGACGACACCTGGAAGGTGTCCGTGAAGACGCTGTGCGCCCTGGTGAAGCTGAGCGGCAACGCCTCACCCGGCCCCGGCTGCTGAGGCCTTGAGCAGCCGTCAGGCTCGGACTGCCGGGGCGCCGGGCCCTCGTGCCCGGCGGAGATGGCGCTCCGGCGTCCTCGCCGTGCTCGCGGCCGCCGCGCTCCTGGCCGGCGCGGGCTGCGGCAGCCGCCTCCCCGAGAGCGACTTCGAGGAGCGCCCGCCCGTGCCGCGCGGCACCCAGCAGGGGCCGCCGGTGCGGGTCGGCATCATCGCCAGCGCCACCAGCCCGGTCGGCGGCTCCGCCTTCACCGGCCCGCGCGACGGCGCGAAGGCGTACTTCGAGCGCCTCAACGACCGCGGCGGCGTCGGCGGCCGCGAGGTCGAGGTGCACACCTGCGACGACGGCGGCAGCGGCGTCGGCAACAACGAGTGCGTGCACAAGCTGCTCGACGAGAAGAAGGTCGTCGCTCTCGTCGCCACCACCTCCCTCGACTACGCGGGCGCCCCGCGCGTGTCGAAGGCGGGCGTGCCCGACATCGGCGGCCAGCCCATCGGCTCCGCCTACGACACCTACCCGCACCTGTACGGCATCTACGGCAGCCTCGCCCCGCGCACCGGCGAGCCGGGCTGGGACGGCGAGCTGTACGGCGGCACGGAGGTCTACCGCTACTTCAAGCGCGAGCACGGCGCCCGCACCGCCGCCGTCGTCTCCTACAACCAGGCCGCGTCGGCCGCGTACGCCCGTCTCGTGAAGCGCGGCCTGGAGACCGAGGGCTACGACGTCGTCACCGAACAGGTCGACTTCGCGCTGCCCAACTTCCGTGCCGTCGCCGCCGACCTCAAGGACCGGGGCGTCGACCTCGTCTTCGACGCGATGGACACCCACGGCAACGCGCAGCTCTGCAAAGCGATGGACGACGTCGGCGCCGACATCACCGCGAAGGTCACCAACGTCCAGAACTGGTCATCCACGGTTGCCGAGGACTACAAGGACGCGCCGCGCTGCCGCAACGCCCTGTGGGCCACCGGCGCGAGCCGCAACTACGCGGACACGGGCCATCCGGCGGTGCGCGAGTTCCGCGACGCCACGAAGGGCGCGAAGACGCACTCCCAGTGGCAGCTGGAGGGCTGGGCGGCCGCGATGTGGTTCACGGACGCGGCGAAGTCCTGCTCAGGGGCCGGGAGCGACGTCACGCGCGCGTGCGTCGACCGCTTCATGAGCCGGGGCGAGCCCTATGACGCCGACGGGCTGCTGCTGCCCGTGACGTACGAGCGGCGCGAGCGGCCACCGAAGACGCGCGAGACCTGTGTGTCGGTGGCGCGCTGGCGGGACGGCGCGGACGACCCCGACGACTCAGGCGACGCGGGCGATGAGGGCTGGGTCACACAGGGCGACATGAACCGCACCTGCTTCGACGTACCGCAGCTCTCCTACCAGCCGTGATCGTTGTACCAGTCACGGAGTTCCCGCTTCCGGCTTGCGATCGGGCATCCGTTCCAGAACAAGACGGATATTGGACCCAACCCTTGGCCCTCGATTCCCGTCTAACCCCTCGGTAGGCGGACGAGACGGACTGTCCGCAGGGAAGCGCGGGATACGGGGACGTATGCATATCTCTTTCCTGATTCACAACGCGTACGGGATCGGAGGGACGATCCGGACCACGTACAACTTGGCGAACACACTCGCCGAGCACCATGACGTCGACATCGTGTCGGTGCTGCGCCACCGCGACGAGCCGGTCTTCACCCCCGACGCGCGGATCAGGCTGAGCCACCTCGTCGACATCCGGAAGGGCAGCCCCGGGTACGAGGGCGGCAGCGAGGCCTACCGGACCCCGGCCAAGGTCTTCCCGAGCGCCGAGGGCCGCTACGCCCAGTACAGCGCCCTCACCGACGAGCGCATCGCGGCCCACCTGTCCGCCCTCAGGTCCGACGTCGTCATCGGCACCCGGCCCGGCCTGAACGTGCACATCGCCCGCCAGACCCGGCGCGGCGTGCTGCGCGTCGGCCAGGAGCACCTCACCCTCGACAGCCACCCCAAGGAACTGCGCCTCCAACTGCGCAGCGTGTACCCGCGCCTGGACGTCCTGACCACGACGACCGAGGCCGACGCGCACGCCTACCGCCAGCGGATGCGGCTGCCCGGCGTGCATGTGCAGGCGGTGCCGAACCCCGTGCCCGCGCCCGGCATCGAGCCTGCCGACGGCTCCCACAAGTGGGTCGTGGCGGCCGGCAGGCTCGCCCCCGTCAAGCGGTACGACCTGCTGATCCGCGCCTTCGACAAGGTGCGCCGCGAGCGTCCCGACTGGCGTCTGCGGATCTACGGCGGCGGCAAGCAGAAGGACAAGCTGCGCAAGCTGATCGACGACCTCGGCCTGTACAACCACGTCTTCCTCATGGGCCCGGCGCACCCCATCGAGCCGGAGTGGGCCAAGGGCTCCATCGCCGCCGTCACCTCCAGCCTGGAGTCGTTCGGCATGACCATCGTGGAGGCCATGCGCTGCGGGCTGCCCGTGGTCGCCACCGACTGCCCGCACGGTCCCGGCGAGATCATCGACAACGGCGTCGACGGCCGCCTCGTCGAGGTCGGCAACGCCGACGCCATCGCGGGCGGACTGCTCGAACTCATCAACGACGACGCGCTGCGGCAGCGCATGGCGGGCGCCGCGCTCGAGGACTCCGAGCGCTTCGACCCGGCCCGCATCGCCGAGCGCTACGAGGACATGTTCCAGGGCATGCTCACGCGGGGCGGCTCGCTGGGCGGCCGGATGCGCGGCTCGATGCACCGCGCGAGAGGGGCCCTGCTCGGCGGCGCGTACGCCGTGCGGGACGCCCGCCGGACGGTACCGACGAAGGGGCGCTTGGCATGACGGCCGTGTTCACACGGGGCACGCTGGACGGCTCAGGGGAGGCCACGATGGGCGAGGCGCAGCCGCTCGCGCCGCGCGCCGACTGCATCGCGGACTCCGCGGGCGGGCTGACCTTCGACGTCACCGACCCCGGTGAGGCGGGCGCCGCCCATCTGCTGCTGCGCCTTCGGGAGTCGGACCCGCCCGTCGAGGTACGCCTGCCGCTCGCCCCCGCCGCAGACGGCAGCCTGCGCGCCGCGCTGCCCAGCAGCGTCGAGCTGGCCGAGGGCCGCTGGAACGCGTACGCGCAGGTCGAGGGCGGCGAGCCGCGCCGCCTGGTGCCGGGCGTGAACGACCTGCGTTCGCTGGTCGACCGCGCGCCCAGCGGCAGCCGCGGCCATGTCGCGGTCCGCATCCCGTACGCCACCAAGCAGGGCAACCTGTCGGTGCGCGCCTGGCTGCGCGCCCCGCACGCCGAGGTCGGCGAGCTGTGCATCGACGGCACGGGCCTGACCGGGCACGGCCGGGTCTACGGCACGGCGCTGACCGGCGCCGCGCGCATCGAGGCCGTCCTGCGCGGCGACGTCTCCCAGGTCCTGCACGCCGAGGTGACGCCCGCGGCCCCCGCGGCCACGGACTTCGGCTTCGCCCTGCCGTACGCCGAACTGGCCGCCGCCGAGGGCGTCTGGGACCTCTGGCTCCACCCGGCGGGCGACGAAGGCCCGCGCATCCGCCTGGCCCGCCTCCTGGACGACGTGGCCGACAAGAAGCCGATCTTCACGTACCCGGTGACACGAGTGGACTGCGTGGGCGGCCAGGTCGAGGTGGGCCCGTACTACACGAACGACAACGACTTGGCGGTACGGGTGTCGGCGGCGGATCTCAGCCCGTCCGGCGTGTGAGGCCGAGGCGGATTTCAGCCCGTCCGGCACGTGAGCGCGAGGCGGATCTCAGCCCGTCCGGCGTTTGAGGACGAGGCCCGAAGGGCCGAAGCGGGGGGAGAGGGGGCGCAGCCCCCATGGTCGGGCCCGCCCCCGGGCCGGGGGAGAATCACGACCATGTTGGAGACCTCCGCCCGCCTGCTTCGGCTGCTCTCGTTGCTGCAGGCCCACCGCGAGTGGTCCGGCGCCGACCTGGCCGACCGCCTCGGCGTCACCGCGCGCACGGTGCGGCGGGACGTGGACCGGCTCCGGGAGCTGGGCTACCCCGTCAACGCCAGCCCCGGCACGGGCGGCGGCTACCAGTTGGGGGCGGGCGCCGAGCTGCCGCCGCTGCTCCTGGACGACGACGAGGCGGTCGCCGTGGCGGTGGGCCTGCGCACGGCCGCGGGGCAGGGCATCGAGGGCATCGGGGAGAGCTCCGTACGCGCCCTCGGCAAGCTCGAACAGGTCCTGCCGGGAAGGCTGCGCCGCCGCGTCGGCGCGCTCAACGCCTTCACCGTGCCGATGCTGCACACCGCGCGCTCCCAGGCCGTCGACCCGTCGGTCCTGACCGAACTGGCGGCCGTCTGCCGGGACTCGGAGCGGCTGCGGTTCGACTACCGCGACCACGGCGGCAGTTCCAGCCGCCGTGTCGTGGAGCCGCACCGCCTGGTGTGCACCGAGCGCCGCTGGTACCTCGTCGCCTGGGACCTGGACCGCGCCGACTGGCGCACGTTCCGCGTGGACCGCGTCACGCCGAGGCCTCCGCACGGCCCGCGCTGCGAGCCCCGCACCCCGCCCGCCGCCGACCTCGCCGCGTACGTCTCCCGGGGCGTCTCCACGCGCGCCTACGCGGCGCAGGCCACCGTCCGCCTCTTCGTGCCCCTGGAGGAGGCGGCCCAGCGGGTGACGCCGTCGGACGGCACCCTGGAGGCCGAGACGGACGGCACCTGCCTGCTGCGCACCGGCGCGGGCAGCCCGGAGTTCATGGTCTTCCATCTGATGTTCCTGGGCTTCGAGTTCGAGGTGCTCGAACCCGAGGGGCTCAGCGAGGGGATGCGCTCGGTCAGGGACCGCCTGAGCCGGGCCCTGGACCGGGGTGATCGGTCTGGTCGTCCGGAGCCCGCAGCGCCGCGTACTCGGGATGGTGCAGATCGAACGCCGGGGACTCCGAGCGGATCCGGGGGAGCGTGACGAAGTTGTGCCGGGGCGGCGGGCAGGAGGTCGCCCACTCCAGGGAGCGGCCGAACCCCCAGGGGTCGTCGACCTCGACCTTCTCGCCGTACTTGGCGGTCTTCCAGAGGTTGTAGAGGAACGGCAGCGTGGACAGGCCGAGCAGGAAGGCGCCGATGGACGACACCGTGTTGAGCACCGTGAAGCCGTCCGCCGCCAGATAGTCCGCGTACCGCCGGGGCATGCCCTCCGCGCCGAGCCAGTGCTGCACGAGGAACGTCGTGTGGAAGCCCACGAAGAGTGTCCAGAAGTGGATCTTCCCGAGCCGCTCGTCGAGCATCTTGCCGGTGAGTTTCGGCCACCAGAAGTAGAAGCCCGCGAAGGTCGCGAACACGACGGTGCCGAAGACCACGTAGTGGAAGTGCGCCACGACGAAGTACGAGTCGGTGACGTGGAAGTCCAGTGGCGGCGAGGCGAGGATGACTCCCGTCAGACCGCCGAACAGGAACGACACCAGGAAGCCGACCGACCACAGCATCGGTGTCTCGAACGACAGGGACCCCTTGAGCATCGTCCCCGTCCAGTTGAAGAACTTCACCCCGGTCGGCACCGCGATCAGGAACGACATGAACGAGAAGAACGGAAGCAGCACCGCGCCCGTCGCGAACATGTGGTGCGCCCACACGACCACCGAGAGCCCGGTGATGGCCATCGTCGCGCCGATCAGCGGGACGTAGCCGAACACCGGCTTCCTGCTGAACACCGGGATGATCTCCGTGATGATGCCGAAGAACGGCAGCGCGATGATGTAGACCTCCGGATGTCCGAAGAACCAGAAGAGGTGCTGCCACAGCAGCGCGCCCCCGAACTGGGCGTCGAAGACGACCGAGTGGAAGCGCCGGTCGGCCTCCAGGACGAGCAGGGCGGCCGCGAGCACCGGGAACGCGAGGAGCACCAGGATCGATGTGAAGAGCACGTTCCAGGTGAAGATGGGCATGCGGAACATCGTCATCCCGGGCGCGCGCATCCCGATGATGGTGGTCAGGAAGTTCACCGAGCCGAGGATCGTGCCGAAGCCGGACAGCGCGAGCCCCATGATCCACAGGTCGGCGCCGATGCCGGGGGACCGCTCCAGGCTGTTCAGTGGCGCGTACGCGAACCAGCCGAAGGCCGCGGGCCCGCCCGGCACGAGCAGCGAGCCGAGCACCATCAGGCCGCCGAAGAGGAACAGCCAGTACGAGAGCATGTTCAGGCGCGGGAAGGCCACGTCCGGCGAGCCGATCTGCAGCGGCATGATCTCGTTGGCGAAGCCCGCGAACGTCGGCGTCGCGAAGAGCAGCAGCATGATCGTGCCGTGCATGGTGAACATCTGGTTGAACTCTTCGTTGGACATCAGCTGCAGGCCCGGGCGGGCGAGTTCGGCCCGCATCATCAGGGCCATCAGGCCCGCGATCAGGAAGAACGCGAACGACGTGATCAGGTAGAGATGCCCGATCTTCTTGTGGTCGGTGGTGGTCAGCCAGTCGACGACGATGCGCCCCGGCGTCCGCTCCCGCGCCGGCCCGTGCCGCGCCCCCACCGTCTGCGTCCCCATCGCTTGCCCCTTCGCTGTCGCGTCCCGGGCTTGCTCGAAGCACACGACATGATGTCGCCGCGCACCGGGATCCGACAGAGGGCGTCCCGCGTTCCGTCCGGGGGTGTCTCGTTCCGGTGGCGGGCCTACCGCGTTCCGGCGGCGGACGCACTCCGGCGGCCACCCGTCAATAGCCCTGGAACCATGAATTCCTCATGCCGCGTCACCTCACCGGAACCGCCCGGTAATCGGAAATGCGGAGGATCGGTAAAGGATTTCCGGAGGCATTTCCGGACATCCGGAAGGATCTTCCGGCAGCGTTCCAACGGGTTTTCCCGCGATCTCTCCAGGGGCTCCTGGGCGACCCGGAGTTCATGCCGAATTCGGTCCTCGAGAGCAACGAACCGCTCGTACGTGTGACGAAGTCCGGGCGAAACGCGCGTCGTGATCCTGTGACAGAAGCGTGACCAGAGCCGCATCGGTGACGCATGGTGCACGGCTAGCGGACTTCCCCGCGGCGCACCGGCCGCCTAACGTGGCGGGCATGGCACCCATACCGACACCCGCCGCCGAGCCCCAGGACAGCCCGGACTCCTACGTCGGCCTCGCCGCCGAGGACGCCGAGCGCCGGGCCCGCGCCCGCGGCTGGTCCACCGTCAGGTCGCTGCCGCCGGGCACCTTCATCACCATGGAGTACCTCGCGGGGCGGCTGAACTTCGAGGTCGCGGACGGCGCGGTGACGCGCTGCTGGAAGGGCTGAGCTTCCGCCCCGGACGCCAGCGCCCCGGACGCCCCCGGCCAGGACGTACGAAGGCCCCGGACACTGAGTGGTGTCCGGGGCCTTCGCCGTGCGGGAGCCAGCTGTGCGTACCGTTCCCGCGGTCTGGGGGGCGCTCAGCCGCCCGTGAGGGGCCGTGCCGATGTGCCGCGCACCCGCTCGGGGTGCGGCGGGCGGCGGGTGCCCTGCGGGGTGACCGGCGTGCGCTCGCAGCGGGCGGTGTGCGGGCCCGGGGCGAGGTAGGCGGGGGTGCGGGGGCGGGCGGTCGCGACGGGCTCGCGGACGGGCTGCTCGTCGCCGGGGGCGCCGGGGCCACCGGGGCCGCCGGAGGTGCGCTGCGGGACCAGGGCCGGGGTGGGTACCGGGGGCGTGGCGGGGCGGCCGCCGCGGCGCGCCCAGGCGTCCCGGATGCTGAGGATCCAGGCCTCGACGCGGGTGATGAGCGGCTCGACCCAGGGCAGCGCCAGCAGGATCAGCAGTCCGGCGGCCCAGCCGAGCAGGACGTCGCTGAGCCAGTGCGTACCCAGATAGACGGTGGTGAGGCCGACGCTGAGGGAGACCACGGCGGAGAGCGCCGACAGATAGCGGCGGGTGCGCGGGGTGGAGGCCAGATAGGCGAGGATTCCCCAGGTCACGACGGCGTTGGCGGTGTGGCCCGAAGGAAATATATCGCCGCCCTGCCACATCTCGTTCGAGCCGATGACGGTGGCGTAGTGCGGGCCGAGGCGGCCCATGCCGATCTTGGCGGCGCCCACCGTGGCGTTGAGCAGCAGCAGGGCCGCGCCGAACATCAGCAGCGGGCGCAGCGTGTGCTGCCGCCAGGAGCGCCAGCCCAGCCAGGCCGCGACCATCACGGCGGTCGGGCCGCGCTGGCCGAGGACCACCCAGTAGTCGAGGAAGCCGTGGATCTCGGGCCACTGCTGGTAGGGCCGGAAGAACATGACCTGCCAGTCGAACCGCACGAGCCAGGAGGTGGCCACGACGGCGACGACGATGGCCACGTAGAAGGCCAGCGTCGCGCTGAAGAGCACGACCCGGTGCGGGCTCATCCGCGGCTCATCGAGGTGGGCCGGTCGTTCCGGCTCACGGTCTAGCCGGGCGAACAGCCGGTCCAGACGGGTCAGGTTTCGTTCGGTACGCACCCAATCGACGTTACAGCGAGTGAGTGCCCTACTAGGTCGAATCAGAGCGTTTGTGATGACGATGTGATGTGGCATTGATCTCAGGCTCCGGTTTATTCCGGCCGGAATCCCTATTCAATGATGCCTGCTTTACCCAATCCGTTGATCATTACGCTCGCGATTTCAGACTGCTTATGAATTCGTTCACCGGGACCTGGTGCGGAATTCTCCGTCCGCTCACCGGATGCTCACCGCCCGCGCCCGGTAACGATCTTGCGTGGGTGATCTTGGCGGGAAGCGGAGGGCCCGGACGGCCCCGGGGCGGGCTCACGGCGGCCCCGAGCCGTGCAGCCAGAACGCCCCGTACACCGCGCTGACCACGGCCACCCCGCCCACGACCAGGGCCGCCCTGCTTGCGCGCAGCCGCGCCAGCGCCACCGCGAGCGGCAGCAGCAGCGGGAAGGCGGGCATCAGCAGGCGCGGTTTGGAGCCGAAGTAGCCGGAAGCGCACAGCGCGAGCACGACGACGATCCCGCAGTAGACGAGCAGCGCGGGCGGCTGGTGCTGCCGCACCCCCTTGACGTACAGCCAGACGAGACCGGCGACACCGACGATCAGACCGATCCCCGCGAGCGCCCCCGCCGGGGACGTGAACTTCTCGCCGATGAAGCGCGCGAAGGCGTAGCCGCCGTCGAAGCCGTTGCCCCACTGCTTCTGGACGTCGAGGTAGCCGAGCAGGCCGTCGCCCGTGCGGTGCCCCACCCACAGGACGTAGCCCGCCGCGCCGAGCGGCGCCAGGAGCACGCCGAGCAGCATCCGCCAGTCCCGCCCGAACGCCAGCGGCCGCTCACCGGCCCGCTTCCCGCGGTACGCCGCGAGGGCCGCCGTCGCCCACACCGCGGCGACCACCGCCGCGCCCACCGGCCGGGTGAGCCCGGCCAGCGCGGCGAGCAGCCCCGCCGTCACCCAGCGCCCGGTCAGGACCGCGTACAGCGCCCAGGCCGCGAGCGCGGTGAACAGCGACTCGCTGTACGCCATCGACTGCACGATGCCGACCGGGAGCACCGCCCACAGCGCGACCGCGCACACCCCGGCCCGGCGGCCGTACACGTGCTCCGCGACCGCGAAGATCCCGCCCGCCGCGCACAGCGAGGCGAGCGCGCTCACCACCAGGCCCGCGTCCGCGTACGACAGGCCGAACACCGACCCGGCCCGCTCCAGCCAGGGCAGCAGCGGGAAGAACGCCAGGTTCGAGTGCACACTGCCGTCCGGCAGCCTCACCTCCCAGCCGTAGCCGAAATCGGCGACGCGGGTGTACCAGAGCGAGTCCCAGCGGGCGGAGAGCAAGGTGTGCGGACTTTTGCCCGCCGCGGCGCCCCACACGGCGAGCACCGCGAGCCCCAGCGCGCGCACCCCGGCGTACACGAAGAGCGCGGGCGCCGCCCGGCGCAGCGCGGCGGCGGTCCGGTGCCCCGTGGCGGGGCGCTGATCAAGATCGGTCACGGGCTCGATTATCGGCTCCCCGCCCGCATGCTCGGGACGGCACGAGGGCACCCGAACATCACCGGCACGGGCGAACGTGGCACACACCACACCCCCGCGCGGCAACCATGAGAGGTCCGCCACGCGAGCCGGCCGGGGACTCGCGTACGCTGACGGCCACTCGCCGTTCACAGCCGCCACAGCCGGACGACCGGATCCCGTAGGGTCCCGCCGGCCCCCCACTGGCCGCACTCGCGAGGAATCACTGGGAGGTACGCACATGTCCGGGACGACCACGGCCGCCGCTCCATCCGGCCGTCGGCCCCCCGGCGCGGGCGCCAACCGCTGGGTCGTGCTCGTCGTCCTCTGCGTCAGCCTGCTGCTTGTCGCCGTCGACGCCACCGTCCTGCACGTCGCCGTGCCCGCCGTCACCGAGGACCTCAAGCCCGGCGCGATCGAGCTCCTGTGGATCGTCGACATCTATCCGCTGGTCTGCGCCTCCCTCCTGATCCTCTTCGGCACCCTCGGCGACCGCGTCGGCCGCAGACGCGTGCTGCTCCTCGGCTACGGCCTGTTCGGCGTGGCCTCCGCCGTCGCCGCCCTCGCCGACACCCCGCACGTCCTCATCGCGGCCCGCGCGCTGCTCGGCGTCGGCGGCGCGATGATCATGCCCGCGACGCTCTCGATCCTGCGCCAGGTCTTCCCCGACCGGCGCGAGCGCGCCCTCGCGATCGGCATCTGGAGCGCCGTCGCCGCCGTGGGCGCCGCCTGCGGCCCGCTGCTCGGCGGTTTCCTCCTCGAACACTTCTGGTGGGGCTCGGTCTTCCTCATCAACATCCCGCTGATGCTCGTCAGCCTGCCCGTCGGACGCTGGCTCCTGCCCGAGTCGACCGGCGCCCGCAACGGGCCCTGGGACGTCGTCGGCGCCCTCATGGCCGCCGGTGGTCTCTTCGGCCTCGTGCTCGGCGTCAAGCGGCTCGGTGGCGGGGAGTCGCCGCTCGGCGCCACCACGCTGCTCTCGCTCCTCGTGGGCGGTGGGCTCCTCATCGCCTTCGTACGCCGACAGCGGCGTCGGCGGTATCCGCTCGTCGACCTCGCCATGTTCACGCGGCCCGCGTTCAGTACGTCCGTGGGGTGCATCGTCCTCGCGATGCTCGCCCTCGTCGGGCTCGAACTCATCGCCGCGCAGTACCTCCAGCTCGTCCTCGGTCTCTCCCCTCTCGAAACCGGGCTCCGGCTGCTTCCCCTCACCATCGCCGCCATGGCCGCCGGCCTCGCCGGGTCCCGCATGCTCCAGCGCTTCGGGCCGCGCGCCATGGTCGCCTCCGGCTTCGGACTCACCGCGCTCGCCGTCGCCGCCCTCACCGCCATGGGCGGCGACGACAACGCCCCGCTGCTCCTCACCGGCTTCGTCCTGCTCGGCTTCGGCCTGGAGACCACGCTCTTCGGGGCCTACGAATCCATGCTCAGCGAGGCACCGCAGACCCAGGCCGGTGGGGCCGCCGCCATCGGTGAGACCTCCTACCAGCTCGGCGCCGGCATCGGCATCGCGCTGCTCGGCAGCGTCATGAACGCCGCGTACGCGCCCGGGCTCTCCTCCGTGCGGGGGGTGCCCGCCGCCGACAGCGCCGCCGCCGGGCATTCGCTCGGTGAGGCCTATGACGTGGCCGATCGGCTCGGTGGGGCGCAGGGCGAGGCCCTGCGGGCGGCCGCCCGGGACTCCTTCGTGCATGGCTTGCATGTGACCCTGCTGGTCAGCGCGGGCTTGCTCCTTCTCGGCGCCCTCGCGGCGCTGCGGCTGCCTCGGGTCATGGAGTGCGGGGCCCCTGCCGAGGAGGGCGAGCCGGGGATACCTGTTCCTCGTGAGGGGGCGGGGGTTCCGGTGGAGTCTTTGCGCTGAGGGTGGTGTCCCTCGCGGGGCGCCCCAGGCCCGCCCCTTCTCCGAAACCGGGGGCTGCCGCCCCCTGGACCCCCGCTGATCGGCGCTTCGCGCCTCGTCCTCAACGCCGGACGGGCTGGAAAATCCAGCCCCTCGTGGGGGTCCCCCCTGCTCCTTAAGAGCTTGGGGGAGTTTGAGGAGCGGGGGTCTGGGGGCGGAGCCCCCAGGTTCGGGAAGGGGTGGGGTTGGGGAGCCCCCGGCAGGGCCCCCGCCGCTCCGGGCTCGCTCTGGACGTGGGGGATGCCGCGTCGTAGCGTCGACCCCGAGTCGCAGTGACTACCAGCGCTAGTTAAGCCCGTCGGAGGCCCCCGCCATGTCGCGCAGCAGCAATCTGCCCCCGTTCGACCCCGCCGACCCCCTCGGCCTCGACGACCTGCTGGACGCGGAGGATCTGGCGGTGCGGGACACCGTCAGGTCGTGGGCGGCCGACCGCGTGCTGCCGCACATCGCGGAGTGGTACGAGAGCGGCGAACTGCCGGGGGTGCGGGAGCTGGCCCGGGAGCTGGGGGCGATCGGGGCGCTCGGGATGTCGCTGACCGGGTACGGGTGTGCGGGCGCGAGCGCCGTGCAGTACGGCCTGGCCTGCCTGGAGCTGGAGGCGGCCGACTCCGGGATCAGGTCGCTGGTGTCTGTGCAGGGCTCGCTGGCGATGTACGCGATCCACCGCTTCGGCTCGGAGGAGCAGAAGCAGCGCTGGCTGCCGGGAATGGCGGCGGGCGAGACCATCGGCTGCTTCGGCCTCACCGAGCCCGACCACGGCTCGGACCCGGCGGCCATGCGGACGTACGCGAAGCGGGACGGCACGGACTGGGTCCTGACCGGCCGCAAGATGTGGATCACCAATGGGTCCGTGGCCGGGGTGGCTGTCGTCTGGGCGCAGACCGACGACGGGATCAGGGGCTTCGCCGTCCCCACGGACACCCCGGGCTTCTCCGCGCCGGAGATCAGGCACAAGTGGTCGCTGCGCGCCAGCGTCACCAGCGAGCTGGTCCTGGACGAGGTGCGGCTGCCGGCCGACGCGGTGCTGCCCGGCGTCACCGGCCTGAAGGGCCCGCTGAGCTGTCTGTCGCACGCGCGCTACGGCATCGTCTGGGGCGCGATGGGCGCGGCCCGCGCCTGCTTCGACGCGGCCGTGGAGTACTCAAGGACCCGGGAGCAGTTCGGCAAGCCGATCGGCGGCTTCCAGCTGACCCAGGCCAAGCTCGCCGACATGGCGGTCGAACTGCACAAGGGCATCCTGCTCGCGCACCACCTCGGGCGCCGCATGGACGCCGGGCGGCTGCGGCCCGAGCAGGTCAGCTTCGGCAAGCTCAACAACGTACGAGAGGCGATCGAGATCTGCCGCACGTCGCGCACGATCCTCGGCGCCAATGGCATCTCGCTCGAGTACCCCGTGATGCGGCACGCGACGAACCTCGAGTCGGTGCTCACCTACGAGGGCACCGTCGAGATGCATCAGCTGGTCCTCGGCAAGGCGCTCACCGGGCTCGACGCCTTCCGCTGAGCGCGCGGGGCGCGCGGCGGCGGGCACGGGCACGGCGAGCGGCCTTGCCTCAGCTCTGGTTGAAGAAGCCGTCCGTGCGGTGTGGCGTGGCCTCGCCGCTGACGATCTCCGTGTTGGCGGGGGTCAGCAGGAAGACCCGGTGCGCGACCCGGTCGATGGAGCCGCGCAGGCCGAAGATGAGCCCGGCGGCGAAGTCGACGACACGCTTGGCGTCGCCGGGCTCCATCGACGTGAGGTTCACGATGACCGGCACGCCGTCCCGGAACATCTCACCGATGGCGCGGGCGTCGCGGAAGCTGTCCGGCGTGACCGTGCCGATCCTGTGGCCCTTGTCCTCGGCCACGTCCGACGCGACCTTGACCCGCGGGTCCGTGACCCAGGCCTCGGCCGCCTCGGGGCCGTCGGCCCCGTCGTCTTCGTATCCGTCGTAGTAACGCTCGTCGTTGTTGTCGTCGACGAGGCCAAGCCAGGCACTCGCCTTGCGCACCGATCCCATGGACGCCTCCTCTCGCAGCGGTCTGCTTGCGTTCCGCATCCCTATGGTCGTCCATGATGCGGATGGTGCGCCAAGGGGATAGTCGCCGCGCGGGGTTTTCGTGACGGTACTGGCACACAGTCAATACGGCGACGCGCGGGATTCTTCAAGGGTCTTGCCGTGTACGGCTGCTGACAGTGAGTGAAATATGATTCTTCGCGGCGTACGGGTGACGGATGGTGCGTACGGGTGAACGGACGAGTGGACGGACGGCTCGATACGATGCCGGAGTTCGCGCACCCAGCGGATTCGTCGGACTCATCGGGCTCACGGGGGAGTCGCCTTGTTCGGAATCGTCAGGCCCTGCAGTCACCGTCTCGGGGAGGGGCTCAGGACCCAGTGGATGGCGCATCTGTGCGGGCTGTGTCTCGCGCTGCGCGGTGACCACGGGCAGTTCGCACGCGTCGTGACCAACTACGACGGGCTCATCATCTCGGTTCTGACGGAGGCTCAGGCCGACCGGGCCTCCGGCTGGCGGCGCACCGCGGGCCCCTGCCCGCTGCGCGGCATGCGCACCGCCTCCGTCGCCCAGGGCGAGGGCGCGCGGCTCGCCGCGGCCGTCTCGCTCGTGCTCGCCTCCGCGAAGGTCCGCGACCACGTCGTCGACGGCGACGGGCTGTTGGCGCGCGGGCCGGTGGCCGCCGCGGCCCGGCGCGTCGCCGGCAAGTGGGACCGCGCGGGCGCGAGCACCGGCGCCGACGTGGGCTTCGACACGGCGGTCCTGCTGGACGCCGTCGAACGGCAGGAGGGCATCGAGGCCTTGGCGGGCCCCGGCACCTGCCTGCTCACGGTCACCGAGCCGACCGAGACCGCGACCGCCGCCGCCTTCGCGCACACCGCCGTGCTCGCCGGACGCCCGGGCAACGCGGAGCCGCTGGCCGAGGCCGGACGCCTCTTCGGCAGGCTCGCGCACCTCCTCGACGCCGTGGAGGACCGGGTCGCGGACGCCGAGGCGGGCGCCTGGAACCCGATCACGGCCCTCGGCACCTCCCGTGCCGAGGCCCGGCGGCTCGCCGACGACGCGCTGCACGGCATCCGGCTCGCCCTCGCCGAGGTCGAGTTCACCGAGGGCAAGCTCGTGCACGCCCTGCTCGTGCACGAACTCGCGCGCTCCGTCGACCGGGCGTTCGGCACGTCCTCGTGCGGGCACGCGCCGAGTGCGGGGCCCGCCGGGCCCACCGGGTTCTCCGGGCGCGAGGTGACGGCCTACGACGGGTCGTGGGGCTCCGGGTCCGGTTCGGGTTCGGGGTCCGGCTCGGGGTCGTGGGGGTCGGGGTCGTACGGGGACGGGTCCTCGTACGGCTCGGGGAACTACAAGGACGGCTCGTACGGCGGCGGGGACTACGGCGGTGGCGGGCACGGCGGCGGCGACGGCGGCTGGTCCGGCGGCGAGCCGTCGAAGCCGCGGCGCGGGCTGATCGCCGGGTGCGTGGTCGCGATCGGCCTGTTCTGCACGTGCCAGATGTGCTGCGCGCACGAGTACGAGGGCCCTTGGTCCCGGAAGAAGCGCAAGGGTGCCTGCCGGGACTGCGACTGCGGGTGTGATTGCTGCGAGTGCTGCTGCTGCGACTGCTGAGGCGAGGCGCGGCGCGGGGCCCGGGTCGCGGTGAGGCCGGGGCCCGGGCCGCCGCGGGTGACGTGTCGTCAGTCCTTGATCTCCGGTGGTGAGATCCGTGACTCGTCGATCGCCGAGGCCCGCGTGCCCCACTTCTTCAGGATGCGGTCGTACGTCCCGTCCTCGATGAGGCGGTTGACCGCGGCCTGGAACGCGGGCGCCAGCTTCGTGCCCTTCTTGAAGGCGAAGCCCACGTCCAGGCGGTGGAACTCGCCCAGGAACTTCAGGCCCTCCTGCTGCTCGACCGCGTACCGCAGGCCGTTGATCGTCGACATCACCACATCGCTGCGGCCCTGCTGGAGCGAGGGCCAGATCGCACCCGGCTCGGTGTAGGTCTTCACGCTGTACGGCTTCTTGCCCGCGTCGGCGCAGACGTGCTTGTTGTCCTCCAGGGTCACCTCGAAGGTGGTGCCCGCGCCGGTCGCCACGTTCAGGCCGCACAACTGCGCGAAGTCCGTGATCTTCTTCAGCTTGCTGTCGGCACGGACGGCGAAGCCCTGGCCGTCGTTGATGTACGTGACGAAGTCGATGGTCCTGCGCCGTTCGTCGGTGACGCCGAAGTTGCCCGTCCCCAGGTCGTACTTGCCGCTGTCCAGGGACGGCAGGATCGCCTCGAAGCTCGCGGTCTCGCGTTTCAGGCGCAGGCCGAGGACCTTGGCGACGGCGTTCGCGAAGTCGATGTCCTGGCCCACGACGGTCTTGCCGTCCGGCAGATAGGCCGAGCCGGGCGGGGTGCCGCCGACGCTGGTGGCGATCCTGAGGGTGCCGCGGGCGCGCACGTCCGCCGGGAGCAGCCGTGCCGCCTCGTCGTTCTTGGCGATGGACGACACCACGTCCGTCGTCGGGAGCTCGCCGCTCTTGCCCGCGGGGGCGGCGCCGCCCGCGGCGGTCGAGGAGTCACCGGAGCCGCACGCCGTGAGCGTCAGGGTGGCGGCGGTGAGCAGGGCGAAGGCCGTGGTGAGGCGGCGGGAGGGCAGGGGTGTGCGCATGACGTGGTGGTCTCCGGCTCCGGTGCGATGTGATGCGGTGCGTGACGTGGGGCGAAGTGAGGCGAGGCGTGACGCGGTGCGGCGTGACGCGGTGCGGCGTGACGCGATGCAGGTCGTGCGAGGGGAGGGGGTCGCGTAGAGGTACGCGTGTGAAGGCGAAGCAACGGCGCGAAAGCGCACGGGAGTTCAGAGAAAGCCGAGACGGATGTCCGCATCGTGGAACGCGCGGGGCGGTGGGCCCGGGCGCGGGGGCGGGACGGGTCGGCTCAGAAGTGCATCAACAGTGCATCAACAAGACGCGGACCACACGCGACCGAAGTCGATGTGGGAGCGCCTGACCAGCCACTGCTGTGGATGCATGAGCACAAGTGGAACAGGCATCCGTTTCTGCGTCAACTGACCTGAGACGTACGGCTCATATTCTGGACAGGGTTCCGCGCTGCTCCTGGACAGCCTTGACAGCAGGCGCGAAGCGCCCCGTAGTCTCAAGAGGCGGACCCTTGCTGAGGGGCTCGGTCCGTGTCCGGCCGCGCCCCGGCGCGACCCATGTGAAGGCGGCACTCGTCCTGTCGTCCTGCTCGTCCTGACGAAAGCCTTCCCATGTCATCCGACACCCTCGCCAAAGTCGACGTCCGCCCGCCGGACCCGCCCACGGACGACCCCGCCGACCTGCCCGTCGTGGCGCGGCCCCGCGTCGGCCAGTGGATCGCCGCCGCCGTCGTCCTCATCGCCCTCGCGCTCGTCGCCCGGTCCGTCGCCCGCAACGACGCCTTCCAGTGGGACGTCGTCGGTGACTACTTCACCTCCGCGTCCGTGCTGCGCGGACTCTGGCTCACCCTGTGGCTGACCGGGGTGGTGATGGCGCTCGGCTTCGCGCTCGGCACCCTGCTGGCCCTCGGTCGTCTCTCCGCCAACCCCGTGCTGAGATCGGTCAGTTGGGGCTACGTCTGGTTCTTCCGGTCGATGCCGATCCTGGTGCAGCTGCTGTTCTGGTTCAACATCGGCGCGCTCTATCCGACGCTGTTCGGCGTCAAGACCGTGGATCTGCTCGGGCCCGTCACCATCGCCGTCATCGGGCTCACGCTGCACGAGGCCGCGTACGCCGCCGAGGTCGTGCGCGGCGGCATCCTCTCCGTGGACCGGGGCCAGGTGGAGGCCGCGCAGTCGCTCGGGCTCGGGCGGTGGCGGCGGTTCCGGCGCGTGGTGCTTCCGCAGGCCATGCGCTCCATCGTGCCCCCGGCCGGGAACATGCTGATCGGCACCCTCAAGGGCACCTCGATCGTCAGCGTCATCGCCGTCCAGGACCTGCTCTACTCCGTGCAACTCGTCTACCACCGCACCTACCAGGTCATCCCGCTCCTGCTCGTCGCCACGCTCTGGTACGTCGTCGTGACCTCGCTGCTCAGCGTCGGCCAGTACTACGTGGAGCGGCACTACGCGCGCGGCTCGGAGCGGGCCCGATGAACCCCGCCCTGGTCATCGTCGGCGCGGGCCCCCGCGCCACCGGCATCATCGAGCGCATCGCCGCCAACGCGCCCGAGCTGTACGGGAGTGCGCGCCTCGACATCCACCTCGTCGACCCCTACCCGCCCGGCCCGGGACGGATCTGGCGGGCGGAGCAGTCGCCGCTGCTGTGGATGAACTCGCACGCGCGGGACGTCACGATGTTCACCGACGACACGGTGGAGACGGCCGGGCCCGTGCTCCCCGGACCCGCCCTGCACGAGTGGGCGGGCGTCGACGGACACGTCTTCGCCGACCGCCGCACCCAAGGCGCCTATCTGCGCTGGGTGTACGAGAAGGCGGTGGCCGCCCTGCCGCCCGGCATCACCGTCCACCACCACGCCCGCCGCGCCCTGCGCCTGACCGGTCCACCGGACGGCCGCCAGGAGGTGTGGCTCGAAGGCACCGACCGCCCCCTGCCCGCCGACCTGGTCGTCCTCGCCCAGGGCCACCTCGACGCCGAACCCGACCACGAACAGCAGCGCCTGTCCCGCTACGCCCGCCGCCACGGCCTGGTGCACCTGCCGCCCGACTTCACCGCCGACACCGACCTGAGCGCCCTCAAAGCGGGCGAGCCCGTCCTGGTCCGGGGCTTCGGCCTGGCCTTCGTCGACCTGATGGTGCTCCTGACCGAGGGGCGCGGCGGGCGGTACGAGGGCGACACCTATCTGCCGTCGGGACGCGAGCCCGTCCTGTACGTCGGATCGCGGCGCGGCGTGCCCTACCACGCCAAGCTCGGCTACACCTGGGACGACGGCGAACGGCCGCCGCTGCCGCGCTACCTGGGCCCGGCGCAGATCGACGAGCTGCTCGCGCGCCCCGACGGCTACGACTTCGCCCGCGACGTGTGGCCGCTGATCGAGAAGGAACTGGGCTTCGCCCACTACCACCGCCTGTTCACCGCCCACACCGAGCGCACCGCCATGGCCTGGCCGGACTTCGACGAGAAGTACGCGGTCTGCCCGCCCGGCAGCCCCGAGCTGGCCGCCCTCGTCTCCGCCGCCGTTCCCGACCCGGCCGACCGCCTCGACCTGCGCGCCATCGACCACCCCCTGGACGGCGTCCGCCACCCTTCGTACGACGGACTCCAGGACGGCATCAGGGCCTACATCACCGCCGACCTCACCCGCCGCCACGACCCCGCGCACAGCCCCGACCTGGCCGTCTTCCTCGGACTGCTGTTCGTGTACGGGCAGTTGGTGCGGCTCGGCGACATCGGGCCGTGGTGGCACGGCTACTTCAGCTACCTCGCCTCCGGGCCGCCAGGGCCGAGGCTGCGGCAACTGCTCGCGCTGTCGCGGGCCGGGGTGGTGCGGTTCCTCGGCGCGGGGATGACGGTGGCGGCGAGCGGGGGAGAGTTCCGGGCGCGCGGCGCGACCGTGCCCGGGGCGAGTGTCGCGGCCCGCGCCCTGGTCGAGGCGCGGCTGCCGCAGCCGACGCTCGCCCGCACCCGCGACCCCCTGCTGCGCGCGCTGCACGCGGAGGGCGTCGCCGAGACCCCCGACGGTCTGCTGGCCGTCGACCCCGCCGACGGCCGCGTCCGCGACCACTCCGGCACCCCGCACCCGCGCCGCTTCGCGCTCGGCCCGCACACCGACGCCCGGGGCGCGGGCGCCTTCACCCGGCCCCGCACCAACAGCCCCTCGTTCCGGCAGAACGACGCCACGGCGCGCGCCGTCCTCACCTTCCTCACGGACCCGGCGCGATGAGCGGCCCCGGCTGCTCCCGTACCTGTCGCGTCTGTCTGTGCTGTCTGTGCCTGTTTGCTCCACCGGCCCCCTCGCGGCCGGTACTCGTCGAGAGAGGTTCGCTCCTCATGACCGCATCAGCCGCGTGCCGCGGCCCCCTGCACCTCGCCGCCGCCATCGACCAGCCGGGCGCCTACGCCGCCGCCCCGTACGCCGAGCTCGCGCTGCTCGCCGAGCGCGGCGCCCTGGACTTCGTCACGCTCGGGGACTCCTTCGCCCGGCACGGGCCCGACGCGCTCGCCGTGCTCTCCCGGATCGCCCCGGTCACCGGCCGCGTCGGCCTGGTGCCGACCGTGACGACCACGCACACCGAGCCCTTCCACGTGCAGGCCGCCGTGGCCACCCTCGACTGGGTGAGCCACGGCCGGGCCGGCTGGGCCGTCGACGTGTCGGCCACCGAGGCCGAGGCGCGGCTGTTCGGGCGGCGCCGGGCCGCGCCCGCGGAGGCGCTGTGGCGCGAGGCCGGTGAAGTCGCGGACGTGGCCCGGCGGTTGTGGGACAGCTGGGAGGACGACGCCGAGATCCGGGACGTGGCGACCGGGCGCTTCATCGACCGGGACAAGCTGCACTACGTCGACTTCGAGGGCGGCACCTTCTCCGTGCGCGGCCCCTCGATCGTGCCGCGCCCGCCGCAGGGCAACCCGGTGGTCGTCGTCGACGCGACCGACGGCCACGCCCGCGAGACCGCCGCCCGGCACGCGGACGTCGCCCTGGTGCGGGCCGCGAGCCCCGAGCAGACGGGCGCCGCCCGCGCCGCGCTGCACCGCCGTGCCGCCGAACTCGGCCGCCCACCGGGGCAGTTGCGGGTGCTGGCCGCGCTGGTCGTCGACCTCGGCGGCGGCGAGCACGCGGCGCAGCCCGGACACGGGGGCGGCCCGCTGCCCACCGCCGAGGGCCCGCTGTACCGCGGCGGCCCCGTCGACCTCGCCGACCTCATCGCCGGCTGGCACGAGGCGGGCGCCGTCGACGGCTTCCACCTCACCCCCGTCGAGCCGCGCCGCGACCTGGAGCGCCTGGTCAACGGCACCGTGTCGTTGCTCCAGCACCGGGGTGTGTTCCGCACGTTCTACCCGGGCGCCACGCTCCGGGAGCACCTGGGCCTGCCCCGGCCCGCCAACCGCTACGCCGCACTCGCGGGGGACCCGTCATGACGCCTCGTACGACACCGAGACAGATCCACCTCGCCGCCCACTTCCCCGGCGTCAACAACACCACCGTGTGGGCGGACCCCCGCTCCCGCTCCCAGATCGAGTTCTCCTCCTTCACGCATCTGGCGCGCACCGCCGAACGCGGGCTCTTCGACTTCTTCTTCCTGGCGGAGGGGCTGCGGCTGCGCGAGCACAAGGGGCGCGTGCACGACCTGGACGTGGTCGGACGGCCCGAGTCCCTCACCGTGCTCGCCGCGCTCGCCGCCGTCACCGAACACCTCGGCCTGGCCGCCACCGTCAACGCCACCTTCAACGAGCCCTACGAACTGGCCCGGCGCCTCGCCTCCCTGGACCATCTGAGCGGCGGCCGCGCCGCGTGGAACGTCGTCACCTCCTCCGACGCCTTCACCGGCGAGAACTTCCGCCGCGGCGGCTTCCTCGACCACGCCGGCCTCTCCCAAGCTCTCGGCTCCGCTCGAACAGGGGGCACCCCCTACACCCGAGCCACCGAGTTCGTCGCCACCGCGCGGGAGCTGTGGGACTCCTGGACCCCCGACGGGCCCGACGGGTCCGTCGGCGAGCCGCGGCCGTTCGCGCACCGCGGCCGGCACTTCGACATTGCCGGGGAGTTCGGCCTGCCGCGCCCGCCGCAGGGCCACCCCGTGGTGATCCAGGCCGGGGACTCGCCCGAGGGCCGGGAGTTCGCCGCGTCCTCGGCCGACGTCGTCTTCACCCGGCACGGCACCCTGGAGGCGGGCCGCGCCTTCTACGCCGACGTGAAGGGGCGGCTCGCGGCGTACGGGCGCGCCCCGGACGACCTGAAGATCATGCCCGGCGTCACCCTCGTCCTCGGGGACACCGCCACCGAGGCCCAGGAGCGCGCCATCGAGATCCGCCGCCAGCAGGTGTCGCCGCAGAACGCCCTGCTCGCCGCGGAACAGGTGTGGGGGGTCGACCTGTCCGCCTACGACCCCGACGGGCCGCTGCCCGACATCGACCCGGACCCGCACTCCACCCTCGTCCAGGGCCGCGTCCGGGTCGGCGACCCCCTCGCCGTCGCCGAGAAGTGGCGGGCCCTGTCCCGCGCCAAGGGCCTGTCCCTGCACCAGACCGTCATCGAGACGACGTCCCGGCAGTCCTTCATCGGCACGCCCGCCGCCGTCGCCGAGCAACTGGAGGAGTTCGTCAGGACGGGCGCGGCCGACGGCTTCATCCTCGTCCCGCACCTGACGCCGGGAGGGCTCGACGAGTTCGTCGAACAGGTGGTGCCGCTGCTCCAGGAGCGCGGCGCGTACCGCACGGAATACGAGGGCGCGACGCTGCGCTCACACCTCGGGCTGCCCGAGCCCGCGTGGAAGGCTTGAGAAGGGTTGCACACCATGAGCACGACCGAAGACACACTGCGGGACTTCAAGGAGTGGCACGAACTGCGCACGGCCACCGTCTCCGCGCCCTACGGCCCGCTGGCCCTCACCGGCACGCACTGGCTCGCCGACCACCCCGAAGGCGCCCTGCCCGGGCTGCCCGGGCACTGGGCCGAGGACGGCGACGACCTCGTCCTGACGGCCGCGGCGGACGACGGACTCACCCTCGACGGGCAGCCCTTCGCCGGTACGGCCCGCCTGGCGCCCGACCCCGGCCCCGTCGCCGCCGCCCGGCTCGGGCTCGGCGAGCGGCGCCTGGTGGTGCTGCGCCGCGAAGGGCTCTGGGCGGTGCGCGACTTCGACCCGGGCGCGGCCGCGCGGGGCGCCTTCACCGGCATCGACGTCACCGCGTACGACCCGGGCTTCGTGGTCGAGGGCCGCTTCACGCCGTACGAGCGGGACCGCACCGTGCGCGTCGGGAACGCGGACGGCGTGGAGCGGGGGCTCGGGCTCGGCGGTGAACTCGCCTTCACGCTGGCAGGGCGGGAGCACACGCTGCAGGTGAGCGTCCAGGGCGACGGCTCGCTGTGGGCGGTGTTCGCGGACGGGACCAGCGGTGTCTCCAGCTACCGGTTCCGGTTCCTGCGGCCCGCCGCGCCCGACGAACAGGGCCGTACGAGCGTCGACTTCAACCGGTCGCTGCTGCCGCCGTGCGCCTTCGCCGACCACTTCATCTGCCCCTTCCCGCCCCCGGGCAACACCCTCACCGCCGAGATCGCCGCCGGGGAACGGAACCTTTCCCGTCGCGATTACGTCTGACAGGACGCCGATGACCCAGAGCCCCGGTGGTGTGCCGCATCCGCGACACCGCCGGGGCCGGTCGTCGTGTATCGGCCGCCCCGGCCGAAAGGCACCCCTTGTGTGGTGTCACGGCGGCCCCAATACTCCCGAGCAGCGCTTGTCAGGGACACGGTGTAACCGGAATCCACCGGTCCTTCGACCGCGCCTCACGGGCCCCCAACCCACATGGGCCCCCTGACTTCCCTCGGGAGGAACCAGCAGTGAGGATCAAGCGCACCACCCCCCGCAGCGGTATATCGAGACACTCCCGCACGGTCGCCGTCGCGACCGGGCTCGTGGCCGCGGCCGCCCTCGCCGTGCCCGCCGCCAGCGCGGACGAGTCCCGCGGCTACAGCGCCTCCGAGCTGACGGCGGCCAGCGACGCCGTCCTGAAGGCGGACGTCGCGGGCACCGCCTGGAACGTCGACCCCAAGACCAAGCAGGTCGTGGTCACCGCCGACAGCACGGTCTCCAAGGCCGAGATCGCCTCGCTGAAGCAGGCCGCGGGCGACAAGGCCGGCGCCCTGAAGATCGAGCGGACGCCGGGCAAGTTCCAGAAGTACATCTCCGGCGGCGACGCCACGTACGCCACCAGTTGGCGCTGCTCGCTCGGCTTCAACGTCCGCAGCGGCAGCACCTACTACTTCCTCACCGCGGGCCACTGCACCGACGGCGCGGGCACCTGGTGGGCCAACTCGGCGAAGACCACCGTGCTCGGCAGCACGCACGGCTCCAGCTTCCCGACGAACGACTACGGCATCGTGCGGTACACGAACAACTCGATCACCAAGTCCGGCACCGTGGGCAGCCAGGACATCACCCGCGCCGCCGACCCGACCGTCAACCAGAGCGTGACACGCCGCGGCTCCACCACCGGCACCCACTCCGGCCGCGTCACGGGCCTGAACGCCACGGTGAACTACGGCAACGGCGACATCGTGTACGGCATGATCCGGACGACCGTCTGCGCCGAGCCCGGCGACAGCGGCGGCCCGCTCTACTCCGGTTCCACGGCGCTCGGCCTGACGTCCGGCGGCAGCGGCAACTGCTCCTCCGGCGGTACGACGTTCTTCCAGCCGGTCACCGAGGCCCTGCGCGCGTACAACGTGAGCGTGTACTGACGCCCACCTCCGTCCCGTACGGCAGGCGGTCTCCGTTCCCCGTACGGTCAGCGGCCGTTGAGCCCCCGCCCCACTCCTGGGCGGGGGCTCTTCGCTGCCTCCGCGCCGCCCGCGCCCGGCCATCGAGCGTCGAGAACCGGACAGGACTAGTCCTCACCCGCTGCCGACCACCGCTCGCACGCGGTGTTTGCAGCGGGAACCGACGTGGTGAGACCACGGACGGTCAACAGGGCCGGAGCGCGGGGGCGTTGGAACGCGTGCGTCCGGAAGTAGGCCTTGTGTGCGACCTCGCCCGCTGGGAATAGTGGGCCGCGTCCCATTGGCATGGACGCGGCTTTCCCATCGTCAGCCCGCCATGCGCGTACGCCTCTCGGCCGCCGAGGTCCCCACACCGGAGCGGACCGACCCCCCACAGGAGGACGCGAGTTGAAGCACCGCCGCATACCCAAGCGCCGTGCCGCCATGGCAGGCGCGGGTGTCGTCGCTCTGATCGGCGCGGCCGTCACCTTCCAGACTGCGAACGCGAGTGAGGACACCCCCACCCCGAAGCCGGACACGCTGTCCATCGCGAAGGCCGGAAAGCTCGCCTCCTCGCTCGACAAGGAGCTGGGCGCCGACACCGCGGGGACGTACTACGACGCGCAGGCCAAGAACCTCGTCGTGAACGTCCTCGACGACAACGCCAAGGACGCCGTCGAGTCCGCCGGCGCCAAGGCCAGACTCGTCGAGAACTCCCTCGCCGAGCTCAAGGGCGCCCGCACCACGCTCACCGACAAGGCCTCGGTCCCCGGCAGCTCGTGGGCCACCGACCCGGCCACCAACAAGGTCGTCGTCACCGTGGACCGCACGGTCAAGGGCGCCGACCTGAAGAAGCTGACGTCGGTCGTCGAGGGCCTCGGTGAGAAGGCCGAACTGAAGCACTCCAAGGGAGAGTTCAAGCCCTTCATCGCCGGTGGCGACGCCATCTTCGGCGGCAGCAGCCGCTGCTCGCTCGGCTTCAACGTGGTCAAGGACGGTGCCCCGCACTTCCTGACCGCGGGGCACTGCACCGAGGCCGTCAAGAGCTGGTCCGAGGAGCAGGGCGGCCCGGCCATCGGTGAGAACGTGGGCTCCAGCTTCCCCGACAACGACTACGGCATCGTCAAGTACTCCGGCGACACCGCGCACCCGAGCGAGGTGAACCTCTACAACGGCAGTACGCAGAAGATCACCAAGGCCGGGGCCGCGACCGTCGGCCAGGAGGTGCAGCGCAGCGGTTCCACCACGCAGCTGCACGACGGGAAGGTCACGGGCCTGGACGCCACCGTGAACTACGGCAACGGCGACATCGTGAACGGCCTCATCCAGACCGACGTGTGCGCGGAGCCCGGCGACAGCGGCGGCGCGCTGTTCGCGGGCGACACGGCCCTCGGCCTGACGTCCGGCGGCAGCGGTGACTGCAGCTCCGGCGGCGAGACGTTCTTCCAGCCGGTGCCCGAGGCCCTCGAGGCCTTCGGGGCGGAAATCGGCTGACGCCTGGTTCGAGCACGGCGAAGGGCCCCGGAAACCTTTCGGTTTCCGGGGCCCTTCGGCGTTTTCCGAGAGGGTTAAGAAGGCAGGTTGAAGAATTCGGGATCCCTGAATTCTCAAGGGGTGACGCGCGTAGATTGACCGGTGATGCGGAGGTCATGCGCCTAGATGACCTTCCTAAGCAAGGTCGAATGGCTGTGTGACCTTCCGTGATGAGGGTCTGTGGCGCAGATCTCAATGCGGCGATATGCCCGAATTCATACCCTTATGGGGGCTCGAAATGTTGCGCCCCTGTAAATCTCCGAAGCATTCCCGAAATGCTTTCTGTGGGGGATTTGCAAAGGCTCCGCTTCGCTGGCTCTAATGATGCGCACCTCGACGCGGGAAACCTCCGCGTCCGCACGTCATCAGGAGTTGGGCAGCATGGCCGACGCGCCACACCCAGGGTCCCGCGGCCCGCTCGCCGCGGCCGTCGGCGCCTTCCGCCGAGACCGGCTCGGCCTCGCCGCGCTGTGTGTGGTGGCCCTGTTCGCGCTGCTCGCCCTCGCCGCGCCGCTCGTCGCCGCCGCGTACGGCAAGAACCCCACCGAGCACTACGGCCAGAACGAACCCGGACTGCTCAGCCCGGAAGGCCTGCCGGTGCTGCCGGGCGGCGGCATGTCCGGCGACTTCTGGTTCGGCCTCGAACCGGGCCTCGGCCGGGACGTGTTCACGCAGCTCCTGTACGGCATCCGCACCTCACTGCTGGTCGCGGGCGCCGCGGTCCTCGTGATCGCGGTCCTCGGAGTCGTGCTCGGTGTGACCGTCGGCTATCTGAGCGGGCTCGCCGACCGCGTCTTCACCTTCGTCTGCGACGTGCTCCTCGCCTTCCCCACGCTGCTGCTCTTCCTCGCGCTCAGCCCGATCGTGCAGACCCGCTTCGTGGACCCGGGCGAGAACGAACCCGCCTGGATGCAGTTCACCGTGCTCGTGGTGATCTTCGCGGCGTTCGGCTGGGTGCCGCTGGCGATGGTGCTCCGCACCACCGTCCGGTCCCTGCGGACACGGGAGTTCGTGGAGGCGGCCCGGGCCGTGGGCGCGTCCCGCCGCCACATCGTGCTGCGCGAACTGCTGCCCAACGTGTGGGCGCCGGTGCTCGTGCACATCACCATCGCCCTGCCCGGCATCGTCACCGCCGAGGCCGCGCTGTCCTTCCTCGGCGTCGGCATCAGCGAGCCGATCCCCGACTGGGGGCGGATGATCGCCCGCGGCTCCGAGGTCTTCTACGACGACCCGACCTACATGGTCTTCCCCGGCGTGACGATCCTGCTCTTCGTCCTCGCCTTCAACCTGCTCGGCGACTCCGTACGGGACGCGCTCGACCCCCGTACCCGCCGCTGACCCCGACGCGTCCGCGCGTCACCCTCCACCCGCCCCACCCGCCCCACCCGCAAGGGAGTTCCACCATGCCCAGGATCAGTTCGCGCACCGCGGTCCCCTTCGTCGCCGCCGCCTCCGCCATGCTCGTGCTGTGCTCCTGCTCGGCCGGGGCCGGGTCGAAGGCGGACGCGGCGGGGCCCCGCGAGGAGGGCGACCTGATCGCCGGGGTCGGCAGCGCGAAGGACAGCGCGGGCCCCGCCCCGGCCGTCGCGGGCGCCCGCGAGGGCGGCACCATCCGCGTCGCCAACCTGCGCGACTACGCCCACCTGGACCCGCAGAAGATCTACGCGGGCGAGGCCTACAACACCTCGCTCCTGTGGGGCCGCCAGCTCACCCAGTACCAGATCGTCGACGGCAAGCCGAAGCTCGTCGGCGACCTCGCCACCGACACCGGCAAGCCCTCCGACGGCGGCCGCACCTGGACGTACAAGCTCAAGGACGGCATCGCCTGGCAGGACGGCAAGCCGATCACCTCCAAGCACGTCAAGTACGGCATCGAGCGCACCTTCGCGCCCGGCTTCGAGGTCGGCCCGTCGTACTGGCCGCAGTGGCTGACCGGCACGTCCGACCTCGCGCAGGCCCGCAAGGTCTACGGCGGCCCCGAGAAGGACGGCGACTTCGACCGCATCGAGACGCCCGACGACAAGACCATCGTCTTCCGCTTCCACAAGACGCAGTCCGACGTGCCGTTCATGGCCGCGCAGTCCTCCTCGTCACCGGTGCGCCCCGACAAGGACACCGGCGCCGCCTACGACCTCAAGCCGTTCGCGACCGGTCCCTACCGGATCGTCGAGCACAAGCAGAACCAGTCCCTGACCCTGGCGAAGAACCCGCACTGGAAGGCGGACACCGATCCGATCCGCCACCAGTACGCCGACAAGTTCGAGTTCACCTTCGAGAAGAAGGAACTCAACACCGCCCAGGAGATCCTCAACGGGCGCGGCGACGGCGCGGCCACCGTCACCACCAAGAACGAGTTCCCGCCCGAGCTGATCGGCGAGGCCAACCGCGACCCGAAGAAGAAGGCCCTGGTCGTCGACGGCCGACGCGGCGCGTTCAGCTCGCACCTGGTGATCCGCAACGACCGGGTCGCCGACCTGGAGGTCCGCAAGGCCATCCACTACCTCCTCCCGCGCCAGCAGGCCCGCCAGGCCCTCGGCGGCCCGCGCGTCGGCGACATCGCCACCACCTACTCCTCGCCCGCCATCGTCGGCTGGCATCCGTACGACACCCACCCGGTGGCGCCCACCGGCGACATCAAGAAGGCCAAGGAGCACCTGGCCAAGGCCAAGAAGCCGGTCAAGAGCCTCAGCTACGCCTACGAGTCCAACGCCGTCAACGACCGCCTGGCCCAGGTCCTCGTGGACGCCTTCGCCAAGGCCGGCATCGAACTCGTCACCAAGCCGATGCCGCTGCCCGCCTACACCAACGAGGTCCTGCGCGGCGCCGAACCCAAGTACGACCTGTGGATGTCCACCTCGTCCGTGGACTGGCCGACCCCGGCCACCGGCGTCCCGTACCGCTTCGACAGCCGCCGCGACACCCTCGACAACGACCCGCGGTACAAGAACCCGGCCGTCGACAGGGAACTCGACCGCATCGCCGGGATCGGCGACGCCACCAAGAAGGCCAAGGCGCTCATCGCCCTCGAACAGGACACGATCATGAAGGACGTGCCGCTGGTGCCGTTCCTGCACCAGCGCGTCCAGCAGGTGCGCGGCGCCGACGTCGGCGGCGCCTTCATCCACCCGATCTACGGCACCATCAGCCCGGCCTGGCTGTACCTGAAGAAGTCCTGACCCATGCTCGGATACCTCACCCGACGGGCGCTGCAGGCGGCCGTGGTGCTCCTCGCGATCTCCGCGACCGCCTTCGCGCTCTTCTACGCCGCCCCCTCCGACCCGGCCGCCATCGCCTGCGGACCCAAGTGCGACGCCTCCCAGACCGCGGCGGTCCGCGACTCCATGGGCCTGGACCAGCCGATCGTCGCGCAGTACGCCGACTATGTGCGCGGCCTGGTCGCGGGCCGCACCATCAACGACGTCGACGGCACCCCGATCGCCTGCGACGCGCCCTGCCTCGGCTACTCCTACGCGCTGCACGAGCCGGTGCGCGCCGCCATCACCAGCCGCTTCCCCGTCACCCTTTCGCTCGCGGGCGGCGCGCTCGCGGTGATCGTCGTCTTCGGGATCGGCGCGGGCTTCCTCTCCGCGCTGCGCCGGGGCCGCCTCACCGACCGGCTCCTGTCCGGCTTCACGCTGGTCGGCGCCAGCGTGCAGATCTACTTCCTCGGCTACGCCCTGCAGTACCTCCTCGTCTACCGGACGGGCTGGTTCGCGCTGCCCGGCTACACCTCACCCGGCGACGACATCGGTGCCTGGGCCGCGGGACTGCTCCTGCCGTGCCTGGTCCTCGGCTTCGTCAACGCCGCCGTGTTCGCCCGGCTCTCCCGCGCCCAGATGCTGGAGGTCATGCACGAGGGGTATGTGCGCACGGCGCGCGGCAAGGGACTCGGCCCGCTGCGAGCCCACCTGAAGTACACCTCGCGCGGGGCCGCCGCGCCGCTGGTGCAGCTCCTCGGCCTGGAGGTGGGCGCGCTGCTCGGCGGCGCGTTCATCACCGAGACCGTGTTCGGGCTCAGCGGCGTCGGCAAGCTCGCGGTGGACGCCGTGGTGCAGAACGACCTGCCCACCGTCGTCGGCACCGTGCTGCTCGCCGCGTTCTTCGTGGTGGTGTTCGTCGCCCTGGCCGACCTCGTGGTGGCCTGGCTCGATCCGAGAGTGAGGCTCGCGTGAGCGGCTCCGGCAAGGAATGGCCCGTGCTGCGCGTACGGGACCTGAGCGTCACCTTCACGGGTACGCGCGGCACCGTCATGGCCGTCGAGGGCGTCACCTTCGACCTGGCGCGGGGCGAAGTCGTCGGCCTGGTGGGGGAGTCGGGCTCCGGCAAGTCCACCGTGGGCCTCGCCGCGCTGGGCCTGCACGACCCGGCGCGGACCCGGGTCGCCGGGAGCATCGAGGTCGGCGGCACCGAGATCGTCGGGGCGGACGAGGGCGCGCTGCGGCCGCTGCGCGGCAACCGGGTCGCGATGGTCTTCCAGGACGCCCTCGCCGCGCTGTCCCCCTTCCACGGGGTGGGCGCGCAGCTCGCCGAGGCCTACCGGATCCACCACCGGGCCGCCTCCCGCGCCGAGGCCCGCGACCGCGCCGCCGACATGCTGGAGCGGGTCGGCATCCCCGCCGCCCGCGCCCGGGACTATCCACACCAGTTCTCCGGCGGCATGCGGCAGCGCGTGATGATCGCCATGGCGCTGATCAACAGCCCGGACGTGCTCGTCGCCGACGAGCCCACCACCGCCCTCGACGCCCGCGTCCAGCGCCAAGTGCTCGACCTGCTGGACGAGTTGCGGCACGAGCACGGCACGGCCGTCGTCCTGGTCACCCATGACGTGGGCGTCGTCGCGCACGCCACCGACCGCGTGCTCGTCATGCGCGGCGGCCACCTCCTGGAACAGGGGCCGACCCGGCGGGTCCTCACCGCGCCCGAACACCCCTACACCCGCGCCCTGATCGGCGCCGCCCCCACCCTGACCAGCGACCCCGGCACCCGCCTGCCGACGGTCGACGAACCCGAACCGAAGCCGCGCACCACGCCCCGCGCGCCCAGCGCCACGACGGGCCGCCCCCTCGCCGAGGTCACCGGCCTGCACGTGGAGTTCGGCGGCGGCCGCACCCTGCTCGGCCGCCGCCGCGAGCCCGCCCGGGCCGTGCGCGGCGTCACCCTGCACGTGCGTGAGGGCGAGACCCTCGGCCTGGTCGGCGAGTCCGGGTCGGGGAAGTCCACCACCGCCCGGGTGCTCGCCGGGCTCCAGCGGCCCACGGCGGGCGAGGTGCGCTTCGACGGCCGGGACATCTCCGGCGCCGCCGGGGACACCGCGCTGCGCCGGGAGCTGAGCCGCGAGGTGCAGCTGGTCTTCCAGGACCCCTACGCCTCGCTGAACCCGCGTCGTACCGTCGAACAGATCGTCACCACACCGCTGCGGGTGCACACCCGGGCCGGTGCCGCCGAGCGCCGGGAGCGCGCGGCCGAACTCCTGGAGCAGGTCGGCCTGTCCGCCGCCGACCTGGACCGCTACCCGCACGAGTTCTCCGGCGGCCAGCGCCAGCGCGTCGGCATCGCCCGCGCGCTCGCCCCGCGGCCCCGGCTGATCATCGCCGACGAACCGGTGTCCGCCCTCGACGTGTCCGTGCAGGCACAGGTCCTGAACCTGCTGATGGACCTGCGGGACGAGCTCGGCCTCTCGCTGCTCTTCGTCTCCCACGACCTGGCCGTCGTGCGGCACTTCTGCGACCGCGTCGCCGTGCTGCGCGGCGGCGAGATCGTCGAGACCGGGACCCGCGACGAGGTCTTCGAGCGGCCGAGCGCCGCGTACACGCGCGACCTGCTCGCCGCCATGGTCTGAGCCACCCCGGTCCGCCGCCCCCTGGAGGAGGCGGGGCGGCGGACCGGGTTCCCCGAAGGCGGTGCCCCGCCCACCCGGTGAGGTGGACGGGGCACCGTCGTGCGTGTGTCCGGGGGTCAGCAGGTGCCCGCCGGGCGGGCCCGGGTCACCAGGTCCGTGTGGCCGGTGGTGCCGTCGATCCACACCACGCGCCTGCCGGTGTCGGCCGCGTGGCCGGTCTGCTCGCCCCGGTTGCAGGAGACCCGCTTGAGGCCCTTGCCGTCCAGGTCGGTCTGCACCAGCTTGGTGAGGTTCCCGTTGCTCCAGCCCCGCTGGGGCTGCCACTGGGTGAGCGTGAGCGCCGAGTCGGAGGCGTCCACGTTCCAGAAGTAGGAGTCCTTGGAGTCCTCGGGCACGATGTCGGTCAGGCCGGTGCCGTCGAGCTTCGCGCGCCGCAGGGCCATGCGGTTGTCGTCGGCGATGTCGTCGACCAGCCAGTACAGGTACTTGCCGTTGATCGCCGGGGTGGCGACGCCGAGGAGGCCGCCCTTGGCCGGGACCAGCGTCTGCTTGCCGGTGCGCACGTCCGTGATCTCCGTGGAGACCTGCTGCTGCCCGTCCTTGTCGGTGTACACCTTGGCGTAGCCGAGCTTGTCACCGCTGATGGTGGGCAGCGCGGTCACCACGTCGTAGCGGCCGCCGTCGACGAACACCGGCTCCCGGTCACCGGGGCGCAGATAGGCCACCCGCTGCTGGCCGTGCGGGCTGGACTCCTGCCAGGTGACGTTGCCGTCGGAGATGCGCACGTTGGCGACGGTGGTGCCCGCCGACCACAGCTTCTTCACCGGGCCGCCGGTCAGGGGCCGGGACAGGATCTCCACGCTGGTCGGCCCGTACGCCACCCACACCGCGCGCTTGCCGTCGGTGTCCGGATAGACGTGGTAGCGCCCGTCGTTGGGGCTGAGCAGCTTCGGTGTGCCGGTGCCGTCGGTGCGGCCCGCGTACACGGAGAAGGCCTCCTGCCCCTCGTCGTCGGACTTCGACGCGGCCCACCAGCCGCCGCCCGCGCCCGCGCCGGTGTTCGGCAGCCTGCCGCCGACCCGGGTGGCGTTCAGGTCGCCGAGGAGCTTCTCGGAGTCGGCGCCGATGGCCTTCTCCCAGCCCTTGGTGATGCCGTGCGCGTCGAACGAGCGGTGCACGGTGCGCAGTTTCGCGCCCTTGACGCCGAGGTCCTTGGCCGCGGCGACCACGGCGTTGCGGGCGTCGGTGTAGCCGTCGAGCGGCGTCAGGTACTCCGCGAGCGCCTTGTAGACGATCCTGTCGGCGAGGGCGGCGCCCAGGTCCTCACGGATGTCCCACAGCGCGCCGGAGACGATCGTCGAGTTGAGGTGCACGCCGCCGCTGTCGGTGCCGATGGTGACGCCGAGGAAGTCCTTCGCGGTGGTGCGGCCGTCGCCCAGGTCGCGCAGGGCGCAGTCGGCGGGGGACTGGGTGCGGCACAGGTCCTCGCCGATGAGCCCGGCCTTCGGGTCGTCCATCGGCGTCTTCGAGGCGTTCACGTCGATGGCGTTGCCGAAGTAGTCGGCGATGGCCTCGTTCAGGGCGCCGGACTGGCCGACGTAGACCAGGCCCGCGGTGTGCTCGACGACGCCGTGCGTCATCTCGTGGCCGACCACGTCCAGATCGGCGGAGAGCGGCTTGAACTCCTCGTCGCCGCCGCCGTACACCATCTTCTGGCCGTCCCAGTAGGCGTTGACGAACGGGAAGCCTCCGTCGGTCACGCCCACCAGGGAGTTGATGGCCATGCCCTTGCCGTCGAGGCTGTCACGGCCGTGCTTCTTCTTGTAGTACTCGTGGACCTGCCCGGCCGCCCAGTGCGCGTCGACCGCGCCCGAGTCGGTCGCCTCCTTGCCGAACTCCTTGGTCTTGGAGGCGAATTCGGTGATCCCCTGCGGCCAGCGTCCCGACGCGTCGTTGGCGTCGACACCTCGCGCGTCCCAGGTGGTCAGGGCGTTCTTGCTGCCGTCCCACTGGTGGCGGTGGTCCCGGAGCTGGTACGAGTCCGACGTGGCGTCGTGCGCGACGTCGAGGGCGACCTTCTTGCCGTCGAGCCTGACGCCGCTGCCCTTGGCGCCGGGGAAGCCGTCGCCGGGGCCGTCGATGGTCTGGATCGCCGAGTACTGGAGTACGGGGAAGCCGGACGCCGCGTCGACGTACACCTCCTGCTTCACCGGGGCGCCGGTCGCCGGATCGCTGCCGGAGACGGTGACGTGGTACGTCAGAAGGCCCTCGCCCTGGGGCAGGACGACCAGGCCGTGGGAGGCGCCGGAGAGGACGTCGCCGCCGCCGTCCTTGGAGCCATTCGCGGCCTTGCCCTCGGTGCTACCAGCCTTGCGGGACTTGGGGGCCAGCTTGGTCAGGCTGCCCGTCCGGCCGTCCCCGGAGGCGGTCGCGGCCACGGCGCGCTCGACGGCCGTCCGCTCCGCGACCTCGGCCTTCGTGCCGACCGCGAGGCCGGTGAAGTACTTGCCGGAGGTGCCGGTGACGACCCGCTCGCCGTCCTTCTTCTCCATCCGCACCAGATACTGGCCGCCGAGGACCGGCACGCCCCGGTGCTTCTGCTGGAAGCGCACGGTCTCGCCGTCGCCGTGCCGCAGCGTCGACTCGGTGCTCAGGTCCTGTCGCGGGTCCGGGATTCCGTAGCGGCCCTTCTTGGCCGCGAGGTGGCCGCGGGCCGCGTCGGCCGGGCTGCCCGAGTCCTTGGCGGCCTCGGCGATCCCGTCGACCAGGGCCGGGGTCGCCGTGCCCTTGCCGGGGACGACCTCGGTGGCCGGGCCCTCGGGAGCCGCCGGAGCGGCCTGTGCCGCCGGGACTCCGGAGGCGAGCAGTGCCGCGGCGCCGAGCAGCGCCGCGCTCCCCGTTATTCGTGTCCGTCTGCGTGAGCTTCTCAAGTTCCCCTCCACGCGCAGAAAAGAGCGCACCGTGTACTTGCCGTGCTCATGGAAGTCGTTGCCCGCATGTTGATCAAGGAATAACGACTGGTCACAAGTGGGGCCGCACACTTGTGTGCGTCGTGGGGCGGGGTGAGACTGCCCGACATGACCATGGGGAGCGGCAAGGGGAGCGCGCTGCGCGACCTGGGCCTGGGGGAGGCGGACGAGCGGGTGTACGGGGCGCTGCTGCGGCAGCGGTCCCCGGCGGCCCGCGACGCCGAGCAGCTGCGGCGGGAACTGGGGCTGACACGGGGGCAGTTGGAGCGGTCGCTGTCCCGGCTGCGGGAGCACGGGTTCACGGTTCCGTACGCGGACACGGAGCCGGGTGGGGATCCGGACTCCGGCGCGGGCGGGGGCGCGGGTCCGGGCGGAGGCGCGGGGAGGGGTGCGGGTGGAGCCGGGGCGGGGGCCGGGTCCTTCGGCCGTGCCGGGCTGCCGCGTCCGGTGCCGCCGGCGCCCGCCGTGCGGGCCCTGATCCACCGAAGACAGGCGGAACTGCACGCCCAGGCAGCGGAGTTGGAGCGGCTGCGGCGCCAGGCCGACGAGATCGCCGAGCGCCTCGAACCCGCCCCGGCCCTCGTGCCCGGCGCGGTCGCGGCCGTCGAGGCGGTGAGCGGTCCCGGCGCCATCGTGCGGCACGTGGACCACCTGCTTGCCCGCGCCGAGAAGGAGGTGCTGATCCTCGACCGGCCGCCCTACCTCAACCCGTGGGCGGTCGCGGGCGCCGACCCCGGCACCGGCATCGCGGCCCTGCTGGAACGCGGGGTCAGTGTGCGGGTGGTGCTCGCCCGCGAGGGGCTCGCGCTGCCCGGCAGGACCCGGCTGCTCGGGCCGCTGGTCGACCGGGGGCTCGGGGTACGGGTCGCGGCCGACGTGCCCACCAAGCTGATCGCGGTGGACGGCAGGGACGCGCTGCTGCCGCCCGCGGCCGGCGTCGACCCGACCCGCGCGGCCGTCGTCGTGCGCGACGCGCTGCTCCAGCACGTCTTCCGGCCGTTCTTCGAGGCCCTGTGGGAGCGGGCGTTACCGCTCGGCGGCGCCGGGCCGCGCCTGTCCGACGAGCACCGCGATCTGCTCGGCCTGCTGGCGGGCGGCTTCAAGGACGAGGCGATCGCGCGCCGGTTGGGCGTCCATGTGCACACCGCGCGCCGCCGGATCAGCCGCCTGCTCGACGAACTGGGCGCCGACACCCGTTTCCAGGCCGGCGCCCAGGCCGCGTTGCGGGGCTGGCTCACGGGCCCTCAGGACCCGCGCGGTCTCAGAAGTTGAAGACCTTGCCCTGACCCGCCGTCATCGCGCAGGGGTTGGCGAAGGTGTGCTCGTACGAGACCCGTCGGCCCTCCCAGACGCCCTGTGCCGTCACCACGATCGGGTTCCACTCCTTGGTGCAGGCGGTGGTCGTCGGCGCCTTGGTCACCTTGTCGAACTTGCCGCCGACCGCGTGCAGTTGGTCGCAGGCACCGGGCGCGTCGGGGTGGCTGCCGACGCCGGTGGAGGAACAGCCGAGGGTCACGGCCCGCTGGATCGAGGCGTCGGCGGCCTTGGCGCCGTAGCCGACGGTGAGCACCAGCTCGGAGGGCGCGAAGCCACTCGCGGCGGCGGGCGCAGCGGTGGCCGCGGGCGCCGGAACGGCGGTGGCCGCGGTGGCCAGACCGCCGAGCGCGAGAGCGGCGCCCAGCGCGATCCCCCCAGAGATGTACCGCATTTCGAACACTCCCTTGCTTGTTGTTGCGAATAACGAACGGAACGGACCGGAGTCTTGCCGAAGGCGACAGCGAAAGCACATCGGGCGCTGACTTTCAGTCGTTGGTTGAAAACTGTGTGTAGTGGCGTGAAGCAATGATCCCTCACGGTCGGTTGAGGTGTGGTGCACCACGCGTGACCGGCGGGAAGGGGGGAATCGGGGGAAGTTTCCGCGATAGCCGGAATGTGCGGTCGCGGGGTGGGGAAGTGGAGTGCGTCACCCCGGTCAGGTCCTTTCGGTGGGGCGGGAATGGCCGGATCAGGAGTACGGGCGGGGATTTTGTGAATGCGTTCACAAGCTCGCAAGGGTCTTTGGGCCCTTGGCGTTCACGCAGGTGAGAGATCGTTTTCCGCGATATTTCGCGTTGCCGGAAGGACTTTCTCCCTCTCGGGTCAGGGCTTTTTCTTGATCTCTGGGCGGCGCCGCGGAGGTCGAATGGAGAGGTCACCACAGGGGTCTGAAGAGGGAGTACCTGCCATGGAGACGAAGGAGACGCGGACCGAGGACGCGCGGGCCCGGGAAGCGCGGGCAAAGGACGCGCGGGGCGAGGAGTTGGTGGACGGTCTGGTCAGGCGGGCCCGCGCCGCGCTCGCCCGCTTCGAGTCCTACGACCAGGAACAGGTCGACCACATCGTCACGAAGGCCTCCCTGGCGGCGCTGAACGCGCACGGGGAACTGGCCCGGCAGGCCGTCGAGGAGACCGGGCGCGGCCTCTTCGAGGACAAGGCCGTCAAGAACCTCTTCGCGTGCGAGCACGTCGTGAACTCGATGCGCGGACTGAAGACCGCGGGCGTCATCTCCCGCGACGAGCTGAACGGCATCACCGAGATCGCCGAACCGGTCGGTGTCGTCTGCGCGATGACCCCGGTCACCAACCCCACCTCCACCACCGTCTTCAAGGCACTCATCGCCCTGAAGACCCGCAACCCGATCGTCTTCGCCTTCCACCCGAGCGCCCAGAAGTGCTCCGCCGAGGCCGCCCGCGTCGTCCGGGACGCGGCAGTCGCGGCCGGGGCGCCCGAGGACTGCGTGCAGTGGATCGAGGACCCTTCGATGGCGGCCACCGGCTTCCTCATGAACCACGAGGACGTCTCGACCATCCTCGCCACCGGCGGCAACGCGATGGTCCGCGCCGCCTACTCCTGCGGCAAGCCCGCACTCGGCGTCGGCGCGGGCAACGTCCCCGCGTACATCGCCCGCAGCGCCAAGCTGAACCGCGCCGTGCACGACATCGTGCTCTCCAAGGCCTTCGACAACGGCATGATCTGCGCCTCCGAGCAGGCGGTCGTTCTCGACCGTGAGGTGTACGACGAGGGGATCGCCGAATTCCAGCGGCTCGGCGCGTACGTGGTGTCGGCGGCCGAGAAGACCAAGCTGGAGGAGTTCGTCTTCGGCACCACGGCGTTCGCCGCCAACTGCGCGGGCGCGAAGCTCAACGCGGACGTCGTCGGCAAGTCCGCGCGATGGATCGCCGAGCAGGCCGGGTTCGAGGTGCCCGAGAACACCCAGATCCTGCTCGCCGAGTGCGCGGAGGTCGGCGAGGGCGAGCCGTTGACCCGCGAGAAGCTCTCGCCCGTACTGGCCGCGCTGAAGGCGGATTCGACCGAGCAGGGGATCGAACTCGCCGCGCGGATGGTCGAGTTCCACGGCCTCGGGCACAGCGCCGCGATCCACACCGAGGACGAGGCGCTGGCGGAGGAGTTCGGCCGCCGCGTCAAGGCGGTCCGCGTCATCGTCAACGCGCCCTCGACCTTCGGCGGCATCGGCGACGTCTACAACGCCTTCCTGCCCTCCCTCACCCTCGGCTGCGGTTCGTACGGACACAACTCGGTGTCGAACAACGTCTCCGCCGTCAACCTCGTCAACGTCAAGCGGATCGGACGGCGCAACACCAACATGCAGTGGTTCAAGGTCCCGCCGAAGATCTACTTCGAGCGCAACTCGCTGCGCTACCTGGGCGAGATGGAGGGCATCGAGCGCGTCTGCGTCGTCACCGACCGGACGATGTCGGACCTCGGCTTCGTACGGAAGGTCACCGACATCCTGGCCGCCCGCGCGGAGCCGGTCACCGTGCAGGTCATCGACGACGTCGAGCCCAACCCGGAACTCGCCACCGTGCGCGCGGGCGCCGCCCGGATGCGGGACTTCCGGCCGGACACCATCATCGGCCTCGGCGGCGGCTCGCCCATGGACGCCGCCAAGATCATGTGGCTGATGTACGAGCACCCCGAGGTCGAGTTCGCCGACACCAAGGAGAAGTTCTTCGACATCAGGAAGCGGGCTTTCCGCTTCCCCGGGCTCGGCGAGAAGGCACGCATGATCGCCATCCCGACGACCTCGGGCACGGGCTCGGAGGTCACGCCCTTCGCCGTCATCTCCGACCCGGAGGCCGCCCAGAAGTACCCGCTCGCCGACTACGCCCTCACCCCGAGCGTCGCCATCGTCGACCCGGTCCTGCCGCTGCGGCTGCCCCCGGCCGTCACGGCCGACTCCGGCTTCGACGCCCTGACCCACGCCACCGAGGCGTACGTCTCCGTGTACGCCAACGACTACACCGACGGGCTCTGCCTCCAGGCCATCAAGCTGATCTTCGAGAACCTGGAGAGGTGCGTGGTGAACGGGGCCGGCGACCCCGAGGCCCGCGAGAAGATGCACAACGCCTCGACCGTCGCGGGCATGGCCTTCGCCAACGCCTTCCTCGGCCTCGTGCACGCCATGGCGCACACCCTCGGCAACACCTTTCACGTCCCGCACGGCCGCACCAACGCGGTGCTGCTGCCGCATGTCATCCGGCACAACGGCACCGTGTCCGGGAAGGCCACGCCGTGGCCCAAGGCCGAGGTGTACCGGGCGCCGGAGCGGTTCCAGGAGATCGCCCGCACGCTGGGCCTGGCGGCGGCCACGCCCGAGGAGGGCGTGGAGTCCTACGCCCGGGCCGTCGAGGAGCTGCGGGCGCGGTGCGGGATTCCCGCCTCCTTCCAGGAGGCCGGGGTCGACGAGGCCGCCTTCATCGAGGCCCTGCCCCAGCAGGTGAGGAACGCGTACGCGGATCAGTGCGCGCCCGCCAATCCGCGGATGCCGATGCTCTCCGAGATGGAGGGGTTGATGCGGCTGGCGTTCTACGGGGTGGGGTCGGCCGCCTGAGCCTTGTCGTCGGGTGTGGGCCGTCCGGTGCCTTCGGGTGCTGGGCGGCCCCTTTCGTCTGCGGGTCGTGGGGGCTGGTCGCGCAGTTCCCCGCGCCCCTTACGGGGCTCGGTGCCCGTGCGTCAGCGTTTGGGCCAGTACCACAAGGGCTCGTCCAGAAGGCTTTCGCGGCCCGCGACCCCCGTCTCGCCCGACTGCTTGACCAGCTCTATGGAGTTGACGTCCACGCGGTGGCGGCGGGCGCCCTTCGCGACCGCCTCCGCCAGCGGGTCGGCGTGGGTGACCAGGACGATCTGGGTGTCCTTGGTCGCGTGCAGGATCAGGTCCGCGAGGGGGCGCAGCAGGTCCGGGTGGAGGCTGGTCTCCGGCTCGTTCAGGACCAGGAGCGAGGGCGGCCGGGGCGTGAGGAGCGCGGCCGCCCACAGCAGATAGCGCAGCGTGCCGTCGGACAACTCGGCCGCGCCGAGGGGGCGGTTCAGCCCCCTCTGGTGCAACTGCACCTCGAACCGCCCGCCGTTGTCCTCGACCCGCACCCGCGTCCCCGGGAACGCGTCGTCCACGGCGGCGTCGAGCGCCCCGGCGTCGCCGATCTCGCGGATGGTCTGCAGGGCCGCCGCCAGGTCGGCGCCGTCGTGGCCGAGGACCGGGGTGCGGGTGCCGATGCGGGCGGCGCGGGCGGGGGCGTCGGCGTCGGTGCGGACGTGGTCGTAGAACCGCCAGGACCGGATCAGCTCGCGCAGCCGGAGCAGGTCGGGCGCGAGCTGCGGGTCCGCCAGCTCACTCAGCATGCTGTCGTACGGCCGCAGGCCCTGCGTGCGGTGCCAGCCGCCGTCCGCCGTCCGCGTGCGCACGGCGGGGCCCGCGCGGTCGCACAGCAGGGCCGCGGGGCGCAGGACCGGTCCCGCCCACGTGCACTCGCGCTTGATCTCCGGGTCCAGGTTGAACAGGGACGGGGCCGCGCCCACGCCCGACGTCGGTATGGGATGCCCGAAGTCGACCGCGTATCCGAACTCGTCGCCGGCGAAGCCGAGTCTCATGTTGGCCGCCTCCGCCTTGGCCTGGCCTGCCCACAGGGCGGATTGAAGCCCGCCTTCCCGGGCCAGGGCCGCGACGGAGCCGCCTCGGCCCGCGTCCGCGAGGAGGCGCAGTGCTCTGTACAGGCTGGACTTGCCCGTGCCGTTGGCGCCTGTGATGACGTTCAGGCGGTCCAGCGGGACGATCAGTTTGCGCAGCGAGCGGTAGTTTTCGACGGCGAGTGTGCGGATCATGTTCTTCAGGGTCGCAGGCGGGTCTGACATTCACGGAGCCGTGCCCCTGGCTCCCTTTTCGCCGCTTCGCGGCTCGTCCTCAAACGCCGGACGGGCTGGTGGTCGCCTCGTCCGTCTTCGTCCGCCCGCCCGCCTTGCGCGTCGCCACCAGCAACGTCACCGCCGCTCCCGCCACCGCCCACGCCGAGAGGACCAGGAGCGGGCCCGTCACCGCGTTGCCCTGGAAGTACGCGATGGAGCGGGCCACCCACGTGCCCGCGCCCGGGGGCAGGGCCGGGCCGATCGCCTCCCAGAACGGGGGCAGCATCGGCAGGGGGAAGGCGCCGCCCGCGCTGGGGTTGCCCGCCACCACGATGACGAGCACGGCCAGGCCGATGCCGACGACGCCGGTGATTGCCTCCAGGGCGAGCGTGAACGCGCCGACCGCGAAGGTGACCAGGGCGCCCAGGCCCCACAGGGCCATGATCGAGCCGGGCAGGGCGCCCAGGATCGGGCCGATGATGACCGCGCCGCCGAGGCCGCCCGCGAGGGCGAGCAGGGCCATGGCGCCGAGCCGGATCGCCGCGCGCTGAGGGTTCGCGACCTTCGAGCCCGCGCTGATCGACATGATCGAGGCGCACAGATAGCCGCCCACGCACCAGCCGACGACCAGGTAGAACGACGACAGGCCGTTGAAGTCCTGGGGCGACGCGGCGGCGACGTCGACGGGCCGCACCGAGCGCTTCTGATCGCCGTCGGCCTTGGCGGCGATCATCTCCAGGGCGTTGGCGAGTGCCTTGCCGCCGCCGGAGGCGACCAGGAGGGTGTCGGTGGTGCCCTGAGGGTCGACGATCAGGGCGCCGTCGATCTTCCGGTCGATGATCTGCCGCCGCGCCTCGGCCTCGTCCTTGACCACGCGCGGGTCCAGTGGCTCACCGGGCAGCTTCGCCAGCTTGTCCCTGGTCTGGGCGGCCGCGTCGCCGGGGGCGACGACTCCGAAGGCCACGTCCCGCGGCTTCGGATGGTGCAGCGCGCCCACGTAGGAGGCGATGAACAGCAGCTGGAGCGCCAGTACACCGACGACGAGCAGGGCTGCTCGCGGGGTGACGGCGCTCTTCAACTCGTCGACGAAGGTCATGCCCCCACGCTCCGAGGCGCCCGGGGCTCACGCAGGTGGGGTGGGCCGAACGGATGACGGGCCGCCTCTAGTGCGCAGGCACCAGGACAGGTGCGCGGCTGGTCCGGGGGCACCAGGGGAAGACGGCGGCAGGGGACGATGCCCGGCAGGGGCGCCGGAGGCAACTGTGGGAGGCGCGCGCATCTCGCGCGTTTCCCTTGCCTAGCGGTGTCTGGAGTGATCTACAGGTGGCGACTTTTCTTTACCGGATCGGGCGGTGGGCCTTCCGGAGGCGCCGGCTCGTGGGCGGTCTGTGGTTGGGCGCCCTGTTGCTGGCCGTGGCGGCCGCCGCCGTGGCGCCGGCCGCGGAGGAAGAGGACCTCTCCATGCCGGGCACCGAGTCGCAGGAGGCGTTCGACCTCCTTGACGAGCGCTTCCCCGAGAGCAACGCCCAGGGCGCCGAGGCCCGGTTGGTGTTCCAGGCCCCGGACGGGCAGCGGGTGACGGCCGGGGAGAACAAGGCGGCCGTCAAGGACACGCTCGGCTCGCTGGACGGGGGCGACCAGGTCGCGTCGGCCACCGACCCGTACAAGACCGGCGCCGTCAGCAAGGACGGCACCATCGCCTACTCCACGATCACCTACACCGCGGACGCCCGTGACCTGACCGGGCCGACGAAGAGCGCCCTGGAGGACGCCGCGGGCAAGGCCCGGGGCACGGGTCTGACCGTGGAGATCGGCGGCTCGGCCCTGGAGTCGGAAGAGGCACCGGGCGGTACGACGGAGATCGTCGGCGTGGCGGTGGCGGCCGTCGTCCTCGTCCTCACCCTCGGGTCGCTGGTCGCGGCCGGCCTTTCGCTCCTCACCGCGTTCGTGGGCGTGGCCATCGCCTTCGGCCTGGTCTCCGCGCTCGCCGTGCCGCTGGGCCTGACGGACACCGTCGCCATCCTGGCGCTGATGCTGGGCCTCGCGGTCGGCATCGACTACGCGCTCTTCATCACCTCCCGCTACCGCGACGAGCGCGCCCGGGGCAGCGACCCGGAGGAGGCCGCGGGCCGGGCGGCGGGCACGGCCGGATCCGCCGTCGTCTTCGCCGGGGCGACCGTCTTCATCGCCCTGGTCGGCCTCGGCGTCGTCGGCATCCCCGAACTCACCAAGATGGGCCTGGGCGGGGCGGGCGCGGTGGCCCTCGCCGTACTCGTCGCGCTGACGCTGGTCCCGGCGCTGTTCGGCTTCTTCGGCCGGCGGGTGCTGTCGCGCGCCGCCCGGAAGGCACCCTCGTACCAGAAGGAGGGAAGCGAGCACCCGGTGCCCGGCGCGGCGGGCCGTCCCGGGCTCGGCACCCGCTGGGCGCGGTTCGTGCTGCGTCGCCCCGTGGCCGTCCTGATGGTCGCCGGACTCGGTCTCGGTGCCGTCGCGACACCGGCGCTGAGCCTCGAACTCGGGCTGCCCGGAGACGAGTCCAAGTCGGTGGAGACCACCCAGCGCCGCGCCTACGACCTGCTGTCGGACGGCTTCGGCCCCGGCTTCAACGGCCCGCTGACCGTGGTCGTGGACTCGTCGCGGGCCGCGGACACCCGGGCCGCGACGGACCTGGTCGTCAAGGCCGTGCGGGGCGTGGACGGGGTCGCGTCGGTCGGTGATCCGCTGCTCAGCAAGACCAAGGACACGGCCGTCCTCACCGCCGTACCGAAGACCGCGCCGAACAGCGGCGAGACCAAGGACCTGGTGAACGCGATCCGGGGCGCGGTCTCCGGGGTCGAGGCCGACACCGGCGCCGGCGTCCTGGTGACCGGCAAGACCGCGATGAACATCGACATCTCCGAAGCCATGTCGGACGCCCTCATCCCCTATCTGACGGTGGTCATCGGCCTGGCGGTGCTCCTGCTGATGGTGGTGTTCCGCTCGATCCTGGTCCCCGTCAAGGCAGCGCTCGGCTTCCTGCTGTCGGTGGGTGCCGCCTTCGGTGTCCTCGTCGCCGTCTTCCAGTGGGGCTGGGCGGCGGACCTGCTCGGCATCGAGCAGACCGGCCCTGTGATGTCGCTGATGCCGATCCTCGTCATCGGGATCGTGTTCGGCCTCGCCATGGACTACGAGGTCTTCCTGCTCACCCGGATGCGGGAGGCGTACGTCCATGGCGCGTCCCCCGGCGAGGCCATCGTGACCGGGTTCCGGCACAGCGGACGGGTGGTGGCCGCGGCGGCGATCATCATGGTCAGCGTGTTCGCCGGATTCATCGGGATGAGCAGCCCGACCATCCAGACGATGGGCGTCGGCCTGGCCGCCGCCGTCGCCTTCGACGCCTTCGTGGTGCGGATGGCGATCGTGCCCGCGGTCCTCGCCCTGCTCGGCCACCGGGCCTGGTGGCTGCCCCGTATCCTGAGCCGCGTGCTGCCGAACGTGGACATCGAGGGCGAGAAGCTGAACAGGCACGTCCCGGCCCCCGCGGCCGTGGTGGACGCGGCGGCGCAGCCGCTGCCCGTCGGCCGGCACCGGTACTGAGCCGGTCATGACGCACACGGACGGCGGTGGCCCGCGCACACGCGGCACATGGTGGCGGGAGGGCGCGGTCACGGCGACGGCGTTCGCGCTCTGCCTGCTCGGCGGCGTGCTGCGCGACGACGACGGCCCGCTGTCACCGCCGTCCGCCGCTGCCTACGCCATCGCCGTGGTGTCCAGTGCCGTGCTGCCGCTGCGGCACCGGGCGCCCCTGGCCGTCATGGCGGTCACGACCGCGAGCGGCATCCTCGTGCCGCCCCTGGGCCTCCTGCTGAGCCCGCTCATCGTGGCCCCCGCCGTGATCACCGCCTACTCCTACGCGCTCACCGTGCGCAACGAACGGCGCGCGGCGAGCGCGGTGTCGCTCATCTCCGCGGCACTCCTTCTCGCCGCCACCCCTTTGTTCGGGGCCCTCTCCTGGAAGGACGCGAGCAGGGTGGGGGCGGTGGCGGCGTTTCCCCTCGTGGCCGGGGTGCTCGGGCGCTCGGTGCGGAACCGGCGGGCCTATCTGGCGGCCGTGGAGGAGCGGGCCCTGCGGGCCGAGGAGAGCAGGGACAGCGAGGCGCGCCGGAGAGTGGCCGAGGAACGGGTGCGCATCGCCCGGGAGTTGCACGACCTGGTGGCCCATCAGATCACCCTGGCCAACGCGCAGGCCACGGTCGCCGCCCACCTCTTCGACACCCGCCCGGAGCAGACCCGCAAGAGCCTCAGGGAACTCGTCGAGACCACCAGCGACGCGCTCGACGACCTGCGGGCCACGGTCGGCCTGCTGCGCCAGTCCGAGGACACGGAACCCGGGGACACGGCCCGGCCCGCCGAACCGGCGCCCGGACTGTCCCGGCTCCCCACGCTCCTTGAGTCCTTCCGCCGCGCGGGCCTAGAGGTTTCGGTGCACGAGGAGGGCACGGCCAGGCCGCTGCCGCCGGGAGTGGACCTCACCGCCTACCGCATCGTCCAGGAGGCCCTGACCAACGTGACCAAGCACGCCGGTACCGGCAGCGCCCGGGTGCGCCTCGCCTGGAACCGCGACCGCGTGACCATCACCGTCGCCGACGACGGCAGGGAATCCCGTACGACGCCGAACGCGGCCGCCGGAGCGGGCGCGGCCACGGCGACGGAACGCCCGCCCGGTTACGGTCTGATCGGGATGCGTGAACGCGCCACCGCGGTCGGAGGACGACTCTCCGCGGGCAGGCGCCCGGAGGGCGGCTTCCTCGTCTCCACCCAACTGCCCCTGCCGCCCGCCAAGGACACGACGCGGAGCGGTGACGGTGCGACGAGTGCCGAGGGGCAGATGACGGGTGGAGTGATGACTGTCGAGGGGCAGATGACGGACGGGGCGACGACTGCCGAGGGGCAGATGACGGACGGGGCGACACCCATCGAAGCGCCGATGTCTGACGGAGCGACAGGCGCCGGACGGCCGGGCGCCGGAGAGGCCGGAGAAACCGGGGGCGCCCCATGACCCTTCGCGTGCTGCTCGCCGACGACCAGGCCCTGCTGCGCGGGGCCTTCCGGCTGCTTCTCGACTCCGCCGACGACATCACCGTGGTCGGCGAGGCCGCCGACGGCAGGGAGGCGGTGCGGCTCACCCGGCAACTGCGCCCGGACGTTGTGATCATGGACGTCCGGATGCCCGAGGTGGACGGCCTCGCCGCCACGTCGGAGATCTGCGCGGACCCGGACCTGCGGGCCAGCCGCATCCTGATCCTCACCACGTACGAGACCGACGAGTACGTCGCGCAGGCGCTGCGCGCGGGCGCCGGGGGCTTCATCGGCAAGGGCATCGGGGCCGAGGACCTGCTGGCGGCCGTACGGACGATCGCCGCCGGCGACACCCTGCTGTCCCCGGCCGCGACCCGCTCCCTGGTGGCCCGGTTCCTGGCCACACCGGCCGACGCCCCGCCGCGCCACCCCGAACGGCTCGCCGTGCTCACCCCGCGCGAACGCGAGATGGTGGCCCTGGTCGCGACCGGCCTGTCCAACCAGGAGATCGCCGAGCAGATGTTCCTCAGCCCCTTCACCGTCCGCGCCCACGTCCAGCGCGCCATGACGAAACTGGAGGCCCGCGACCGGGCCCAGCTCGTCGTCATCGCCTACCGGACGGGCCTGGCCCGGGCGGACGCCGACTAGGTCAGGGCGCCGGGGCGAACTCCGGCAGCGTCAGGGCCGAGTGGGCCGGTCGCGCCGTCGCCGAGGGCATGGTGACGAGGCCGCGCAGCATCGCGTCGCGCTGCTCCAGGGCCTGCGCCGTGGTGGGGAAGAGCGCGGCCCCGCCCTCGTCGACCAGGGCCTGGTTCAGGGCCACGAACGGGCGGAGGCCGTGTTCGTAGGCGGTGAGGGCCGCGGTGTGGTCCCGGTGCGTGGCCAGGGCGTGGGCGAGCAGGTAGGCGCCGACGAGCGCGAGGCTCGAACCCTGGCCGGTGAGGAACGAGGGGGCGTACGCGGCGTCGCCGACGAGCGCGACGCGGCCCCTCGACCAGTGGGGCATGCGGATCTGACCGGCCGTGTCGAAGAACAGGTCGTCCGCCTTGCGCAGGGCGTCGAGCATGGCGGGGACCTCCCAGCCCGCGTCCGCGAAGACCCTGGCGACCAGGTCCCGTTGGGCGTCGGGGCCGCGCAGGGCGGCGAGCGGCGGCTGTGGCTGGTGGAAGTTCAGGAAGGCGTGCAACTCGTCGTCGTGCCCGGTGGCGTAGAGGGCCGCGGCTCTCCCCGGGGTGTTCCACATCATGAGCTCGCGGGAGAGCCCGAAGGTGTTCGGCGTGGTGAAGAGGGCGAAGCAGTGGCCGAGATGGCGGTGGAACTGCTCTTCGACGCCGAAGACGGAGTTCCGGGTGGCCGAGTGCATGCCGTCGGCGCCGACGACCAGGTCGAACGTGCGCTGCCGCCCACTGCGGAACGTGACGTCGACCCCGGGCCCGTACTGGTCGAGGGTGTCGATGGAGTCGTCGAACAGGAACTCCACGTCGTCGCGGACCAGCGAGTGGAGGACCGCGGCCAGATCCCCGCGACGTACCTCCAGGTCCTGCCCCTCGGCGCTTGCGGTGGCGGTGCCCGCGCCGACCGAGGCCACGGTGGCGCCGTCGGCGTCGAGGAAGGTGAAGCGGCGCACGTCGATGTGCGCGTCCCGCAGCCGCGGCAGGACGCCCATCCGCCGCACCACCTCTGTCGCGGTGCCGCGGATGTCGATCGGGTAGCCGCCGCCGCGCGGTGCGCCCGCCTTCTCCACCACGGTGACCGTGTGTCCGGAGCGGCGCAGCCAGTACGCGAGGGCTGGTCCGGCGACGCCGGCGCCCGAGATCAGGACGGTGCGCCGCGCGGTCGGCGTACTCACGTTCATCGACAGATCGACAGGTGTCATGCCTGGGTTCCCTTCTTCGTGACACGGACGACGAGCAGTGAGAGTGCGGCGATGAGACCGGCGGCGACGAAGCCGGTGGCGAAGGCCGATTCGGTCGGCAGGCCCGTCGTCGGGTCGGCCCCGGCGTCGAGGATCGAGCCGCCGACCTGGCCGCCGATGGCGACGCCGATCACACGGGTCACCACGAGCAGGCTGGTGGCGATGCCGGTGTCCTCGGTCTCGACGGCGGTGGCGGCGCGGGTGAGCAGCGCCGTGGAAGCGACGCCCGCGGCGATCGCGGTCAGCACCTTCGCGAGGACGAGTTGCCATGCCGCGGTGTGCAGCGCCGCGAGGGCGATCGCCGTGGCCGCCATGACGACGGCGCCCACGACGAGCACGGTACGCAGACCGAGACGCCGCGCCGCGACCCCGCCGACCGAGTCGCTGACCGCCCCGGCGACGGCGCCGGGCAGCAGGAGAAGGCCGATGTCGGTGGTGCCGAGCCCGAAGCCGTACCCGTCGGCCTCCAACGCGAACAACTGCGGGAGCAGGAAGGCCACCATCCCGAAACCGGCGGTGACGACGAAGGTGAGCACGCACGAATGCCAGAGCGCGGGCCGTGCCAGCATGCGCAGGTCGACCATCGGCGCGGCCGCCCGGCGCTCGACGACGACCCATCCGGTCGCGAGGGCGACGACGACCACCGCGAGGCCACCGACCGCGAGGGGCGGCAGGCCGGAGCCCGTGACCTTCACGAGCCCGAGCATGAACACGAGCAGCGTGCCGCTCAGCAGCACCATGCCGGGCCAGTCGATCCCGCTGTCCGACCGGACCGGCGGATCGTGCGGCAGCAGTCGTGCCACGGCCGCCGTCGTCACGATGACCGCGACGGTCGGCAGCGCGAACATCCAGGGCCAGGACAGCCCTTCGGCGATCGGCCCCGCGCTCAGCGTCCCCACCATGCCGCCGCCCGTGAACAGCGCCATGACCAGGCCGATCGCCAGCCGCGACGGCCCTGCCGCGAGGTGCTTGCGGACGAGGATGAAGGAGAGGGGCAGCGCGCCCACCATGACGCCCTGCAGCACCTGACCGGCCAGCAGCACCGGCAGGTTCGGCGCCAGGGCGGCCAGCAGACCACCGGCCGAGACGACGGCCATCAGCCGGACGAGGACCCGCTTGCCGCCGTAGCGGTCGCCGAGCTTGCCCGCGACGGGTGCGACGACCGCGCCGGTGATGAGCAACGTGTTGCCGATCAGGGCCCCTTCGGCGGGACTGACCCCCAACTCGCGTTGCAACTGCGGGAGCGCGGGCTCCACCACCGACTGCAGGGTGCCTAGGGCGAGCGCCAGGACACCGAGGGCACCGATCGACAGCTTCCCGACGCGGGCCGGGGGAGCGACAGTCACGGACATGGACGTCCCGTTCATCGTTGGGGTGCGGGCAAGCGCGGCAGGCGCGAGCGAGCGCGTGAAGGGTGGGCGAGTGCGTGCGGGCACGAGAAGGTGCGCGCCTCCCACACTTGCCTCCGGCCCCCCGGCCGGGCATCGTCCCCCGCCGCCGTCTTCCCCTGGTGCGCCCGGACCAGCCCGCACCCGCCCTGGTGCCTGCGCACTACAGGCACCGGCGCACGTGACTACAGGCCGACGCGCGGCCCGGCGCCGGAAAGGTCACCGCAGCCCCGCGGTGCTCGCGGGCCGCACCGCGCCCGGACCGAAGCGCGCCCGGGCCCGGTCGGCCGCCGCCTCGATACGGCGGGCCTTGTCGTCGTCGGCCCCGAAGGTCAGTTGCCGGGACGCCGACCCCGCGTCGCACAGGTCGCTCGCGCGCAGCGTGAGGCCCCGGACCCGGGCCCGCTGCAGCCCCAGGGTGCCGTGCAACGCGTGTGCCGCCACGCGGAGTCGAGGGCTGTGCGCGGTGGGTTCGGGCAAGGTGCGGCTGCGGGTGATCGACGAGTACCCGGTGCGGTCGGCGTACTGGACGGTCAAGGTCAGACAGCGGCAGGCCTGCCGCTCGCCGCGCAGCCGGGTGCCGAGCTTTTCGGTGAGGTGGGCCAGGGCGCCGCGCTGCCGGTCGGGGTCGAGTTCGTCGCGGGTGAAGCGGTGCTCGGCGCTGAAGGTGCGGGGCGGGGCGCCGGGGACGACCCGTGTGGGGTCGATGCCGGCCGCGCGCTGGTGGAGCTGGCGCCCGGCCGCCGTGCCCAGGATGCGCTGGAGCGTGAGCAGGGGAGTGGCGGCGATCAGGTCGGCGGTGGCCAGGCCGTAGGAGGCCAGGGTGCGGACCGTCGCCGGGCCGACCCCGGGCAGCGCGGCGGCGGGCAGCCCGGTGAGGAACGCGGTGATGGCCCCGGGGGCGTCGGGGACGGCGCGGATCGCGCCGGGGGCGCCACGGTGGGCGGCCAGTTGGGCGAGGAGCGGGTTGGGGCCGACGCCGACGGTCGCGTCCAGGCCGAAGACCGCGGCCGTCCGCATCCGGATCAGGGCCGCGAGGGCGGTGGCGTCACGGTCGAAGTACCGCACGCTCCCGGACACGTCGGCGAGTGCCGCGTCGGGCGGCAGGGCCTGGACCGTGGGCGTGAACTCGGCCAGCGTGTCCATGAGCCGGCGGTACGTCGGCTCGGGCTGCGGGTCGCCGAAGTGGAGGTAGAGGATCATCGTCGGTCACCCCGCGCTTCCGGGACTCGCATGGTGGAAGGTCCTTCCGTCGAGAGCGGTGAGGGCGGCCGGGGTTCCCGGGGGCTTGAGGTCGGCCCAGGGGTGCAGGGCGTAACCGGTCGGCTGGGTGAGGGTGCGGCGCGTGCCCGCCCGGCGCCCGGGGGTCGCGGGACGGGCGAGCCGATCCGCGACCGCGGCCGGTCCGCCGTCCCGGTGCAGCTCGATCAGCTCGGCCAGGTCCCAGGCGGCCGTGCCGGTGATGCTGAAGGCGCGCGGCGGGCGGCGGGTCAGCGTCCCGCGTACGAGCAGCAGGTTGCTGTGGAAGACCGTATGGGCGCAGTGCGCGTGGCTGTCCTCGAAGAACGCCAGGTCGGACAGGCCGGTGGGGTCGTCGAGGGTGGCGAAGATGACGCGCTTGCCGGAGCGGATCGGCGGTGTCTGGGTGGCGACCTTGACCCCGGCGACCAGCACCGTGGCACCGTGCCGCAGCCGGGGCAGATCGGCGGCGGGCGTCGCGCCGATGTCGGCCAGCAGGGCGTGGTGGTCCGCGAGCAGATGGCGGGAGACGTCCATGCCGAGCACGTCCAGCTCGGCGGCGAGCTGCTCGGAGCTGTCCATGGCCGGCAGGCCGGTGAGAGCGGCGGTGCCGCCGCCCGGCTCGCCGCCGTCGCCCATGGGCAGCTGTCCCGTGGCGGAGTCCTGGCCGCGGCCGGAGCGGTGCAACTCGGAGATCCGCAGGAGGAGTTCGCGCCGCACGCCGAAGGAGTCCATCGCCCCGACCTGCGCGAGCCGTTCGGCCAGCGGACGGCTGGGCCGGGCGCGCTGCCAGAAGTCCTTCAGCGAGGTGTAGGGCTGCCCGGCGGTGATGCGGCCGCTCTCGGCCTCGGTGATGCCGCGGACCTGCGAAAGCCCTATCCGTACACCCCACTTGCCGGACACCAGTTCGATTGTGTGTGCGGCCTGGGAGTGGTTGATGTCGGGCAGCAGCAGCGGCACCCCGTGTCGGCGGGCGTCCGCGGCCAGGACGCGCTTGTGGTACATCCCCGGGTCGTGCGTGAGCAGCCCGGCGAGCAGGGCCGCCATCCGGTGGGCCTTGAGCCAGCTCGACTGGTACGCGGGCTGCGCGAAGGCCGCGGCGTGCGCCTTCGCGAAGCCGAAGCTGCCGAAGCCCTCCAGGATGTCCCACACGTCCCGTACGGCCCGCACCGGATAGCCGCGGGTGCGGGCCTGAGCGGCGAACCAGGCCCGCACCCGGCCCTGCCGCTCGGGGTCGGACAGGGCGCGGCGCGCCTCGTCCGCCGTGCCCCGGTCGCAGCCGGTCATCGTCGCCATGATCGCGATGACCTGCTCGTGGAAGACCACCTGCCCCTCGGTCTGGGCCAGGATCGGCTTCAGGTCCGGGTGCGGGCAGTGGGCGCGGGCCCGGCCGTCGCGGGCCTCGATCAGCGGCGCCACCATGTTGGCCGCCACCGGGCCGGGGCGGAACAGGCTGATGTCGAGGGTCAGGTCGTCGAACGACCGCGGCCGCAGGTTCTGGACCAGCTCGCGCTGTCCCGGGCTCTCCAGTTGGAACGTCCCCAGGGTGTCCCCGGACGTGATCATGTCGTACGTGGCAGGGTCGCCCGGCGGCACCTGCGCGGGGTCGTCCAGGTCCAGGTGCTCGCCGGTGACCCGTTCGATCTCGGCGACCGCGTGCGCGAGCGCCGACTGCATGCGGACGCCGATGACGTCGATCTTCGGATGCCCGGTGTCCTCGATGTCCTCCTTGTCGAACTGGGACATGGCGATGTTCTCCACGCTGGTCGGAGCCACCGGGGTGCGCCGCAGCAGTCCCGCGTTGGAGACCAGGAGGCCGCAGGGGTGCATGGCCGCCTCGTGCGGCAGCCCGTCGAGCGCCTCCACCAGCTCCCACAGCCGGCCGTGGTCCTCCGCGGTGACCTCGCGCAGCTCCGGCAGCTCGGCGAGGGCCGCCCGCACGTCCTTCGCCCGGATGTGCGGGAACGCCTTGGCGAGGCGGGCCGCCTTGTCGGGGGCCATGCCCCGGGCCCGCGCCACGTCCTCGATCGCGCCGCGCGCCCGGTACGTCTTGTACACCGCGAGCGTCGCCACCCGGTCGGCGCCGAAACGTTTCCGCACCGCCTGGTAGACCTCCAGGCGCCGCGCCGACTCCACGTCCAGGTCGATGTCGGGCAGCGCGGACCGCCGCGCGGACAGGAACCGCTCCATCAGCAGCCCGTGCGCCACCGGGTCGACCGGGCTGATCCCCAGCAGATGCGTGACCAGCGAGCCCACGCCCGAACCGCGCGCCGCGACCCGGATGCCGAGCGCCTGCGCCTGCGCCGCCACCTCGGCGACGGTCAGGAAGTACCCGGCGAAACCGTGCCCCGCGATGATCCGCAGCTCGTCCTCGAGCCGGTCCCAGCGCCGGACGTCCCGGTGGTAGCCGCGCCCCATCATGCCCGCGGCGCACCGGTCCGCAAGGGCCTTGTCGACCAACTCGGCGCGTGCGCCCACCAGTTCGGACTCCGGGAGGTTCAGCTGCCCGAGCCCGAACGCCTCACCGGGGTCGACCGCGCAGGCCGTGGCCGTCTCCTCGGTCGCCGCGAGCAGCCGCCGCGCGTCCACGCCCCGGCCGCCCGCGGCCTCGGCGATCCGCCCGGCGATCCGCTCCATCTCCCCGGCGTCCTTCAGCCACCGCTGCCCGCCGTCGAGCCGGGACGCGTCCCGGTCGTCGACGGGGACGAGGAGGCGGGCGGAGTCCAGGATGTCGGCGACCTCGCCCTGCCGCGGATCGGCGTAGCGCACGGCGTTGCTCACCACCACCTCCACCCGCTGCTCGGCGGCGAATCCCGCCATCCGCGCGGCAAGGCGCAGCGACCCGGGGCCGGTGCCGGACCGCCCGTGCCAGGACACCTCGACGCGCAGCGACCGGCCGAACCGCTCACGCCACGGGCCGAGCAGCGCCGCGGCCCGGTCCGGGCGTCCCGCCGCCAGGGCCCGCCCCACCTCGGAGTCCGCCCCGAGGAGCACGAACGCCTCGTCCTCCGCGCAGGTCAGGTCCTCCCAGGTGACGCCCTGGTCCGACGCCGCCGTCACCAGACGGCACAGCTCGGCCCAGCCGCGCGCGTCCCGGGCCAGGAACACCGCGCGCAGCGGCGCCTCCGTCACGAACGCGCCGCCCCTGGCGGGGGTCCGCCGCCGCCCGGCCGGTGCCGCTCCCGGCGCCGGTACGCCGGGCACCGCCAGGTCGACCCCGAACAGCGGCCGGATGCCCGACCGCGCGCACGCCTTGGCGAAGCGCACCGCGCCCGCGAGTGAATCCCGGTCGGTCAGCGCCAGGGCGTCGAGCCCCCGCTCGGCGGCCCGCTCGGCGAGCGTGTGCGGATGGCTGGCCCCGTACCGCAGCGAGTAGCCACTCGCCACACGGAGGTGCGTAAACGACATACACACCTCCTGGCTCCCATGACCCCCCTCTGTGTCGTCCGGCTCGCTCGGGCCGCATGAGCACTCTAACTCAATGTTCGCACGTTCGTTCGATAAGCGATCCGGCGAAGCCTTCCGCCCGGCCGCGCCGGGGTCAGGGTCGGGGGGCGGGGGCGGGGTCGATCAGTGATCGGCGATTCCATGAGGGCCTGGATGCCCCCTGTCCTCGACCGGCGTGTCCGGTGGTGAGCGGCAGCGCGTCGCCCCGGCCCGTGCGCTGCTCGCCACCCCCGACGTGCCGCTCCTGGGCGAGGCCACCGCTCGGTTGGGCGGACTGGCCGAGGTGGCCGCGCGCGACTGCATCCGCTCGCGCGCGGCCACCGGCGTCGCGGTGGCGATCGCCCACCGCCTGTCGACCGTGCTCGACGCGGACACCGTCGTCGTCATGGAGGGCGGCCGCATCCGCGCGCAAGGGCGGCGCGAGGAGGTGCTGTGCTCGGACGCGCTCTGCCGCGAACTGGTGGAGTCCCTGCGCATGGCCGCCCCTGCCGAGCCGGAGCGCGACGTACCGCGAGGGGCTGCTTGTCGCCTGCCGGACGGTGCGGCGCAGGATCCGTTTGAGGGAACCGGCGCGGGGGGCGGGTGAGGGTGCCTTGGTTTCATCAACTCGCCCTGCTGGCAGGTGAGTTGGGGATTCTCCGGCTTGAGTCGGGCTCTCCGGCAAGTGGCGTACCTCACACTTGGGGTGGATGGTTTGGGGTCATTTCCACCCTTTCCTCGAAGGTGTCTCGCCGCGACGGCTCGGGCGGCGGAGGCAGGTGTCCCGCGCCGCCCGATTGGGTCGCCGCTGCCCGGGCGCGATACAACGAACGGCATCCCACCCCTCATCCCCACCCCTGACTCCGCCCCTCGGAGAGGACCCGTCATGCCCGCGACCCCGCGCCCCGCCACTCCCGCCCCCCGGAGCCTCGCCGACCTTCCGTTCGCCCACCGCCTCGAGGTGTTCGCGGGGGAGCTCGGGCGGGACGGGGACCATGAGTCCGTGCACTTCGACGGGGGTGACTTCGTCGATCTGGACGGCGGTGGCACCGCGTTCCTGGAGTGCGCCTTCTCCTCGGTGGCCGTCGAGGGCGGGCGGTATCGCCGGGTCCGCTTCACCGATGTCTGGACGTGGCAGACCCGCTGGGTGGGCACCGACCTCGCCGAGACCCAGTGGACGGACTGCGAGTCGGGCGCGGGGCTGCTCGCCGGGGTGGAGCTGTACGGCGCCCGGCTCCGCCGCGTGGTGTTCCACCGCTGCAAGTTCGACTCGGTCAACCTGCGCGCGGCCGAGCTGCGCGATGTCGTCTTCGTGGACTGCCTGCTGCGGGATGTCGACTTCGGCGGCGCGCGCCTCAACGGCGTCGCCTTTCCCGGTACGACGCTGGAGCGTGTCCGCTTCGACGGCGTCACCGTGGACCGGGCCGACCTGAGCGGCGCGGCGGCTCTCGGCATCGCCTCGGGGCTCGAAGGGCTGCGCGGGGCGACGATCAGCGGTATTCAACTGCTTGAGCTGGCACCGGCGTTGGCGGTCATGGCCGGTCTGCGGGTGACGGACGCCTGAGCGCGTACTGGCCCGCTCCGGAGTGGATGACGGGCCAGTCTTGCCGAGGCCGAGGTCCGGCAGGTGCGCCCCGCCCTCGCAGGGGCGGGCGGGAGGCTACTTGTTGATCTTCGTGACCTGGCCGGCGCCCACCGTGCGGCCGCCCTCGCGGATGGTGAAGCGCAGGCCCTCCTCCATGGCGACGGGCTGGATGAGGTTCACCGTCATCTCGGCGTTGTCGCCCGGCATCACCATCTCGGTGCCCTCCTTGAGGGTGACGACACCGGTGACGTCGGTGGTGCGGAAGTAGAACTGCGGGCGGTAGTTGTTGAAGAAGGGGGTGTGGCGGCCGCCCTCGTCCTTGGACAGGATGTACGCGGTGGCCTCGAACTCGGTGTGCGGGGTGACCGATCCGGGCTTGATGATGCACTGGCCGCGCTCGACGTCCTCGCGCTTGATGCCACGGAGGAGCAGACCGACGTTCTCACCGGCCTGGCCCTCGTCGAGCAGCTTGCGGAACATCTCGATGCCGGTGACCGTGGTGGTGGTCTTCTCGGTCTTGATGCCGATGATGTCGACGGTCTCGTTGACCTTCAGGACGCCACGCTCGATACGACCGGTGACGACGGTGCCGCGTCCGGTGATGGTGAAGACGTCCTCGATCGGCATCAGGAACGGCTTGTCGGTGTCGCGCTCGGGCTGCGGGATGTTCTCGTCGACGGCCTTCAGCAGGCCCAGGAGCTTCTCGCCCCACTCCTTGTCGCCTTCGAGCGCCTTGAGGGCGGAGACCTGCACCACCGGGGCGTTGTCCCCGTCGAACTCGTACTCGCTGAGGAGTTCGCGGACCTCCAGCTCGACCAGTTCCAGGATCTCCTCGTCGTCCACCATGTCGGCCTTGTTCAGGGCGACGACGATGTACGGGACGCCGGACTGCCGGGCCAGGAGCACGTGCTCCTTGGTCTGCGGCATCGGGCCGTCGGTGGCCGCGACCACGAGGATGGCGCCGTCCATCTGCGCCGCACCCGTGATCATGTTCTTGATGTAGTCCGCGTGGCCGGGGCAGTCGACGTGAGCGTAGTGACGCGCCTCGGTCTGGTACTCGACGTGCGCGATCGAGATCGTGATGCCGCGCTGGCGCTCCTCGGGAGCCTTGTCGATCTCGTCGAACGGCGTGAACGGGTTCAGGTCCGGGTGCGCGTCGTGCAGCACCTTCGTGATGGCCGCCGTCAACGTCGTCTTGCCGTGGTCGACGTGGCCGATCGTGCCGATGTTCACGTGCGGCTTGGTCCGCTCGAACTTCGCCTTCGCCATGGGGGCGTCTCCTCATACCTGGACAGGTGACGCGCCGACGCGCACCCGCCGTACCGCTGTTGCTGGGGATGACGCACGGGTGCGGCCACCAACTGCCCAACCACTCCACACAGTTCACGACCGCTGGTAGCCGCACTCGTACGTAGGGTGATCATAGGGTTCGCCGGTGCCCACGCGTGCCGGATGCTCGACAACCCGCCATGGCGCGTCCGCCGTCGCTCGCCGTCGACGGCGCCGACGGCGTCGACCGCGCCAGTGATCGCTGGAATTTTTACCCGCGCGTAACTTCACACTTGCACTACCGGCTCGTAATTTAGCGTGACCACGTCAACCTCGTGTCCCGGGTCACAGGGCGATCGTTACCCAGTCCTCGCACTCCCTTGAGCCGCAAGGAGAACACACGATGCTGCCCTGGAGACGAGCGCTGCGCGCGCTCACCGCCGCCCTGATCGTCGCGGGCGCCGCCACGCTCACCCCCACCGCCACGGCCGCCGAATCCGCTCCCTCGCGTACCGCCGCCGCCGTGTCGAGCGGCTGGAACGACTACGGCTGCAAGCCGTCCGCCGCCCACCCCCGCCCGGTCGTCCTGGCCCACGGCACCTTCGGCAACTCCGTGGACAACTGGCTGGTTCTCGCGCCCTACTTGGTCAAGCGCGGCTACTGCGTCTTCTCGCTGGACTACGGCCAGTTGCCCACCGTGCCCTTCTTCCACGGCCTCGGCCCGATCGACAAGTCGGCCGAACAGCTCGACGCCTACGTCGACGAGGTGCTCAAGGCGACGGGCGCCAAGGAGGTCGACATCGTCGGGCACTCGCAGGGCGGCATGATGCCCCGCTACTACCTGAAGTTCCTCGGCGGCGCCGAGAAGGTGAACGCCCTGATCGGCCTCGCGCCCGACAACCACGGCACGACCCTGCTCGGCCTGACCAAGCTCCTGCCCTTCTTCCCGGGCGCGGAGGACCTGCTGTCGACGGCCACCCCCGCACTCGCCGACCAGATCGCCGGGTCGACGTTCCTCGCCAAGCTGAACGCGGGCGGCGACACCGTCCCCGGCGTGCGCTACACCGTGATCGCCACGAAGTACGACGAGGTCGTCACCCCGTACCGCTCGCAGTTCCTGAACGGCCCCGACGTGCGCAACGTCGTCGTGCAGGACCTCTGCGCGGTGGACCTCTCCGAGCACGTGGCGGTGGGCATCCTGGACCGGGTCGCCCACCACGAGGTGGCGAACGCCCTCGACCCGGCCCACGCGAAGCCGACCACCTGCCTGTCGTAGAGCGATCGGCGCGGGGCCGCCGCCGCCCCGCGTCCGGGGTGGCGGCGGCCCTCACCTCTCCCTGGCCGCGGGCGACTTCACGCGGCCAGGGAGGACCAGGTCAGCGGCCGTGGCGCCCGCCGGTGGCCGCGCGGCGGCGGGTCGTCATGAACATCGCGGCCGCGCCGACCGCGAGCACCGCGGCGCCGCCGATCGCGAGGTACGGGGTGGTGCTGTCGCCGCCGGTCTCGGCGAGGTTCTCGTCGGCGGCGACGGGCTTGCCCGCGGCGCCCTTCACCTCGGGCTGGTTCCCGGAGGTGCCGGGCGCGGCCGCCGTGCCGTCCGCTGTGTCCTCGGCGGCCCCGGTGGTCCCCGTGCCCTTGGCGGGCTCGGCCTCCGTGACCTTCGGCCCGGTCTTCGCGTCGCTGTCGCCGTGGCCGCGGTGCTCCACGGACGACTTGTCAGCGCCGTCGGCTATGTCCTTCTCGGAGGGCGCGGAGGCGGTGGGCGCGGCGGCCCCGGCGCCCGAACCGCCGCTGCCCTTGCCGCCGAACACCACGTCGGAGCAGGTGTAGAAGGCCTCGGGGGAGTCGGAACGCTGCCAGATCGAGTAGACCAGGTGGCGCCCGGACTTGGCGGGCACCTTCCCCCGGAAGACGTAACTGCCGTTCTCCAGCTTCGGGTCGGTGACCTTCGCGAAGGGGCGCGCCTCCAGGTCCGACCACTTCAGGGGCTTCTTCGGGTCGTACGAGTCCTTGGTGACGTACAGCTCGAAGGAGCCCCGGTGCGGGGCGGTGGCCCGGTACTTGAAGGTGTGGTCACCGGCGGTGAGCTTGGAGGACGGCCAGTCGGCGCGCGGCAGGTCGAGCCCCTTGTACTTGTCGTTCCCGGCGCTGCACAGCTTCCCGTCCGGGATGATCTCCTTGGACTTGCCCGCGGCGTTGGCGATGTTGACGCCGTTCCAGTCGTACAGCGCCTGCGTCCCGCCGGCCGCCACAAGCGCCTTGCACGCGGCCGACTTCGGCGCCTCGGGCCCCTCCTGGAAACAGGCGGACACCCGGCTCACCGGGTCCGTCATCGACCCGTGCGCGGCGGCGGGCACCGCGGCGAACACCGTCAGGGCGAGCGGGGCGACACCCGCGGTGGCGAGGGCGACGACCTTGCGAGCAGCGGTCATGGGGGATCTCTCCTAGGGCGACGAACAAGTGGGGGCGTGCGGCTCACGAGCCCCCGCGGCGGGCGGGGCACGAACCTCGCGGCGATCAGCAAGCTAGCCGCCGCGAACCCCGAATTCGCCTGCTGGGACCGGCCGGAGGAGATCCTTATGCCGCCGTTAAGGGATGGCTAATCGAGGGCACAGGAAGAGACCTTTGGGACCCCTGCCGGAGCAGGCGCGGAGGGCACGTTCGTCCGTACGAGTCCATGCCAGTCCACCTGATGTCGCGAGGCATGGCTCCCCGTTTGGCTCCCCACAGGGAGTCGATGCCAAGGGGTGGTGACGGCCGAGCGGCCGCTGAGCGTGTGCTTGGCGCCCTGCGATTCAGAGGAACTGCACTGAAGGGCATGGAGACCCGGACAGTTCGTCCGGGTCTCCTCCCGTGGAGCCCTTCACGATCGAGTTGGCGGGCGGCGCAGCCGACTACCCGCCTGTTGACCAGCTCTGTACGGTGAAGCTGGCCCCTACAAACAGGAGGCAGCACGCAATGCGTGGTCTGGGAGATCACCTCAGCATCGGGCAACGGATCGCGTTCTATCGGAAGCGTCGCGGCTATACGCAAGAACTGATACGCCGAATCTGCGACCTCGAAGGAATCCGGCAGCGTGCTGACCAGTGGGGCAGCGGTTGTCAGTGGTCGTCGTTGGTCGCCCTGGGGCGTCCTCCGACGGCCCAGAGACCATAGAGCAGTGGCTCCGGAGGCCGTACCAATAAGGCGGGGCAATGGTGCCCTGACCTGTAGCCGGGCCAGCCGCCGCCATCACGCCCGGGGGATTCACGCACCCCTCACGCACTTTGAAGCCTGCGACCGGAGCTGGGGCCATGCGGTGAAGGGCCCCATAGGATCCCGTGTAGCGAGCCAGTGACCTTGTGGAGGGGAAATGTCCGATTCCATGGAAGTGAGTAAAATCTGGGTCCGCCCGGGATAACGTGCCTGGTCAGCTCCTGGTGGTCCCCGCACGCGCGGGGGTGCTCCCTCCGGAGTGCTCCGCCTGGTTAGTGCCTGTGTGTGGTCCCCGCACGCGCGGGGGTGCTCCCGCGTCCCCGATGCGGTCCGGATCGGCCGCCACGTGGTCCCCGCACGCGCGGGGGTGCTCCCGTCGGCTACCGCATCCGCACCGAGACCCGGAGGTGGTCCCCGCACGCGCGGGGGTGCTCCCTGGCCGGGGCCCGCGCGACGATCGAGCACATGGTGGTCCCCGCACGCGCGGGGGTGCTCCCGCAGCTCGGTCTTGATCGATTCGAACGCGGCCGTGGTCCCCGCACGCGCGGGGGTGCTCCCTACCTGGCCGTGCGCGACGAGGAGACGCAGGAGTGGTCCCCGCACGCGCGGGGGTGCTCCCACCCCGATCCGGATCAGCGTGCCGGACGGGCTGTGGTCCCCGCACGCGCGGGGGTGGTCCCATTTCGCGATACACCAAACGGTCGATGTCACCGTGGTCCCCGCACGCGCGGGGGTGGTCCCGCCCTCTACCCGGACAGCGACCAAGCCCCGGGGTGGTCCCCGCACGCGCGGGGGTGGTCCCACACGTGAGGCCAACGCGCACATCCGCGCCGCGTGGTCCCCGCACGCGCGGGGGTGGTCCCGAGGGCCTGTACGAGTCCACTCAGCTCAGGATGGTGGTCCCCGCACGCGCGGGGGTGGTCCCATCGCGTTGCAGTGGGCTCAGAACACGTCGAAGTGGTCCCCGCACGTGCGGGGGTGATCCCGCACCCCGGTACCGTTCCCGCCAACCAGCGCTGTGGTCCCACCTGCTGTCGTAATCGCCCCGTAGGCTTCGCTCATGGAGAGAGGGGCCATCTCACCCAGAGTGATATGGCGCCAAGCCAGGCTCAAGGAATCGGCCTCAGATGAGCGCCTTACCAGCCAACCGTCCGTAACCGAGTCGCCGCATTACTCTCCCCTCAGCTACACAAGGAAGTTGGGACGTTCCTGCCTGGGGGAAGGACCGACCGGTGAAGCTGACGATCAATCTGGCAGTTCTGTTGGCTGTCGTCCTTGTCATATTCGTACGCCGACGCGTACAGGCCAGAAGTCGGGTCGACCAGACGATGGTGCTGACCGTAGCGGTGACGTTCGGTGTGCTGGTCGCCCCAACTGATTTCGGTCAGGGAATTCTGCGTACCGTTACCGATCTCGCGCAGAGCGTTTCGGATGCGGGCACTCCATGATCTCGGGGTAGTGAAGTAGCCCGGCGGCACCCGGGGGCATCTTTCGACCTTCGCTACTGCCCTGGATTTCGGCCGTGCTCCAGGTAGGCCACCTGACCCTCGCTGCGAGCGATCACGGCAGCCCGGACCCGTCGCGCGAGGCGCGGAATGGTCAGGGAGTCGACGGCGTCGATGCTGTGGAAGGCGTACGCCTTGATCTCGGAACGCTGCAAACGGATCTGTTCCTGAAGCTGCGCGGGTAGATCACCGCCATCGAAGAGATACAGCACCTTGTCGCCTTCAGCAGGGCTGGGGGCCCAGTCGACGGCGAGCAGACGACCGATCCCGGGCGTGATGCCCAGCTCTTCGCGGACCTCCCGCACGCATGCCTGTAGCGGGGACTCACCGGCGTCGACGTACCCACCTGGGATATCCCGGTAGTCCTTGTACGTTGGCTCAAGGAGCATGACGCGGCCATGCTCGTCAAAGAACAGCGCGCCCGCGGCCATACGCGGGCGCGCCATCTTCGCCTCGTGTTCGTTCTCGGTCGCGCTCACGTGACCGAGCCTAACCACCCCACACGACTCGGAGCCTGTCAGCTAGGTCGCCTATGGAACGGCTCGCGTGCATGCTCGCGGGTTGAGTCGGCGACCCGACGCGATGCACCGGTGCCACGTACCCAGGCCGGACAGTCTGTCCCGGCCTTCTTTTCTGAAGCCCTTGACGATGGAGTCGGCCACGGGCAGCCCATAGCTGGCTTCCGGCCTTGTTGACCAGCTCTGTACCGTGAAGTTGGCCCCTGCTAGCAGGAGGCACGCACGCAATGCGTGGTCTGGGAGATCACCTCAGCATCGGGCAACGGATCGCGTTTTATCGGAAGCGTCGCGGCTACACACAGGCGGTGCTCGCTGGCCTGGTCGGTCACAGCACTGACCGGCTTGCGAAGATCGAGACGGGTCGCAGGAAGCCCCCTCGTATCGACATGCTCGCTGAGTTGGCGCGGATTCTGCGGGTCCCCATGGGGGACCTGCTCGGTCAGCCTGTGCTCATGGAAGACGAGCGGCAGCACGACGACGTGCCCGCGGTGCGTGACGCGCTGATGAGCCCGCGTCGACTCTCTCGTCTGCTGTTCGGCCCGGAGGCAGACGTACAACTCCCCACTCCGGCTCCCGTGGCCGTGCGGGTGGAGCGGGCATGGAACGACTGCCAGGGCGGCAGGCTCGGCAGCGTCGTCGCTGCACTGCCCGCGCTCCTGCAGACCGCGCAGGAGCTGGAGGACCGCGCGGCACGGCGCGGCGACGACCGGCGGGATTGCTGGGCAGTGTCGGCCCGCACACACCACCTCGCGGCCACGACACTCGCGAAGATCGGCGAATCAGACCTCTCGTGGCTCGCCGCGGAACGCGCGATGCAAGCGGCTGACTCCTCAGACGACCCGCTCGTGCTCGCTTCGGCAGCACGCTCCGGTACTCACGCCTTGCTGGCCAACGGCCGCTATGAGGCCGCGATGGACTTGGGGCAGACGACCGCGTCCTGGCTCGCTCCGCGCGTGGGTGGGCGAAGCTCCTGCGCATCCCACGGCCCCACCTCTACGCGGGCATCCTGTTCTTCGCGGCGGTCGGCGCGTACGCGGTCGGCGGGGAGGCCCTCGACCTGGTGATCCTCCTCATCATCGGGCTGATCGGGTTCGGCATGCGGCGCTACGGACTGCCCGTGCTTCCCGCCGTCATCGGGGTCATCCTCGGTCCCAGCGCCGAGCAACAACTGCGCCGCGCCCTGCAGATCAGCGACGGCAGCGTCAGCGGGCTGGTGGACACGCCGTTCTCGGTGTGCGTGTACGCCGTCGTCGTGCTCGTCGTGCTGTGGCCGCTGCTGCGGAAACTGGCGCGCGGCCTGCTGAACTCCCGTCGTAACGTGACGGAATGACAGACAGGACCAACACGGCCGAGGGCCCCGGCGCGCACACCCTCCGCCTCGCCGAAGCCGCCGACGTGCCCGCCGTGAAGGCGGTCACCGACGCGGCGTACCGCCACTACATCGAACGCATCGGCCGGGTGCCCGCCCCCATGGAGTCGGACCACGCGGCGAACGTGGCGGCGGGGCGGGTGCACGTCACAGGGGACCCGGTCGTCGGCCTGGTGGTCCTCTACGCCCACGAGGACCACCTCTATCTGGACAACATCGCCGTCCACCCCGACGCGGCCGGGCAGGGCCTCGGGCGCGTCCTCCTCGAATTCGTCGAGGCGCACGCCCGGGCCCTCGGTCTGCCCGAGATCCGGCTCTACACCAACGCCATGATGTGGGAGAACCAGAAGATCTATCCCCGGTTCGGATACGACTTCGTGGAGCGGCGCGTAGAGGGCATCTACGACCGCTTCCACTACCGCAAGCGGCTCACGGACTGAGAGCGGACGCGAGAACGGTCACGAGAAGCGACGAGAGAAGCGACGCGAGAACCGACCGGGAGCGGACTCAGGTGGGCTCGCCCCGGGAGCCGCGGGCGGGGGCCCCTCGGGGGGCTACTCGGTGGGCCACCAGACACGCAGGACGTCTCTGCGGACCTCAGGGCGCTCGCGGGGCAGCCGCTGGGCGCCCTCGCGGGCCTCCCGGCTCTCCCTCGCGCGGCGCGCGGCGGACTTCTCGACGGTCTTGTGCACGGTCACTCGGCGCATGACGGCCTCCCTGCCTACCCGTCCTGCCGTACCCACCAAAGAGCTCGGTGACACAGCGGTAGACCAGTCCGGGGAGCGTTTCTCATCGCGGGCCGATTGTCAGTGGCGGGTGTCACGATCGGCGCATGAGCTTTGACGTGGGCAATCGCGCGGGAGACGACGGTTCGGGCATCGACTGGGACGCGCAGGCCGCCGCGTTCGACGAGGAGCCGGACCACGGCCTGCGCGACCCGCTGGTGCGCGCGGCCTGGGCCGACCGCCTCGCCGACTGGCTGCCGGACACACCGGGCGACGTCCTGGACGTGGGCTGCGGCACGGGCAGCCTGTCACTCCTCGCCGCCGAACGAGGACACCGCGTCACCGCGGTCGACCTCTCCCCGGAGATGGCGACCCGGGCCCGCGCGAAGCTCACCGCCCACGACGCCCGCGTCCTCGTGGGCGACGCGGCCCGACCCCCCGTCGGAGACCACCGCTTCGACGCGATCCTGGCCCGCCACGTCCTGTGGACGCTCCCGGACCCGGACGCGGTCCTGCGCCACTGGCACACCCTGCTCCGCCCCGGCGGCCGCCTCGTCCTCATCGAGGGCGTCTGGGGCACCGTAAGCCCCGTCGGCATCCCCGCCCCCCACCTCATACGGTCCCTGGCCCCCTTGGTCCCCCACACGCACACGGAGCGCCTCTCGGGGGACGCGCGGCTGTGGGGGAGGACGGTGGAGGACGAGAGGTACGTGGTGGTGGGGACGGCGGCACGCGCCGGCCGGCGCGTGCCGCTCCCGGGCGCCCTGCACCACGTGGAGCTGTGGGTGCCCGACCTCAAGACCGCGGAGGCCTCCTGGGGCTGGCTGCTCGGGGAGTTGGGGCACGTCCGCGAACAGGTCTGGGAGCGGGGCCGGAGCCGGCGGCACGGCGACGCGTACGTCGTCCTGGAAGAGTCGCCCGACCTCCGCCCAGGCCCGCACGAACGCCGGGCCCCGGGGATGAACCACCTGGCCTTCCACGTGGCCGACCGGGCCGAGCTCGACCGGCTGGTCGCGCTCGCCCCGGGCCACGGCTGGTCCCAGCTGTACGCGGAGCGGTATCCGCACGCCGGGGGAGAGGGGCAGCACGCGGCGTATCTGGAGGACACGCAGGGGTACGAGGTGGAGCTGGTGGCGCTGCCCCAGGCGGATGCGTGAGCGATCCGCGCCGCGTTCAGTTCGTCCGGGGGAAGTTGCCGCCTTGCTTGGCCAGTTGTTCCAGGTCGTCCAGGGCCGCGAGGGCTGCCGCGGCCGCGGGCGGGTCCGTTTCGGGGAGGGGGCTCGCGGCGAACTCGTCCTCGTCCAGGCGGAGGATCGTGGTGCCGTCCGCCGAGCACCAGAGGTCCAGGTCGAGGTCCTCCACGGTCAGTACGTCGTCCTCGCGCACGGCAGGACGGGTCACGTCGCAGTACCAGCCCTTGAGCGTGCCGTCCGGCGCGTACACCTCCTTCACGGCGTACCAGCGGTCACGCCAGAAGTGCTCGACGAACACGTCGCCGGGCTCGAAGCGCACGAAGCCGAAGTCCCGTACGCCCGCGCCCGCCCAGGGCGCCCGCACCGAGACGCGGGTGCCGTCGTCGGACAGGAGCCGCGCCGGGTAGCGGATCTTCGTGCGGCCCGCCTTGCGCAGGACGACCTCCACGTCGGTGGCGGTGCTCGGCTCAGCCGAGGGTGCGGACATGACGTACCTCCGTGTCACAGATCTCGTAGCCGAACCACTTGTTGATCGCGAGCATCGGCCCGTTGCCCGCGTCGTTGCCGGTGAACGCCTCCGTGAACCCGGCGGCCCGCGCCCGGTGCAGCGAGTCGTTCTTCGCCAGCTTGGCGAGCCCCCGCCCGCGGTGCGCCCGCGCCGTGCCCGTCATCCCGCTCGCGTACCGCGAAGAGTCGTCCGTGCGGGCCAGGCTGAACGCCGCGGGCCGCCCGTCCACCACGGCCACCGTCGTCAGCTCCTGGCTGACCAGGGGATGGCGCCAGGTCTCCGCCAGCCAGTGCTCGTAGTCGGTGAACTCCGCCGCCACGTCGCCCGGTTCGTCCGCGACGGTCTCCGCGTCCAGGTCGAACAGCGGGCGCGGGTCGGCGGCGAACTCGGCGCCGCTGCGCAGCTCCACGCCGGGCGGCGGCGTCGCGAGGGGCGGCAGCTCGCCGTTCGCCAGGTCGAGGCGGAGGAAGTGCGCGGACCGGCTCGCGCGGTAGCCGCGGCGCGCGGCGAACGCGCGGTTCTCCTCGCTGTCCAGGACCCAGGAGTACAGGGCTGTCGCACCCTTGCCCACCAGGTACTCCTCCGCCGTGCGGACCAGGAGCGAACCCGCGCCGACGCCCCGGCGCCCCGGGTGGACATAGACGTTGGCGAAGCTCTGGCCCGGCTCCGGGCTGTCGTACGCCATGCCGGTCTGCGCCGTGCCGACCACCTCGCCGTCGACCTCCGCGACCAACTGGAGGTAGTGCGCGTCGGGATGCGCGTGCGCCGCGTCGAACGCCACGGACGCGGACGTGGCCAGCATGGCGGGCACACAGACGCGGCGGACCGCCGCGAACGCGGAGGCGTCCGCGGGATCGGTGGGGCGCAGGGCGCGGACCAGGACTTCTGTCATGGGGCGGACGGTAGTCGGGGTGCGCGGGAGCCGCCTCTCCTTTTTCCCCGGCGGGGTGCGGGACAATCGCCGCGTGACGCTGAAGATCGTGATCGATGAGGGTGCGGAGGGGCGGGCCACGGCCGCGCCGTACGAGCAGGTGCGGGCGCAGATCGCCGCCCAGGCCCGGAGCGGGAGCCTTCCGGTGGGCTACAAGCTGCCCACCGTGCGGGGGCTCGCCGAGGGCCTCGGGCTTGCCGCGAACACCGTCGCCAAGGCCTATCGGGCGCTGGAGGAGGACGGGGTGATCGAGACCCGGGGGCGCAACGGGACGTTCGTGGCCGCCGCCGGGGACGCGGCGGCCAAGGGGGCCGCGGGCGCCGCGCAGGCCTACGCGGAGCGCGTACGGCGGCTCGGCCTCTCCGAGGAGGACGCGGTGGCCGCCGTCCGGGACGCGCTGCGCGCGGCTTACGGTGCGGCGGGCTGAACCCAGGTCCATGGCCCTCCGGGCGAACCGGACGCCCCCAGCGGGGAGCAGGCCGGGGCGCCCGCGGCGCAGCGGCGGGACAGGGCGGACGCCTACAGGTACAGACCCGCGTCGGCCCCGTCCCGGGCGGACGGAAGCGCGGTCGGCGACTGCCCCCGGCGCAAGGCGTACAGCTCCGCCAAGGTCGCGCCCTCGCGGGAGACGCCCTCGGAGGTGCCGAGCCAGTCGACGGACTCGGTGAGGGTGAGGGGGCCGACCTCGATGCGGGCCAGGCAGCGGCCGGGGCGGACCACGGCCGGGTGGAGGCGCTCCAGGTCCTCGTTGGTGGTGACGCCGACGAGGACGTTGCGGCCCTGGCCGAGCAGTCCGTCCGTGAGGTTGAGGAGCCGGGACAGGGCCTGGCCCGCCGTGTGCTTGGCCTCGCCGCGGATCAGCTCGTCGCAGTCCTCGAGGAGCAGCAGTCGCCAACGCCCCTTCGCCGTGCCGTCGTCCTCGCCGATGGCGATGTCCATCAGATAGCCGACGTCGGTGAACAGCCGCTCCGGGTCGAGGACACAGTCCACCTGGCACCAGTCGCGCCAGGACCGCGCGAGGGTGCGCAGCGCGGACGTCTTGCCGGTGCCGGGCGGCCCGTGAAGGAGCAGGAGGCGGCCGGAGATGTCCTCCGGCGTGGTCTTCATCAGCTTGTCCATGGCGTCGGCGACCGGCGCGGTGTAGTTCTCCCGCACCTCGTCCCACGTACCCGCGGAGATCTGCCGGGTCGTGCGGTGCGGCCCGCGCCGGGGCGAGACGTACCAGAACCCCATGGTGACGTTCTCCGGCTGCGGCTCGGGGTCGTCCTGCGCCCCGTCCGTGGCCTCCTTGAGCACCCGTTCGGCGAGTTCGGCGGTGGTGGCCGTGACCGTGACGTCCGCGCCGCGGTTCCACCGGGACACGAGCAGTGTCCAGCCCTCGCCCTCGGCGAGCGTGGCGCTGCGGTCGTCGTCGCGGGCGGCCCGCAGCACCGTCGCGCCGGGCGGCAGCAGCTCGGAGCCGGGCTTCACGCGGTCGATGTTGGCGCTGTGCGAGAACGGCTGCTCGCCCGTCGCGAAGCGGCCGAGGAACAGCGCGTCCACGACGTCGGACGGGGAGTCGCTGTCGTCGACGTTGAGCCGGATCGGCAGGGCGTCCTTAGGGTTCGCAGACATGCCGCCATGATCCGTCACGGGTGCGCTCTCGTGCACGCGGTTTCCCCACCGCGTCACCCCGCGCGCCGTGGAGCCGGCTGTCGCGCGGAACCGCCCCCACCGCCAGGGCGCGCCGATACGCTTGCCCGTGATGGGACGTCATGGGTGGCAAGTGGATGCACGGCGGTGGCGTCTCACCGCCCTCGTCGGCGTGGCGATGGCCGCGCTGGCCCTGGTCCTGACCATGCTCACCCTGCCCGAGGGGGAGCGCGGCAGCACGGCGGGCACGACGCCGGACGGCGACAAGGTGTACGGCACGCCCGCCCCGACAAGCGGAGAGGCCCGGCCCGAGGTCGGCTGGGGCTTCACCCACACGCAGTACAGCGCCGGCGAAGGAGACGACGCGGCCGTCGGCCGGATCCAGCGGCTGCTCGCCGACCAGCCGCGCCCGCTGCCGCAGATCCAGCACCTCATGGGCTGGGGCGCGGGCAACCCCGAGCCGGTCAAGGGGCGCTACGACTTCGAGGCGATGGACCACCGGATGGACTTGATCCGCGCCACCAAGGGCACGCCGGTGGTCACGCTGTGCTGCGCCCCGGACTGGATGAAGGGCGGCAAGCCGGGCTCCGACAACACGAACTGGAGCCAGGACTCCCTGGAGACCGCGCCCCGGCCCGAGCACTTCGACGACTACGCCGCACTGGCGGCGACCGTCGCCAAGCGCTACCCCGACGTGCGGCACTTCCTCGTCTGGAACGAGTTCAAGGGCTTCTGGAACTCCGCCGAGGCCCGCTGGGACTACGAGGGCTACACCAAGCTCTACAACCTCGTCTACAAGGCCCTGAAGCAGGTCAACAAGGACATCCAGGTGGGCGGCCCCTACCTGGCCATGGACAGCGTCGACCCGCGCGGGTCCGACGACGACTCGGGGTCCGTCGAGGGCCCGTGGGGCCGCCTCGACCAGCGGTCCCTCGACGCCTTCAGGTACTGGAACAAGCACAAGGACGGCGCCGACTTCGTGGTCGTCGACGGCGCCAGCTACACCGAGGACGACGAGCTGCTCCCCGACGAGTTCGGGGCCACCGACAAGCTCACGGCCGTCGGCCGCTGGGTGCGCGGGCAGACCGGCGACCTGCCGCTGTGGTGGGCCGAGTACTACGTGGAGCCGGGCGACCGCCAGGACAACCGCGACGACTGGTCCGAGGCGCGCCGCGTCGCCGTGCACGCCTCCGGACTCATGGCGATGGCGCGCGGCGGCGCGACCAGCGGCTTCTACTGGAACCCGCAGAAGCGGGAGGGGAGTTGCGCGGGCTGCCTCTGGAGCCCCACCCAGAGCGCCGACGGCGGCCGCGAACGGCCCGTCCTGCGCCTCCTCGCCCGCTTCTCGGAGGCCTTCCCGCCCGGTACCCGCTACGAGAAGGTGGACATCGCCAAGGACGACACGCCGAACGTCCGCGTGCTCGCCGACGACAAGGCCGTGCTCGTGGTCAACACCCTGGACCGGAAGATCAGCGCGAAGGTCGACGGCAAGCGGTTCGACATGGCCGGGTACGAGGTGAAGTGGCTGACGCGGTGAGCGACGTCACCGCGTGAGCCCCTCCGGCCGCGCCCCCGGCCCCGCCAGGGCCCGCGCCGCCGCCATGCCCCACACCGCCGCCACGTCCTACGCCATCGTCAGGAACCGCTGGATCAGCGACGCCACGAACACCGCGAGCAGCGGCAGCGAGAACCAGAAGCTGCTCTGCAGCCAGCGCTGCTGACCCACGCCGGGCGCCGCCGCGACCCGCACCACCTCGCGCACCGCGAGCAGCACGATCAGCGCGAGCACCGCGAGGGCCCCCACCACCGACCACGGCGTCCACGTCACCTTCGGGCCGACGGCGCCCGGTTCGGCCGCGGCGACCGGTCCCTCCGGCTGCTCGCGCAGCGCGTACAGGGTCGCGTCGGCGTTGCCGTAGACCTTCTTCAGCTCCGGGCGCTCGTCGAGGTTGCGGGCGAGGCGGGTGTCCCAGTTCGCCGGATAGCCGGTGTCCATCTGGAGATACACGGTCTGGCTGCGGTTGATCATGAGGTACGAGTTGGGGCCCGCGTCCTTGAGCGCCTTCACCAGGCCGGACACCAGGACCGGGTCCGGCGGCGCGAGCGTCGGCACGTACTCGACCTTCTCCGCGTCCCGCGCGCCCCAGGGGATCGCGGGCGTCACGTTGTTGACGGTGTCGTTGCTCATCCACAGCAGCCGCACCGTCGGGTCGTCGTGCGCGTACACGTACTCCATCGCGGCGACCTCGCCGGTCCTGATCCGCTCGAAGGACTCGTTGCCCCAGCGCGCCACCAGGAAGCCGCCCACCAGGACGAGGCCCGCGAGCAGCGCGGCGAGCGGCGCGAGGCTCACCTTGTCCCGGTCGCGCTCCTGCGGCGTGGCGCCGGTGCGCGGGAACAGCGCGAGCGCGGCGAGCAGCGCGGCGCCCGGCAGCGCGAACATGAAGACGCGCAGCGCCATCTCGCCGCCGTACGACTGCATGCCGAAGCCGAGGAACGGCACGAAGGTGAGGACGAGCAGCGACACCTCGCGGTACTTGTGCCGGCGCCTGCGCAGCCAGCCCCAGCAGGCCATGGCCATCACGCCGCCGGCGAGCGCCACCCGGACGTACAGCACCAGCTTGTGCGTCGAACTGCCGCCCTCGATCCGGCCGGACACCGACGACGACACATTGCCGCCGACGCCGCCGACGCCGCCGAACAGCTCGTCGAAGTGCCCCGACCAGTACGGCTCGGCGAAGAAGCCCAGCCAGACGGCGACCATGACGCCGCACAGCAGCGGCAGCCCGCGCAGCTCGCAGCGGCGCAGCAGGACCAGGACGGTGAGGACGCCGAGCATGACGAACGGCGTCAACTGGTGCGCGGGCACCGTGCCCGCGAACAGCCCGAGGAGGACGAGGAGCAGCACCGCCTGCTGACGGCGGTCGGCGGGCTCGACCTCGGCCTCGCCGGGCCGCCGCTTCGTCCAGATCACGCGCGGCGCGCGGAACCACACGAGCAGGATCGCCACGAACGCGATGTACAGCAGATACGTGAAGCCCTGCGGCGAGAAGTAGTCCTGGCCGACCCAGCCGCTCAGGACGAAGATCCACAGCCCGGCCCACTTGGCGCGCCAGCTCGCCCGCAGGGAGCGCGTGAGCAGCAGCATCGGGGCCAGGTAGAGGAGTTGGACGGCCGTCGGCCACCAGCGGATGACCTCGGTCAGGTCCGAGACGCCGCACGCCTGCGCGAGGAACGTGGCGGCGGCGAAGAATCCGGGCCAGCTCCAGCGCGCGTCCAGGTCCGGCACCGCCGTGCCGGTCCGGTCGATGTACTCGATGAAGCCCAGGTGCTGCCAGGCCGTCGCGAACCGAGGTTCGGTCTCGATGACGGCGGGCAGCGCGTGCAGGGACACGACGGTGGCGAGCAGGGTCAGCAGGAGCAGCCAGCGGTGCTGCCGCTCCAGCCACAGCAGCGAGGCGAACACACCCACGAGCAGCGCGGCGCCGACCAGCGTCGGCAGCGGCAGCACGGAGATGAGCCCGAGCCCGCCCATCCGGTCGAGGTCGCCGTCACCGAGCCCGAACGCCGGGATCCAGTACAGGCCGAGGGCGACGAGCAGCAGCAGGCCGAGGACCAGGGGCCTGCGGGGGGTTCGGTACGGGCGTGCGGGCCGGGTGGGCGCTGCGGCCGGTCGGGCCGGGGGAGCGGAGGCCGGGGGCGGCGGGGCGGACGGAGCCGCGGGGGCCGGGGTGGTGGCCGGTGCCGTGGTGGGCGGCGCGGCGGGTGGCGTGCCGGGTGCACCGGCCGAGGGCGGGGGCACGGCGACGGGGGGCGCCTTCGGGTCGGACACGGTCGGCCAGGGCTCCTTCACGGGCAGGCCCATGGGGTCGAGACCGCTCTCGGCGGCGGGTCGGCCCGCTGCGTCGCCGTGGTGCTCCGTGTCGGCGCGGCTGTCCGCGTCCCGGTGGCTCTCCGCGTCCACTGGGCCCGCCCCGCTGACGGGCTCCGGGACCGACGCCGACCCGGGCGAGCCGCAGGCCTCCGCCCCGCCGGACCTCTCCGCCCCGCCGAACCCCTCCGACCCGCCGGGCCTCTCCGGCATCTCCGACCTGTCCGAGGCGGGCCATTCCGAAGCGGACCCCTGCGAACTCGCCATCCGCTCCGCCCCGTCCGCCTCCGGCGGCAGCACCACGCGCGCCCCGGCGGCGGGCGTCGTGCGCGCCGACCGGGTCGCCCAGGTGGGCCGGTGCCCCTCCATGTCGTCCCCCTTGCCCGCTCCCACGGGCCCTCGTGCCGTCGGGAGCGGACGCACGTCCGGGCGGCGCTCCTGGTGCTCCACGTCGATCTGGACCGCCAGTTGAAGTGTGTCGGAGTCCAGGGACTCGCGCAGCGCCCACGCGGGGCCGTGTCGCCGCTGCTTGTTCCCGGGGCCCGCGGGCCGCTGCGGGGTGAGCTCCATGGTGGTGCCCGCGGGCACGTCCCGGGTGCCGAGGTCCGCCAGGTCCCCGTCCGGGGCCGCGCGTTCGGCCGCCGGGGCCGCGCGCGTGATCGCGTACAGCTTGGGCGCAGCGATCGCCACGATCACCGCGAGGCTGGAGATCTCCGCGACCCCCGCGCCGGTCAGCCCCATCCGGGGGAGCAGCAGCAGCGTCAGGCCGAGCACGAGCGCGCACAGCAGGCCCTGCAGCCAGGCGAGTCCGGAGGTGCGGCTCTGCGCGCGCAGGACGGCGAAGTACGTCTCCATGACCACCCGAAGGAGTGCACCCACCGCGAACCAGCGCAGCAGCGGGGTGGCCGCCTCCGAATAGCCCGCGCCGAACACGTTCAGGATGTACGGCGCTCCCACGAAGAGGATCCCGCACACCGGGACCATGATCCGAGCCATCCGGCGCAGCGCCGCGCGGGTGTTGGCGGCGAGCCGGGCCGGGTCGTGTGCGCCCTCGACGGTCAGCGACGCGCCCATGTTGATGGCGAGCAGGTTCGTGGTGCCGCCGATGGTCGTCGCGATGTAGAAGTACGCGTTGTCGGAGGAGCTGACCTGCGCGGCCACGATCACCGGCACCAGATAGACCACGGCGAGCGAGCACAGCGAACCGGTGTAGTCACCGGCGAGGAAGCGCCCCATCTCGCGCAGCGTCGGGGGCGTGGTCCTGCCCTCGGTGGCCCGCACATGGCGCGGCACGAGCCGCCGGAAGACCAGCCAGCCGAGCGGCACCACCGAGAAGGCGATGGCGGCCACCCACGACACGAACACCCCGGCCGTCGGTATGGCCGCAGCGAAGACGATCAGGAGCCCCAGCTTGACGACCGAGAACACCGTGTTGCCGACGGGCACCCACAGCGCGTTGCGCAGCCCGGTGAGGACCCCGTCCTGGAGCGTCAGGAGCGACCACGCCACCACCGCGCCGACGAAGCAGATCCCGGCCACCGGCCCGTGCAGGAAGCGGTACGAAGGACCCCACAGCCCGAGCGTGGCCAGGAAGGCGAGGGCCGCGCACGCGACGACGACGGAACTCGTCGCGTACGTACGGAAGATGAGCTTGCCCGTGGCGCGGCCCGCCACGGGGATGAAGCGGGCGAGCGCGCCCATGAGCGTCACGGCGGTGATGCCCGCGAGGAGCTTCATCGCCGCGATGGCCGCCGAGCCCTGGCCGACCGCCGATTCCGAGTAGTACCGGGCGGCGGCCAGCCAGAAACCGAGGCCGAGCAGACCGGAGATTCCGGTGTTGAGCATGAGCGCGTAGGCGTTGCGGAACAGCGGGCTCCCGCCGCCGCTCCGGCCCGCTCCGGGCAGCCGCATTCTCCGGGCCCTGCGGCACTTGCCGGACGGCGGTGCGCCGTCGGTCTGCGCGTCGGTCCCGGTGACCGCTGCCTGTGCGGTGGTCGTGTCAGACACGGGGGCGGGCTGCCTTCCGGCGGGCTTGTCGGGCTCTGCGGACGATGGCGTATCCCTTGCTGAGTACCCGGTCCCTGGCGAAGGACCGGACGATCGAGCGGCCGAGCAGCAGCCGCTCGAACTCCCCGACCCGGGTGCCGCGCCGCACCGTCACCCGCCGCAGCGCGTACGGACCCTGGCAGCGCCGCGCCAGGCCGTTGCCCACGGCGAGGGACTGGCCGAACCCGGCGCCGCGGACCGCGCACCGCACCCGGCGGCTGGAGTAGCCGTAGGGGTAGGCGAACGACACCGGCGGACTGCCGAGTTCATCGGCGAGGATCTCACGACAGCGCACCAGCTCGAACCAGAGCGCGTCGTCGGAGAGCTGGTCCAGTTGCGGATGCGTATGGCTGTGTCCCCCGATCTCCGTGCCCGCCGCGGCCAGTTCGCGCACCTGGTCCCAGCCGAGCATGGTGTCGAGGCCGCCGCCCGTGTCGTACTTCCCCGGCAGCCAGCCCGTCGCCACGAAGAGCGTCGAGCTGAAGCCGTGCCGGGCGAGCGCCGGGAGGGCGTGCTGGTGCACGCCCTCGTAGCCGTCGTCGAAGGTGATCAGGACCGGCCGGGTCGGCAGTGGGCGCCCGGGGTGACGCCAGTGCCAGGCCAGTTGGGAGGTGGTGAGCGGAGTGCAGCCGAGGGCCCGCACCACCTCCATCTGCTCCGAGAACGCCTCGGGCGAGACGGACAGGTCGTGGGTCGCCTCGTTCGGGTGCGGGGCGACCGCGTGGTACATCAGGATCGGTATCCCGCCGGTGCTCATCTTCCCCCCTCACCGCCTCTCGTCCCCGTGCCCCGGGTGCTCTCGCTGCCCCGGGTCGCGGTGGCCGGGCCGGACACGTCCACGACGGCGAAGGTCGCCCCCGCCCGGCGCGCCCGGACGCTCCCGACGACGTACCCACCGGCCGCCGCCACCACGCCCGCGACGATCGCCCCCGCGCGCCCGGCACCACCGGGGCGCGCGAGCACCGCGTCCCGCAGCCCGCGGCCGACGCCGGCCGGGAGCACCCGGGTGGTGTACCGACGCTCGGACTCAAGGCCCTTGCCGGCGCCGACACTCCGGGACACCAGTGCCTTGGACAGGCCTTCGGCGTAGGCACGGGTGCGGAAGTAGCCGAACCGCTCCCGGGCCGCGGGCACCCGGTGGTGGATCACCGCGCGGTCGTCGATGAGGAGCACGGCGTCGGGGCGGGCGCGGGTGAGCCGGATGCACAGCTCCGTCTCCTCGCCGCCCAGCGGACGCTTGTCGCCGTCACGCCCGATGCCGGTCGCGAAGCCGCCCGCGATCTCGAAGGCGGTGCGCCGGAAGGAGGCGTTGCCGCCGAGCACGTTGCGCACCGCGACGCGGCCCGTCGGATGGCCCCGGTACATGCACCCGACGACCCAGTCGAACTCCTCGGGGAACCAGCGGGGCCGACGGCCCGACTCCCAGGCGGGCAGCGTGCGCCCGCCGACGGCGAGGACCCGCGGGTCCTCGTACCCGGCGGCGAAGTGGCGCAGCCAGTCCCGCTCGGCGACGGCGTCGTCGTCGAGGAAGGCGATGATCTCGCCGCTCGACTCGGCGATGCCGGTGTTGCGGCCCGCGGACAGGCCGCGGGGGCCCGCGTTGGCGAGCACCCGCACTCCCTGTGTCTCCTTGTACTCCTTGGTCAGGCGGTCGAGGAGAGGCGGATTGTGGTCGACCACGAGCAGGGTCTCGTGGGCGGTGTGGGACTGCGCGCGCACCGAGGCGACCGCTGCGAGGATGTCCTCCCAGCGGTCCTCGGTGTACGCGCACACGACCACCGAGATGGAGATCAAGAAGCCTCTCCCTGGTGCCGTGGCAGGGGCGTGGTCCGCGAACCCTGGCGCTGCGTACGCTTGTTGGAGCGTTCGGTCAGGATCACCTTGAGCACCCGCAGTCCGTCGCGCACGGCGCTGAGGTTGCTCACGCCGTGGATGCGCAGATACTCGTGGCTCGGGATCTCCTGCACCTTGAGCCCGGCCTTGACGACGCGGATGTTCATCAGCGTCTCGACCTCGAAGCCGGTGCAGTCGAGTTCGATCTTGTCGAGGCAGTGCCGCCAGAACGCGTTGTAGCCGTAGCACAGGTCCGTGTAGCGGGCGCCGAACTTGGCGTTGACCACGGAGCACAGGACGTGGTTGCCGAGCTTGCGGATGAAGGTCATGTCGTCGGTGCCGCCGCCGTTGGCGAAGCGGGAGCCCTTGGCGAAGTCGGCGCCCGAGACGAGGGCGGAGACATAGCTGACGATCTCGTGGCCGTCCGCGGAGCCGTCCGCGTCGACCATCACGATGATGTCGCCGGTGCAGGCCTCGAAGCCGGTGATGAGCGCGTCGCCCTTGCCCTTGCCGAGCTGGCGCACGACCTTCACGTCCGGCCACAGCTCCCGGGCCACGGCGACCGTGTCGTCGGTGGAATTACCGTCCACCAGTACGACTTCGTGGATCCACTCGGGCAGCGTCTTGAACACGTAGGGAAGATTCTCCGCCTCGTTCATGGCGGGAATCACGACACTCACCGGTGGCGCAATCGCCAGATGTGAGGAAACCGCGCGGTATTCGTGCTGGCTCGGAATGGCGGGCAATCCCGCTATGGCGGTTCCTTCCGTTGGTCCGGTCTTTTCCTTCGGCCCGTCGGTGGCGTTCGACGACGGTTCGATTAAAGGATCTTGCCCCCGGCCGGCCGGGCGCACAGCAGAACTCATGAGTCTGATCCCTCTCGTCCGGTGGACCACCCGCCCCCGGGCGGTCCGGTTGTCGATCCGGTTCGAAAGGGGGGATTCTCACTGCGATCATGGCGGAATGGATTTCCGGGCACGCCGAGTGAGCTGGCATGACTGCGCGGCACGTGCTCCGGCAGAGAATCGATCACCGGACACGGGCACCCCCCTACCGCGCCCCGCGCCGGAACCATCGCGGTCTTGAGCCCTCCCCTAGACCGACTGTCGATGGACCGATGCGGGTAGATGTACGACGGTATTGATGCTTGCGACCGTATGGCAAGACCTGGAACGGGGTCTCACGGTTTCGGATATTTGACCATTCTCTTCGGACACCACGAGAGTGTCCGGATCTCCCATCACCACTGGCGTTCCTTGGCGCTTCCTGCGCGCTTCTTAATCGTTCCGGCGCGTGGCTCTGATCTTTCCCAGGCGTTTGAGCAGGCGATCTGCGGGGCCGAACAATTCCGGTCGTCCTACGACGGTATTGCGAAGCGCCCGTACGGGTGCCCGGTGGACACGATGTCCGATTGCCATGGGGTGGCGCAGCGCCACCCATCCTTCCGACACTGTGAGTTCACGTGTCTTCAAGGAGTCCTTCCACTGCTTCTGGCCGCGCCCGAGGTCGATGTGCGCGATACCGTCGGCGGCGGCCGCCTCGGCCATGTGCAGATGCAGCAGCAGGCCCGGTGAGTACCGGGCGAAATCCGGGTCGTACGCCGGGAACCAGCACACGTGCACGCGCTCGCTGCGCGGGCCGAAGTGCGCGGCGATCGGCGCGCCCCCGGCGTAGAGCACGGAGAGGACGCCCGCGAAGGAGTCGCCGCGGCTGTGGAAGAGCTGGTGCACCAGGCGGGTGATCCAGTCGTGCGCGAAGCGGTCGCTGCGGCCCGTCCTGCGGTACTGCGCGGACTTCCAGGCGATCAGCCTGCGCAGCGCGGCGGGGTCGCGCTCGTCGTGCACATAGCGCACCTCGCCGTGGTCGCGGTGGAGCCTGCGGCCCTTGGCGAGGGTGGAGCGGAGGAACTTGGGGGATCGGGCCCGCACACGGGCGAGATAACCCTCGTAGCCCTCGTCGAGGTCCATCACGGGGGACGCGAAGCGACCGGAGGCGCCGGTCTCGAACGCGTCCTGGCCGGCCGCGAGATGGTCGAACTCCCACATCGCGAGCCCGCAGTCGCGGAGCAGTCCCCGGGCGTCCCACGCGAAGCCGGGCCGGTGCACCAGGCCCTGGCAGTCGGAGACGCCGAGGCCGACGGCCCGGCCCACGCCGGTTCTGGATCTCTGGAAAGGGAAGTACGCGGCGGGCTCGCCGTCCTCCCGGGCGACGGCGACCCGCACGTTCCGCCGCACCCGCGCCATGGCGAGGGTGAACTCCGGTGCCAGGAACGGGTTCGAGAGGTCGGGTAACCCGTTCAGGTGAGCCTTGGACTGCATGGCCGTCCACGCCGCCCGGTCGGCTGCGGTGAGCTCGCCGGGGCGGTGCACGGTGACCTCCACGTCATCACGTCCGTCTACTCGGGGCGCGGTGACGCCGCCGCGCCAGGGCCGACAGGAAGACGAGCACGCTGAGCGCGCCGACCGCCGCGACGCCGCCGCGGATCGACCACACGTGCAGCGCCAGCATCGCCTGGGCGACCACCAGGTCGACCACGAGCGCCCCGCTGCCGCAGGCCACGACGCGGGCCCAGGTGTCGAGCCCCCGCAGCCACGGGGACAGGGCGAATCCGGGGGCCGTGAGCAGGAAGAAGAGGACGAACGGGGCGCGCAGCGGCGAGGAGAGGTCGAGCAGCCCGAACGCCGCCCCGACGCATCCGGCGGCCACGGCCACGCCCGCGAACAGTGGTGTGAGGTCCGCGGACGCCGCGGGGCGCGGCGCTCCGTCAGGGTCCTGGTCCGGCCGTCCTGTGCCGGAAGACGCTGACTTGATCCTGATGGTCTGCATGGGCGACTTGCCCCCCGAAGCGCCGGATGCCGGGCTTCAATGTCGCTCAGTTTCCGGCGGCCCGTCAAGATGCGGAGAGGGTGTGCAGATGTTCGTTGTCGGACTGTAGTCCGATCGGTGAACTGTCCTGGCGGGCAAGGGAATTACTGAAGAATTGATTGACATGGACACTATCGGCAACGGGTGGTGCGTGCTACCACTGTCGATGCAGAAATCCTGCTAAGGGAGGTTCCATGAGATTGTCCCGTTTCACGGCATACGCTTCCTCGCTCCTCCTCGCCGCCGCCTGCACCCTCACCGGGGTGGCCACGGCGCACGCGGACTCCGGCGACGACCGGGCCGCCGCCCCCGCCTATGTGGCGCTCGGCGACTCCTACTCCTCCGGCGTCGGCGCCGGCAGCTACGACAGCGGCAGCGGAAACTGCAAGCGCAGCACCCGCTCCTACCCGGCGCTGTGGGCCGCCGCCAACTCACCCTCCAGCTTCAACTTCACGGCCTGTTCCGGCGCTCGAACGAGTGACGTCCTGAACAACCAACTGGGGCCGCTGAACTCCGGCACCGGACTGGTGTCCCTCTCCGTCGGCGGCAACGACGCGGGCTTCGCCGACGTGATGATGACCTGCGTACTGCAGTCCGAATCGAGCTGTGTGACGCGCGTCAACCAGGCCAAGGCGTACGTCGATTCGACGCTGCCCGGCCAGCTCGACCAGGTCTACTCGGCGATCAAGAGCAAGGCGCCGTCCGCCCGCGTCGTGGTGCTCGGCTATCCACGCTTCTACAAACTCGGCGGCAGCTGTCTCGCCGGTCTCACCGAGGGCGAGCGCCGCGCCATCAACGGTGCCGCCGACCACCTCAACACCGCCACCGCCAAGCGTGCGGCCGACCACGGCTTCACCTTCGGCGACGTCACCACCACGTTCACCAACCACGAGATCTGCTCCAGCGACTCGTGGCTGCACAGCGTGAACTGGGGCAACATCGGCGAGTCCTACCACCCGACCGCCGCCGGCCAGTCCGGTGGTTACCTCCCGGTGTTCCGGGGCGCGGCCTCCTGACGGCCCCTCACCCCACGCAGCCGCACCGCGCGCCGCGCCGGCTTCACTGATCGTAGGGAGAGGAGGAGCCCCCTCCGGTGGTCGGGGGCTCCTCCTCGCACGTCACGGAGTACGCGACGGAGTTCGACGTCGCGGCCACCGGACTGCGGACCTCGACCCGCACGCTGCCCCGGTGCGTGCCGGGATCCGTCCAGGCCGGCACCTCCACATGGTTGACCTGCTTGCTCTTCCCGTCGCCCGACGCGAAGGAGAGCGTCTTCCAGCCCGGGTCGCTCGACTCGCCCTCGGCGGTCACCCACCGGTACTGCACGCCCACCGGCACCCGCCCCACGGTGAAGGTCGCCGCGAACGACGGTGCCTCGCCGGACGGCACCGGGCACGCGCCCGTGTACGAGGTGCGGTGCGCGGTGACGCTGACGCGCACGGACTGGGCCGGGGTGGTCGTGCCGCCGTTCCCGCCGCCGTCGGTGGAACCGCCGCCACTGCCCCCGGTGGTGCCACCGTCGGTGCCGCCGCCTCCGTTGCCGGATCCACCGCCGCCACTGTCCCCGTCGCCGGACCCGCCCCCGTCGCTGCCGCCGCCGTCGGATCCGCCGTTGCTCGTGGCGCCGCCGTTCGATCCGCCGCTGGTGCCGCTGCCGCTGTCGGCGCCGCCGTTCCCGCCGTCCGAGTCGTCCTTCATCAGGGCGTACGTGACACCGCCGATGGCCAGGGCCACGGCGATGAGGCCCGCGACGAGGACGGCGGTCGTGCGGCGCGAACGGCGCTGGGATGTCGTGGTCGTCGTCGTGCCGGGCGCGGGAAGGGGAGTGGAGGTGGTGCCGGTCGGCGCGGACGAGGCGAAACCGGCGGGCGGCGGGGGCGGAGTGGGGCCAGGCCCCTGGGGGGCGACGACCGTCGGCTGGTACGAGGACGACACCTCCGTGCGCGGCGTGTGGCCCTCCGCCACCAGGCGCAGATCCCGTTCCGTGTCCGCCGCGAGCGAGCGCTCCGCCGGGTCCTTGCGCAGCAGGCCCTCGATGACCGGGGCCAGCGGGCCCGCGTGGCGCGGCGGCGGCAACTGCTCGTCGACGACGGCGCGCAGCGTGCTCAGCGGCGTGTCCTGCCGGAACGGCGAGACGCCCTCCACGGCCGCGTACAGGAGCACACCGAGCGACCACAGGTCGGACTCCGGACCGGGGCGCTGCCCCAACGCCCGTTCCGGAGCGAGGAATTCGGGCGACCCGACGACCTCGCCCGTCATTGTGAGGGCCGAACTGCCCTCCACCACCGCGATCCCGAAGTCGGTCAGCACCACCCGGCCGTCATTGGACAGCAGTACGTTGCCGGGCTTGACGTCGCGGTGCAGCACCCCCGCGTCGTGCGCGGCGCGCAGCGCGCCCAGGACCTCCGCGCCGATGTGCGCGGCGCGCTGCGGGGTCATCGGGCCCTCGGCCTCCAGGACGTCCGACAGGGACAGACCGGGCACCAGCTCCATCACGATCCACGGCCGCCCCTCGTCGGTGGCGACGTCGTACACCGTCACGACATTGCGGTACGGGATCCGGGCCGCGGCCCAGGCCTCCCGTTCCAGGCGGGTGTAGAGCCGCTCGACCTCGCTCGCCGGGAGTCCCGCGGGCGCGCGGACCTCCTTGACGGCGACCTCGCGGCCGAGCACGTCGTCCCGGGCCCGCCACACCGTGCCCATGCCCCCCTCGCCCAGCGGCGCCAGGAGGCGGTAACGCCCAGCGATCACTCGCGCTTCGTCGGACACGAGCCCCCCACTTTCGCAGCCGTGCGATTCTCCACAAAAGTAGCTCAACCGAGCGCTGTTGCGGCCCCCTTGAACACCAATCCGCACCCGAGCGCGAGGACCACGCACGCGGAGCCCAGCGGCGCGAGGCGCCGGGTGAGCCCGGCCAGCCGCACCCGCCCCGTCCGCCTCCGCGACAGCCGCCGCCCCGCCACCGCGGCGACCCGCGTCCCCAGCCGCACCACGAGGAACCCGGCCACCGTCAGCGTGACCGCGAGCCCCGCGCCGTACGCGAGCACGAGCAACAGCCCGAACCAGGCCTCGCCGAGAGCGGCGGCGCCGACGAGCACGACGACGGCGGAGGGACTGGGGACGAGCCCACCGGCGAAGCCGAGGAGGAGGGTGCCGCGGAGGGTGGGGGGTGAGGGCGGGGACGGATGTTCGTGCGGGTGCGGGTGCGGGTGCGGGTGGGCATGGGGGTGCCCGTGGCCGAACTGCTGCTCGTGGCTGTGACTGTGGGGGTGCCCGTGCCCGTGCGTGTGACTGTGCCCGTGGGCGTGGTGGCGATGACGCCAGGCCCGGCGGAGCAGGGCGGCGCCCGCGCCGGCGACGAGGAGGCCGCTGGCGACGCCGAGCCAGGCGACGACGGAGGGGGCGGCGGCGGAACCGCCCGCGACGAGGAGCCCGAGCGCCACGACGCCCAAGGTGTGGGTGACGGTGACGGAGGCGGCGAGGGGCAGGACGTCCCGGAGGGTGGCGGTGCCGCGGGCGGCGGCGGTGGCGGCCATGAGGGTCTTGCCGTGCCCGGGGGCGAGGGCGTGCAGGGCGCCGAGGAGCAGGGCGGTGCCGAGGGCCGCGGCGGCGAAGGTCCAGGTGAGGTCGTGGCGGGCGACGAGACGGGTGAGGGCGTCGGTGGCGGCGCGGGGGAGGGCGGAGGCGGGCGGCGCGGGGTCGGCGGCGAGGGCGGGGCCGCCGGGGCGGACGCGGAGGGTGGCGGAGGTGGTGTCGGGCGGGGAGGAGGCGAGGTGCCTCGGGTAGCGGGTGAGGGAGCGGGAGGGAGAGGTCGTGGGTACGTCGGTGTCGGTGAGGGTCATGCGGTCGCCGCGGGCGGTGATCTCGCGCCAGCCGGGGGTGGGTCGGCGGGGCGCGCGATAGGTGAGGGCGAGGTTCTTGCCCTCGGGGAGCGGGGCGGCGAAGCGGCACTCGACGCGGACGGTGGGGAGCCCGGCCTGGCCGGTGCGCACGAGGGCGCGGGCGGCGCGGGACCGGAGGGGGACGGGGCGCCCACCGAGGGCGAGGCGGGTGCCGACGGCGGCCTCGCGGCACCGGTCGGCGGCCCAACGCGCCTTGCCCGCCCGCTTGATGCCCGGTTCGGCCTGGGAGGCAGGTATCTCGGCGAGGTCCTCGACGTGGTCGACGCGGAGCAGGCCGGGGGCCAGGGTGAGGGCGTCGTGCTGGTTGACGGTGAAGTTGCCGAGGGGGTGGGCGGAGGCGGGGGCGGCGGGGAGGAGGAGGGCGCCGCAGAGGGCGAGGAGGACGGCGACGAGGGTGCGGTGTGCCCAGGTGGAGGCGCGGTTCCCGGGCCGGGGCTGGCGTGCCAGGTGTGCCCGGCGCGGCCGAGGTGGCGTGAGCGACCCACGTGTCCGACGCCCTTCGGCCCATCCGGGGCGTCGGCGCCGTCGGACACGCACGCCCCCGAAGGGCGAGAGCCGCCGAACGGGTCCCTCCGGCCGGCCCGTCCCGTCGGTCTCAAGCGCACTGCCCAGAGCGCCCGGACCGGCACCCGCCCAACGGTCGGGGCCGCCCGAGCGCGCGTCGGGCTGTCCGCCCGGGGTGCCGGGCCCTGGACGGGCCCCCGGTCCACCATCCGGCGCGGAGTAACGAGTGGGCGGGTGGGGGACATCCGCCGCGGAGCGGCGGGACAGGGGCACCGCCCACCGGGCGGCACCCGCCCGAGAGTCGAGCCCGCCCGAGCGCGCGTCGGGCTCATCGCCCGGGGTGCCGGGCCCTGGACGGGCCCCCGGTCCAGGGCCCGGCGCGGAGTAACGAGTGGGTGGGTGGGGGAGATCCGCCGCGGAGCGGCGGGACAGGGGCACCGCCCGCCAAAAGGCACCCGCACACGAAAAAGCCCTCATCGCAACCCCTCCAACAGTCGCCCAGCGTCCCGAGAACCCACAGGCGAGAAACCCGAGTTGAGCCCGATCGCCCGCTCGAGCCACCGCCGCCCCGCCGAGGGCGATCCGGCGCGCAGCTCGATCACCCCGCGGTGGTAGAAGAAGGCCGCCTCACGGAACCCCGTGGCCGTGGCCCGCCGGGCGTACCGCAGCGCCTCGTCGTCGCGCCCGACGGCGTGCAAGGCCCACCCCAGCGCATCAGCGGTGTGCACGGTGCGCCGCCGCCCCCACTCGGCCCGCGCCGCCGCCAACGCGGCCTTCGCGTCCCCGTGGTCCGCCGCGGCGAGCGCGGTGTCCAGATCAGGGTTGACCCCGTTCGCGCGGGCCAGCCGCGTCCAGGCGCGGATCAGCCGGTACTGCTCCCGGGCCCGCGCCGACTCCCCTCGGGACTCGTACAGTTCGCCGAGCGCCACCAGCGTGCCGGGAAGCGGCTGCCGGGCCACGGCCTCGCGCAGATCGGCGACAGCCGCCCTCGTCTCGCCCTGGGCGGCCCGCACCTTCCCCCGTGTCTCCAGCGCGGGGACGTACGACGGGTCGGCCCGCAGCGCGACCGTGCACCGCCTCGCGGCCTGCGCGTACTGCCCCTGCCGCCAGGCGAGTTGGGCCAGCGCCGTGGCGACGTACGCGACATCGCCGGGTGCCCGCGCGGAGGCGAGGGCGCGTTCCAGGACGCGCCGCGCCCCGCCGACGTCCCCGCGCAGCTCCCGCACGTACGCGAACCGCGTGAAGACCGGAATGCCGGGCCGGCGTGCGTCGGCGGCCCGCGCCGCCCGCAACGCCCTTTCGTACGAGCCGAGTTCGACGAGCGCGTCGATGCGGGTGGCGAGGGCGCGCTCGCTGTAGGGGTTCGCGGCCAGCGCCCGCTCGGCGTACCGCAGCGCGCCGGAGAAGTCGTGCCGCGCGGCGGCGAGCGCGCCGAGCCCGGCCAGGGCCCCGTCGTGGCCGGGGCGGAGCGCGAGCGCGCGGTCGAGGGCGCGCTCGGCCTCGGCGTACCGGGTGGGGTCGGCGTTCGTGCGTGCCTGTTCGACGTACGCGGACCCGAGCGCGGCCCAGGACGCGAAGTCCCGGGGCCGCACCCGCACCCGATCCCGCAGCGAGGCCACTCCACGGTCGAGGTCGCCCGCGCGGAGCCCGTCGGGCGGCGCCGCGTACGGGGGCGGCGGGGCGGCCGCCACGGACGGCCGCCCCTCCTCCCGCAGCCCACCGACGACCACCGCACCCGCGGTCAGCACGACCGCGAGCACGACGACGGTCCCGAGCCGCCACCCGACCCGCCGGGCGGCACCCGCCCGAGCCGACCGGCCGATCGCCGTACCACCGAGCCGCCGCACACCGGCCCCGCCGACCTCCGGCCGTTCTCCGGCCGGGGTGCCGTTGAGTGACACCCCGGCGGACCCGGCGGACCCGGCGGCACTGGCGGCATCGGCAGGCCCAACTGGCCTGACCGGCCCGGCAGCACCGGCTGGGCCGACCGACTCTTCAGCACCGGTGGGAGTGTCAGCACCGGCGGGACCGGCGGGACCGGCGGGACCGGCGGGGCTGGCAGGACCAACTGCCCCGACCGGGCCGGCGGTACCGGCCGGGCCTACTGACCCGGCGGCCCCGGCCGACCGAGCCACCCTCCGCCAACCCCCGAAGCGGCGCCAAGTCATCTCTCAACCCCCCATGACCCCGGACCCGCGTCCCCGCGGACCCGAGCCGCCGTCCCGCATGCGCCACCACACGAGGCCGAGGGTCAGGAGCAGGAGGCCGGCGCCGCCGGCTGCGGCGGAGGCCAGGAGGACGGTGTCGGTGGAGTCGTCCGTGTCGCGGACGGCCGTGGCCGGCGCGCCGCCGGTCAGGGCGTCGCGGGGTGCTCCGGAGCCGTCGTCCGAGCCGGAGCGTGCGCCCTTCTCGGCGAGCGGGCCTCGGGAGCCCGACGTGGGCAGGGCAAGGTACGGGAAGGAGCGTCCGAAGGCGCGGTCGTTGGCGTTGACGGCGTCGCCCAAGTCGTTCTTCTGGCCGACGAGTTCGCCCTGGACGACCTGGAGGGAGATGTCGAGGACGTCGTCGCCGAGGCGCCGCCCGTTGGGGTAGCCCGCGTTGTCGCCGTCGAGGACGCCGAGCCGCTTCGGCGACGCGGTGGGCTTGATGGAGGTGTTGAGGCGCAGGGCCTCGGCGGGGCGTACGCCCGGCGGCTGGTTGAGGTCCTTCACGCCGGTCAGGAACACCGACACCAGGTCGTTGCGGGGCTCCTTGGGTGCCTTGATCTTGTAGATCGACTCGATCAGGCGCGGCAGCTCCGGCTTGGTGACGTACGGCAGGAAGTCCGCGTCGTTCCAGGGCGCGGACGCGTTGAACTTGTCCTTGTCCTTCATCGGGACGACGACCTCGTTGACGAGCGGCGCCCCGAGCCGGGAGACCTGCGTCCACTTCCCGGCGGCGTTCTTGCGCTGCGTCGTCGACCAGACGCCGACCGTCGGCTGCTTCTCGGACTGCCGGATCGCGGCGGACGGCACCTGCAGGGCGACGGAGTTGACGTTGTACCCGGCGAGGGTGTCCCGCCCGACCTCCGACAGATCGCCCCCGTACAGCAGGTCGAACACCCGCAGGTCCAGGAAGAACGGATCGTCGGCCTGCCCGGCGAATGCCGTGCCGCCGTCCGCCAGCTTCCGCACGGCCTGGCCGCGCAGCTTGGCGTAGTCGGGCATGGACGCCTTGCCGACATGGCTCGGCGCGACCGGCAGGTCGTCGGCGACCTTCTTCGTCGAGACGACCTTCTGGTCCTTCAGCCGCAGCAGGTCGATGTCGTACGTCTGCGTCACGTTCAGGTCGGGGTCGTCGAGGGACGTGACGGCGCCGGTGTTGTAGAGGAACGTGTCCCCGTTCTTCGTACGGGTGTCGAAGGTCCAGCGGTACAGCAGGTCGCCCTGCGCGTCGCCGTCGCTGTCGATGTGCACGTCGTACTGGGCGTCCTCGGCGAACGTGTAGAAGTTCGGGCCGCCCGCGGGCTCCGAGAACGGCAGCCAGTTCGCGACGATCGTCGTGGTGTCGGGCTTGTCGGGGCTGACGAACGCGTACACGTCCGTGTTGTCGTACTGCGGCTGCCCCGAGATCAACGGGGCCTCACGGTGGCTGGAGGCGTGGGCCGCCTCCGGTTCGAGCGTGCCGGTCCCGGCGGCTGCGAGCCCCCCGGCGGCCAGCACGCCGCACACGAGCCCGACGATGCCACGGGTGCTCCGTAGCCTCGCGCGGCTCCTCGCGACTGCTGTCATCGCGTCCGTCCTCACTGTGGTGGTGGGTGGTCAGTCGTTTCTCGTGCGTTGTCCCGACGGCCGCGCGCGTGGGCCGGGCGCGGTCCGTCTGCCCCGCCATTCGGTGCCGCGCCCCGCGCGGATTGGCACCAATCCCGCCGGAGGTCTCGCACCGAACCCCCACCGCGTCCAGAATTGGGCGCCCGGGGGAGCGGGGAAGGGCCGGGACGTGGGCCGGAAGACCCGGGGAGCAGTCACGAAAGGGGGGGGGGCTCGGTGGACGCTGACGCACTGCTGCCACTGGTGGCCCGCGGCGACCAGAAGGCGTTCGAGGAGCTGTACGCACTGGTGTCCGGGCCCGTGTACGGACTGGTCCGCAGAGTGCTGCGCGACCCCGCCCAGTCGGAGGAGGTGGTCCAGGAGGTGCTGCTCGAACTGTGGCGCACCGCCGCCCGCTACGACCCGGCGCGCGGCAGTGCCCTGTCCTGGATCCTCACGCTCGCCCACCGCAGGGCCGTCGACCGGGTCCGCAGCGCGCGGGCCGCGAGCGACCGCGAGCAGCGCGTCGCCCAGCGCGCCGAGACGCCCGCGTTCGACCAGGTCGCCGAGGAGGTCGAGGGCAGCCTGGAGCGCGAGTGGGTGCGCCGCTGCCTGGAGCGGCTCACGGACCTCCAGCACCAGGCCGTGACGCTCGCCTACTACGACGGCTACACCTACCGCGAGGTGGCCCGCCGCCTCTCCGTCCCCCTCGGCACCGTCAAGACCCGGATGCGGGACGGCCTCCTGCGGCTCCGCGACTGTCTGGGCGCCGCCGCATGAGACTTACGGGCACCGGCCTGTTCGGCCGCATCCGGATGTACGTGGGCGGCCTGCGGATCGGCCGCACCGTGCACTCCCTCGCCGTGCCGTACGCCCTCGACGCCCTCGAACCGCAGGAGACCCGCCGCTTCGAACGGCACCTGGAGGGGTGCCCGCGCTGCACCGACGAGGTGCGCGCGCTCGCCGCCGACACCGTACGCCTGGCGCGCGCCGCCTCCGTCCCGGCGCCGCCGGACCTGCGGGACCGCATCCTGACCGCCGTGCGCGCCACCGAGCAGGAGGCTCCGGAGCCCGCGGTGGTGGTGCGGGAGCGGGGGGGGGAACCGGCGCGCGGCCGTGCCCCCGTCCTCGTGGCGCTCGCCGCGTCCGCCGCCGTCCTCGCCCTCGTCGCCGCCGGCGTCCTCGCCCTCGCCCTCGGCCGCGCCGGTGACCGGCTCGACGAGGAGCGGGCCGCCACACGTGAGATCGCCCACGTCCTGGCCGCGCCCGACGTCCGCGCGGCCGACGCCAAGGACGTCCGCGGGCGCGGCCTCGGCGTCGTCGCGTCCCGCACGCGGAGGCAGGCCGTGGTCACGCCGTCCCGGCTCGGCAGCCCGCCCGTCGGCCGGGACCATCAACTGTGGGTGATGCGGGCCGGGGCCGCGCCCCGCTCCCTGGGCCTTCTCGACGGCGAAACGCCGGTCGTCGCGGACGATCTGAGGAGGAACGCGAGCTCACTCGCTGTCACCGTCGAACCCGACGGGGGCTCGGTGCGGCCCACCACCGCACCGGTTGTCCAACTCTCCCTGAAATCAGTTGGATTCGGAGAGTAATCGTCAACGTCCTTGTGGAGAAGGTGAATCCTGCGACCGGGATACACGAGTGTCATGGCGGGGCGATAGGGTTAACCTGCCCTGGGCCGGGTGCCCTCGTACGGGTGGGGAGTGACATGGAACAGATAACAGTGCGCAGTAGGGCGAGGGTCCCTGCGATCACTTGTGGGAGCGGCGCGAGCAGTTCGCGTCTCGACCGTCATCTCTCGGTGCTGGGCGGCCCCGCCGTCCCGCAGCGCGAGGCGGCCGAGGCGACGCTGCTGATGCGCGAGCTCACCTCGCGTGATGTCGCGCACGACCGCAGCGGCGGCAGGCGCGCACGGGTGCGCCGGGTGTCGCTGTTCGCTCCGCTGCGGCGGTTGCGGCGTTCGCTGTTCGGCAGCCACTAGTTTCTGGCGTGGGCGCCTTGGTCTCGGGCCGTGGCGTCCCGCCGTCCTCCCTCTCTTTGCTCTTTTCTTCCCGCCCGCCCACCTCGTTGTCGGGCCAGGGGTCCGGAATGCCCGGCTTTCTGTCGTTGTTGGTGCGCCCCGTCTGGTTTGTTGCCGTGTGCGTTGTCGCCGTGTGCCCGTGGGGCGGGGCGCCGCCGAATCGGCGCTCCACGCCTCGTCCTCAATCGCCGGACGGGCTTAGATTGTCTGCCCTGTGCCTCGTTCCCGAGTGCCGGACGGGCTGAGATGTCCCCCCCGCGCCCCGTCCCGGTGTTTCTCCCGCTTCTCGGCTTCGTAACGGCTTTGCTGTGTGCGGCCGTTGGGGGGTGTTGGGCTCAGTCGGGCTGCAGGTTCAGGTGGGGTAGGTCGCCTCTGGAGGAGATGCCCAGCTTGGGGTACGCGTTGTACAGGTGGTAGCCGACCGTGCGTGGGGACAGGAACAGGTGGGCACCGATGTCGCGGTTGGTCATGCCGGTGGCGGCCAGGCGGACCACCTGGCGTTCCTGGGGGGTCAGGCGGGCCGCCGTCAGTTTCTCCGGGTGCTGCGGGGACCTGCTCTCGCCGGTGGCGCGCAGCTCGGCGCGGGCCCGCTCTGCCCACGGCGCCGCCTCCGACAGCTCGAACACGTCGAGCGCCGCCCGCAGCGGCCCGCGGGCCTCGCTCCTGCGGCCCGCCCGCCGCAGCCACTGGCCGAAGAGCAGCTGGGTGCGGGCCCGCTCGAAGGGGCGGCCGTCGTCCGCGTGCAGCCGCAGGGCCTCCTCGTACGCCGCGTGCACGGCGTCGGCCCCGGCCGCCCCGGCCTCGGCGAGGAGCCCCCGGCAGCGGGCCGCGATGGCGCGGGCCCACGGCATGCCCGTGTGCCCGGCCCACTCGGCGTACCGCTTCGCCAACTCCCTGGCGCTGTCGGGCTCTCCGGCGCGGACGGCGGGCGGCGTCGGCAACACGTCCCGCACGCTGGCGTTCGCGGTGGGCCCGGCGGTCGCCGCACTCGCGTACGGCGTCGGCGGCGGCGGAGCGTCCGGCTTCCACGTGGGCGTCGTCGTGCTGGTGGTGCTCCAGGGGCTGAGCCTGGTGGCGCTGCTGCCGGGGGCGGGGCGCGCTCGCCGCGCGTGACGGCGGGCGTCGGCCCTCACAGCAGCGCGAACTGCCCCTCAGGGCCCTCCTCATGGTGGTCGAGGACCGAAGCGGGGCGCCGTGCCGAGCCGGGCACCGGAAGCACCCCGGCCGCCCGCAGGTCCCCGGCCGTGATCCGCCCCGCGTCCCCGGCGTCGAACGGCTCCTCCGCCGCGAGGAGCGCGAGGACCGTGACCAGTTCGAGGAGCTGGGACGTCCACTCCTGGGGCCAGGAGGCCGGGCGCACGGCCTCCAGGGAGCCCGGTTCCGCCTCGGCCGTCCGCCGGTCGAACCACAGCTCAAGGACCCGCACGCCGCTCACCCGGAAGTCCCAGGCGGCCGCGGGCACGGGGGAGATGACGCCGCTCTCGCCGACCAGGAGGGCTTCCTCGTCCGGGGCGTAGGCGAGGGCGTCGGGCCGCGCGGGCAGCGGTGAGCGGACGTAGGGGCGCCGGCCGCCGGGCAGTTTGGGGCGCTCGCCGCCCGCGCCCCGCAGGTGCAGCCACAGGAGCCGCCGCCCCGCCGCGACGCCCCGCTCCCACACCCGGGCGTCGGAGGTCAGCGGCACCGCGCAGCCCGACGCCGAGGCCCGTGCGGCCGCCAGCGTCCACGCGAGGACGTCCCGGGCAGTGACCTCGGCCCCGTACACCCGCGTGAGATGGCGCAACAGGCCCGGCGCGAGGTTGGGTTCGACGCCGCCGGGGCGCCGGAACAGGGGGCGGACGCGGCCGGGGCGGCCTGCCGGGGAGCACCCGTCGGGGAGCACGGTGGACGCGATGACCGCAGGGCCCGGGGAGCCTGCCCCGTCGGCCACGTACCCCTGCTCGGTGAGGAAGAGCTGTCCGTCGCCGAGGACGCGCCACAGCTCGGGCCGGGCCACGTCGATGAGCCGGTGGTCGGGGATGAGCCACTGCTCGTCGAAGGGGCCGTGCAGGACGCGGACGGGCTCGGGGCAGGGGCCGCTCTCGCGGGCGAGGCGGACCGTGGCGCCGTCGAAGCCGGGCAGTTGGGCGACGGCGGTGTGCAGGGTCCGGGACCGGGTGGGCCGCAGGAGCGCCTCGCGGCCGGCGGCGTCGGCGCGGACGAAGGCCTGCCAACGGGCCTTGAGGGACGCGGCGTCCGGCGCCATCGGCCACCCGCGCCCGGGCCTGAGCGGCGCGACGGACCACGGCAGGAGATCCGCGAGCAGCGGCGCTTCGTCGTGCGTCACGCCCGGCATCGTACGACGCTCCCGCCGGGGGCCGTCAGGTCGCGTCCAGCGTGACCGTGAACGAGAACCGGTCCCCGCGGTAGTGGATCCGCGCCACGTCCAGGGCCCGGCCCTGGTCGTCGTAGGTGATGCCGGTGTAGTGCAGGATCGGGCTGAGCAGCGGCACTTGGAGGAGGCGGGCCGTCTCGGGGTCGGCGAGAGTGGCCTCCACGGTGTCGGTGATGCGGGAGATCGCCACGCCCACCACGTCCCGCAGGACCTTCGTCATCGGCCACCGCTCCAGGTCGGCGGGGTCGACGCGGTCGGCGAGGTCGGGGCGGATGTGGTTGCGGGCGTGGTTGGTCGGCTCGCCGGTCTTGGTGTCGCTGCGCAGCCGGTGGTACGTGGCGACCCGGTCCACGTCCGGGAAGTACTCGGCGAGTTCGGCGGGCACCGGCTCCTGCCCCTGGGACAGGAGCTTGGTGTCCATGCCGGACTGCTGGGCCACGATCGCGTCCACCGAGCCGAGCAGCCGCACCGGCGAACCGCGCTGCACCCCGGGCTCGATGAACGTGCCGCGCCGCCGGTGCCTGCTGATCAGGCCCTCGTCCTCCAGCTCCTTGAGGGCCTGCCGCATGGTGAGCACGCTGACGCCGTAATGCCCCGCCAACTGCTCCTCGGTGGGCAGGCGCAGCGGGGCATCCGGCGCCCGGCCGAGTATCGAGGCGCGCAAGGACTGCGACACCTGATACCAGAGCGGCAGCTTTCGGTTCAGGACGATCGAGTCCGGGGCGAAAGCGGTCACGTGGAACTCCGTACTCCGGTAGCGACGCGGGCAGCGGCCGGAAGTGATGCCACTACGGCCGGAAATGACGCTCCAGACCCTGCCACACGTCGTCGTAGGCGCGCTGCAGGTGTCCGGCCGTCGCCGCCTGCTCGGTGGCGGTGACGGGCCAGCGCGTCTCGAACATGAAGGCCAGGCCGTCGTCGATCCGCTGCGGCTTCAGCTCGGCGGCGCTGGCCTTCTCGAAGGTCTCACGGTCGGGTCCGTGCGCCGACATCATGTTGTGCAGCGAGCCGCCGCCGGGCACGAAACCCCCCTTTCCGGCGGTCTTGGCGTCGTACGCGCCTTCGATCAGGCCCATGTACTCGCTCATCACGTTCCGGTGGAAGTACGGCGGCCGGAAGGTGTCCTCGCCGACCAGCCAGCGCGGCGCGAACACCACGAAGTCGACGCCCGCGAGGCCCGGGGTGTCCGAGGGGGAGGTGAGCACCGTGAAGATCGACGGGTCCGGGTGGTCGTACGAGATGGTGCCGATGACGTTGAAGCGGTGCAGGTCGTACACGTACGGGACGTGGTTGCCGTGCCAGGCGACGACGTCGAGCGGGGAGTGGTCGTAGGTCGCCGACCAGAGGTTGCCGCAGAACTTGTTGACGACCTCGACGGGGCCCGCCGTGTCCGAGTCGTCCTCGTACGCGGCCACCGGAGCCTTGAAGTCCCGCGCGTTCGCGAGGCCGTTGGCGCCGATCGGGCCGAGGTCGGGGAGCTGGAAGACCGCGCCGTAGTTCTCGCACACGTAGCCGCGGGCGCTGTCGTCGAGGAGCTCCACGCGGAAGCGGACCCCGCGCGGGATCAGGGCCACGTGACCGGGCTCGGCGTGCAGCAGGCCGAACTCGGTGCGCAGCAGCAGGCCGCCGTGCTCGGGGACGATGAGCAGCTCGCCGTCGGCGTCGCTGAACACCCGGTCCGTCATGGAGGAGTTGGCGTGGTACAGGTGCACCGCCATGCCCGTGCGCTGCGTGGCGTCGCCGTTGCCACCGAGGGTCCACAGGCCCGCGAGCCAGTCCGTGCCGGGGGCGGGCTCCGGCAGCGGGTCCCAGCGCAGCCGGTTGGGGTCGGGGACGGCCTCGGTGAAGGGGGCCGTGCGGAGCGCGCCGTTGTCGACGCGCGTGAACGCCGGGTGCGCCGCCGAGGGGCGGATGCGGTACAGCCAGGAGCGGCGGTTGTGGGCGCGCGGCTCGGTGAACGCGGTGCCGCTCAGCTGCTCCGCGTACAGGCCGAGGGGGGCGCGCTGGGGCGAGTTGCGGCCGTGCGGCAGGGCGCCGGGCACGGCTTCCGAGCTGTGTTCGTTGCCGAAGCCGGTGAGGTAGCTCAGTCCCTCGGCGGTCTTGCGTGCGTGGTCCCTCGGGTCGTCCCCGCTCATCACAGCTCCCTCGGCTCCCCGGTCGGTGATCCCGACCTGATTCCTATGGAACACCGTAGGATTCGCGATTTCCCAGCGCAAGAGGATCCATGAAATGTGAACAGTGCTCTACTCTCCCGGGATGCAGGACCGCAGCGCCTCCGAGCCCCCGCCCGCACCCGCCGCCGAGTCCCCGCCCGCCCCCGCCGCCCTGCGCCGCGCCCCCGTCCAGCGCCGCAGCGCCGAGCGCCTCGCCCGCATCCTCGACGCCTGCGCCGACCTCCTCGACGAGACCGGCTACGAGAGCCTGACCACCCGGTCCGTCGCCGAGCGCGCGGGCGTGCCCATCGGCTCCGTCTACCGCTTCTTCGGCAACAAGCGGGCCCTCGTCGACGCCCTGGCCCACCGCAACCTGGAGCGCTACGCCGGACGGGTCACCCGGCGGCTCGTGCCGGTCGCGCCGGGCGACTGGCGGGCCGCCCTCGACGCGCTCCTCGACGAGTACCTCGCCATGAAGCGCACCGCCCCCGGCTTCGCCCTCGTCGACTTCGGCACCCAGATCCCCGTCGGGGACCCCGGCGCCGCCCCCAACCACCGCGTCGCCGACCACCTCGCGGAGCTGCTCTCCGGCCACATCGGGCGCGCTCCCGACCCCGCCCTGCGCCGCGCCTTCCTGGTCGCCGTCGAGACCGCCGACGCGCTCTTCCGCCTCGCCTTCCGGGTGGACCCGGCCGGGGACGAGGCGATCGTGGGGGAGGCGCGGGCGCTGCTGCGGGCTTATCTGGCGGGGGTGTTGGACTGAGGTGGGCGGGCTGCTGGGCCGACCCGGCGGCGGCGCCGGACCGAGCCGTGGCTCTCGCCACCATGCATACCGGTCGGTATGCTCGACCCGTCCGTGCGCCGAAGCCCCCGCGGTCGCCGCCGCGGCCGTTCTGGAGGACCCATGCCCCGCACCGCCCTGCGCGTCTGCCCCCTCTGCGAAGCCACCTGCGGCCTCACCCTCACCGTCGAGGGAACCGCCGTGACCGGCGCGCGCGGCGACAAGGACGACGTGTTCAGCCGCGGCTTCATCTGCCCGAAGGGCGCCTCCTTCGGCGCGGCCGACAGCGACCCGGACCGGCTGCGGCGACCTCTCGTACGCCGGAACGGGCGGCTTGAGGAGGCCAGTTGGGAAGAGGCCTTCGACGCCGTCGCGGCGGGCATCCGGCCGCTGGCCGAGCGGTACGGGCCGCACGCGGTCGGCGTCGTGCTGGGCAACCCGAACGTGCACACCGTGGCCGGTGCCCTCTACCCGCCGCTGCTGCTCGCGGGCCTCGGCACCCGCAGCCTGTTCACGGCCAGCACCGTCGACCAGATGCCCAAGCACGTCTCCAGCGGACTCCTCTTCGGCGACGCCCTCGCCATCCCCGTGCCGGACCTGGACCGCACGGACCACCTCCTGATGCTCGGCGCCAACCCGCTGGACTCCAACGGCAGCCTGTGCACCGCGCCCGACTTCCCCGGCAGGCTCAAGGCGCTGCGCGCCCGCGGCGGCAGGCTCACCGTCGTCGACCCGCGCCGCACCCGCACCGCGAAGCTGGCCGACCGGCACGTGGCGATCCGGCCCGGCACGGACGCGCTGCTGCTCGCCGCGATGGCGCAGGTCCTGTTCGCGGACGGCCTGGTCGCACTGGGGGCGCTCGACGGGCAGGTGGTGGGGGTGGATCAAGTCGCCGACGCCGTACGGGACTTCACGCCCGAAGCCGTCGCCGCCGCCTGCGACGTACCCGCCGCCACCATCCGGGAGCTGGCCCACGAGCTCGCGGGCGCGCCCACGGCAGCCGTCTACGGACGCGTCGGCGCGAGCACCGTCGCCCTCGGCACCCTCACCTGCTGGCTCGTCGACGTACTGAACGTCCTCACCGGCAACCTCGACCGGCCCGGCGGCGCCATGTTCCCGCTCTCCGCCACGGACCGGGCCCGGCGCCCGGCCGGACCCGGCAAGGGCTTCGCCCTCGGCCGCTGGCGCAGCCGCGCCCACGGGCACCCGGAGGCGAAGGGGGAGCTGCCGATCGCCGCGCTGGCGGCGGAGATCGACACGCCTGCGCGCGGGGCGGGTGGCGAGCGCGACGCGGTGGACGGCGGCCCGGGCGGTGGCGGTGCCGTGGACGGCGGTCTGGGGGAGAGCCCCATCCGTGCCCTCATCTCCATCGCCGCCAACCCCGTCCTCTCCGCCCCCGACGGCGACCGCCTCGACAAGGCCCTGGAGTCACTGGACTTCATGGTCAGCGTCGACCCGTACCTGAACGAGACCTCACGCCACGCGCACGTCATCCTGCCGCCGCCCCCGCCCTCGCAGAGCCCCCATCACGACTTCGCCCTCAACGCGCTCGCCGTGCGCAACCAGGTCCGCTACAACCGCGCCGCCGTCCCCCTTGAGCCGGGGCGGATGGCGGAGACGGAGATCCTGGCCCGGCTCGTGCTCGCCGCCATCGGCATGCACGGCGCCGACCCGGCCGCCGTCGACACCCTCGCCATCGACCGCACCCTCGGCAAGGCCGTCGCCGATCCGCACGCTCCCGTGCACGGCCAGGACCCCAAGGAACTGGCCGATCAGCTCACGGGCGAGAGCGGACCCGAGCGGCGCCTGGACCTGATGCTGCGCCTCGGCCCGTACGGCGACGGCTTCGGCGCCGACCCGGAAGGGCTCAGCCTCCAGCGCCTCCTCGACCACCCCCACGGCATCGACCTCGGCCCCCTCGAACCCCGCGTCCCCCAGCTCCTGAAGACCCGCAGCGGCCGCGTCGAACTGCTGCCCGGACCGATCGCCGACGACCTGCCGCGCCTCGCCCGCGCCCTGGACGAGTCCCGCACCCCGGACGGGTCCCCGGCCGGACTCGTCCTGGTCGGCCGCCGCCATCTGCGCTCCAACAACAGCTGGATGCACAACGTCCCCGCCCTCGTCGGCGGCACCAACCGCTGCACGCTGCACGTCCACCCCGACGACGCCGACCGCCTCGGCCTCGACGACGGCGGGCAGGCCCGCGTCACCGCGGCCGGCGGCGAGATCGCCGTGCCCGTCGAGGTCACCGACGCCGTGCGCCCCGGCGTCGTGAGCCTGCCGCACGGCTGGGGCCACGACCGGCCCGGCACCCGGCTGAGCGTGGCCGCGGCCGATCCGGGAGCCAACGTCAACCAGCTCCTGGACGGCACGCTCCTCGACCCGCTCTCCGGCACCGCGGTGCTCAACGGCTTCCGGGTCACCCTCGCCCCGCTGGCGCCGCCAGAAACCCGCTGACCTGGAGTTCTGCGCTTATTGCTCGCGTGTCAACGTCTTGTTAACGCTTGATAGCCGGTCCTACGGTCATCCGAACCGCCAGACCTGGTGGTAGTTCGATGGTGAACGATAGGTAGCCCCCATGCTGACAATCCTCGGATTCGTCATGATCGCCACCTTCCTGGTGCTGATCATGATGAAGAAGATGTCGCCGATCGCGGCACTGGTGCTCATCCCCGCGCTGTTCTGCGTCTTCGTAGGAAAGGGCGCCCACCTCGGGGACTACGTCCTCGACGGTGTGGGCAACCTGGCCCCCACGGCCGCGATGCTCATGTTCGCCATCGTGTACTTCGGCGTCATGATCGACGTGGGTCTGTTCGACCCGATCGTCCGAGGCATCCTGCGGTTCTGCAAGGCGGACCCGATGCGGATCGTGGTCGGCACCGCCGTCCTCGCCGCGATCGTCTCCCTCGACGGCGACGGCTCCACCACCTTCATGATCACGGTCTCGGCGATGTACCCGCTGTACAAGCGCCTGAAGATGAGCCTCGTCGTGATGACGGGTGTCGCGGCCACCGCCAACGGCGTGATGAACACGCTGCCCTGGGGCGGCCCCACCGCCCGCGCGGCCACCGCGCTCAAGGTCGACGCGGCCGACATCTTCGTCCCCATGATCCCGGCGCTCGCCTGCGGACTCGTCGCCGTCTTCATCCTGTCGTACGTCCTCGGCCTGCGGGAGCGCAGGCGGCTCGGGGTGCTCTCGCTGGACGAGGTCCTGGAGAGCGAGACGCGGGCCGGGGAGCCGGTGCTCGTGGGGACGGGCGGGGAAGCGGACGCCGGGCGCGTCAGCTTCACCAAGGGCGGCCCCGCGAAGGGTGGTCTTGCCGCGGGCGGCAACTCCGGCTCCGCGGCGGTGGGTTCGGGTTCGGCCGGGGCGGACGCGGACACCGGTGACGACGGCTTCCAGGGGCTCGACCCCGACCGCCCCACCCTGCGCCCCAAGCTCTACTGGTTCAACGCGGCCCTGACGGTCCTGCTCCTCACCGCCATGATCATGGAGTGGCTGCCGATCCCCGTCCTGTTCCTCCTCGGCGCGGCCCTCGCCCTCACGGTCAACTTCCCGCACATGCCCGACCAGAAGGCCCGCATCGCCGCCCACGCCGAGAACGTACTGAACGTCACCGGCATGGTCTTCGCCGCCGCCGTCTTCACCGGCGTCCTCACCGGCACCGGCATGGTCGACCACATGGCCGACTGGCTCGTCTCCACCATCCCCGACGGCATGGGCGGCCAGATGGGCCTGGTCACAGGCCTGTTGTCGATCCCGCTCACCTACTTCATGTCCAACGACGGCTTCTACTTCGGCGTTCTGCCGGTCCTCGCCGAGGCGGGCCAGGCGCACGGCGTCTCCTCCCTGGAGATCGCCCGCGCCTCCATCGCGGGCCAGGCCCTGCACATGTCGAGCCCGCTGGTGCCCGCCGTGTACGTCCTCGTGGGCATGGCGAAGGTCGAGTTCGGCGACCACACCCGGTTCACCGTCAAGTGGGCCGTGCTCACCTCGCTGGTGGTGCTCGGCGCCGGAATCCTCTTCGGCATCATCTGATGCCGTGGGACGGGGTCCGCCGATGACGCGGTACGGGGTACGCCGATGACGCCGGACGGGGTTCGCTGATGTGGTCGGGCGCCCGCCGCCGCGGCCATGGCCCGCCGCCCGGCCGGGGCTGGCTGCTGCGCCTCGTCATCGCCTTCAGCTTCGCGCAGGGGGCGGTGTCGATGGCGCGGCCCGCCGTCTCCTACCGGGCCCTGTCGCTGGGTGCCGACGAACGCGCCATCGGCGTCATCGCGGGCGTGTACGCCCTGCTCCCGCTCTTCGCCGCCGTGCCGCTCGGCCGCCGCACCGACCACGGGCGCTGCGCGCCGCTGCTGCCCGTCGGCGTCGCGCTCATCGCGGGCGGGTGCGCGCTCAGCGGTACGGCCTCCTCCCTCGCCGCGCTCGCCGCGTGGAGCGGGGTCATGGGGCTCGGCCACCTCTGCTTCGTCATCGGTGCCCAGTCGATCGTGGCCCGCCAGTCGGCGCCCTCCGAACAGGACCGGAACTTCGGCCACTTCACGATCGGCGCCTCGCTCGGCCAACTCGTCGGCCCGATCGCCGCGGGGGCCCTCATCGGGCCGGACATGGACCGCACCAGCGCCCTCGCCCTCGTGGTGTCGGCGGGGGTCGGGGCGGTCGGGGCCGGGGCGCTGTGGCGGATCGAGTACGGCAGCGGGGCCGCGTGGGCGACGGCTCGGAGGGTGTCCGGGGCGGCGGGTTCGCGCGGGCGGGGTGCGGGGGATCGGGAGGCGGCGGGCCGGGAGGCGGTGGAGCAGCCGCGCAAGGTGCCCGTGCTGGGGATTCTGCGGGCCCGTGGTGTGCCCGCGGGGATCTTCATCAGCCTCGCCGTGCTGTCCGCGACGGACATCCTCACCGCCTATCTGCCGGTCGTCGGCGAGCACCGGGGGATCGCCCCCGCGACCGTGGGAATCCTGCTCAGTCTGCGGGCGGGCGCCACGATCGCCTGCCGGCTGGTGATGACGCCGCTCCTGCGGGTCCTCGGGCGGCGGGCGCTCATCGCCGTCACCTGTCTGCTCGGCGCGGTGCTGTGTGCCGGGGTCGCCGTGCCCGTGCCCGTGTGGGCGCTCGGCGTCATGCTCGTGCTGCTCGGCTTCTGCCTCGGGGTCGGTCAGCCCCTGTCGATGACGACCGTCGTCCAGGCCGCGCCCGCGGAGGCGCGGTCCACGGCGTTGGCCTTGCGGCTCACCGGGAACCGGCTCGGGCAGGTGGCCGCGCCCGCCGGGGCCGGGGGGATCGCCGGGGTGGCGGGGGTGGGGGCGCCCTTCGTGACGCTGGGAGTGCTGCTGCTGGGGGCGGCCGGGCTGGCCCTGCGCCGCGATGTCCCCGCGGGGGCTTCTGGACGCGGGCCCCGGGGGCCCGGGCCAGGAGTCGGCCCCGGGGGGTCGGCCCCGTCCGGCGTCCCGGACCCGCCCCGTCGGTCCCGGTGAGACGGAGCGCCCCCGGTCGCGCTGCGCGCTCGTCCTCAAGCGCCGGACGGGCTTTACTGATCGGCGCCGCACGGCTGGAGCGCGCCTGGGGCCGGGCGGGCTGTTGCTGCCGCCTCGCCCCCGTGGCGCCCGCGCTCGCCCGGGAGTCGCACGCCCACCCGCCCCCTCGGCCCCGGCGCTACCGTCGGCGCATGGACAGCGAAAACCCCCTCGGGCAGTTTTCTCGGGTCCGGCGGGCGCGGGTGGGGCCCGAGGATGTCGGGGTGCCGGGGGGCGGGTGCCGGGGCTCAGGTGGGAGGAGGTGGCGATGCTGGCGGGGTTGAGTACCGACTACTACGTACGGCTTGAGCAGGGGCGGGAGCGAAATTCCCCGGTGCAGATGCTCTGAGCGCTGGCCGGGGTGTTGCTGTTGGAGGGGGGACGAGGTCGTCCACCAGGCCGAACCCGGCAGCGCCTCCGCGCACGCGCTGGCGCTGCTCGGCAGCCTGACGGCCTCGGAGCCCGCCGCCGAGGAGGAGCCGGGGCAGCTCCCGCGGAGGGGCCTGGCGGCAGAAAACTAACGGCGCTAGTTTGGGTGCGCACGTCAGCCGCAGGTCGCGTTGGGGAGGAATGGGATGAAGGCCCACGACGGGATGTACATCGGGGGCGCCTGGCGCCCCGCCACGACGGGCGACACGATCCCCGTCGTGAACCCGGCCGACGAAGAGGTCATCGCCCACGTCCCCGCGGGCACCGCGGCGGACGTCGACGCGGCCGTCCGCGCGGCCAGGGCCGCCCTCCCCGCCTGGTCGGCCACCCCGCCCCGGGAGCGCGCGGCGCTGCTCGGCGCGATCCGCGACGGCCTGGCCGCCCGCCAGGGCGAGATCGCCGAGACGGTCACCGCCGAGCTGGGCGCCCCCCTCCGCTTCTCGGAGGCCGTGCACGCCGCCGTCCCCGTCCTGGTCGCCGGGTCCTACGCGGACCTCGCGGCCACGTACGCCTTCGAGGAGAAGGTCGGCAACTCCACGGTCTACGCCGAGCCCGTCGGCGTGGTCGGCGCCATCACGCCCTGGAACTACCCGCTGCACCAGATCGTCGCCAAGGTCGCCCCCGCACTCGCCGCGGGCTGCACGGTAGTGCTCAAGCCCGCCGAGGACACCCCGCTGACGGCGCGGCTGTTCGCCGGGATCGTGCACGCGGCGGGGCTGCCCGCGGGCGTCTTCAACCTGGTCACCGGACTCGGCCCGGTCGCGGGCCAGGCGCTCGCCGAGCACGACGGCGTCGACCTGGTGTCGTTCACCGGCTCCACGGCCGTCGGCAAGCGCGTCGGCGCCCTCGCGGGCGCCGCCGTCAAACGCGTCGCCCTCGAACTCGGCGGCAAGTCCGCCAACGTCATCCTGCCGAGCGCCGACCTCGCGAAGGCCGTGAACGTCGGCGTCGCCAACGTCATGGCCAACTCCGGCCAGACGTGCAGCGCCTGGACCCGGATGCTGGTGCACACCTCGCGCTACGACGAGGCGGTGGAGCTGGCCGCGGCCGCCGCCGCGAAGTACGGCGACCGCATCGGCCCGGTCGTCAGCGAGAAGCAGCGCACCCGCGTGCGCGGCTACATCGAGCAGGGCGTCAAGGAGGGCGCCCGCCTGGTCGCGGGCGGCCCCGACGCCCCGCGCGAGCAGGGCTACTACGTCCGCCCGACGGTCTTCGCCGACGTCACGCCGGAGATGACGATCGCCCAGGAGGAGATCTTCGGCCCCGTCGTCTCGCTCCTGCGGTACGAGGACGAGGCGGACGCCGAGGCCATCGCCAACGGCACCGTGTACGGGCTCGCGGGCGCGGTGTGGGCCGGTGACGACGCCGAGGCCGTGGCCTTCGCCCGCCGTCTGCACACCGGGCAGGTCGACATCAACGGCGGCAGCTTCAACCCGCTGGCCCCGTTCGGCGGCTACAAGGAGTCGGGCGTCGGCCGCGAACTCGGCGCCCACGGCCTCACCGAGTACCTCCAGACCAAGTCGCTCCAGTTCTGACCCCGGCCGCCCTCGTCACCTCGCCCGCTAGGAGTACGCCATCGTGGTCCGCGTCCGCGCCGCCGTCCTGCCCGCCGTCGGCTCCCCCCTGGAGATCGCCGAGATCGACCTGCCCGAACCGGGGCCCGGCCAGGTGCGGGTGCGCCTCGCCGCCGCCGGGGTGTGCCACTCCGACCTGTCCCTGTCCGACGGCACGATGCGGGTGCCCGTACCCGCCGTGCTCGGGCACGAGGGCGCGGGCACCGTCGTGTCCGTGGGCGAGGGCGTCACGCATGTCGCCCCGGGCGACGGCGTCGTCCTGAACTGGGCTCCCTCGTGCGGTAGTTGCCACGCCTGCGGTCTGGGCGAGGTGTGGCTGTGCGGCAACGCGCTCACGGGCGCGGGCGAGGTGTACGCGCGCCGGTCCGACGGCACCGACCTGCACCCCGGCCTGAACGTCGCCGCGTTCGCGGAGGAGACCGTGGTCGCCGCCGCCTGCGTGCTGCCCGTGCCCGACGGCGTCCCGCTGACGGACGCGGCCCTGCTCGGCTGCGCCGTCCTGACCGGGTACGGCGCCGTGCACCACGCGGCCCGCGTCCGCGAGGGCGAGACGGTCGCCGTCTTCGGGGCGGGCGGCGTCGGCCTCGCCACGCTCCAGGCGGCCCGCATCGCCGGGGCCGGGCGGATCGTGGCGGTCGACGTCTCCCCGGCGAAGGAGGAGTTGGCGCGGGCCGCGGGTGCCACCGAGTACGTGGTCGCCTCCGACACCACCGCCCGCGACATCCGCGGGCTGACCGGCGGCCACGGCGTCGACGTGGCCGTGGAGTGCGTGGGGCGCGCCGTCACGATCCGCACCGCCTGGGAGTCGACGCGGCGCGGCGGCCGCACCACGGTCGTCGGCATCGGTGGCAAGGACCAGCAGGTCACCTTCAACGCCCTGGAGCTGTTCCACTGGGGCCGCACCCTGTCCGGCTGTGTCTACGGCAACTCCGACCCGGCGGTCGACCTGCCCGTCCTCGCCGAGCACGTCCGCGCGGGCCGCCTCGACCTCGGCACGCTGGTGACCGACCGCATCGGCCTCGACGGCATTCCGGCGGCGTTCGAGAACATGGTGGCGGGCAAGGGCGGCCGGGCTCTGGTGGTGTTCTGAGGGCCCTGGAGAATTCAGCCCCTCCGGCGGTTGAGGAGCGGGGTCTGGGACGGAGCCCCAGGAAGGGCGGCGGGTCGGAGGAAAGGCGTGGGGTCAGCCCGTCCGCGTCACCGGCAGGCAGCCGTACTGCACCTCCAGGCCGTCGAGCAGCGCCCGCAGCCCCGCCTCGAAGGCCCGCTCGTCGACCAGCTCCTGGTGCTCCGCGAGCAGATGGGCCTGCCCGAGGTGCGGATAGTCAGCGGGGTCGTACGCCGTCTCGTCGTCGACGAAGCCGCCCGCGAAGGAGCCGAGGGCGGAGCCCATGATGAAGTACCGCATGAGCGCGCCGATCGAGGTGGCCTGGGCCGGTGGCCAGCCCGCCGCGACCATCGCGCCGAACATCGCGTCGGCGAGCCGCAGTCCGGCGGGGCGCCGCCCGGGTCCTCGGGCCAGGACGGGGACGATGTTCGGGTGCAGGGTGAGGGCCGCGCGGTAGGAGACGGCCCAGTCGTGCAGCGCGGCGCGCCAGTCCCTGCCGTCCTCGAACATCGACAGGTCGACCTGCGCGCTCACCGAGTCCGCGACCGCCTCCAGGATCTGGTCCTTGGTGCGGAAGTGGTTGTAGAGCGAGGGGCCGCTGACGCCGAGCTCGGCCGCGAGGCGGCGGGTGGAGAGCGCCGCGAGGCCCTCGGCGTCCACGAGGCCGCGGGCCGCGTCGACGATGCGATCTCGGCTGAGGAGGGGCTTGCGCGGTCGGGCCATGCGGCACATAGTAGGGCTGCCCGCAGAAACTAGCACTGCTAATTTAGGACTGTGGGCGAGCGCCGAGAAGGGTGGAGCCGAGCGTGAGGTGGCCGCGATGAACCTGGAGCTCAGTGCCGAGCAGGCCGCCGCCAAGCGGCTCGCCCGCGACTTCGTCGAGCGCGAGATCGCCCCGCACGTGACCGCGTGGGACCGCGCCGAGAGCGTCGACAAGTCGATCGTGCGGCGGCTCGGCGACGTCGGCTTCCTGGGGCTGACCATCGACGAGGAGTACGGCGGCTCGGGCGGCGACCACCTGGCGTACTGCCTGGTGACGGAGGAGCTGGGGCGCGGCGACTCCTCGGTGCGCGGGATCGTCTCGGTCTCGCTCGGCCTGGTGGCGAAGTCCGTCGCGGCCTGGGGCAGCGAGGAGCAGAAGCGGCGCTGGCTGCCGGGGCTCACGTCCGGCGCGTACGTCGGGTGCTTCGGCCTGACCGAGCCCGGCACCGGTTCCGACGCGGGAAATCTGGCCACCCGGGCGGTCCGCGACGGGGACGCGTACGTCGTGAACGGCTCCAAGATGTTCATCACCAACGGGACCTGGGCCGATGTCGTGCTGCTCTTCGCGCGCACCAACGACACCCCCGGGCACCAGGGCGTCTCCGCCTTCCTCCTGCCCGCCGACAGCCCCGGTCTGACCCGCCGCCCCGTGCACGGCAAGCTCGGCCTGCGCGGCCAGGCCACCGCCGAGCTGGTCCTCGAGGACGTGCGGGTGCCCGCGGACGCGATGCTGGCGCCCGAGGGCAAGGGCTTCGCGGTGGCGATGTCGGCCCTGGCCAAGGGGCGGATGTCGGTGGCCGCGGGGTGCGTGGGGATCGCCCAGGCCGCCCTCGACGCGGCCGTGGCGTACGCGGGCGAGCGCGAGCAGTTCGGCAAGAGCATCGCCCGCCACCAGCTCGTGCAGGAGCTGATCAGCGACATCGCCGTGGACGTCGACGCGGCCCGGCTGCTGACCTGGCGGGTCGCCGACCTCGTCGACCGGGGGCAGCCGTTCGCCACCGAGTCCTCCAAGGCCAAGCTGTTCGCGTCGGAGGCCGCGGTGCGCGCCGCGAACAACGCGCTCCAGGTGTTCGGCGGCTACGGCTACATCGACGAGTACCCGGTCGGCAAGCTGCTGCGCGACGCCCGCGTCATGACGCTCTACGAAGGCACGAGCCAGATCCAGAAGCTGGTCATCGGGCGGGCGCTGACCGGGGTGTCCGCGTTCTGACGGCCCCGGGATCATCACGGCGCCCACTTGCCTAAGCGCTTGCTCACCTTCAGGGTAGGGTGACTGTCCTGAACGGTGGAAGGAGCGCGCATGGGTGCGGCGAAGGAGACTCTCGGCGAGGAACAGCCGTGGGCCGAGGTCAGTCCCGACGCGGCGAGGCGGCTGCTGATCGCCGCCGTCGACGCCTTCGCCGAGCGCGGCTATCACGCGACGACGACGCGGGACATCGCGGGCCGCGCCGGCATGAGCCCCGCCGCGCTCTACATCCACTACAAGACGAAGGAAGAGCTGCTCCACCGCATCAGCAGGCTCGGCCACGACAAGGCGCTCGCCATCCTGCGCGCCGCCGCCGACGGCGAGGGCACCGCGGCCGACCGCCTCTCCGCGGCCGTCCGGTCCTTCGTCCGCTGGCACGCCGGGCACCACACCACCGCCCGGGTCGTGCAGTACGAACTCGACGCGCTGAGCGCCGACCACCGCACCGAGATCGTGGCCCTGCGCCGCCTCTCCGACGCCGCCGTCCGGGAGATCATCAACGACGGCGTGCGGGCGGGCGAGTTCGACGTCCCCGACGTGCCCGGCACCACGCTCGCCGTGCTGTCCCTGTGCATCGACGTCGCCCGCTGGTTCGACGTCGGGGGGCGCAGGACGCCGGACGAGGTCGGCGCGCTGTACGCCGACCTCGTGCTGCGGATGGTGGGGGCGACCCGGAAGTAGCGGGGGCGGAAGGTGCGGGGCGCCCGGGAACCGGCGGGGCGGCTCGGAAGTGGTGCGGGGCGGCTCAGAAGTAGTAGCGCGACACCGACTCCGCCACGCAGGCGGGCTTGTCGCCGTCCTCGCGCTCCACGGTGACCGCGGCCGTCACCTGCACGCCGCCGTCCTTGGTCTCCTCCACCGAGGTGAGCACGGCCGTCCCGCGCACCCGCGAGCCCACCGGCACGGGGGAGGGGAAACGGACCTTGTTCGTGCCGTAGTTGAGGCCCATCTTCATGCCCTCGACCCGCAGCACCTGCGGGACGAGCACCGGCAGCAGCGAAAGCGTCAGATAGCCGTGCGCGATCGTCGTCCCGAACGGGCCCGCCGCGGCCCGCTCCGGGTCCACGTGGATCCACTGGTGGTCGCCGGTGGCGTCCGCGAACAGGTCGATCCGCTTCTGGTCGACCGCCAGCCAGTCGCTGTGCCCGAGCTGCTCGCCGACCGCGGCGCGCAGCTCGTCGGCTGACGTGAAGATCCTCGGCTCTGCCATGTCCCCGGCCTCCCGGACGTAGGTGAACTAAGCGCTTGCTCAGCATGCGGGGTGCCCCCGACCGCTGTCAACGCGCCAAGTAGGCTCCGAGGAGTGCCCCAGATCCCAGAGAAGGTCCACGAGCTCACGGTCGGACAGCTCGCCGCGCGCAGTGGCGCCGCCGTGTCCGCCCTGCACTTCTACGAGTCCAAGGGACTCATCAGCAGCCGGCGCACCTCGGGCAACCAGCGGCGCTACCACCGCGACACGCTGCGCCGCGTCGCCTTCATCCGGGCCGCGCAGCGCGTGGGCATCCCGCTCGCCACGATCGGCCAGGCCCTCGCGGAGCTGCCCGAGGGCCGCACGCCCAACCGCGAGGACTGGGCCGCGCTGTCCCGGACCTGGCGCTCCGAGCTGGACGAGCGCATCAAGCAGCTGGGGCGGCTGCGGGACCACCTCACGGACTGCATCGGCTGCGGCTGCCTGTCCCTGGAGACCTGCGTCCTGTCCAACCCCGACGACGAGTTCGGCGACCGCATCATCGGCTCCCGCCTCATGGGCGAACGCCGCTCCTGACCTCGCAGAGTGACGGCCGGGCGACCCCGCCCGGCTATCGTCACCGGGCGCCGTCGTCACCGGGCGCCGTCGTCTCAAGGCCGCCGTCGTCACCGCCCCAGCGCGACCGGCACCGGCCCGGCGCCCGCTCACCGCCCCAGCGCCGCCGCCACCAACTCCGCGTTCGACCCCGCCCGTTCCCCGCCCGGCAGCACCAGCGTGTCCTCCAGGCCGATCCGCCGCCCGAGCCCGAGCCGCCCCGCGAGCGCGAGCACCGGCCAGGCGCCGCCCTCCTCGCCGTGCAGCAGCACCGGGCGGCCGTGCGCGTCGCCGATCCCCGCGAGCAGCGCCCGCGCCGACGCCTCGGCCGTCGCCGCGTCCTGGTCGGTGACCTCCGCGAGGACCCGCAGCACCCGGGGTCCGAGCGGCGACGCCGCGAACCGCTCCGCGCCGTCCGTGCCGGACCAGATGCCCGCCTCGACGCCCACGCCCCGTTCGAGGAGCGCCCGCGCCACGTCCTCCGCGCCCGGCTCGTGCCAGTTGACGGAGGCGTGGTCGGGCAGCACGGTCCAGGCCCGCACCCGTGCCGCGCGCGCCGCCGGGTCGGGCTCGGCCCAGGCGCCCGTGGTCACGCCGACGGGTACCGCGACGGCGGCGCGCAGCGCGTCCAGCGTCGCCGCGACCGCGCGTGGCGCCAAAGTGTCTTCCCCACAGGGGGACTTGGGGTGTACATGGACATCGAGTGCGCCGGCGGCGACCGCCTCGGCCGCAGATCGCGCCAGGGCTCCGGGCGACACCGGCACGGCCGCGCCGTCGTCCGCGCCACGGGCACCGTTCAGACATACCTGCATCGAGCCATCACAGCACGCCGTCACCGCTCACCAACAGCACACGCCAACACCACACGCCAACACCACACGGGGGACAGGATGAGTGTCGTCATTTGTTCGTTGAAATGGGAAGCAGCACGCGGCGGACGCCAGAAGATCACCTACGACAGCGACGGGTACCACCTCGTGCGCTTCCCGTACGAAGCCGGCGAGGAGCAGTACGACCCCTGGCGCATGCATGACCCGGCGCACGGCTTCACCGCTCCGTCGCGGTTCCCCGACGCCCGCTCGGGCCTGATCTGGCCGAGTCACGACGGGTGGGGCACGCTGTCGGCGATGGTCTTCTGGGAGCCGGACAACCGGCCGACGGAGTACCGCGCGCGGTTCGTGCGCGATCCGCTGAACCTGTCGACGGGCTACGACTCCACCGCGACCACGGACACCGTCCCCACTCGCGGCGGGCAGTACCGCTCGTACACCTGGCAGATGTTCGTGCACCCCGGGACCCCGGTGGGCCTGAAGATATCCGCGCGCGGCCCGGGCGACGTGAAGCTCGCCGCGCCGCTGATGCTGGCCGAGTTCAAGCTGGCCATCCACACGGACGTCGCCAGGCCCTGAGGGTCAGGGGCGGATCGGCGGCCCCGGGAGGGGTCCGCCCCGTGCGTGCTCCGTCGCTCTCACGCGGAGACCAGTGGGCGCGAGTGCCGCATCCGGGCGTGCCGCTCGGCCTCGGGCGAGAGGACGGGGGCGGGGACCACGATGCCGCAGCTCGTGCAGACGGGGCCCGACGACGGTTCGTGCGCCAGGCCGTAGCGCCATTCGAGGGCCGAGTCGCCGCACACGGGGCAGGCGGCGCCGGGCTCTCGCTCCAGGGCGTCGATGAGTTTGCGCAGCACGTCGGCGAGCGGCGCGGACGGGTGCACGCCGGGGTCGTCGCACCAGGCGACCCCACGGCCGCCCCAGGTGCAGCGGTGCCAGTCGTCGACGCTGCCGGGGCGGCGCAGGCCGTCGTGCTTCTCCCTGCGCCGACGGCGCGCGAAGCCCTCTTCGTAGGCGAGCCACACCGCGCGGGCCGCCTCCAGTTCGTCGAGCGCGGCCACGAGCCGCGCCGGGTCGGGTGAGCGGTCCTCGGGGCCGAACCCGGCGCGGGAACACAGGTGGTCCCAGGTCGCCCGGTGACCGTAAGGGGCGAATCTCTCCAGGCACTTGCGCAGTGAGTACCGCCGCAGTGCCAGATCGCTCTGCGGATCGCGCACCTGTCTCGCGAGACTCCGGAATCCGGCCATCGCCCTGCACCTCCGTCACACGTTCTCGGACGTCGCCCCGGGCCGAGGGATGTCGCCCTGGACCCGAGAGGCATCGAGTAGACGTATCGACTCACGTTTTGGTGCCATCCGATTTTCGATGGCTTCCATCAGCGCGTTCCCCGCAGGTCAGCGGAGATGCGTGTGGTGGTTGTGAAAAGGCGACGGTTGTTCACCTTTCAGGTTCGGCAACCCGACAGTAACCTCCGCCGCGACGGCCTTCCGCAGGACCCACAGGACCCCAAGGACCCCTAGGACCCCTAGGACCTGGAGGAGCACCTATGCGACGACGCACCGCACGGCTCAGAACCCTCACCATGTCAGCGGCCCTTGTCCTCGGGGCCGGTCTGCTGCTCGCCCCCGGACCCGGCGCCGCCGCGGCCGAACCCCCGCCGGTCACCGACTACTGCGGCGACCACTGCGCGGACATCCTGCCGCCCGGCGCGAACGGCAACGCGACCCTCGCCGAGATCCTCAGTCACCGCGTCTTCGGCACCCAGCCCGCCCACGCCGACGACCAGTTGGGCCCCTACGACGCCCTTGCGGCGGGCTATCCCTCGCTGACCGACGGCAAGCTCACCGAGTTCTTCAACGACGCCTCCTTCGGCGTCGAGCCCGACCAGGTGGCCTCCGTCACCAAGCCGCGGGACGACGTGACGATCACCCGCGACAAGAAGTACGGCATTCCGCACATCCAGGGCACCACCCGCTACGGCACCGAGTTCGGCGCGGGCTTCGCCGCGGGCCAGGACCGGCTGTGGCTCATCGATCTGTTCCGGCACATCGGCCGCGGCGAGCTGACCCCGTTCGCGGGCGGCGCCCCCGCCAACCAGGGCCTGGAGCAGCAGTTCTGGCCGCAGGCCCCGTACACGGAAGCGGACCTGCAGCGGCAGGTCGACTACATCCGCTCCACGCAGGGCGAGCGCGGCCGGCGGGCCATGGAGGACGCGCAGGCGTACGTCGACGGGCTCAACGCGTACCGCGTGAAGGCCAAGGACGGGCGGTACTTCCCCGGTGAGTACGTCCTCACCGGCAAGATCGACGCGATCACGAACGTCGGCGAGATCCAGCCCTTCAAGATCACCGACATGATCGCGCTCGCCTCCGTGGTGGGCGGTCTGTTCGGCAACGGCGGCGGGGGAGAGGTCGAGTCGGCGCTCTCGCTGCTCGCGGCACAGCAGAAGTACGGCGTCGAGAAGGGCACCGAGGTCTGGGAGAAGTTCCGCGGCCGCAACGACCCCGAGACCGTCCAGACCCTCCACGACGGCAGCAGCTTCCCGTACGCGGGCAAGCCCGAGAAGGCGCGCGGCACCGCCCTGCCGGACCCGGGCTCCGTGGAGCGCGAACAACTCGTCCACGACCGCGAGGGCGGCGCCAGGGCCACGGCCAAGAACCCGGCGAAGGCGCCGAAGGACCCGGTCAAGGCCCCGAAGAAGCTGAAGCCGCTCCAGGGCATGTACGACAAGGGCGTCCTGCCGTCCGACCTGTTCGGGTCGGCCGGCAACCCCGCCCACGGCAAGGGCATGTCGAACGCCCTGCTGGTCTCGGGCAAGCACACCGCGAGCGGCAACCCCGTCGCCGTCTTCGGCCCCCAGACCGGCTACTTCGCGCCCCAGCTCCTGATGCAGCAGGAACTCCAGGGCCCCGGCATCAGCGCGCGCGGCGTCTCCTTCGCGGGCGTCGGCATGTACGTCCAGCTCGGCCGCGGCCAGGACTACGCGTGGTCGGCGACGTCCGCGGGCCAGGACATCACGGACACGTACGCCGTCGAACTGTGCGCACCCGGCGGCGGCACCCCCGGGAAGGACGCGACCCACTACCTCTACCGGGGCACCTGCACCCCGATGGACAAGCTGGAGCGCAAGAACGCCTGGAAGCCGACCGTCGCCGACTCCACCGCGGCGGGCTCCTACCGCATGCAGGTCTTCCGCACGAACTACGGCATCGTCACGCACCGCGCGACGGTCGACGGCAAGCCCGTGGCGTACGTCTCGCTGCGCTCCACCTACCGGCACGAGGCCGACTCGATCATCGGCTTCCAGATGCTCAACGACCCGTCGTACGTGAAGGACGCCGCGACCTTCCAGAAGGCGGCTCAGCACATCTCCTACGCCTTCAACTGGTTCTACTCCGACTCGCGCGACATCGCGTACTACAACAGCGGCGCCAACCCCCGGCGTGCCGCCGACATCGACCCGTCCTTCCCGGTGAAGGCCCAACAGGACTACGAATGGCGGGACTTCGACCCGGCGAACAACACCTCGTCGCAGACGCCGGCCGCCGAGCACCCGCATTCGGTCAACCAGGACTACTACATCTCCTGGAACAACAAACAGGCCAAGGACTTCAGCGCGGCCGGCTTCGGCATGAGCGCCGTGCACCGCGGCGACCTGCTCGACGACCGGGTCAAGAAGCTCACCGAGGAGGGCGGCGTCACCCGGGCCTCGCTCACCCGGGCCATGGCGGAGGCCGCCGTCACCGATCTGCGCGGCGAACAGGTCCTTCCCGAGCTCCTGAAGGTCATCCGCAGCAAGGCCGTGGACGACCCGCGCCTGGCCCAGGCCGTGCAGCAACTGGAGGCCTGGCGCAAGGCGGGCTCACAGCGCAAGGAGACCGCGCAGGGCTCACACGCCTACGCGCACCCCGACGCCGTACGGATCATGGACGCCTGGTGGCCGCAACTCGTCGAGGCCGTGTTCAAGCCCGGCCTCGGTGACGGTCTCTACGCCGCGCTGACCTCGCAGCTCGGCGTGGACGAGGCACCGTCGGCCGGGCACGGGCCGACCGGGGCGCACGCGGGGTCGGCCTTCCAGTACGGCTGGTGGGGCTATGCCGACAAGGACCTGCGGACCGTGCTCGGGGAGCCGGTCGAGGGCTGGACGAAGGAGGCGTACTGCGGGAACGGCAAGCTCGACGCGTGCCGCGACGCGCTCCTGAAGAGCCTGGAGCGTGCCGTCGCCAAACCGGCGTCAGAGGTCTACCCCGGTGACGCGAGCTGCAAGGCGGGCGAGCAGTGGTGCGCGGACGCCGTGATCCACCGGGCCGTCGGCGGCATCACGCACCGCGCCGTCCAGTGGCAGAACCGGCCGACCTACCAGCAGGTGGTGGAGTTCCCCCGGCACCGGTGACCGGCGTGGGGCGGGGATCACTCCGGTCGGACAGGGCGCTTCGGGCCCTGTCCGACCGACGGGGTGAACTCCCCGGTCAGGCGAGGGCGATCCGTCCGGCGTCGTACACCGCATGGGCCAGTTCGGCATGGCAGATGTCGCTGTGCGCGCCGTTGGGCGGGCCGCCCCGCCGCACCACGGCCGCCGCGTCCACGCTCACGCACCCCCGGGCCGGAAGGACCCCGCCGAGCGCCACCCGCTTCGCACCGTCGACGGCCTTGAACCCGTCGAACCCGATGGCGCCGTAGCGCTCCCACAGGTTGAGGAAACTCGCGGAGTCACCGGCGAGCTTGGAGGCGAGCGGATAGAGCTTGCCGAGCGCGTCGTCATGGCGCGAGAAACAGCACACCAGCGGCCCGTCGACCCGCCGCTCCACCCCGGCGAGCGCCCCGCCGCGCGAGCGGTCGTGGGGCAGCCGGGGACTGAACGCGTAGTGCGAGAAGGCTCCTTGGAGCAGTGTGGCGGACTTCACGCAGCGCGCCCCGGCGGGCATGCCGCGCAGCCCGTACGAGATCATGCGGGCCCCGAAGCTGTGCCCGATCAGATGGACGCGCAGGCCCGGCACGTCACCCGCGAGCAGACCGAGGGCGGGGCCGAGACCCAGCTGCCCGATGGCGCCGGCCCGGCGCTTCATCGCGTAGTACGTGCCCTGCCGCAGCAGTTCCTTCGCACCGCGCCACAGTCGCTTGCGCACCCCGTCGAGGAACGGCGCGCCGCGGGCGTCCTCCAGCATGGCCAGGAAGATCTCGCAGACCTCGACGGCGTCGTCGGTGAGCATCGCGGGCTCGCCCGTGCCGAGGTCGTCGGCGAACTCGTGCGCCGGACTGGTGTCGCGCACCGCGACCAGATCGCGGACGAGTCGCGCGAACTCGTCCAGGCGGGAGCGGACTTCGGCGCGCTCCTGGAGCAGCCCCGCGAGCCGGTTCAGCCGGGCCTCCTGCTCGGGCCCCGGGAAGGTGCGGGACAGGAGGTCGCGGGTGGCCCGGTCGAGGGCCGGGTCGCCGGGCGCGGCGGGGGTGGCGGACGGCGGCCCGGGTGCGGCCGCGGCCTGCCCCGCGGACGGCTCGAAGTCCGGGATCGGCTCGTCGGGGAAGCGGATCGAGGGCCACAGGACACCGGCGTAGCCGAGGCGCACCCCGGCCGCGGCGAGCTGCTCGAACGGGGCGAAGAAGCGCTGGTACAGCCGCCGGGCCAGCCGCCGGTCGTTGTTCCAGCCGTGCGCGAACACCAGCAGGTCGGTGAGGCGTTCGCGTTCCGCGCCCGACAGGAGCCGGTCGCGCTGCGCTGCGTCGACGTCTCCGTCGGCGTCGAAGGTCAATTCCCAGTAGGGCTCCACGACCGCATGGTCCTGCCGGTCGGCGCTCATGGCCAGATGTCGCGCGGGAACACGCGCGAACACGCGGGAGCCGGTGCCGTCCCCCGGGCGGCGGCACCGGCTCCCACGTGGGTCCGCGGGGCTCTGGTCAGTACGGCACGCGCTCGCCGGGGTGGGCGGGTGCGCCGTAGGGCACGGCGGCGGGCGGCGGCGTCTTCTGGTCGCGGGCGTAGCGGTTGGTGGCCGGGAGCCAGCAGCACACGACGGCCACGAGCACCGTGAGCAGCGCCACGAAGCTGAACGCCATGACGGATTCGGGTTCGTAGTCACCCAAGATGAGGACATGGGGGAACAAGGCCACGACGCCCGAAATGGTAATGAATACACGCGCCCAAGTGGCCGCCTTCTTGCGGACACAGAGCGTGAATACCAGCAGGCACGCAGCGGTGAAAATGGCGAATCCGGCGCGGGCTGCGAGCGCCCCCGCACGGTCACTGACGAGCTCGTCCCAGATGGGCCCCGAGAGCGACTTGATGTCGGCCGCTGTCGTATTCGACGGCAGTCCCACGACGTCCGGATGGTCGTCGATGACGTCCCTGATGTTCTCGTCGGCCATGTCATTGCCGCCGGCGAAGACGAGCACCGCGCCGACGATTGCGGACACCGCGGATATGGCAGAGGTCCAGACCAGAGTGGTCAGGGTGCCGGGCCGCCGGGCCGCGCGGCGGGGACCGACCGGCGCGGGCGCGACCTGGTATTGACTCACGGGTGCGACTCTCCTCGGGGAGATGAAGGTTCGAGTGGGATTGGCTCGACCATTCCATGGGCACCACGAACACAGCCAGCATTTTCTGGAAGAAATCCCCAGATAATCTGGGGTGATCGAGGGATCAGTTTCCGCGGCGGTTATGCTGCAATGCCGTAAAACTCAAAGGGAGTTGGAGAGAGTAAGTTCGCATGGCCTTAAACGGTCCCACGCAGTACCCCGCGGAACTGCTGGACACCACGATGGATCAGCTTCGGACGCTGCTCGCCGTGCACGAGACCGGCACGGCGCTCGCCGCGGCGCGCCAGCTCGGCCGGGAGCAGTCCAGCGTGCAGAAGCAACTGGACACGATGAACCGCACGTTCGGCGCGCTGTGCGGTGAGGCGCTCGTGCTCAAGCGGGGTCGCGGGAAGGACGTCCTGTTCACCGCCACCGGCGAGCATCTGGTCGCGCTCGCGCGCTCCACGCTGTCCGCGTGGTCGGACGGCATCCACGACGCGCGCCGCCGCCTCGGCCGCACTCTCTCGGTCGGCTCGACCCGCTACACCCTCGGCTTCCTCCTGGACGCCGTGGAGCGCGTCAGCGACGCCTACGAACGCCGCGGCGTCGACCTGAAGGTCACCCACGTCCGCACCGGCGACCTCTTCGCCCGGCTGCGGTCCAAGGAACTCGACCTGGTCTGCGGCAGCATCGTCGTCACGGAGGGCCAGGAGGCCGAGCTGGAGCCGTACGAGATCGTGGAGTGGCGGCGCAGCGGCCTGTCGATCCTCACGAACCTGCCGCCGGAGAAGCTGCCCGGCGGCTCGGTCGACGCGAGCGAACTGCCGGGCCTGCCCCTGGTGGTCTCCGCGGGCGGCCTCATCGCCCGCTTCCTGACCGCCTGGTACGGCGCCGACTTCCGCAAGGAGATGTCCATCGCCGCCGAGATCGAGGCCGCCCACTACGGCTTCGAACTGCTGCGGTCCGGCGTGGTCAGCGGGGCGATGCTCGTCACCCGCGGCATCGCGGAGGCCGCCGAGTCCGGCAGCCTCCCCGAGGCCGGGGGCCTGCGTCGCCTCGATGTCATCGGTGACGTCGGGCCGCGCACCGAGGTCCTCGTCGGCGTCTTCACCCGGCGCGGCGACCGCGCGTCGTACGACGCGAACCATCCGCTGAACCTGCTCTGGGACGCCCTGGCGAAGGACAACGGACGCTGGTGGCTCAGCAGTTGACCGGCCGGGCCGCCGCTCGCGCCGCCGGCGGGGCTACTGCGGCCGGTGGGCGGCCGTGGTCCGGTGCAGGTGGATGAGGATGTCGTGGTTCGCGCCGAGCCTGATCTCGTGGGGACCGTCGGGGTAGGCGGTGCCGATGCTGCGGGTCGGGCGGGGCTTGTCCAGCCACTTGCGCGCGGCGGCGGGCGCGTTCCGCATGTCCACGTAGTAGTCGTCGTACGACACCTTGTCGAGGGTGTGTTCGTTCATGCCGGGCCCGGCGGGGCCCACGGTCCGCGGCTTCCACTTCGTGTCCTGGGTGCCGGTCGCCATGAAAGAGCCCCGGTCGAAGGTGAAGCCGACGCTGCGGTACTTCGAGCCGAGCGCGTCCCGCAGGAAGGCGCCCTGCATCTTCGGGTAGTTGGCGTCGCGTGACTCGTACCCGACGTGGGCGTTGTGCGCCGACACGAGCACCTTGCCCCCGGTCTGCCGCTGCCACCACACCGTGTTCTCCGCCATGATCCGGTCGCGGTACCGCATCGCCCCGCGGATCCCGGCGGGTGTGTCGGTGTCGAAGGCGTAGATGTCCGAGGTCTGCGCGATGGAGCGGGCGTGCTGCAGGGTCCACGTGAACTTCGTGCCCCCGTGCTCCGGCCGGATGCCCTTGACCAGCTTGTACGCCGCCCGCGCCTGCTTCGCGAGCCGGGCGCGCTCGGCCTGGGGCAGGGCCAGGTGGGCGTCCCCGTCCGTGACCTCGCGCAGCGGCGCGTACAGGGTCTTGATCCGGTCGAGCCGGTCGGGGGCGTGGCGGCGCACGTAGTCGGTCACGGCGTCGTACAGCTCGACGCCCATCTCGGGGTTGTTGAGGTCGTTGCCCATGAAGCGCACCTGACGGTCCGGGTGCTTTTTGTTGTACTGGCGCATCCAGGTGAGCAGCTCGATGTACTCCTCGTTGTACCAGGGGCCCTTCGACAGCTCCTGGCGGACCAGCTCGCGCACGTCGCCCGGGCCGCCGCGCACATAGGCGTCGAAGCGCAGCCCCGTGGTCCAGCTGCCTTCCAGGGCGAAGGTCCGAAAGCCCTTCTCCTGGACGAGATAGCGGAACATCCGGTCCTTCATGGTGAAGAACTCGTGCGTGCCGTGGGTGGCTTCGCCGAGGCCCACCACCTTGGCGTCGCCCACCATCCGGCCGAGCGGCCGCAGGTCCTTCGTCGAGCCGCCGGGCCCCGTGGCGCGCAGGGGGTGCGCGGCGCTCTCGATGGCCCGCACCGGGCTGTCCGGGCGCGGGGCCGCCGAGGCGGCGACGGGGGCGAGCAGGGCCCCGGTCCCGACCGCCGTGACCAGCATCAGAGAGGCCCGCGATGAGGCGGTCCGTGCCATGTTCTTCCTCCTGGGAATCGTGTTCCGTACGAAGATCACGATCCCGTGCGCAGGCCCGCGCGACCATCCTGGAGGCACCCCGTCCGGTGGTGGGGTCTGCTCCACCAGGAGCCGGGGAGACGCCGGCACCGAAGACCCCCTTTCGGCACAACATACCGACTGGTTAGTCTGCGAGGGAGAACGTGATCGACCAGCACCACGTGATCGACCCGCACGCGGTCGACACGAGGGTGACCGAGGCCGAAGGAGACCACCCGTGGAGAGCCTGCAGGGCAAGGGAGTCGTCGTCACCGGCGCGGGCGGCGGGATCGGGGCCGCGCTGGCCCGCCGCTTCGCCGCCGCCGGGGCCCGCGTCGTCGTCAACGACCTGGACGCGGGCAGGGCGGCGGAGGTGGCCGCCGAGGTGGGCGGCGTCGCGCTGCCCGGCGACGCCTCCGCGGTCGTCGCCGACGCCCTCGCCGCGCTCGACGGCACCGTCGACGTGTACTGCGCCAACGCGGGACTGGCCTCCGGCGGCACCGAGGCCGCGGCCGAGCGGGTGTGGGCCGACGCCTGGGACGTGAACGTGATGGCGCACGTCCGGGCCGCGCACGCGCTGATCCCCGGCTGGCTGGAGCGGGGCGAGGGACGGTTCGTGTCGACGGTGTCGGCGGCCGGGCTGCTCACGATGGTGGGCGCCGCGCCGTACAGCGTCACCAAGCACGGCGCGTACGCCTTCGCCGAATGGCTGTCCCTGACCTACCGTCACCGCGGCGTCAAGGTCCACGCGATCTGCCCGCAGGGCGTGCGCACGGACATGCTCACCGCCGCGGGCTCCGCCGGTGAACTCGTCCTCGCGCCCACCGCGATCGAGCCCGACGACGTCGCCGACGCGCTGTTCACCGGCATGGCCGAGGACCGCTTCCTGATCCTGCCGCACCCCGAGGTCGCCGGGTACTACCAGGCGCGGGCCGCGACCCCCGACAAGTGGCTGACGAGCATGAACCACATCCAGCAGAAGTGGGAGGCGTCCGAGCGCTGAGCGGACCCCAGGGCCGCCTTTGCGGAGAAGTACCCCCGTGCGGTGGAGGTCCTGGAGAAGCCGCCGAACACCGCGAATGGGAAGATCCTCCGGCGGGAACCGCGTTCCCGTCCATGAAGACCCGCGGTGGATCGCGGCGGGACGCCTGGAAGACCAGAACAGCATGCAACGGAAGGCAGGTGGCGGCAGTGGCCAGAACGACGGACGGTGACGGTACGCCCGTCCCGCAGAGGCTGCTCGCCGCCGCCACCCGGCTCTTCGCCGACCGCGGCTACGACCGTACGTCCGTGCAGGAGATCGTCGAGGCGGCGGGCGTCACCAAGGGCGCCCTCTACCACTACTTCGGGTCCAAGGACGACCTGCTGCACGAGGTGTACGCGCGGATGCTGCGGGTGCAGCAGGAGCGGCTCGACGCGTTCGCCGACGCGGACGAGCCGGTGGAGCGGCGGCTGCGGGACGCGGCGGCCGACGTCGTCGTCACCACCATCGCCCACCTCGACGACGCCTCGATCTTCTTCCGGTCGATGCACCACCTCAGCCCCGAGAAGCACAAACAGGTACGGGCGGAGCGGCGCCGCTACCACGAGCGGTTCCGGGCGCTGATCGAGGAGGGCCAGGAGTCCGGGGTCTTCTCCACGGCGACCCCCGCCGACCTGGTCGTGGACTACCACTTCGGCTCCGTCCACCACCTGTCGACGTGGTACCGCCCGGACGGACCCCTGACCCCGCAGCAGGTCGCGGACCACTTGGCGGACCTGCTGCTGCGGGCGCTGCGGCCGTAGGGCCCGAGGGCGGGCCGGGTGCGGGGCGGCGGGCGGTCGGCCCGCCACCCCGCACCGGAAGCAGAGGCGCCGCTCCGCGCGCCGGAGCCAGACGTACCGCTCCGCGCGCCGGAGTCAGAGGTACCGCTTCAACTCCCGCCGCGCCAACGACCGCTGGTGCACCTCGTCCGGCCCGTCGGCGAGGCGCAGCGTGCGCGCCGCCGCCCACAGCTCCGCCAGCGGGAAGTCCTGGCTCACGCCGCCCGCGCCGTGCAGCTGGACGGCCCGGTCGAGGATGTCCACGACGGTCCGGGGCGTGGCGATCTTGATGGCCTGGATCTCGGTGTGCGCGCCCTTGTTGCCCACCGTGTCCATCAGCCAGGCCGTCTTCAGGACAAGCAGCCGCACCTGCTCCACGGCGACCCGCGCGTCCGCGATCCACTCCTGGACCACACCCTGCTGGGCCAGCGGCTTGCCGAACGCGGTGCGGTCCACGGCCCGGCGGCACATCAGCTCGATGGCGCGCTCGGCCATGCCGATCAGGCGCATGCAGTGGTGGATGCGGCCGGGCCCGAGCCGCGCCTGGGCGATGGCGAAGCCGCCGCCCTCCTCCCCGACGAGGTTGGCCACGGGCACCCGGGCCCCGTCGAAGACCACCTCCGCGTGGCCGCCGTGGGAGTGGTCCTCGTAGCCGTACACCCGCATGGCGCGGCGCACTTCGACACCGGGGGTGTCACGGGGTACGAGCACCATCGACTGCTGGCGGCGGATGTCCGCGCCGTCCGGGTCGGTCTTGCCCATGACGATGAAGACCTTGCAGTCGGGGTTCATCGCCCCGGAGATGTACCACTTGCGGCCGGTGATGACGTACTCGGCTCCGCTCGAGCGGGAGGTGCCCCCCTCGTCCCGCCGGATGTGCGTGGTGATGTTCGTGGCGTCCGACGAGGCCACCTCGGGCTCCGTCATGGCGAACGCCGAGCGGATCTCGCCCGCGAGCAGCGGCTCCAGCCACTGCTTCCTCTGTTCGTCCGAGCCGAACTGGGCGAGCACCTCCATGTTGCCGGTGTCCGGCGCCGCGCAGTTGAGGGCGGTCGGCGCCAGGTGTGGGCTGCGGCCGGTGATCTCGGCGAGCGGCGCGTACTGGAGGTTGGTCAGGCCCGCCCCGTACTCGGCATCGGGCAGGAAGAGGTTCCACAGTCCCTGGCGGCGCGCCTCGGCCTTCAGCTCCCCGACGACGGCGGGCGTGTCCCACGGCGAGGCGAGGGCGGCGCGCTGCTCCTCGGCCACCGGCTCGGCGGGCAGGACGTGCTCGTCCATGAAGGCGAGCAGGCGGCCGCGGAGCTCCTCGGTGCGGGCGTCGTATGCGAAGTGCATGGTGGTGTCCGGGTCCTCTCAGGCTTCCGACGGGTCAGGCTTCCGACAGGGGGTCAGGCCGTGTTCTCCGACAGGGTGGTCAGGCCGTGTTCGATGAAGACGGGCACGAGGTCGCCGATGCGGTCGAAGCCCGCGCCGACCGTCTGGCCGAGGGTGTAGCGGTAGTGGATGCCCTCCAGGATCACGGCGAGCTTGAACCAGGCGAACGCCGTGTACCAGGCGACGGCGGAGACGTCCCGGCCGGAGCGGGCGGCGTAGCGCTCGATCAGCTCGGCCGGGTCGGGATGGCCGGGGGCGCCCGCCGTGGTGCTGACGGGGGATTCGGGCACTTCGAGGCGCACGCTGTACATCACGAGCAGGCCGAGGTCGGTGAGCGGGTCACCGAGGGTGGACATCTCCCAGTCGAGGACGGCGGCGATCCGGTCGGTGTCGCCCGAGGTGTCGAGGAGGACGTTGTCCAGGCGGTAGTCGCCGTGCACCACGGCGGGCGCGGGGGAGGTGGGCAGCGACCGGCCGAGGGCCGCGTGGAGTTCCTCGACGCCGGGCAGCTCACGCCCGCGGGAGGCGTCCAACTGCTTGCCCCAGCGCCGCAGTTGCCGGTCCAGGAAGCCCTCGGGCCGCCCGAAGTCCCCGAGCCCGACCGCCTCGGGGTCCACGGCGTGCAGGTCCACCAGGGTGTCGACGAGGCCGAGCACGGCGGCGCGGGTGCGCTCCGGGCCGAGCGGCGCGAGCTGCTCCGCCGTGCGGTAGGGCGTGCCCGCCACGAACTCCATCACGTAGAACGGGGCGCCGAGCACCTCCTCGTCCTCGCACAGCAGCACCGGCCGCGGCACCGGCACGTCCGTGGTGTGCAGGGCGCTGATCACCCGGTGCTCGCGCCGCATGTCGTGCGCGGTGGCGAGGACGTGGCCGAGCGGCGGGCGCCGCACCACCCAGCGCGTCGTCCCGTCCGTCACGGCGTACGTGAGGTTCGACCGGCCGCCCTCGATCAGCCGGGCCGTGAGCGGGCCCGCGGCGAGCAGGCCCGGTCGTGCGCGGTCGAGGTGGCCGCGCAGCCGGTCGAGGTCGAGGCCGGGCGGGCCGAGGGGACGGTCTGGGCTCATGGGCGAATCGCTCCTGATCAGATACGACGGGCGGCGGACGGTGGTCGGTGGTGCCAACACGCTGCCGTTCATGATGCCGACCAGTCGGTATGTCGTCCAGGGGGTCCGGCCCGAACGTGATCAGGATCGCGGGTGCCAAGGGGCGGGCGCCCGGTCGGGGAAGGGGTGACCGGGCGCCCTGGGAGGAGGGCTCAGTGGCATTGAGGGGGCTGAAGAGGTTGAAGAGGCTGAAGAGGGGGTCAGTGGCCTGGCGGGGCGTTCAGTGGTCGTCCCAGTGGCCGCTGTGCGCGGCGTGCCGGTGCCCGTCGTGGACGTAGTCGACGTGGTCGCCGTGCAGCACCGCCTCGTGCCCGCAGCCCTCGCCGTGCTGGTGGTCGTGGCCCTCGTGGGTGACGTGCGCGCTCGGCTCGCACTCGTCGTAGTGGCCGTCGTGCGCGGTGTGCAGATGGCCGTTGTGGGCGTAGTCGACGTGGTCGCCGTGCGGCACCGCCTGGTGTCCGCAGTCCGGGCCGTGGGTGTGGTCGTGGGCCGCGTGTTCCTGGTGGAGCGTGGTCATGACGTACGCCTTCCGTGCGGGAGGTGTCCCTGTCGGCGGTGCCGGGTGACTCTCTCAGGCTAGTCCTCGATGCCTGTTTGATCCCGTTGTGAAACCTTTTCACTACTTCCACGACTTCGTGAGGCGACCCGATGAAAGCGATCAGCTACCGCGCGTACGGCGGGCCCGACGTCCTCGAGTACGGCGATGTGCGCGACCCGAAGGTCGGCCCCGACACCGTGCTGGTCAAGGTGCGGGCCGCGGCCTTGAACCCCGTCGACTACAAGTGCCGCGAGGGGTACCTGGACGCCGCCCTGGACACCGTCTTCCCGGTGATCCCCGCCTGGGACGTGGCGGGTGTGGTGGTCCAGCCGGGGGTCGCCGCCCCGGAGTTCGCCGTCGGCGACGAGGTCATCGGTTACGTACGCGAGGACTTCCTCTCGCGCGGCACCCTCGCCGAGTACGTGGCGGCCCCCGTGCGCACCCTCGCGCGCAAGCCGCGCAACCTCACCTTCGAGGAAGCCGCGGGCCTGCCCCTGGCCGGGCTCACCGCCTACCAGGTGATCAACAAGGCCCTGTCCGTCACCGACGGCGACGTCGTGCTCGTGCACGCGGCCGCGGGCGGCGTCGGCACCTTCGCCGTGCAGCTCGCCCGGCACGCGGGCGCCCGCGTGATCGGCACCGCGAGCGAACGCAACCACGACTACCTGCGCGGGCTTGGCGCGGAACCGGTCGTGTACGGCGACGGCCTCGCCGAGCGGGTACGCGCCCTCGCCCCCCAGGGTGTCGACGCGGCCTTCGACACCATCGGCGGCGACACCCTGAAACTCTCCGCGGACCTCCTCGCCCCCGGCGGCCGCCTCGCCTCCATCGCCGACGGCTCCGTCATCGCCCTCGGCGGCCGGTACTGCTTCGTCCGCCCCGACGCCGCCGACCTGACCCGCCTCACCGAACTCGTCGAACAGGACGTCCTCACCGCCCACGTCCAGGAGACGTTCCCCTTGGAACGAGCGGCGGACGCGTTCCGGCTCCTCGAGGAGGGGCGGACGCGGGGGAAGATCGTGGTACGGGTGGACTGGGCGGAGGAGGGCGGGCAGTAGGGGGACCGGTTCTGAGCGACCGGGGTGGACGTTCCCCCCGGAGGCCCGGAGGCCCGGAGGCCCGGAGGCCCGGAGGCCCGGAGGCCCGGAGGCCCGGAGGCCCGGAGGCCCGGAGGCCCGGGTGCCGGGATGCCCGGATATGCGGATGCCCGGATACGCGGCCGGAGGTCCGGCTAGAGGATCAGTGCGGCCGCGCACACCGCGAGCGCCCCCGTGCACACGGCCGCCGCTGCCGCGGCGCGGCGGCCGAGCGGGTGCGGGCGGGCCGCCGTCAGGGCGGTCATCCTGCGGTGTGCGACCGCCAGGAAACCCAGCCACAGCAGCAGACACAGCGCGCACGCGACGGCGGCCACCACGGACGCCCCGTCGCGCAGCGCCGCGCGGGCGCCGAGCACCGCGGCGACCGTGCAGGTGAGTGTCGTACGCCGCCACGCGAGGCGGGTCCGCTCGGGCTGGAGGCCGGGGTCCCGTGGCGCGGGGTCCCGGAGGTCGGCACCCCCGGCCCCGCCCGTACCCCCGGACCCGCTGGTCCCCCCGGCCCGTCCGGCGCCACCAGCCCCGGGGCCCGCGGCCTCGGTCACCCCTCCCACCCGAACACCACGACCACCACCATGGCCACCGCGACCACCGCCACCACCACGCCGAGGAGCGCGGGGAACCGGGACGCGGGCAGGTCCTCGCCGCGCCGCATGGCCTGCTCGCAGCGCACCCAGTGGTTGACGGCGCGCAGCGCGCACAGCACCCCGGCGGCGAGCAGCGCCAGGGCGAGGCCGACGCGCACGCCCCAGCGCAGGTCGGGCAGGAACTGGTCCACGGCGAAGCCACCGCCGATCAGCGCGAGCGCGGTGCGCAGCCAGGCGAGGAAGGTGCGTTCGTTGGCGAGGGAGAAGCGGTAGTCGGGCGTTTCGCCCTCCTGCCGGACGCGCTCGGGGGCGAACCACAGCCTCAGGCTCTGTACGAAGGTGCTCACCGTTGCACGATAGGTCGCCCGGCGCGGCCGTCGCCCGCCGGGCGCCGCGGGTCGCGCCGGGCTATTCGGCGGCCCGGAGCGCCCGCAGCCGCTCGTACGCGTCGAGGCCGTCCGGCACCCACTCCCACTCGGTGGCGCGCCGGGCCAGTTCCTCGTCGGTGAGGAAGTCGTGCCAGGCCACCTCCTCGCGCTGCGGGTCGACCGGGGTCGTGCAGCGGACCTCGTACACGGCCGACCACCAGGTGCGCCCGGCGCCGTCGTCGAAAAGGAACTTGAACAGGGGTACGGGGCGGGGGAGTCCGCTGACGCCGAGCTCCTCCTGGGCCTCGCGCAGCGCCGCGTCGTCGTACGACTCGCCCGCCGCGACGACGCCGCCGACGAACATGTCGTAGCGGGAGGGGAAGACCAGCTTGTCGGGGGTGCGGCGGTGCACGAAGACGCGGCCCTCGGCGTCGCGGACCTCGATGAACACGCAGCGGTGCCGCAGGCCGCGGGCGTACACCTCGCCCCGGCGGGCCGACCCCGTCACGTTGTCGTTCTCGTCGACGACGACCAGCACCTCGTCCGCCGGATCGGCGGGCCCACGCATACCCATCCCCCCATCCAACCTCACCCCCTGGGGGCTCAGCCCCCGGCCCCCGCTCCTCCAAACGCCGGAGCGGCTATCCCCCACCCACCCGCCCCACCCAGTCCTGCAACCAGCAGTCCGCCCCGCGGCACATCTAGGGCTCGCCCGGCGAAGTCCTCAGCCCGTTCGGCGCTTGAGGACGAGGCGCGAAGCGCCGATTCGGCGGTGCCCCCGTCCCACGGCAACGGGACACCCACCCGATCCCAGCCCGTCCGGCGCTTGAGGACGAGCGCGCAGCGCGATCGGCGGCGCCCCGTCCCACCCGAGGGGAACGCCCACCCCGGGGTCCAGGGGCGGAGCCCTGGGATCGGTGAAGGGGCGGGATCGGGGAGCCCCGCGGGGCCACAACCCACCCCGAACGGTTGACTGCACCCCCCGCCCAACCCAGGATCTGACCCACCGGTAACCCCCGCCGACCGAACACTTCACCCCAAGGGAGCCCTCATGGCCTACGACGCAGACGTCATCGTGATCGGCGCGGGCCTCGCCGGCCTCACGGCGACCGCCGAACTCGTCGACGCCGGCCGCAGGGTGATCCTCATCGACCAGGAACCGGAACAGAGCCTCGGCGGCCAGGCCCACTGGTCCTTCGGCGGCCTGTTCTTCGTGAACTCCCCGGAACAGCGCCGCATGCGCATCAAGGACCACAGGGAACTCGCCCTGCAGGACTGGCTGGGCACCGCGGCCTTCGACCGCGAGGAGGACCACTGGCCACGCAAGTGGGCGGAGGCGTACGTGGACTTCGCCGCAGGCGAGAAGCGCCCCTGGCTGCACGCCCAGGGCGTCCGCTTCTTCCCGGTGGTCGGCTGGGCCGAACGCGGCGGCTACGACGCCCAGGGCCACGGCAACTCCGTACCCCGCTTCCACATCACGTGGGGCACGGGCCCGGGCCTCCTCGCCCCGTTCGTGCGCCGCGTCCACGAGGGCGCGGCCCGCGGCCTGGTGCAGTTCAAGTTCCGCCACCGGGTGACGGGCCTGGCGCGCACGGGAGGCGTCGTCGACACGGTGAGCGGCGAGATCCTGGAGCCCTCGGGCGCCGAGCGGGGCAAGGCCAGCAGCCGAGAGGTGACCGGCTCCTTCGAGTTCCGCGCCCAGGCGGTGATCGTCACGTCCGGCGGCATCGGCGGCAACCACGACCTCGTACGCGCCAACTGGCCCAAGCGCCTCGGCAACCCGCCGGAGAAGATGATCGCGGGCGTGCCCGCGCACGTGGACGGCCTGATGCTCGGCATCGCCGAGGGCGCGGGCGCGCACCTGATCAACCGCGACCGCATGTGGCACTACACGGAGGGCATCGAGAACTGGGCCCCGATCTGGGACAAGCACGGCATCCGCATCCTGCCGGGACCGTCCTCGCTGTGGCTGGACGCCCGCGGCAACCGCCTGCCCGTACCGCTGTTCCCGGGCTTCGACACGCTCGGCACGCTGGACCACATCATGCACACCGGGTACGACTACACGTGGTTCGTGCTCAACCAGCGCATCATCGGCAAGGAGTTCACGCTCTCGGGGTCCGAGCAGAACCCCGACCTGACGGGCAAGTCCGTGCGCGGCGTCATCGACCGGGCGCGGGCCGACGTGCCGGGCCCGGTCAAGGCGTTCATGGACCACGGCGCGGACTTCGTCGTGGAGCGCGACCTGGGCGCGCTGGTGCGGGGCATGAACGCCCTGACGAAGGAACCCCTCATCGACGAGGCCGCGCTGCACCGCACCCTCGCCGCGCGCGACCGCGAGATCGTCAACCCGTTCACCAAGGACTTGCAGGTCAACGCCATTCGTGGTGCCCGCAAGTTCGTCGGCGACCGGCTCATCAGGACCGTCGCGCCGCACCCGATCCTCGACCCGAAGGCGGGCCCGCTCGTCGCCGTGCGCCTGAACATCCTCACCCGCAAGACCCTGGGCGGCCTGGAGACCGACCTGGCGTCGCGGGTGCTCCAGGAGGGCGGCGACCCGCTGCCGGGCGTGTACGCCGCCGGGGAGGCCGCCGGATTCGGCGGCGGGGGAGTGCACGGCTACCGCTCCTTGGAGGGGACGTTCCTCGGCGGCTGCCTGTTCTCGGGGCGCGCGGCGGGGCGGGCGGCGGGGAAGGCGGTCGGCTGAGACCGGTCCGAGGCATCGGGCAGGTCGGGCGCGCGGGGCGAGTCGGCGGGGAGGGGGCAAGTCGGTCGGCCGGTACCGGGGTTGGGTAAGGGGCCGCGCATGGCTGCGGCGGTAACGAGGCCTTGACGCGGAGTGTCGCGTACCGGTTTGCTGTGCGTGATCGCACGCTCGCCCAACGCGTCGGGGAGGACGTCCCGCGGTGTCTCCACCTCCGCCCCCGCCGCTCGGCCGCTCCCGCAAGAAGGCCGCGCACACCTTCGACGCCGCCCTCGACGACGCCGAACTCGTGACCGCCCGCGCCGCGTTGGCCCAGGGCCGTTGGACCGAGGCGCGCGCGCTGCTCGCGGCCACCGGCGACGACTGGGACCGCAGGGGCCACCGCTTCGACGTGCTCGGGCGCGAGTCCGCCACCGCGGCCTGGGCCCGCGACTGGCGGCTCGCCGAACCGGAGAGCGTCGACGCCGTCGCCCTGCTCGCCTTCGCCTGCGTGCACCGGGCGCTGCGCGGCAAGGAGCGCTCCGAGAGGGCCCGCGCCGCCTGCCGCGAGGCCGCCGCGCTCGTCCCCGCCGACCCCACCCCGTGGCTCGCGCTGCTGCTCCTCGAGCGCAGCCTCGGCCTCGAGGAGGACGTCGTACGCCTCTTCGACGAGGTCCGCCACCGGCACCCCGAGCACCACCACGCCCACCACCTGATGGTCGCGCGGCTCGCCGAGCGGCGGCCCGGGGCGGGCCAGGACCCGCTGCACGAGGTGTACGACTTCGCGTCCTGGGCCGCCGAACAGGCCCCCGACCACTCGCCGCTGTCCGTGCTCCCGGTGATCGCGCACGCCGAGCGCTACCGCGTGCTCGCCACCGCGGGCAGCGAGAACAAGGACCCGATCGCCTCCGGGCACTGGACGAGCCGCCGCGCCCGGCAGGTGATGAAGGCGTCCTTCGACTGGTGGCTGGAGTGGGAGATGCCGCACGAGTCGGTGCACCCCCGCGCCTTCGTCGACCTCAACTTCCTCGCCCACGCGAGGTTCTGCGAGGGCCGGGCGGCCGAGTCGGCGGCGCTGTTCCACCGCATCGGCCGGTACGCGACCGAGGTCCCCTGGTCCTACCCGGACCGCGACCCGTACCAGGCCTACTTCGCCGCCCGCGGCGCGGCACTCGGCACGGCCTGACCCCGCACCACCGCGACTCCCTGGCACCGCGGCATCGCGACTCCGCACCACCCGGCACAGGACACGCACCACCGGTCACACGAGACGCACGACCAACGGCCCTCTACGGGCGGAGAGGACGACCGAGCCATGGCGACGGGCAGTTCGAGCACCAGTGCAAGCAGCACCGGCGGCGCCGCCGGGGGGCGCGGCGGCACGGGATCCCGCGGCAGGTCCGTCCCGCGGCAGGGCGGCATCAGCACCTACATGGGCCAGGAGCGGGCCCTGCGGGCGGGCCGCCTCGGCACCGCGGGCCTGCTCCTGTCCGTGCTCGCCGCCACCGGGCCGCTCATGGTCGTCGCGGGGGTCATGCCGACGACGTACGGCGTGATGGGCGTGGTGGGCCAGCCCCTGCTGTTCCTGATACTCGGCGTCGTCCTCGCCCTGTTCAGCTTCGGCTACGCGGAGATGAGCCGGCACGTCCACAACGCCGGTGCCTTCTACGCCTACATCTCGCGCGGCCTCGGCGGCACCGCGGGCGCGGCGGCCTCCGTCGTCGCGCTCGTGGCCTACAGCGTGCTCCAGGTGGGCCTGTTCGGCATCCTCGGCTTCGAGGTGTCCGGTCTGCTCGACAAGTACGCCGACGTCACCGTCGGCTGGTGGGTCCCCGCGCTCGTCACCGTCCTGATCGTCGGCGCGCTCGGCTGGCTGAAGATCGACCTCAACGCGCGGGTGCTGGGCGTGCTGCTGCTCATCGAGGTCGCGCTCGTCGTCATCTTCGACATCGCCGCCGTCGCCGACCCGGCGAAGGAGGGCCTTTCGCTGCACGCGTTCAACCCCGACACCCTCACCGGCGCGGGCGTCGCCACCTCGCTCTGCTTCTGCATAGCGGCCTTCACCGGCTTCGAGCAGGCACCCGTGTACGCCGAGGAGACCAGCCGCCCCCAAGTCGTGGTCGCGCGGGTGATGTTCTTCGCCGTCGGCTTCGTCGCCGTCTTCTTCGCCCTCAGCTCCTGGGCCCTCACCGTCGCCGCCGGACCCTCCGGCATCGTGCCCGCCGCGCAGCAGCAGAGCGCGGGGCTGCTGTTCGGACTCACCGAGCCACGTCTCGGCGGCACCTTCACCGACGTCCTGCACGTCCTGTTCGTGACCGGCATCTTCGCGGCCATACTGAGCTTCCACAACGTCGTCGCCCGCTACGCCTTCGCCATGGGCCGCGAAGGCCTGCTGCCCGCGGCCTTCGCCCGCACCAACAGCACGAGTGGCGCGCCGGGCACCGGCTCGCTGCTCCAGACCGTGATCTCCGTCATCGTCGTGATCGCCTTCGCCCTCACCGACGACGGCCCGGCGGGCGACCCGACCGCGCCCGTCCTGCGCCTGTTCACCTGGGGCGGCAACGTCGGCGCCCTCGGCGTGCTGCTCCTGATGGCCACCGCGTCCGTGGCCGTCATCGTCTTCTTCGTCCGCCGCGGCGCCGCGCGTGCCCAGGCCTGGCGGATCACGGCGTCCGCGCTCGCCGCGATCGCGCTGCTCGCCATCGCGGGCTACACGGTCAAGGACTTCGACGTCCTCGTCGGCGCGGGCCCCGACTCCTCGCTGAGCTGGGCGCTGCCGGGCATCATCGTCGTCGCGGCGGTCGTCGGCCTCGCGTACGGGGCGTACCTGAAGAAGGCCCGCCCGGCGGCGCACGCGCGCATCGGCCTCGGCAACGAGGCGTTCCAACTGGAGAAGGCGGCGGGGGACGCGGGGCGCGAGGGCTGAGGGCGTCCCCGGCGGACGTGACGAGGTGGATATGACGAACCGCTGACGGACACCCGCGGGCCTGGCCTCCCGTGCCCGCGGGTGCCCGAATCGAGGGTGACCACCGAACATCCGGACGTCGACGAAGAGCGAGCCCCGGCCCACGGGCGCGAACCGGCCGCCGGGTGTGCTCCCGCCGACGGCTGCGAACCGGCCGCCGGGTGTGCTCCCGCCGACGGCTGCGAACCGGCCTGGAAAGCCCCGCAGGGCCCACCCCCCCGCTACAACACCACCGACAGCAGCAACACAAACCCCAACGCCACCACAGAAATGATCGTCTCCATCACCGACCACGTCTTGATGGTCTGCCCCACATCAAGCCCGAAGTACTCCTTCACCAGCCAGAACCCGGCATCGTTGACGTGGCTGAAGAACAACGACCCCGCCCCGATGGCAAGCACCAGCAACGCGGCATGCGAGGTCGACATGTCCGCGGCGAGCGGAGCCACAAGCCCGGCGGCCGAGATGGTGGCGACGGTCGCCGACCCCGTGGCGAGCCGAATCGCGACAGCGATGAGCCAGGCGAGCAGCAGCGCGGGAATGGACCAGTCCTCGGAGAAGTCGAGGATCATCTGCCCGACCCCCACGTCGATGAGGGTCTGCTTGAACCCACCACCGGCCCCGACGATCATCAGCACACCGGCGATGGGAGCGAGGGACTTCTCGACGGTCGTGGAGAGCCGTTCCTTGGTGAAGCCCGCGGCCCGCCCGAGGGTGAACATCCCGACGAGCACCGCGGCGAGCAGCGCGATCAAGGGCGACCCGACGACGTCGAAGACGCGCTGGACGGTGGCGTCGGGATTGTCGACGACGATGTCGACGAGGGCCTTGGCCAGCATCATGACGACGGGCAGCAGCACGGTGGCGACGGTGACGCCGAAGCCGGGCCGCTTCTCCAGGTCCTCGGAGGGCCGCTGCGGAATCATCTTCTCGGGCGGCGCCACATCCACCCACCGAGCGGCGACCTTGGAGAACAGCGGCCCCGCGATGACAACGGTGGGAATGGCGACGAGGACGCCGAGCGCGAGCGTCACACCGAGGTTGGCCTTGACGGCGTCGATGGCGACGAGCGGCCCGGGGTGCGGCGGGATGAGCCCGTGCATGACGGAGAGCCCGGCGAGCGCGGGGATGCCGATGCGCATCAGGGAGTAGTTGCCGCGCTTGGCGACCATCAGGACGACGGGGATCAGCAGCACGATGCCGACCTCGAAGAACAGCGGAAGCCCGATGACGGAGGCGATGAGCACCATCGCCCACGGCATGGCACGCCCGCCGGACTTCCCGGCCTTGGCGAGGATCGTGTCGACGATCTGGTCCGCGCCGCCGGAGTCGGCGAGCAGCTTGCCGAGGATCGCGCCGAGCGCGATGAGGACGCCGACGCCCGCGACGGTGGACCCGAGCCCGGTGGTGAAGCTGGCGATCGCCTTGTCGAGCGGCGCGCCCGCGAAGGCGCCGAGCGCCAGCGAGCCGATGGTCAGCGCCAGGAAGGCGTGGACCTTGAACTTCGTGATGAGCAGAACGATGACGGCGATGCCCGCGAGAACGGCGATCCCGAGCTGGGCGTGGCCCGCCGAGGTGATCGGTTCGACGGGGTCCGCTGCCAGCATCTCGACGCTGAGACTGGTCACGGTGGGTTCCTTGTACGTGGACGTGAGGAAGGGGGCGTACGGGGGGGGGAAGGGGGAGGGAGCTGGAGGGGGAAGCCGGTCAGCGGTCGCGCGCGGCCAGCGCCGCCACGGCCCGCTCGGCGATCTCCGCCGGAGTCCCCGCCACATCGACGTCGACGCCCGCCTCGTCCGCCCCGAGAGGCTGAAGCGTGGCGAACTGCGAGTCGAGCAGCGCGGTCGGCATGAAGTGGCCCTTGCGCTGTGTCATCCGCTCCTCGATGAGGGCGCGGTCGCCGGTGAGGTGTACGAAAACGAGGCCGGGCGCGGCGGCCCGCAGCCGGTCGCGGTAGGACCGCTTCAGCGCCGAGCTGCTGACCACGCCGCCGAGTCCGGCGCGGCCGTGGGCCCACTCGCCGATGGCATCCAGCCACGGCCAGCGGTCGTCGTCGGTCAGCGGGGTGCCGGCCGACATCTTGGCGATGTTCGCCTCGGGGTGGAAGTCGTCGCCCTCGGCGTAGGGGACGCCGAGCCGGGCCGCGAGCAGGGGCCCGACCGTGGTCTTGCCGGTGCCCGCTACGCCCATGACCACGACGACGTGGGTGGTGCTCATCGCTGCTGCTGCCTCGCTGTCCTCGTCGACATCGATCGGTTCACGCCACTGAAACCCATTAGGTCAGATGAATTCAAGAGGCTGTGATGCAAAAGTCTGACTTTTTGAGTGCGCGAGTCCCCTCGTACGCTGACGTCATGACCGCACAGGCCCGGGGGCTGCACGCTCGCGTACTGGACAGCCTCGGGCCCGCCATCACCGCGGGCGAGTACCCACCCGGCAGCGTCCTGCGCACGGACGAACTCGCACAGCGCTTCGAGGTGTCACGTTCGGTGATGCGCGAGGTGGTGCGCGTCCTGGAGTCCATGCATCTGGTCGCCTCCCGGCGCCGCGTCGGCGTGACCGTGCGGCCCACCGAGGAGTGGAACGTCTACGACCCGCAGGTCATCCGCTGGCGCCTCGCGGGCGCCGACCGCCCGCGCCAACTGCGCTCCCTGACCGTCCTGCGCTCGGCCATCGAGCCGGTCGCCGCGGGCCTGGCCGCGCGGAACGCCACCGCCGAGCAGTGCGCGGCCCTCACCGAGTGCGCCCTCGGCATGGTCGCCACCTCCCGCGGCCGTCGGCTCGAGGAGTACCTCGTGCACGACATCGCCTTCCACCGCGTCGTCCTGGACGCCTCCGGCAACGAGATGTTCGCCCGGCTCGGTGACGTGGTCGCCGAGATCCTCGCGGGCCGCACCCACCACGACGTGATGTTCGAGGACCCCGACCCGGCGGCCGTCACCCTGCACGTGCGCGTGGCCGAGGCGGTGCGGGAGGGCGACGCGGACCGCGCCGAGGCCCTGACCCGCGAGATCGCCGAGGGCGCCCTCAAGGAGCTGGACATCCTGGCGCCGCCGCCCTCCGGGCGCTGACCCCCGGCCGCCCCCGGCCTGCGCCGTACCCCGTCCGACCTGCGCCCCGCCGCCCACTGGGCGATCCTGACCGGAGTACCGCAGGGGGGCCGGAGAAGGGCGCGCCGAGATGAGCGACGACACCCCCGCGGGCACAGGCCACGGCAGAACCGTCAAGCCGCTCGTGCGGATGCGGGCGCGCCGCCCCGACGAGAAGCACCGCGCCGCCACCCCGCTGGAGCTGCTGTTCGACCTGTGCTTCGTGGTGGCCGCCGCGCAGGCCGGGGCCCGCCTCGTGCACGCCCTCGCCGAGGGCGACACCGGGCACGGCGTCACCGGCTACCTGCTCGTGTTCTTCGCGATCTGGTGGGCGTGGGTGAACTTCACCTGGTTCGCCTCCGCGTACGACACCGACGACGTGCCGTACCGGCTCGCCACCCTCGTGCAGATGGCGGGCGTGCTCGTCCTCGCGGCGGGGATCCCGCGGGCCTTCGACGACGGGGACTACGGGGTCGCGATCACCGGTTACGTGATCATGCGGGTGGCGCTCGCCGCGCAGTGGCTGCGGGCGGCCCGCGGCGAGAGCGGGGCGGGGCGCACGGCCGCGCTGCGGTACGCGATCGGGCTCGTGCTCGTGCAGATCTGCTGGGTGGTGCTCCTGCTGCTCCCGGACGCGGCCTGGGCCTGGGGCGTCGGGCCGCTGATCGTCGCCGAGATCGCCGTGCCCGCCTTCGCCGAGCACAGCCGCCGCAGCCCCTGGCACCCGCACCACATCGCCGAGCGCTACGGCCTGTTCACGATCATCATGCTCGGCGAGTCGGTCGCCGCCGCCACCGTGGCCGTGCGCTCCGCCCTCGACGACTCGGCGGCCCTCGACGAGCTCCTGCCGATCGCCGCGGGCGGCCTCGTCATCGTCTTCGCGGCGTTCTGGATCTACTTCGCGGTCCCCATCCACGAATACCTCGTCTCGTCCCGGCAGGCCTTCGCCTGGGGGCTCGGTCACTACGTGATCCTCGGCTCCGCCGCGGCGATCGGCGCGGGCATCGAGGTCGCCGTGGAGCAGGCGACGCACCACGCGCACATCTCCACGCTCGCGGCCTCCTGCGCCGTCACCGTGCCCACCGCGCTGTTCCTGATCAGTACGTGGGCCGTGCACTCCCGGCACTTCAAGACGGGCATCGCCCAGCAACTGGTCCTGCCCGCCACCGCCCTGCTCGTCCTCGCCGCGAGCTTCGCCGGACACGGGGCCGTGCCCCTCGCCGCCCTGATGACGGCCTGCTCGGTGGCCGCCGGCCTGTGGCTCGCCCGGCCGAAGGCGCCGGTGGCGCGCACCGACACCGGGTGAGCGCCCCCGCGACGGCCGAGGGGACAATGGGCGCCATGTCCCGACGCACCCCCACGCGCCCCGAGCCCTGCCCCTGCGGGCACCCCCTGCCGTACGAGAAGTGCTGCGGCCGACTGCACCGGGGCGAGGCCGCCGCCGCGCACCCCGAGGAGCTGATGCGATCCCGCTACAGCGCCTTCGCCCGGCGCGACGAGGCGTATCTGCTGCGCACCTGGCACCCCCGGACCCGGCCGCCGCGCGTCGAGTTCGACCCGGCGATGCGCTGGACGGGGCTCGCCATCGAGGAGACGACCGACGGCACGGCGTTCCACTCCACGGGCACCGTCACCTTCCGCGCCCGCTACACCGACGGCGGCCGCCCGGACTCCCTGCACGAGCGCAGCCGCTTCGAGCGGGTGGACGGGGCGTGGGTGTACGTGGACGGCGACTTCATCGACTGACCGGCGCCGCTCGGCCCGGAGCGCCAGGACCCGCCTGCCTCAGCACACGTCCCCGTACTCGCTCAGGACGCCCGGCGGAGCCAGCGCGTTGACGTAGTGCCCAGGGCCGTGGTCGTCGAAGGAGTACGCGAACGGGACCGTGCGCGTCAGCGCGAGGCGCGCGGCGAAGAAGGCGAGGGGCGCGACGACCGCGAGCCCGGCGAGGGTGTCCATCTGCGGATAGTGCCGACCCGGTTCGTGGACCTCGTTCCAGCCGGACTCCGGGCCGTGGCGCAGCGGCGCGAGCACCCGTTCCGCCGCCCGCACCGTGTGCTCCGGCAGCCTCCAGAGCGGCGCGCGCAGCAGCAGCCCCGGCAGCGCCGCCGCCTCCACGCCCGCGTTCCCGAGGGCGGCGAGCACGCCGTCGACGGGGGAGCGGGCCTTGCGGTAGTGGAACTCCCGGCCGAACGGCGCGTACGGGCCGACCGGGCGCGGCGGCAGCGCGGGCACCACGTCGCGGTCGTAGATGTACCGCAGCAGCCGGTCCCGCAGCACATGCACCCCGCGCCCGTCCACGGCCGTACGGCAGGCCCGCGCCAGGTCGGGGCCGCCGAGCATCGGCTGGCCGAAGGTGTAGACGGCGCACAGCTTCTCCGCGACGGCGCGGTAGCGCGGCTCGTGGGCCAGGACCACGGCCATCAGCGCGGCCGTCGCGCCGCCCAGGCTGTGCCCGGTGATGTACAGCGCCTGCATGCCGTCCCCGCGTACGCCGTGCTCGTCCGGGTTGACCGACTCGCCGCGCAGCGCCCGTTCCAGGGCTCCCATGACCAGGTGCCGGGTCGCGCGCATCGTGCGGTAGAAGCCCGCGTGCACCTCGTGCCTGCGGCCGTCGAGCTCCACCGACAGCGTCTCGGGCCGCACGTCGGCGTCGGTGAGGATGCTGATGATGTCCTCGGGCTGGGTGCCGCGGTAGCAGAGGATCACCACCCGCCGGTCCTCGTCCTGCACGAGATACGCGGCCGACGCGATGTACAGCGCGTCCACCCGCAGCTCGAACACCCGGCAGCGGTTCCGCTCCAGGCCGAGCCGAGCCATCATCGTGGCGACGGTGTCCGGCGCGCCGCGCTGCGCGAACCCCGCGTAGGCGTACGCCGAGCAGGTCGCGAGCGCGTGCGGGATCACGCCGTCCGGATCGGGCTGCTCCGCGCCGTCGACCAAGCGCTCCACAAGGTCCGGATAGACCGGGAAACCGGCGGACTCAGGGCCCTTGTCCCCCTTGTCCCCCTTGTTCACGGACCGCTTGAACGGCCGCAGGGCAGCGAAGTCCGGACCCACGACGTACTCGTCCCGCATGGCGTCCCCCGTAACAGGCGGTGGCGGTGCCGGACTTGTGAGCACACCACCGGAGCGCGCACAGCGTCAACGCGAGCGCGCGCACGCTCCCGCGACCCGTCGGGACCCGGCCACCGCGACGCCCCGCGCGTGGGGTTGCTGGAGAAGGAGACGCGCACGGGACGTGCCGCCGCCGGTCGCCCGGCCCCCGGCCGCGGCCCTGACGGGCCCAAACGCCGCCGCCCGCGTGCCAGTTCGAGGCCGGGGCGGGCCCGCGCACATAGGCGGGATCGCCCGCTGCGGTCCGTGCGGGCCCGCCACTAGCGTCGACGCCCCTGCGGTGTACGCCCGCACCTTGCGTTCACGCGGTGTTCCGTTCCCCGCTCGGTCGCCCGACCCGATCTCCGTCCCGTTCCTCCGTTGCCTCGTCCGTACGAAGGAAGCGCCCGATGATGTCGCAAGGACAGCCCTCAGGGCAGTACGAGCAGAGTTACGAGCGCTACCAGGGCGGCAGCCCCGAAGCGGAGCGCGTCCTCTTCGAACGGCTCGCCCGCGAGCTGATGAAGGTGCAGCGGACCAACATGCGGGCCGCGAACGCCGGTTCACCGGCCCGCGTCCAGCACGCCAAGTCCGCGCTCGGCGTGGAGAACGCACGCCTGCGCTTCCACGACGACCTGCCGGAGGAACTGCGCTGCGGCTACGCCCAGCCCGGCGCCGAGTACCCCGCGACGGTCCGCCTCTCCGGCGCGAGCGGCATCGGGCAGGCGGACGGGGCGCCGGACCTGCGGGGCGTCGCCGTGCGCGTGGAGGTGTCCGCGGACGAGAGCCACGACCTGCTCGCCACCAACTGGCCGGTGTCGCACGCCAAGGACGCCCGCGAGTTCGTCGCCTTCGCCAAGGCCCTCGCCGGTGCCCGCAGCCCGTTGCAGAAAGCCTTCGGCCTGCTCGTCAAGCTGCCGCTCGCCGTCGGTCTCTCGACCGCGACCCGCATGCGCCGCAACATCCAGGCCGCCACCCGCCACACCGTCAACAGCCTCGCGGGCGAGACGTACTGGAGCCGCGGTGCCACCCTCTGGGGCACCGCGGGCCCCGTGCGTTACCTGCTGCGCCCGGCGGGCAGCGCCACCCCCGCCCCGCGCCCGGACCACCGCGACCCCAACTATCTGCACCGCGAGCTCGCCCACCTCCTCGCCACTGCCGACGTGGCCTTCGAGCTGTGCCTGCAGCGGTACGTCGACGAGACCCGCACGCCCGTCGAGGACGGCGCCGTGGAGTGGCGCGAGGCCGTCAGCCCCGCCGTGCCCGTCGCCCGCCTCACCATCCCCAGCCAGGACCTGGACACCGCGCAGGCCCGCTCGGCCGCGCGGCGCGTGGAGGAACGGGCGTTCAACCCCTGGTACACCACCGACGAGTTCCGCCCCCTCGGCAACCTCAACCGCGCCCGCAAGGCCGCCTACGAGGCGAGCGCCGCGTACCGCCAGGGCCTGCGCTTCAGCACCGAGGAGCCGCTGCGCAACCGGGTCCTCGGCGTCCCCGTGGGCGCCGCCTTCCGGCTCCTGAACCGGGCCGTGCCCTGGCACCGCCTGCCCCTCCAGCTGAGCCTGCTGAACCTCGTCTTCCTCCGGAAGGTCCTGCGCCGCTTCAACCTCATCGACACCGACGTGCACGAGGCGCCCCCCAAAGCCGTGCCGGTGCCGCTGCCCCCGGACGAGCGGCTGCGTACGGCCCGGTCCTACGACGGCACGTACAACGACCTGTCCGCCCCCGCCATGGGCGCCGTCGGCGCGGCCTTCGGGCGCAACATGGCCCCCGACTACCGCCCCGACCTCTTCGACACCCCGAACCCGGTCACGGTCAGCCGCCAGCTCCTGTACCGCGAGAACTTCCTGCCCGCGACGACCCTCAACGTCCTGGCCGCCGCCTGGATCCAGTTCCAGGTCCACGACTGGGTCAACCACCGCCGCCACCCCGCGGGCACGAAGACCGTCGAGGTGCCCCTGCCGCCCGGCTCGTCCTGGCAGAACACCCCCGGCGGGCCCGCCGAGAGCGTCATGCGCTTCGCCGAGAACGAGGGCATCCACGTGTCCGACGGCCGCCCGCCCGTCCTCTTCGCCAACACCGCGTCCCACTGGTGGGACGGCTCCGAGGTGTACGGCGCCGACGAGGCCACCGCGAAGTTCCTGCGCGCCCCCGACGGCGGCGCCGATCTGCGCCTGGAGGAGGGGCATCTGCCCCTCGGCCAGAACGGCGTCCCGCTGTCCGGCTTCACCGACAACTGGTGGCTCGGCCTCAGCGTGATGCACACCCTGTTCGCCCGCGAGCACAACGCCGTCTGCGCGGCGCTGCGGCAGACGTACCCCTCCATGAGCGAGGACTCCGTCTACCACACGGCCCGGCTCGTGGTCTCCGCCCTCATCGCGAAGATCCACACGGTGGAGTGGACCCCGGCGATCCTCGCCACCGAGGCCATCGACCTCGGCCTGCACACCAACTGGGAAGGCCCGCCCGACAACTGGCTCAACAAGCTGGGCCTGTGGCTCCTGGAAGCCCATTCCCTCACCGGCATCCCGAAGACCCTCCCCGACCACCACGCCGCCCCCTACTCCCTCACCGAGGACTTCGTCACCGTCTACCGCATGCACCCCCTCATCCCCGACGACTACGAGCTGCGCGAGCACCACTTCGGCCGCCGCCTGGAGACGGTCGGCTTCTCCGACATCAACGGCGTCGCGGCCGAGGGCGCCATCCGCAAGACCGGCCTTGCCAACACCCTGTACTCCTTCGGCATCGCCCACCCCGGCGCGATCACCCTCCACAACTTCCCGCGCGCCCTCCAGAAGTTCGAGCGCGAGGGCGAGCTCATCGACCTCGCCGTCGTCGACCTCGCCCGCACCCGCCGCCGGGGCGTGCCCCGCTACAACGACTTCCGCGCGGGCCTGCACAAACAGCGCATCCGCAGCTTCGAGGACCTCACCGAGAACCCGGAGACCCTCGCCCGCCTGAAGGACGTCTACAGCTCCGTCGACGAAATCGACACCATGGTCGGCCTGTTCGCCGAGAACCCACCCACCGGCTTCGGCTTCAGCGACACGGCGTTCCGCATCTTCATCCTGATGGCCACCCGCCGCATCCAGAGCGACCGCTTCCTCACCGTCGACTTCCGCCCCGAGATCTACACCCCCCTCGGCATCGACTGGGTCCAGAAGGGCGGCATGAACTCCGTCATCCTCCGCCACTGCCCCGACCTGGCCGCCCTGCTCCCCCGCAAGGCGAGCGCGTTCGCCCCGTGGCGCCAGGTCCCGCCGACCAACAACGGCGGGACGTAGCCCACACCTCGCTGCCCGGCCCTGCCACTCGTCTGGGCGCCACGCACGGCTTGAGCCAGTACACGGGCGACCAGTTCGCGGTCAGATCCTCGGAGTAGGCGTTGGGCATGGTGTAGATCCGGCCCCCCGCGGCTCCGTACGTGTGGGCGCGCATCTGGCCGCGCTGGCTCTTCCACCAGACCCCCGGGCCGTTGATGTGGCGGACGTCGTGGTTCCGGCAGTCCTCCCAGACGTACACCGTGCTGCGATCCGAGTTCTCCCAGCCGCAGACCGCGAACCGGCAGTCGCCGTCCCCGGCGACCGGCCGGAGCGTGCTGCGGAGGTCCCGGGCGTGCCGCTCGCCCGGGACGCCCGCGGTGACGTGGCCCCCGGCGAAGGCGACGGTGTCGGCGCCCGTCTGGCGGCTGTCGGGCACCTTGGCGAGACAGCCGCCGTGCACGACCGATGTACAACACACCTTGAGCGGACCTGGAATCCGCAGGCGGGGGAGGAGGAGCGGGGGCACGCTGGTGCAGAATCCCGCTCGGCCGGTTGGTCACGTGGTCGGCACGCCACGGTCCGGAACGGGGCCGGACAGGAAGAAAGCCCCTGGGGAGGGGCTGTTCTTGCTGGTGTCCGAGGGGGGACTTGAACCCCCACGCCCGATAAAGGGCACTAGCACCTCAAGCTAGCGCGTCTGCCATTCCGCCACCCGGACCGGTGGTCTGTCGCGGTTTCCCGCGGCGACGTGGAAAACCATAGCAAACATTCGGAGGCTCCTGATCACGCTGGTCCCGGGGGTGAACGGCGTATGACGAGGGGCGCCCGCCCTTGGGTCCGGGCGGTCGGCGCGGGAGGATGGGAGGGACCCAGAGTGCGACAGCGGGAGGAACAGCGTGAGCGAGCCGACCACGGGCGGCAGGGCGGACGGGGCGCGTGCCGTTTCCGGCGAGGACGAGGTCGTCGACCTGTGCCGGGACCTGATCCGGATGGACACCAGCAACTACGGCGATCACTCGGGCCCGGGGGAGCGCAAGGCGGCCGAGTACGTCGCGGAGAAGCTCGCGGAGGTGGGGCTCGAGCCACAGATCTTCGAGTCGCACCCGGGGCGTGCCTCCACCGTGGCGCGCATCGAGGGCGAGGACCCGTCGCGGCCCGCGCTGCTCATCCACGGGCACACCGACGTCGTACCCGCCAATGCCCAGGACTGGACGCACCACCCCTTCTCCGGTGAGGTCGCGGACGGCTGCCTGTGGGGCCGGGGCGCCGTCGACATGAAGGACATGGACGCGATGACCCTCGCGGTCGTACGCGACCGGCTGCGCAGCGGCCGCAAGCCGCCGCGGGACATCGTGCTGGCCTTCCTCGCGGACGAGGAGGCGGGGGGTACGTACGGGGCGCGGTATCTCGTCGACAACCACCCGGACCTCTTCGAGGGCGTGACCGAGGCGATCAGCGAGGTCGGCGGGTTCTCCTTCACCGTCAACGAAAAGCTTCGCCTGTATCTGGTCGAGACGGCGCAGAAGGGCATGCACTGGATGAAGCTGACCGTGGACGGCAGCGCCGGACACGGGTCGATGATCCACAAGGACAACGCCATCACGGAGCTGTCCGAGGCCGTGGGGCGGCTCGGGCGGCACAAGTTCCCGGTGCGGGTCACCAAGACCCTGCGGCACTTCCTCGACGAGCTGGGCGACGCCCTCGGCACCGAGCTCGACCCGGAGAACATGGACGACACGCTGGCCAAGCTCGGCGGCATCGCCAAGCTGATCGGCGCCTCGCTGCAGAACACCGCCAACCCGACCCAGCTCGGCGCCGGCTACAAGGTGAACGTGATCCCCGGACAGGCCACCGCGCACGTCGACGGCCGTTTCCTGCCGGGGTACGAGGAGGAGTTCCTGGCCGACCTCGACCGCATCCTCGGCCCGAACGTCAAGCGTGAGGACGTGCACGCGGACAAGGCCCTGGAGACCACCTTCGACGGTGCCCTTGTCGACGCCATGCAGATGGCGCTGCAGGCGGAGGACCCGATCGCGCGGGCCGTGCCCTACATGCTCTCGGCCGGCACCGACGCCAAGTCCTTCGACGACCTCGGCATCCGCGGCTTCGGTTTCGCGCCGCTCAAGCTGCCGCCGGAGCTGGACTTCGCGGGCATGTTCCACGGCGTGGACGAGCGGGTGCCGGTGGACGGCCTGAAGTTCGGGGTCCGCGTGCTCGACCGGTTCATCGACGCTTCCTGAGTTCAGGGGGCTGCCGGTGTGCGTGTCGGCGTGTGTGCCGGTGCGTATGTCGGTACAAGTAGGGCCTTCCGTGTACGCGGGCGCGTGCCGAAACGAAACTCCAATAATCGGCAGCGCGTGCGCAATTGACCGAAAAGAGTGAAAGCAGTCTTGCTCTCGTAGCCCTCAACTTCCTCCTTCGTTACAGGGTGTGCGGTCCGCGGCTGGGACCGCATTTGCCAACTAGGAGGAATGATGATCAAGAAGATCGTTGCCGCTGCGGTGGCCACCGGCGGTCTGGTGCTCGCGGGTGCGGGCGTTGCCGCTGCCGACTCCGGCGCGCAGGGCGCCGCTGTGGGCTCCCCGGGCGTCGCGTCGGGCAACCTCGTCCAGGTCCCCGTGCACGTGCCCGTGAACGCGTGCGGCAACACGATCTCCGTGATCGGGCTGCTGAACCCCGCCTTCGGGAACTACTGCGTCAACAAGTGACGCCGCTGTGCCTCACCCCGTGAGGGGCCTCACCCCATGAGGGTCTGAATTCTGTCGGCCCCGGAGCGCGTGTCGTGCGCTCCGGGGCCGACAGGCATTGGGCGCACGGCGCACTGGGCCCGTGCGCATTTCCGGAAGGCAAGGCAGGAACAAGCTATGCGACAGGTCACACGCAAAGGCCTGATCACCGTGGCGGCCGCCACTGGCGTACTCGCCGTCTCTGGTGGTTACGCGCAGGCCGACTCCAACGCCCAGGGCGGCAGTTCGAAATCCCCCGGCGTGCTGTCGGGCAATTCCGTTCAGCTCCCCGTGGACGTACCGGTCAATGTCTGCGGCAACACCGTGAACGTCATCGGAGGCCTGAACCCGGCTGCGGGCAACAAGTGCGCCAACACCTCCGACGCCCCGCACGGCGGCGGTGGCTACGGCGACGACCATGGCGGCAAGCCCTCGGGCGGCGGCGCCACGAGCGACGGCGGCACGAGCAACTCGCCCGGGGTGGGCTCCGGCAACAGCGTGCAACTGCCGGTCGACGTCCCGGTCAACGTCTGCGGCAACAGCGTCAACCTCGGCGGCGCGGGCAACGCCGCCGTGGGCAACGAGTGCGGCAACGAATCCGGCAGCCACACCGGTGGCAAGCCGCCCACGCAGCCCCACCACCCGGGCAAGCCCGAGCAGCCCGGCAAGCCGCAGCAGCCGGGCAAGCCGCAGCAGCCCGGCAACGGCGTCAAGCCCGAGCAGCCGGGCAAGCCCCAGCAGCCCGGGAAGCCGGGCCAGCCCGTCTCGCCCGCGCAGCACAGCAAGCCGGAGCGTCCGGCGACCGGGCCGAACGTGCCCGAGGCGCACATGATCACGCCGCCCAAGGGCAAGGACCAGCTCGCGCAGACGGGCAGCTCCCTGCCGGTCGGCGTCGCGCTGCCGGTCGGCGCGGGCATGCTGCTCGCGGGCACCGTCCTGTACCGCAGGGCACGCGCCTGAGACGACTCGGTGACCGGGCCGTCCGGGCGCACCACTGCCCCGTGAACGGGACCGGCGCACCACCGGGCGAACGGCCCCGGTGTGGATGCCGGGCGTATGCGTCAGGCGCCATCAGTGAAAACGGAGCGGGCCCCGCGATCGCGGGGCCCGCTCCGTTTCCACACCCTCCGCCGGACACCGGGTGGCCGTGGCCGGCTCACCAAGTGGCCCTTATCTGGCGGATGATGCGCCGTCTGAGCCGTACCCGCCGACTGCCGTCGGCGTGCAGGCTGAGGCGGTCCAACTCCCAGTGTCCGTACTCTGCGTGGTCGGTCAGCAGACGCGTGGCTTCTTTGCGGGAGACCCCGCGCGGAACGTACACGTCGACAAATTCGTATTCCGGCATCGCATCTATTGTGCGGGCACGGGCCCGGTACGGATAGCGTCTGCACTATGTCTGATGCTGCGCAGCCCACCGCTGCCGAGGTACGCGCCGCCGCCGAGGCGGTCAAGACCGCGCTCGACCGCCACCTTGCGGCGGTCGAACGCAGGTCGGGCGAGGACGATCCCGACGTCTATGAAGCGTTCAACGAGCTGGCCGCCGCGGCCGAGGCGTACGACGAGCTGCTCTACGACCGTTACGACGAGGTCACCCCCTTCGAGATCCCCGGCGCGGAGGACACCCTGCCGCCGTACCAGGGGCCCGCGGAGCCGAACGCCCTGAGCGTGCTGATCCGGCGTGACTACGCCGTGGCGGAGCCGCAGCGACTCCTGGCCCAGGCCGCGCGGGTCGAGGCCGCGGACGACGACGTCACCGCCGAGTCCGACCGGCTCGCCGGCACCGTGCCGGGCGCGCTCGGCCTGCTCTTCGGCGAGTTCGAGCCGGACGAGATCGCCTCCAGGCACAAGGAGTTCGGCCTGGAGGAGGGCGACTCCACGCTGTGGGTCACCGCGGCGGACGAGCCCGCGGAGCCCGGCGAGTGGCTGGAGTCCCCGTTCGACCAGCCCGACTCCCCGCGGGTGGTCTGCCGCTTCGACGTCAGCGCGGTCTTCGACGACGAGACGGACGACGATCTCGACGACGACCTGGACGCCGCGGCGAGCCGTGCGGGTGGCGCCCGCCGGGGCCGGGACGCGCACACCGGCATCGAGGGGGACCTGGACGCCGACCTCGATACGGACCTCGATGCAGGCATCGACTTCGACCCGGACGACGTGGATGAGGCGGACGACGCCGACGACGCCGACGACGCCGACGACGTGGAGGTCGTCGAGTGGAGGAAGGGCGTAGGCGGCGCCTAGGAGGTGCCGCTGGTCGGGTCGCTGGGAGGGGCTGTCCGGGGGCGGGTTCGCTCGGCTCCGGGGCCCTGGCCGGATGAGAGCGGCCCCGGCCCCTGGACGGGGGTCGGGGCCGCTCTCCGCGTAAGGGCTAGTCCGCAGGGCTAGTCCGCTGCGGGGGCCTGCGGACGCAGCAGCGTGCGCAGGCGGGTCGTGCGCTCCTTGGCGGGGCGCTCGGCCACGGCCTGGGGCAGGGACTGGGCCACGCCCTGGACGACCGAGAGGTGGCGCTCGGCGCGGCTGAAGGCCGTGTAGACCCACGGCCGGGTCAGGGCGCCCGCCGCGTCGCCCGGCAGGACCACCACGGCCGCGGGCCAGCGGCGGCCCGTGGCCTGGTGCGCGGTGAGTGCCCAGGCGTGGCGCACGGACTGCTCCACCCGCTCCTTCGGTACGGCGACGGGGGTGCCCTCGCACTCCAGGCGCAGGCCCTGCGCGTCGGCTCCGACCACCCGGCCGAGCGCAGTGCGGCCCGGCACCGGGGCGTAGGCGACCCGGTCACCGGGGTCGAAGCCGCCGAACCGGCCGGGGCCCGGGTTCAGCCGCTCCTTCAGCGCCGCGTTCAGCGCGCGGGTACCCGCCGCGCCGCCGTGGCCCGGCGTGATCACCTGCGTCTGTCCCGCCGGTACGCCGATGGCGCGCGGCACCGAGTCCGCGACCAACTGCACCGTGCGGTGGATCGCGTCGGGCGCGTCCCGCACCGGGACGATCACGACCTCCTTGCCGGGCGCCTCGACCTGGGTCAGCTCGCCGACGCCGATGCCGGAGACCAGCTCGCCGATGGGACCGGGGTCCGGCGTGCGCGAGACGACCTGCGGGCAGCAGCGGGCCGCGAGCAGGTCCGCGAACACCCGGCCGGGGCCAGCGGACCACAGCACTCCCGGGTCGCCGCTGAGCACGAGCCGGGCGCCGTCCGGAAGCGACTCCACGAGCATCGCGGCCGTCTCCACGTCCAACTGGGGGGCGTCCAGGACCACGAGGAGGTCCAGGGCGAGCGCGCCGTCCGCGTCCCGGCCCGGCCCCTGGCGCCCGGAGAGGAGACCGGCGACGGTCACGGCGGGGGTGGCTTCGGCGGTGGCTCCGGATGCGTTGGGCGTATCGGCGGCTCCAGCAGCCACGGACGTCTCAGCCGCACCGGCCCCGCGGGACGCATCGGACGTGGTGCCCGCACCGGCAGCATGAGCCGCACCGCCCGCATGAGCCGCGGCGGACCCGTCGGCCGCACCGGACTCGCCGCCAAGGACAGCCGCCCCCGGAGCGCCCACGGCCTCCCCGCGCGTGCTCTCGAGCTGGACGGCATCCGCACCGGCCGACCCGGTCACCGCGTCGGCGGCACCTTCGGCGGTGCGCCTCGCCGCCGGTACGCCGTCGGCCTCCCCGCCCGCGTGCCCGTCCATCTGGGCTCCCGAGGCGGCGGCAGATCCGGCACCCCGGTCGCCCGACGCGGACGCGTCCCCCCGTACACCAGCACCGTCGGCGCCCTCGCGGACACCGTCTCCGTCGGCACCCAAGCGAGCCCGAGCCCCCGCACTCCCGCGAGCCCCGGCTTCACCGGCACCGCCCCCCAGGCCCTCGGCCAGCCTCCGCTGTCCCTCGGCGCTGTGCGTCGCCGCGCACACCCGCAGGCCCAGCGCCCGGGCCGCCGCCACCAGCGCGGCGGGCTCGGCGCGGGCCGCCTCGCCGCCCGTGTGCAGCACCAGGCCGTGCGCGGCCACGGCGCGGATCAGGTCGGCCGCGGACCCCTTGGCGGCGGCCGCCGCGGACTCCCAGTCGGCGGCCGAGGGACCCGAGCCGTCGCCGTTCGGACCCGAGCCGTCACCCTGTGGGCCCGAGCCGTCGTCCTCCGCCCCCGAGCTGTCGCTCTCCCGGCCCGAGCTTCTGCCCTCAGCATCAGAGCCACCGGCCTTGGTGCCCGAACCGCCGCCCTCCGGCAGTGAGTTCATGACGCGGGCGAGGCCGTCGGCGAGGCTCTCCTCCGCGAGGGCGTACCGCTCCAGGCCGAGCAGGACGCGGACCGGAGCCGCCGCCTCCTGGCCGTCCTCGGTGTCGTCGCCGGTCGGGGCGGGCCGCGCCGGGGCGGCCCCGGGGACCTCGTCCAGCGCGTCCTGGAAGACCAGCACGTCGCCCTCCGCGAGGGCGGACTGCACGGCCTCGTCCGGCTCCGGCACCCCGCGCTGCCCGAGCGCCGCGGTGAGCGCCGAGGATTCGAGCGCCGTGTGCCCGGCGAGCGCGGCCTGTTCGAGCAGCCACACCGTCAGCGCGCAGCCCCTGCGTTCGTCCCCCGGACCGCAGTCCGGGCCGAGCAGCGCCCGCGCGAAGCCGTCGGCCTGCTCGGGCCGCACCCCGGCGACCCGCAGCAACTGCCAGGGGTCGGCACGCAGCACACCGTCCGCGCCCTCGCCGAGCACGGCCGCCGCCCGGGCCGCGAGCGCCGCGGGCGCACCGCCCTCGGCCAGCACCGCCGCCACCGCCTCGACGGTCTCCGGCGCGGGGCCGGCCGTCCCGGCCGTGGCCTCGGGCGCCGGCCGCCGCACGGGCTCGGGGGCGGGGCGCCGCTGCGCGACCGGCGCGGGCTCGCGGAACGCGGACGTGACGGGCTTCTCGCCGCTCTCCACGGCCCGCACCGCCGCCAGCAGGTCGGCCGCCGTGCCCTGAAGCTTCGCGCCCGCCGCCACGGGCCCCTGCTTGTTGGCCTTGCGCTGCTCGATCCGCTCCCGCAGCTCCCGCTGTGCCGCGAGCTCGGCCTCGGCCTCGGACACACCGGCGTCCCCGCCGTCCGCGCTGCCGTCCTGGCCCTCGCCGCCACCGGCCTCGGTGCCGCTGTCCTCGGCATCGTCCCCGGCGCCACCAGGATCCTCGGAAACAGCCCCCTCCGAGTCCTCCGAGTCCTCCGGGCCATCCGGGTCGGCCGGATCGTCCGGGCCCGCCGACTCCTCCTCGGCGTCCCCGGCGCCCCCCTCCGGCGCGGTCCCGCCGGACGACGTGCCCCCGGCCTCCGGCGCTTCCTCGGCGTCGGCCTCGGGTTCGGCGACCTCCGCGGCAGCGGACTCCGTACTCACAGCGTGCTCCAGTCCTGGTCTGGGTAGCGGTGCACGGGCGCTGACACGTCGTCGAGCGCCTGGCAGATCTCGTCAGGAAGACTAAGGGTCTCCACTGACAATGCGGCCGTGAGCTGCTGCGCGTTGCGCGCGCCGACGATCGGGGCGGTCACTCCGGGGCGGTCGCGCACCCAGGCGAGCGCGACCTGCAGGGGGGTGACGGCGAGGCCGTCGGCCGCTATCGCGACGGCGTCCACGACCCGCCCGGCCGCCTCGTCCAGATACGGCGCCACGAACGGGGCGAACTGCTCGGAGGCGCCGCGCGAGTCGGCGGGGGTCGCGTTGCGGTACTTGCCGGTGAGGACGCCGCGGCCGAGCGGTGACGAGGGCAGCAGGCCGACGCCGAGGTCGAGGGCGGCGGGCAGCACTTCGCGCTCGACGCCGCGCTGGAGCAGGGAGTACTCCATCTGCGTGCTGGCGACGCGGGTGCGGGTGCCGGCCGCCGCGAGCTGCCAGGTGGCGGCCTTGGCGAGCTGCCAGCCGCTGAAGTTGGAGACGCCCGCGTAGCGCGCGCGGCCGCTACTGACCGCGATGTCCAGGGCCTGGAGCGTCTCCTCCAGAGGGGTGTCGCTGTCGAAGGCGTGGATCTGCCACAGGTCCACATAGTCCGTGCCGAGGCGGGCCAGGGAGGCGTCGAGCGCGGACAGCAGATGGCCGCGTGAGCCGTCGAAGCGGCGGTCGGGGTCGGGCACGCTGCCCGCCTTCGTCGCGATGACCAGATCGCGCCGCGGCACCAGGCGTTCGACGAGTCGTCCGAGGAGGTATTCGGCCTCCCCGTCGCCGTACACATCGGCCGTGTCCACGAGGGTGCCGCCCGCCTCCCAGAAGGCCTTCAGCAGGTCCGCGGCGTCGTTCTCCCCGATCTCGTCGGAGTGCCCCCACGTGAGGGTGCCGAGTCCGATCCGGGACACGCGCAGACCTGTTCGGCCGAGATGCCTCTGCTCCATGGCGGCGAGATTACTGGCCATGCCTCAGCGCTGGGTGTGCGTGTGGACAAAGCCGTGCCTGTGGACAACTCATGAACCCCTTCGGGGAACAGCTCCCGGCAGGCCCGGCCGTCCCGTACGCGGGCCCCGGCGGGACCGCCGCCCGCCCCTGCCGGATCGCCCGCCCGCGCGCTACAGTCCCGGAACAGGAACGTTACTCACGGGTAAGGGGATTCGGCCATGCAGCTCGGGATCAACCTCGGCTACTGGGGTGCCGGGATGGACGCGGACAATCTCGTCGTCGCGAAGGAGGCCGACAAGCTGGGCTACGCGGTCTGCTGGGCGGCCGAGGCCTATGGTTCGGACGCGGCCACCGTGCTCTCCTGGGTGGCGGCGCAGACCGAGCGGATCGACGTCGGCTCGGCGATCTTCCAGATCCCGGCGCGCCAGCCCGCGATGACCGCGATGACGGCGGCCACCCTCGACTCGCTGTCCGGTGGCCGGTTCCGGCTCGGGCTCGGCGTGTCCGGGCCGCAGGTCTCCGAGGGCTGGTACGGCGTCAAGTTCGACAAGCCGCTGGCCCGCACCCGGGAGTACGTCGAGATCGTGCGCAAGGCCATGACCCGCGAGCGCCTCAGCTACGAGGGCGAGCACTGGACGCTGCCGCTGCCGGGCGGCCCGGGCAAGCCGATCAAGCTGACCGTGCACCCGCAGCGCGAGCACATCCCGCTGTACATCGCCGCGATCGGGCCGAAGAACCTGGAGCAGACCGGTGAGATCGCCGACGGCGCGCTGCTGATCTTCCCGGCCGCCGAGCACCTGGAGGAGACCGCGCTGCGCCATCTGCGGGCCGGGCGCGAGAAGGCGGGCAAGACCATGGAGGGCTTCGACGTGGTGCCGACGGTGCCGCTCGCGATCGGCAAGGACGCGGATGTCGACGCCCTTGCCGACATGTTCCGGCCCTACACGGCGCTGTATGTCGGCGGCATGGGCAGCCGCAAGCAGAACTTCTACAACCAGCTCGCGCGGCGCATGGGATACGAGAAGGAGGCCGCCGAGATCCAGGACAAGTACCTGTCCGGTGACAAGGAGGGCGCGGCCGCCGCCGTACCGCGCTCCCTGATCGACTCCACCACCCTGCTCGGCTCCGTGGACCGCATCGCCGACCGGATGCGGGCCTACGCGGAGGCCGGTGTCACCACGCTCACGCTGGCGCCCGCGGGCTTCACGGTGGAGGAGCGGCTGGCCTCGCTGCGCGCGGGCACCGAGGCCCTGGAGCGCGCCGGGCTCGCGTAGCGGGAGGTTTCCGCGGCCGTGGTGGGGGCTCGGGGGTCTTCCCCGCCACGGCCGTCACGGAGCACAACGCCGCGACGAGCCCTCCGGTTACGGCCCCGGAGGCTTCCCGTCGCCGACTGGCAGGCCGTCTCTTCGACCGGCTCCCCCGCGGTCTCCCCGGCCGTCTCTCCGGCCGCCTCTCCGACGACCTGTCCGGCCGCCTCGTCCGGCGTGTCCATCCGCCCCTTTCAGCCCTGTGTGTCCTTCATTTGGCTGAGCTGTCGCATACACCTGTTGCCTGAGAGCGTGCTGCGCCTTTGACTCGTTCTTTGCGGAAGTCTGTGGTCAGTGACGGCATGGAGGTGCCTGCGATGCTTTCGGCCCGGAGTCTCTTCCAGGAGATCCTCGACAACGACGAGTCGTTCCGGCTGTTCTGCTCCATCGCGGCGAGCGGAGAGTCCCAGGGGGGCTGGGAGAACGGGCGCATCGCCGCGCTGGTCCCCGACAGCCAGCGCGAGCTCGCGCCCAAGATCGCCCGGCACGGCGCCGACGAGGACAAGCACGGACGGATCTTCAACGCGCTGCTGCGCAAGCGCGGCCTCGACCCCGTCGACGTCCCCGCCGCCACCGACTACACGATGCTCCTGGAGCGCCGCGGCATCGGCCTCGCGCACGAGAAGCTCCGCGCCGATCAGCCGCTCACCGAGCAGGACATCGTCACGTACCTCTCGCACAGCCGCGTCACCGAGCAGCGCGCCGCCGACCAGATGGTCATGCTCCGCAAGTACTTCGGGGACGACCCCGAGGTCGGCAAGGCCGTGAAGATGATCTCGAACGACGAGGACAACCACCTGGCGTACTGCCACGAGGAACTGCTGCGCTTCGCCCACGCCGGGCACGGCCGCGCCATCCAGAACACCCTGCGCGAGTGCGCACTCGCCGAGATCGGCGTCTACCGCGACGTCAGCCTCGCCGTCATGGAGCACATGGGCCGCATCCTGCGCTGGTCCCCGGTCAAGTCCAGAACGCTCATGGCGGGCATCCACGCCATGTACGCGTACGAACGCGCGGGCGGCTGGCGGCGGATGGTGTCCCTGAAGATGCCGGAGCGGCGCGACGCGCTGGGCGGACCGGCCACCTCCGCGGCGGAGTTCGCCTGACCACACGAACCCCCGGGCCCCGGGGGGCGGAGCGCTAGAGCCACCCGCGCCGCTTGAACAGCCGGAACAGGCTCACCTCGAGCACGACCATCAGCAGGATCACCGCCGGGTACGCCCACCACCAGTGCAGCTCCGGCATGTGGTCGAAGTTCATGCCGTAGATGCCCGCGATCATCGTGGGCACCGCCGCCATGGCCGCCCACGAGGAGATCTTCCGCATGTCGTCGTTCTGCCGCACGCTCATCTGCGCCAGATGCGCCGACAGGATGTCCGTCACCAGGCGGTCGAGGCCCTCCACGGACTCGTTCACGCGCAGCAGGTGGTCATTGACGTCCCGCAGGTACGGCTGCGCGGATTCGTCCACGAACGGCACCGCGCGGCCGAATGGACCCACGCCCGCGAGGCGCGCCAGCGGCATCGCCAGCGGGCCCGTGGCGCGCCGGAACTCCAGGATCTGCCGCTTGAACCGGTAGACGCGGGACGCGGTGTTCCGGGAGCCGCCCCTGTCCGGCGAGAAGACCTCCGCCTCCAGGACCTCCAGGTCCGTCTGCAACTCGCCCGCGACCTCCAGATAGTGGTCGACCACGGCGTCGGTGATGGAGTACAGCACCGCCGTCGGCCCGTGTTCGAGCACCTCGTGCTCGGCCTCCAGCCGGTGGCGCACGGCGCTGAGCGGCGCGCCCTCGCCATGCCGGACGGTCACCACGAAGCAGTCGCCCATGAAGATCATGAGCTCCCCGGACGACACGGTGTCGCTCTCCGGCTCGTACACCACCGGCTTCAGGACCAGGAACGCCGAGTCGTCGTACACCTCGAGCTTCGGCCGCTGATGGGCCTTCAAGGCGTCCTCCACCGCCAGCGGGTGCAGCGAGAACTCCTTGGCGACCAGGTCGAACTCGTCCTCCGTCGGCTCGTACAGGCCGATCCAGACGAACGCGTCCCCGGCCGCCCGCGCCGAGTCCAGGGCGTCGGAGAAGTCCGCCGGGCCCTGGACGCGGCGGCCGTGCCGATAGGTGGCGCAGTCCACGATCACGTTGTGCATTCTTCCGGGGCTCGGCCCCTGCCGCACCCCCTCGGCGGCTTAGGCTGACCCGCATGCCCACGCTGATCCTCGTCCGTCACGGACGCTCGACCGCCAACACCGCGGGCCTGCTCGCCGGATGGACGCCCGGTGTCGGCCTCGACGAGCGCGGCGCCGAGCAGGCCGCCGCGCTGCCCGGGCGGCTCGCCGCGCTGCCGCTCGCCGAGGTCGTCACCAGCCCGCTGCAGCGCTGCCAGGAGACCCTCGCGCCGCTGCTCGCCGCCCGCCCCGGGGTGCCCGTCCACACGGACGAACGCATCGGCGAGTGCCACTACGGCGACTGGTCGGGCCGCAAGCTCGCCGAGCTCGCGGACGAGCCCCTGATGGAGGTCGTCCAGCAGCACCCGTCCGCGGCCGCCTTCCCCGGCGGCGAGTCCCTGCGGGCCATGCAGACGCGGGCCGCGGAGGCCGTACGCGAGTGGAACGCGCGCGTGGAGCGCGACCACGGCCCCGACGCCGTCTATCTGATGTGCTCCCACGGCGACATCATCAAGTCCCTTGTCGCCGACGCCATCGGGCTGCACCTTGACCTGTTCCAGCGCATCTCCGTAGAGCCCTGTTCCGTCACGGCGATCCGCTTCACCCGGCTGCGGCCCTTCCTCGTACGCCTCGGGGACACCGGCGACTTCGGGTCGCTCGCCCCGCGCGAGGCACCCGCGAGCGACGACGCACAGGTGGGCGGCGACGCGGGCGCACCGTGATCGTCGCCCGCAGTAGGGTGCAGTGGTCGCGCCAAGTACATGCAGTCGATTTCAATGGAGACAGGACGTGTCCCGTCAGGTGTTCCTCTATGACCCGCCGGAACGCTTCGTCGCCGGAACCGTCGGGCTCCCCGGTCGGCGTACCTTCTTCCTCCAGGCCTCCGCGGGGGTCCGCGTGACCAGCGTCGCCCTGGAGAAGACCCAGGTGGCCGCGCTCGCCGAGCGTATGGAGGAGCTGCTCGACGAGGTCGTGCGGCGCAGCGGCGGCAGCGCCGCGGTGCCCGCCGTGGCACCCGCCGAGGTCACCGACAGCGCGCCGCTCGACTCGCCCGTCGAGGAGGAGTTCCGGGTCGGCACGATGGCGCTCGCCTGGGACGGCGAGGAGGAGCGCATGATCGTGGAGGCGCAGGCCCTCGTCGAGCTGGACGCGGACTCCGAGGAGGACCTGGCGGAGGCCGAGGAAAGGCTCCTGCAGGACGAGGAGAACGGCCCCCCGATGCTCCGGGTGCGCCTCACCGGCGCCCAGGCACGGGCCTTCACCAAGCGTGCCCTCGACGTAGTGAACGCGGGACGTCCGCCGTGCCCGCTGTGCAGCCTGCCGCTCGACCCGGAAGGACACGTATGCCCGCGCCAGAACGGATACCGGCGGGACGCGTGAGCGCCGCCCAGCTGCTCACCCGCGGTGAGCTGACCGTGCGCGGGCAGATCCGGGAGGCATCCAACGCGGTGCTCTACTGCACGGTCGTGTACGAGGAGCAGAAAGCCGCCTGCGTCTACAAGCCCGTCGCCGGGGAGCGGCCCCTGTGGGACTTCCCCGACGGCACGCTCGCGCAGCGGGAGGTCGCCGCGTACGAGGTCTCCGAAGCGCTCGGATGGGGGCTCGTGCCGCCCACCGTGCTGCGGGACGGGCCCTACGGGGAGGGCATGGTCCAGCTGTGGGTCGGGGCGGAGGCCTCCGGGGAGGACGCCTCCGCCGATGCCGATGCCGATGCCGAGGCCGAGGCCGATGACGCCTCCGCCGACGGCGAGGGCGCCGACGGGGCCGGGCTGCTTGCCCTTGTCGAGGGTGACGAGCCCGGGGACGGCTGGAAGGCCGTCGGGTTCGCCGAGGTGGGCGAGGGGCGTACGGCGCTGCTCGTGCACGCGGACGACGCCCGGCTGCGGCGGCTCGCCGTCCTCGACGCCGTGATCAACAACGCTGACCGCAAGGGCGGGCATCTGGTGCTCGGTGACGGCGGGCGGCTCTTCGGGATCGACCACGGGGTCACGTTCAACGTCGAGGACAAGCTGCGGACGCTGCTGTGGGGCTGGGCCGGGGAGAAGCTGCCCGAGGAGGCGGTGGACGCGCTGGGCTCCCTGCGGGACGGCCTGGCGGCGGGGGAGCCGCTTGCCGGGCGGCTCGGGGAGCTGCTGACCCCCGCGGAGGTCGACGCCGTTCGGGAGCGGGTCGCCGCGCTGCTTGCCGCGGGGCGGCATCCGGGGCCGTCGGGGGAGTGGCCGGCCATTCCGTGGCCGCCGGTGTGAGTCACCCGCTCCTGGCGTAAGGGGCGCCATGGGGCTTCCCCTGGTAGGGGCTGGGGAAACCTGTTGAAGATCTCGTTGCCCTGGGTCGTATGCGGAAGGGGCGTCCGGTTAGGCTCAAGACATGTATGCCTGGCCCGCTTCTGAGGTTCCCGCCCTGCCTGGTGAGGGCCGCGACCTCCGGATCCACGACACCGCGACCGGTGGCCTCGTCAGCCTCGCCCCCGGTCCCGTCGCCCGTATCTACGTCTGCGGCATCACGCCGTACGACGCGACCCACATGGGTCACGCGGCGACCTACAACGCGTTCGACCTCGTGCAGCGCGTGTGGCTCGACACCAAGCGGCAGGTCCACTACGTGCAGAACGTGACCGACGTGGACGACCCGCTCCTGGAGCGCGCCAAGCGCGACGGCAAGGACTGGGTCGAGCTGGCGCAGGGCGAGACCGCGCTGTTCCGCGAGGACATGACCGCCCTGCGGCTGCTGCCGCCGCGGCACTACATCGGAGCCGTCGAGTCGATACCGGGCATCGTGCCGCTCGTCGAGCGGCTGCGGGACCTGGGCGCCGCCTACGACCTCGAGGGCGACATCTACTTCTCCGTCGAGTCCGACCCGCACTTCGGCGAGGTGTCGGGGCTCGACGCCGCCGCCATGCGCCTGCTCTCCGCCGAGCGCGGCGGCGACCCGGACCGCCCGGGCAAGAAGAACCCGCTCGACCCGATGCTCTGGATGGCCGCCCGCGAGGGCGAGCCGAGCTGGGACGGCGGCTCCCTCGGCCCCGGCCGCCCCGGCTGGCACATCGAGTGCGTCGCCATCGCCCTCGACCACCTCGGCATGGGCTTCGACATCCAGGGCGGCGGCTCCGACCTGACCTTCCCGCACCACGAGATGGGCGCGTCGCACGCGCAGGCGCTGACCGGCGAGCACCCCTTCGCCAAGGCGTACGTGCACGCCGGCATGGTCGCCCTCGACGGCGCCAAGATGTCCAAGTCCAAGGGCAACCTGGTGTTCGTGTCGAAGCTGCGGCGCGACGGCGTCGACCCCGCCGCCATCCGGCTCGCCCTGCTCGCCCACCACTACCGCGCCGACTGGGAGTGGACCGACCAGGTCCTCCAGGACGCCGTCGAACGGCTCGCCCGCTGGCGCGCCGCGGTGTCCCGCCCCGACGGACCGCCCGCCGAGGCCCTGGTCGAGGAGGTCCGCGAGGCCCTGGCCAACGACCTGGACGCGCCCACCGCGCTCGCCGCCGTCGACCGCTGGGCCGCCCGCCAGAACACCGAGGGCGGCACGGACGAGGGCGCCCCCGGCGTCGTGTCCCGCGCCGTGGACGCACTGCTCGGCGTCGCGCTGTAGGGACGCACGGACGCACGGAAGCGGCGCCGGACGGGAGCATCCGTCCGGCGCCGTGGTTCCCTCGGCCTCTCCCAGGACGCGTCAGCTGGTCGCGCGCGCCACCGAGGGGGCCATCACCGGGTGTGGGTCACCTGGTGATCACGATCGCGAGCAGCAGCCCGGGGTTGTTCGTGTCGTAGTAGCCGATCACCGGCTGCCCGTACGCGAAGGCTTCCTGGACCTGGTCGCGGGTGCGGTCGTTGGGGTTCACGTAGACGCGCCATTCGCCGTCCACGTGCAGATACAGCAGGGAGGCCTGGCCCGGCAGCGGTTGGACGACGTCCCAGAAGCTCTGGGCGACGGCACCCGCGAGGGCCTGTGTCGAGATCGCGGGCGCCTGCGCCTGCGGGACCTGCTCCTGGCCGAGCTGCTGCAGCAGTTGCTGGAACGGCTGCTGCTGGCCGAGCTGCTGCATCTGCTGGCGCAGGTGCTGCGGGATCTGCTGCTGCATCTGCTGCTGGCCGGGGAACTGCTGGCCGGGCATCTGCTGGCGCTGCTGGCCGATCTGACCGATCTGGCCCTGCTGGCCCTGGCCCTGCTGACCGATCTGGCCGGGCTGCGGCGGCGCGGTGCTCGGGCCCTGCTGCTGCCCGAACTGCTGGCCGTAGCTCTGGCCGGGCTGGCCCTGCTGACCGAACGGCTGCTGCTGGCCCTGTTGGCCGAACGGCTGCTGCTGGCCCTGTTGGCCGAACGGCTGCTGCTGGCCGAACTGTTCGGGGCCGTAACTCTGCTGCCCGTACTGCTGCTGCGGGTTGTACTGCTGGCCCTGGTGCTGGCCCAGTTGACTCATTTGCGGGGTGGTGCTCATGCGGGTGCCACCTTCCGTCAATGGTCGGTCCGTTGATGTGGTGCGGTGGTGCTTCTCGTCGCGTGCCGCGGTTCAGCCCGTGACGACCAGGCCGACGACCTCGTCGTCCGAGAACCAGACACGCACGTCCGGTGATCCCCCGGCGAAGGCGGAGTGCACCGCCTGACGGGTCTCGGGGGAGGGGTTGTTCAGGTTGCGCCACTGCCCGGCCACGAAGAGCCTGAGGCGCGGCGGGAGTTCGGGGGGATACGGGATCAGCTCGTCCCAGTAGCGCTCGGCGAGGCCCGAGCCCACCGCCGCGGGCAGCAGCTTGGTGACCGCCGCCCTGATGTCGGGGCGGTTGCCGATCCGCTGGGACGCCGGGCGGCCGGGGCCGTCCTGCTGCGGCGACCCGGTGGCCCGCAGCACGGCACGCGCGCGGGACGACGTCATCGGCTGTTGGCCCGCTGCCTTGAGGACGCCCTGGAGCGCGGCGACGGCGCCGACGACGATCGGGGACGCCGACGAGGTGCCGGAGAACGTGTCCGTGTACCAGGCGATCTCGTCCACGCCGCCCTGCAGGTCGCCCGGCTGGTTCCAGAAGCCGCCGGTCGTCGTGGTCTCGCGGCCCCAGCCCTGCGCGTCCAGGCGCGCGCCGTAGTTGGAGAACGCGAGGCGAGAGCGGTCCGGACCGTGGTCGCGGCCGTGCGTGCCGGGCGGCGGCGCGCCCGCGCCGACCAGGACGGCTTCGGAGGAGGGGTTGGACGGGTTGAAGGGGTTGCGCCACCAGGACGGGAACTCGTCGGGACGCCGCTCGTACACCGCGTCGTCCAGGGACTCCGCGCCGTTGCCCGCCGCGCCCACGACGATGATCCCCTTGGCCGTCGCGTACCGGACCGCGGCGAAGTCGTCCGGCCACCACTCGATGGCGATGTAGCCCTTCTGGTCGTCGCGCGTCTCGAAGTCGAACTTCGGCCCCGGGCGGTGCAGTTCGATGAGGATGACGTCGCCCGGAGCGAGCCGGTCCGCCGCGGCGTGGATCGTCGCCGCCGTGCCCGCCGGGGTGAAGGACGCGACCGCGGTCACGGCGTCCGGCACGATGCCGGTGACGCCCATGGCGTTGCGGTCGGCGCCGATGACACCGATCACGGCGGTGCCGTGGTTGCGCCACGCCAGGTCCTGGATGGGGGTGCCGATCACCACGCCCGCGAGCTTCGCCGCCAGGTCCTCGTGGCTCAGCTGCCAGGCGCCCTCGATGTCGATGACGGTCACCCCGTCACCGCCGCCGCCCAGGCGCTGCCAGGCCCAGTACGCGTCGACGCCCTCGGGCGCCGGCCGCAGATAGCCCTGGCGGCCGCTGAAGTCCGCCGTCGCCGGCATCCCTTCCTTGCGGCGGCGCGAGTCTTCCGGCTCGCCCGCGCCGCCCTGCGGCCCGACGGGCCCGAGCGCGGCCGGTACGGCGCCCGGCTTCACGTACGCCGTGTCGACGCCGGGCAGCGCCGCCATCCGCGCCCGCAGTTCCTGGGCGCGGTCCCCGCCCCCGCGTACCCGGTAGAAGAGCGCCAGGTCGGGCACCTCGCCCTGGATGTCCGGCGCCGCCGCCCGGAGCCGGTCCTCGCTGCCGAACAGCGGCTCCAGGGTCAGTTGTTCATCGCTGAGGAACATGTTCAGGGCCGACACGTCGGAGCCCGACGCCGAGCGGACACCCTGCTCCTGGGCGCGCAGCCGGGCCTCCGGCCGGGCGACGACGATCAGTTCCTGCTCGGCGGCCCGATACGTGAACCCCGCGCCATCGGGTCCGGGGCCACTGCCCCCGGGGTCGCTGCCCCGCTGCACCTGGTCGGTCATCGCTTCACCGCTCCCTTCGGTTACCGCGCCCCGCCTGCCTTCCGGTCGTTGCACACCCTGCTACCGCCGGGCCCGGCCGTCCAGACCACTTTCGCCCAACAGCGTTTGAATGGAAGTTGAGTTGGGAACCGTGTGCATTTCATCAACAAACTCGTGTCACGCCTGATACCGGCCATATACGGGCGTGATGACTGTGGCCTCCTGGGTCGTGGGCAACGAGAAGGGGCGGCGCCCTCGCGGGTGCCGCCCCTGGAACGTGCCGTCGACCGGCTCAGTCCTCGGAGGAATCCTCTGACGAGGAATCGTCTTCCTTCGTGCCGTCCGGCTTGTGGTCACGGCCGTCGTTTCCGTCGCCGTGGGCCGCGCCACCGCCGGAGCCCGGGGATTTCGCGGATTCGGCGGTGCCGGACTCCTGGCTTGACTCGGCCGGGTCGCCCTTGGCGTCGTCCGCCGAGTCCGAGTCCGAGGGCGAGTCACTGGACGCCGACCCCGTGGATGCGGGCTCCGGCCCCGGGCGTGGCTGCGGCTTCGGCGGCCGGGTGCGCTCGCTCGGCGTGTCCCGCAGATACGCCGCCCCGTCGCCGCCGTCCGTGGCGTGCCCGCCCGGCTGGCCGGGCCCGCCGACCTGCCCGGGCCCGCTGACCTGCCCGGTCCCGGCGACGGGACCGGGGCCGCCGCCGTCACGCCGCCGCAGATACCGCTCGAACTCCCGCGCGATGGCCTCGCCGGACGCCTCGGGCAGTTCCGCCGTGTCCCGTGCCTCTTCCAAGGACTGGACGTACTCGGCGACCTCGCTGTCCTCGGCGGCGAGCTGGTCGACGCCCAGCTGCCAGGCGCGCGCGTCCTCCGTCAGCTCGCCGAGGGGGATCCTGAGGTCGATCAGGTCCTCCAGGCGGTTGAGGAGCGCGAGCGTCGCCTTCGGGTTCGGCGGCTGCGAGACGTAGTGCGGGACGGCCGCCCACAGACTGACCGCCGGGACGCCCGCGTGGGTGCAGGCCTCCTGGAGGATGCCGACGATGCCCGTCGGACCCTCGTACTTGGTCTCCTCCAGGTCCATGGTGCGCGCGAGGTCCGGGTCGGACGTCACGCCGCTGACCGGGACCGGGCGGGTGTGCGGGGTGTCGCCGAGCAGCGCACCCATGATCACGACCAGCTCCACGCCCAGCTCATGGGCGAAGCCGAGCAACTCGTTGCAGAACGAACGCCAGCGCATGGACGGCTCGATGCCCCGCACCAGGACGAGGTCGCGCGGCTTGTCGCCGCCGACGCGGACCACCGAGAGCCGCGTGGTCGGCCACGTGATCTTGCGCACGCCGCCGTCCAGCCACACCGTGGGCCTGTTGACCTGGAAGTCGTAGTAGTCCTCGGCGTCCAGCGCCGCGAACACCTCGCCCTTCCACTCCTTGTCGAGATGCGCGACCGCGGTGGAGGCGGCGTCGCCGGCGTCGTTCCAGCCCTCGAACGCGGCCACCATGACCGGGTCGATCAGCTCGGGTACCCCCTCGAGCTCGATCACCCAGGCCTCCTTCCGACGTTCTCCTCTAAGTACGCCCCAACCTTACGGCGTCCCGCGGGGCCCTCCGCAGCCCCCCGACGGGGCCGAGTGCCGGATCACTGCCCAGGTCAATCGCCCCTCACGCATGACTCACGCGGTGGAGCCGAGCGACTCACAGGGTCGAGCGCAGCCACTGCTCCACGCTCGCGATGTGCACCGTCGCCCAGGACCGGGCCGCCTCCGCGTCCCGGTCGCGCAGCGCCGCGAGGATCGCCCGGTGCTCGTGCAGGGTGCGGCTGACCGCGTCCTCCTGGGTGAGCCCGCGCCAGACGCGGGCCCGTGTGGTCGGCCCGGACAGGCCGTCAAGGAGGGAGCACAGCACCGAGTTCCCGGACGACTGCACGATGCCGCGGTGGAACTCCAGGTCGCAGGCCACCAGCTCCTCCACGCTCGGCGCGGCGCCGAGCGCGTCCAACTGGGCGGTGAGCGTGTCCAGTTCGGCCTCGCTGATGCGGGTGGCCGCCATGGCCGTGGCGGCGGGCTCCAGGATTCGGCGCACCGCGAGGAACTCCAGGACGGTGTCGTCGCGGTGGAAGTCCACGACGAAGCTCAGGGCCTCGAGGAGCAGTTGCGGGTCCAGGCTGGTGACGTACGTCCCGTCGCCCTGGCGCACGTCCAGGATGCGGATCAGGGAGAGCGCCCGCACCGCCTCGCGCAGCGAGTTGCGGGAGAGCCCGAGCTCCGCGGCCAGTTCGCTCTCCTTGGGCAGCCGGTCGCCGGGGCGCAGCGCGCCGGAGACGATCATGCCCTTGATCTTTTCGATGGCCTCGTCCGTGACAGCCATGGGGACCTCGCCTCAGTGTGCGGACCGGTGCGGACCAGTGCGGACCGGTGGGGACTAGCGGGGACTAGGGGGGAACAGCCACAAATAGACATCCGATGTATCGGCTCATTATGTCCCCTGCGGCCCCCGCTGAGCAGGGGGTTCAGCCGAAGCGTTCGATCCTGATCCGGTCCACCGGCTGGCCGCCGTCCACCAGGAGCCGCGAGGCGTGCTCGGCGAAGCCGTTGGAACCGCAGATGTACGCCTCCCAGCCGCCGTCGGGCTGTCCGGCGCCGAGATGCGGCGCCAAGTGCCCGGCGTTCAGACGGCCTTCGGTGCGGGTGAGGACGGCCGTGGTCTCGTCGCCGTACTCGTCCGCGTAGATCAGGTCCTCGCGGGTGCGCGCGGAGACGATCAGACGCAGCGGCACGGTCAGGCCCGCGCGGCGGTGATGGCGGATCATCGACATCAGCGGTACGACGCCGGAGCCCGCGCCGAGCAGCAGCGCGGGCCGGTCGCCGGGCCAGGCGAAGAAGCCGGACAGCGGGCCGCGCACCTCCACGGTGTCGCCCACCCGGGCCACGGTGTGCAGATGCCCGGACACCTCGCCGCCCGGCGCGTGGTCCAGGGTCAGCTCGATCTCGCCGCTGTCGTCGGGCGCGGACGCCAGGGAGTAGTGGCGCTGGGCGACGTAGCCGTCCGGCGCGGTGAGCCGCAGCATCAGGTGCTGGCCCGGCAGATGGCCCTGCCAGTCGGGCACCTTCAGCCGGAACGTCGACGCTGCGGGCGTCTCCCGGCGGACGTCCGTGATCAGGGCCTGCTGCCACACGGCGGCCGAACGGTTGCTCACGGCGATGCGGCCGGGCACGGCGAACGCGGTCGGCGGCACGAAGCCCGGGGCCGTGCCGAGGGGGCCGAGGGGGCCGGGAGGGAGGGCTTCGTCAGTCACCGGCGTACCTTTGCTCGCGCCACGGGTCGCCCCGGTGGTGGTAGCCGTTCTGCTCCCAGAAGCCAGGCTCGTCGTGGTCGAGGAGCGTGAGGCCCGCGATCCACTTGGCGCTCTTCCAGAAGTACAGGTGCGGGACGATCAGGCGGGCGGGCCCGCCGTGCTCCGGGGCCAGCGGCTCCCCGTCGTACTCCCAGACGATCCACGCCCGCCCGCCGGTCACGTCGGCGAGCGGCAGGTTGGTGGTGTAGCCGGTGTGGGAGTACGCGACGACGTGGGTGGCCGTCGGTGCCGGGTCCGTGACGGCGAGGAACGCGTCCAGGCTCACGCCGCCGAAGCGCACGCCGAACTTGGACCAGCTCGTCACGCAGTGGATGTCGCCCCGGTACTCGGACGCGGGCAGCGCGTGCGCCTCGTCCCAGGTCCAGGTGCGCGGCCGCGCGACCAGGCCGTCGACGCGGAACGTCCAGTCGGCGGCCGCGAGGCGCGGGGTCACCTCGGCGGACAGGACGGGCCAGCCGTCGCGGGCGTCGTACTGCCCCGGGGGCAGGCGCGGGTCGCGGTCGGCGGCGCGGGCGCGGCCGGTGAAGCCGCGGGTCGGCGCGGCGGGCGGAGGATCCAAGGACGCGGGGTCCATGGGCTCGGGACCTTCGGGCTCGGGACCTTCGGGCTCGGGACCTCCGGGCACGGGATCTTCGGGCTCGGGACCTCCGGGCACGGGATCTTCGGGCACGGGGTCGGCCAGGTGCTCGGGTGCTGTGGTGCTCACGTCGGCTCCGGTGCGCACGTCGGTGTCGGCGGTCATGTGGGGACCCCGGCGGTGTGGTGCTCGGTGGTCGTGCGGGGGTGGGGGAGGGGGACGGAGGCGGCGGCCTCGCGCAGGGCGTCGACGGCCCGGCGCTCGTCGACGGTCAGGAGCGTCCGGTCCCGCATCAGGACGCGGCCGTCGACGACGGTGTCGCGCACGTCGGCGGGTCCGGCGGCGTACGCGAGGGTCGAGTACGGGTCGTGCCGGGGCGCGAGGTGGGGGCGGTCCAGGCCGATGACGATCAGGTCGGCGCGCTTGCCGGGCTCCAGGGACCCCAGCTGCCCGTCGAGGCCGAGGGCCCGCGCGGACTCGATGGTCGCCATCCGCACGGCCTGCTCGGCGCCCACCGCCGTGGGGTCGCCGCCCGCCTTGTGCACGAGCGCCGCCGCCCGCACCGTACCGAGCATGTCGAGGGTGTTGGAGCTCACCGCGCCGTCCGTGCCCAGGCCCACGGTGACGCCCGCCGCCGTCAGGTCCGGCACCCGCGCGATGCCGCAGCCCAGCTTCAGGTTGGACACCGGGCAGTGCGCGACGGCCGTGCCGGTGCGGGCGAGGGCCGCGATCTCGGCGTCGGTCAGGTCGACGGCGTGCGCGAGGAGCGTGTCCGGGCCGAGCACGCCGAGCGAGTCGAGCAGTTCCACGGGCCGCATCCCGTGCAGTTCGGTGACCGTCGCCACTTCGGTGGCGTTCTCGGCGGCGTGAAGGTGCAGGAGCGCGCCGTGGGCGCGGGCCAGCTCGGCGATCGCGGTGAGCTGCTCGGGCACCAGCGTGTACGCGGAGTGCGCGAACAGCACGGGCCGGGTGCCCGGCGTCGGGGTGCGGGTGGCCAGATGGGCCTCGGCCCAGCCGAGCCGGTCGGCGTACGGGCGGCCGTCCGGCGGCTCCGGCACGTCCATGAACGTCGGCCCGGTGAGCAGCCGCCACCCGGCCGCGCGCGCCACCTCCTCGGCCGCCTCGTGGAACCAGTACATGTCGAGGGCGGCCGTCACCCCGCCGCGTACCGACTCCGCGACGGCAGCCCCGATGCCCGCCGCGACCGTTCCCGGCGACAGCAGCGCCGCCTCACGCGGAATGACGCGCTCCAGGAAGCCCTGGAGGGTCACGTCGTCGGCGGTGCCGCGCAGCAGCGTCATCGCCAGGTGCGTATGGGTGTTGATGAGCCCCGGCAGCACCAGACAGTCGCGCGCGTCGATCTCCTCGGCCGCCGCGTACGCGGCGCGCAGCCGCGCGGCCGGGCCGACCTCGACGATCTCGCCGCCGCGCACGGCGACCGCGCCGTCGGGCACGACCGTGCCGGAGGCGTCGACGGTGAGGACGTCGCCGCCGTGGACGAGGAGATCGATGGGAATCATGAGTTCCGTTCTGTGGCAGGGGCAGGGGCAGGGGCAGGGGCAGGTGGGCGGGGCCGGGGGACGGCCGCGGTGAGGACGGGGTGCGGGAGGCCGCCCGGGCCCGACGCGGGGACGGCACCGGCGCGGCGGGCGGAGCCGTCGGCTCTGTTCAGGTCTGGTCAGGTTGTCCGCGCGGGCGGTACCGCCCGCGTCGGCCGCGCGGGCAGCCCGGCATCGTCGGCGGCCAGCAGGCGCAGTGCGTCCAAGGTTATCCGGGCGCCGCGGGTGACGCCGTCGGCGACCACCGAGCGGTGCGGGTTGTAGCCCCCGGTGGCCTCCTCGTCGACCAGTTCGTCGGCGTTGGCGCCGTCGACCACGAGCGCGCCGCCCGCCGTCAGGCCGCGCGTCGAGGCGAACACGTACAGCGCCGAGAGCTCCATCTCGATCGCGGCGATCCCGGCCCGCTCGTAGGCCTCGGCGGGCAGCGGCAGGAAGCCCGGCTGGAAGGCGGCCCGGGTCCACACCACGCCCCGGTGGTACGGGGCTTGTGCCGCCCGGGCCGCTCGCTGCAGCGCGAGCACCGCCTCCGGTGCGGCGAACGCCGGGTACTCGGCCGGGATCAGCTGCTGCGTCACGCCGTCGTCGCGCACCGCCGCGTCCGCGACGACCAGGTCCCCGTCCCCGATGCCGGGCCGGATCGCACCCGCCGTCCCCAGGCGGATGAAGTGCGTCACACCCGCCTCGGCCAGCTCCTGGAACAGGCACAGGGCACCGGGCGCGCCCACCCCGTGCGAGGACACGACGACGGGCAGGCCCTGCCAGCTTCCGGTGAAGGTGCGGTACTCGCGGTGGTACGAGACCTCCTTGGCGTCGTCGAGCAGCTCGGCGACGGCCGCGGCGCGCGCGGGGTCGCCGACGACGACGGCGTACGGGGGCAGGCCGGAACGCGGCACTCCGGAGATGGGCAGGGTGTCGGCGGATGTCGTCATCAGGGTGCTCCTACCAGGGGATCGGACGGCTTGGGTGACTTCGGCCGCCGCGGTGGTTCGGGCGGACGTGCGGGTGCGGCGCGGTGGCGTCGGCGTGCGGTGGACAGGAAGAGGGCGACGAGGGTCACGACGTACGGCGCCGCGTCCGTGGCCTGCTGCAGCAGCCCGCCCCCCCCGAAACCGGAAGCCCACGGCCTCCGCGCCCCCGAAGAGCAGCGCGGCGAGCAGCACGCCGAGTGGCGCCGCCCGGCCCAGCATGACGGCCACCACGGCGATCCAGCCGCCCCCCGCCGCCATGCTCTCCGAGAACAACGTCACGTTGCCGAGAGCCAGTCGGGCCCCCGCGAGCCCGCACGGGACGCCCGACGCGAGCACCGCGGCGTAACGGTACTTCCCCGGGCTCACCCCCAGCGTCGAGGCCGCCTCGGGAGCCTCCCCGACACCGCGCAGCCGCAGCCCTCACGGGTGCCGGGCGAGGAACAGGGCGCTGACGGCGACAGCGACGGCGGTGGCGTGGTGTTCGCCTTTGCCGACGTCCAGGCCGAGGAAGACGTCGATGTCACTGATGTCGACCACGTCGTGCGTCCTTCGGCGCTGTTCACCCGGCCCCGCCACGGCACTGATCGCCACATCGACATTACGAAGAGCCTCACCACCTGGGGAAAGGCTGGTCGTCACGCCAATTCCGAAGGCCGGTAACCCTGTTGCGGGGTTAGGCAGAAGGTAATCGGGGGGAGGGAGTGGGGGCGGTCAGGCGTCGGACCAGAGCGTCGACGGCGCCTCGCGCCGCACCACCGGAGCGATCTCCTCCGCGAACCGCTGGAGGGTTTCGACCTGTTCGTCGCGCGACAGGCCGAACCCGTCCACGGAGATCGACTGCAGATCGTGCCGGTACACCTCGTGGTAGCCGAGGATCTTGTCGATGATCTGCTGCGGGGAGCCGATGAGCTGCGGCCCGTCGGCGATGGCGTCCTCGATGGTGCGGAAAGGGGTGTTGTAGCCCGCCTTCCCTTCGAGGTGCGGCTTGAACGTCTGGCGCACCTTCGCCTCGTACAGGTCCCGGTAGCGGCTCACCGCCCGCTCCGCGCTGTCCGCGATGAGCAACCCGCCCGAGCCCGCCGCCACATGGGCCCGCGCCGGATCGTGGCCGTGCGCCTCGAACCGCTCCCGGTAGTGCGCGATGAGCTTGGCGTACGCGGCGCGCGGCTGGATGGCGTTGGCGGTGAAGAGCGGATCGCCGTGCAGGGCGGCGAGTTCGGGGGAGTTGTGGGAGGTCGCGGAGCCGTGCCAGACGCGCGGCGGGCCGGCGTACGGGCGCGGCACGGTCGTCACGTCCTTCAGGGCGGGCCGGAACTCGCCCGCCCAGTCGACGTTCTCCTCCCGCCACAGCCGCCGCAGGAGTTCGTACTTCTCCTTCTGGAGGTCCCACTGCCGGGCCTCGTCGAGCCCGAACAGGTCGAAGTGGCCCGCCTCGGCGCCCTTGCCGATCACCAGCTCCACGCGCCCGTGCGAGAGCTGGTCGAGCGTCGCGTAGTCCTCGGCGACCCGCACCGGGTCGAGGATCGCGACCACCGTCACGCCGGTCAGGAGCCGGATGCGGGACGTGCGCGCCGCGAGCGCGCCGAGCACCACCGTCGGGCTCGACGACAGGAACGCGCCCGCGTGCCGCTCGCCCACCGCGTACGCGTCGTATCCGAGCCGTTCCGCCTCGACACCGACCTCGACGACGTCCTCGAACCGCTCGGCGGCGGAGGGGAGTTCACCGGTCAGGGGGTGGGGCGAGTGGGAGATGAGGGAAAGGACCTGAAACTTCATGCTTCAAATGTGCGCGTCGAACGTTGCGGCGGTGTGGCGGCGGCATGGCACCCCCCGTAGAGGCAGGAGTGAGGCATGAGCGAGGCATGAGTAAGGGGCGGTCGCCATGGCGACCGCCCCTTACCGACTGCCCTTGGGTCAGCTCTTCTTGCCCAGCAGGTCCTCGACCTTGCCACGGATCTCGTCCGTCGCCAGGCCCCGGATCGTCAGGGTCGTACGGCGACGCAGCACGTCGTCGGCCGTCTCGGCCCACTCGTTGTCACGGGCGTACACGACCTGCGCCCAGATCTCCGGGGCGTCGGGGTGCACGCGCTCGGCCAGCTCCGGGTTCTCGTTCGCCAGGCGGGCGATGTCGAAGGACAGGGAGCCGTAGTGCGTCGCCAGGTGCCGCGCGGTGTCGGGCGCCATGCGCGGGCCGGGTGCCGGGCCGTCGACCAGGAGGCGGTGGGCGACCGCGCGCGGGTTGGCGATACCGGGCAGCGGCAGCTTCTTCGGCAGCTCGGAGATCGGCTCGTAGTCGTCACCGAGCGGGTGGCCCGGCAGCGCCTCCAGCTTCTTCATGACCGTACGGCCGATGTGGCGGAACGTCGTCCACTTGCCGCCCGCGACCGACAGCATGCCGCCGCGGCCCTCGGTGACGACCGTCTCGCGCTTGGCCTTCGAGGTGTCGCCGGGACCGCCCGGAAGCACCCGCAGACCCGCGAAGGAGTACGTGATCAGGTCCCGGGACAGCTGCTGGTCGCGGATGGAGAACGCGGCCTCGTCCAGGATCTGCGCGGTGTCGGACTCGGTGACGCGCACGTCCGCCGGGTCGCCCTCGAACTCCTCGTCGGTGGTGCCGAGCAGCAGCATGTCCTCCCAGGGCAGGGCGAACGTGATGCGGTACTTGTCGATCGGCGTGGCGAGCGCGGCCTTCCAGGGGGCGGTGCGCTTGAGGACCAGGTGCGCGCCCTTGGACAGGCGGATGGAGGGGGCCGCGTCCGGGTTCTCCATCTTGCGCAGGTGGTCGACCCAGGGGCCGGTCGCGTTCAGGACCAGGCGGGCGTTCACACCGAACTCGGTGCCGTCCATCCGGTCCTTGAGGTCGGCGCCGGTGACCCGGCCGCCGGTGAAGCGCAGGCCGGTGACCTCGGCGTGGTTGAGGACGGCGGCGCCGGCCTCGGCGGCGGCGCGGACCGTCATCAGGGCCATGCGCGCGTCGTTCATCTGGTCGTCGCCGTACACGGCCACGGCCTTCAGGTTGTCCGTGCGCAGCTCCGGCACGTCCTGCGCCGCCTTGGCGGGGGAGAGCAGGTGGCCGACGCCGTCACCGAACGCGGACAGCGCCGAGTAGGCGAAGACGCCCGCGCCGAGCTTGGCGGCGCCGTGCGGGCCGCCCTTGTAGACCGGCAGGTAGAAGGTGAGCGGGTTGGCGAGGTGCGGTGCCACCTGGCGTGACACCGCACGCCGCTCGAAGTGGTTCTCCGCGACCAGCTTCACCGCGCCGGTCTGCAGGTAGCGCAGACCGCCGTGGAGAAGCTTGGAGGAGGCGGAGGAGGTGGCGCCGGCGAAGTCGCCGGCGTCCACCAGGGCCACCCTGAGACCCGACTGCGCGGCATGCCAGGCGGTGGAGATGCCCAGGATTCCGCCGCCGATCACCAGGAGGTCGTAGGACGCCTTGGACAGACGTTCCCGGGTCTCGGCGCGGCTCGGCGCGCTGCCCGCGGCCGGAGGCGTGCCGAGAGCCGGAAAGGCGGGGCCGCTCTGCAGGGTGGTCATGGTTGCTTAACTCCTCATCAGCCGAGCTGAGTGCGGTTCAGCTCAGCTCTCGTCAGCTCTCGTCTTCGAGCCAGCCCATGGTCCGCTCGACGGCCTTGAGCCAGTTCTTGTACTCACGGTCGCGGATGTCCGCGTCCATGCGGGGGGTCCACTCCGCGGCCCGGCGCCAGTTGGCGCGCAGGTCGTCGGTGGAGGACCAGAAGCCGACGGCGAGACCGGCGGCATAGGCGGCGCCGAGGCAGGTCGTCTCGGCGACCATGGGGCGCACCACCGGCGCGTCCAGGAAGTCCGAGAGGGTCTGCATCAGCAGGTTGTTGGAGGTCATGCCGCCGTCGACCTTGAGGGCCGCGAGTTCGACGCCGGAGTCCTTCGTCATGGCGTCGGTGATCTCGCGGGTCTGCCAGGCGGTGGCCTCCAGAACGGCGCGCGCGATGTGCGCCTTGGTGACGTACCGGGTCAGACCGGCGATCACACCGCGGGCGTCGGAACGCCAGTACGGGGCGAACAGGCCCGAGAAGGCCGGTACGAAGTACGCGCCGCCGTTGTCGTCGACCGAGGACGCGAGGGTCTCGATCTCGGCGGCGGAGTTGATCAGGCCCATCTGGTCGCGCATCCACTGCACGAGCGAGCCGGTGACGGCGATGGAGCCCTCGAGGGCGTAGACCGGCTTCTGCTCGCCGATCTGGTAGCCCACGGTGGTGAGCAGTCCGGAGTACGAGTTGATGGCCTTCTCACCGGTGTTCATCAGCATGAACGTGCCGGTGCCGTACGTGGACTTGGCCTCGCCCTCCTCGAAACAGGTCTGGCCGAACAGGGCCGCCTGCTGGTCGCCGAGCGCGGAGGCGACCGGGACGCCGCCCAGGATGTCGCCGAGCTTGCCGCCGGTGACCTCGCCGTAGACCTCGGCGGAGGAGCGGATCTCGGGGAGGATCTGGGTCGGCACGCCGATGGACTCGGCGATGCGCTCGTCCCACTCCATGGTGTGCAGGTTCATCAGCATGGTGCGCGAGGCGTTGGTGACGTCGGTGACGTGCTTGCCGCCGTTCACCCCGCCCGTCAGGTTCCAGATGACCCAGGAGTCCATGGTGCCGAAGAGGATGTCGCCCGCCTCGGCGCGCTCGCGCAGGCCGTCGACGTTGTCGAGCAGCCAGCGGGCCTTGGGCCCGGCGAAGTAGGAGGCCAGCGGCAGGCCCGTCTCGCGGCGGAAGCGGTCCTGGCCGACGTTGCGGCCGAGCTCCTTGCAGAGGGCGTCGGTGCGGGTGTCCTGCCAGACGATGGCGTTGTACACCGGCTCGCCGGTGTTCTTGTCCCACAGCAGCGTGGTCTCGCGCTGGTTGGTGATGCCGATGGCTTTGATGTCGGCGCTGGTGATACCGGCCTTGGAGATGGCCCCGGCGACGACTTCCTCGACGTTGGTCCAGATCTCGGTGGCGTTGTGCTCCACCCAGCCCGGCTTCGGGAAGATCTGCTCGTGCTCCTTCTGGTCGACGGAGACGATGCGCCCGTCGCGGTCGAAGACGATGCAGCGGCTGGACGTGGTGCCCTGGTCGATGGCCGCGATGAAGGGGCCGGCGGTGTGTGCGTCGGTCACGGTGTGCTCCTGAAAGTCCGTCGGGTGGTCGTGGTCGGCGTGGTCGCTCAGAACAGCTTGAAGATGTATGCGGCGAGAGCGCCGCCGATCAGCGGTCCGACGACGGGAATCCACGCGTACGACCAGTCGGAGCCACCCTTGTTGGGGAGCGGGAGCAGCGCGTGCACGACGCGCGGGCCGAGGTCACGGACCGGGTTGATGGCGTAGCCCGTGGGCCCGCCGAGCGAGAGGCCGATGCCGACCACGACGAGCGCGGTGATCAGGGCGCCGAGGACGCCGAGGCCGTTGCCGCCGTCGTTGAGGCCCTGCGTGAGGATCGCCAGGACGAGCACGGTCGTGGCGATGATCTCGGTGACGAGGTTCTGGGCGACGTTCCGGATCTCCGGACCGGTCGAGAAGACGCCGAGCACGGGTCCTGCCTCGGGCGCGGCCTTCAGGTCGACCATGCCCTCGTCGCCGGACTTGGCGCCCACGATCTCCGGGTCCGTGAGGTGGGCCTGGAACTGGCCGTAGTACGTGGCCCACACGAGCACCGCACCGATCATGGCGCCGAGCAGCTGCGAGCCGAGGTAGATCGGCACGTCGCTCCACTTGGTGCCACCGTCCACGGCGAGGCCGATGGTGACCGCCGGGTTGAGGTGCGCGCCGGAGACGCCGCCCGCGAGGTAGGCGCCGGTCAGTACGGCGAAGCCCCAGCCGAACGTGATCGCGAGCCAGCCCGCGTCCTTGGCCTTCGAGCGCTTGAGCGTGACGGCGGCGCACACGCCACCACCGAGCAGGATGAGCACGGCGGTACCGATGGTCTCGCCGATGAAGATGTCGGAGCTGGACACCCGCGACTCCTTTGTCCTTCGTCCAGGGAAAGGCGAACCCCGGGTCCCTCCGGTGGTCCGCGCCCTCAGGTGAGGGCGTTGCCGGCCCTGGCTTGCCCCACTGTAACGCGTAATGCCGTTAGGTGTTCGACAATGCCGACCGGTGGACGCGAGTCTGACCGTGGGGTTACCAGTGCGTCAAGAGTTCTGTAATTGAAAACACGATCGTTATTGATCGTTCTGGGTTATCGGCGCCGCCGCAACCAGATGAGCCGCGTCCCGGAGCGGGTGCCAGGTCGGAGCCGCGTCAGGGCCGCGTCGGAGCTGCGTCGGAGCTGCGTCGGAGCGGCGGGCGCAGGGTCAGAACCGGCTCGCGCCCAGATCCCGGGAGACGGCCCGCGCACAGTCCCGTACGGCGGCGATCAGCTCGGGCCGCATCTCGCCCGAGGGGCACACCCGCTCCACGGCCCCCGTGATCCCCACCGCCCCCACCGGCATCCGCCGCCGGTCGTGGATGGGTGCGGCCACGGACGCGATCCCCTCCCAGGTCTCCTCCACGTCGGCCGCGTACCCCCGCGCGCGGGTGAGGTCGAGGACGCCCTCGAAGGCCTCCGCCGCGCTCACCGTGTGCGCCGTGAACGACTCCCGCTCGGCCTCCAGGGCCTCGCTGTGCGCCACCGGGTCGTACGCCGCGAGCACCTTGCCGAGCGCCGTGGAGTGCAGCGGCTGCATGGCCCCCACCTCGAGGACCTGGCGGCTGTCGTCGGGCCGGAAGACGTGGTGCACGATCAGGACGCCCTGCTGGTGCAGGACGCCCAGGTAGACGCTCTCGCCGCTGGAGCGGGCCAGGTCGTCGGTCCACACCAGGGCACGGGCGCGCAGCTCGTGCACGTCCAGATAGCTGTTGCCGAGCCGCAGCAGCTCCGCGCCCAGCTGATAGCGGCCCGATGCCGCGTCCTGCTCGACGAAGCCCTCCTGCTGGAGGGTGCGCAGAATGCCGTGGGCCGTGCCCTTGGCGAGCCCGAGGGCGGAGGCGATGTCCGAGAGGCCCAGTCGGCGCTCGCCGCCCGCGAGCAGGCGCAGCATCGCGGCGGCCCGCTCGAGCGACTGGATGTTCCGTGCCATCGCAGCCCTGTCCTCCATCCCGTGCCGCGCACGCAGTCCGCAGCGAACTCAAGAACGCATTCACCGTTCGACAATGCTGAACACTATCGGTCGTTGCCGACCTGTGGCTAAGGGTGCGCACATGGCGTTTCCCCGGAGACACGGCCGTACGACTACTTCCGGCCACGTGGTGGAAGGGGTCCGCCCGCTGGGACGCTCTCACGGTGGGACAGGGGTCCCCGCTACCCTGGCCGGGTGCGGGTCCCCAAGGAACCCGCAAAGCCGACAGCCGTCGCACTCCAGGGAGCTCATTCATGGCCTCGTCGCCGACCCCCTCATCCGCTTCCGCGGTGGACACCTCCGCCGGGAACCGGGCCGACGCCCTCCGCGAAGCACTGGCGACCCGCGTGGTGGTCGCCGACGGCGCGATGGGCACCATGCTGCAGGCACAGGACCCCACCCTCGAGGACTTCCAGAACCTCGAGGGCTGCAACGAGATCCTGAACGTCACGCGCCCCGACATCGTCGCCTCCGTCCACCGCGAGTACTTCGCCGCGGGCGTCGACTGCGTCGAGACCAACACCTTCGGCGCGAACCACGCGGCCCTCGGCGAGTACGACATCCCCGAGCGCGTCTTCGAGCTCTCCGAGTCCGGCGCCCGCATCGCCCGCGAGGTCGCCGACGAGTTCACCCTCTCCACCGGCCAGCAGCGCTGGGTCCTCGGCTCCATGGGCCCCGGCACCAAGCTGCCCACCCTCGGCCACGCCCCGTACACCCTGCTGCGCGACGCCTACCAGCAGAACGCCGAAGGCATGATCGCGGGCGGCGCCGACGCCCTCCTGGTGGAGACCACCCAGGACCTGCTGCAGACCAAGGCCGCCCTCCTCGGCGCCCGCCGCGCCCTGGACGCCACCGGCGCCACCGTGCCGCTGATCTGCTCCGTCACCGTCGAGACCACCGGCACCATGCTGCTCGGCTCCGAGATCGGCGCCGCGCTGACCGCCCTGGAGCCGCTGGGCATCGACATGATCGGCCTGAACTGCGCGACCGGACCGGCCGAGATGAGCGAGCACCTGCGCTATCTGGCCCGGCACTCCCGCGTCCCGCTGGCCTGCATGCCCAACGCCGGCCTGCCCGTCCTCGGCAAGGACGGCGCGCACTACCCGCTGACCGCCCCCGAGCTGGCCGACGCCCAGGAGACCTTCGTCCGCGAGTACGGCCTGTCCCTGGTCGGCGGCTGCTGCGGCACCACGCCCGAGCACCTGCGCCAGGTCGTCGAGCGCGTCCGCGGCCTGACCCCGACCGCGCGCGACCCGCGCCCCGAGCCCGGTGCCGCCTCGCTCTACCAGACCGTGCCGTTCCGCCAGGACACCTCGTACATGGCCATCGGCGAGCGTACGAACGCCAACGGCTCGAAGAAGTTCCGCGAAGCCATGCTGGACGCCCGCTGGGACGACTGTGTGGAGATGGCCCGCGACCAGATCCGCGAGGGCGCCCACATGCTCGACCTGTGCGTCGACTACGTCGGCCGGGACGGCGTCGCCGACATGCAGGAGCTGGCCGGACGCTTCGCCACCGCCTCCACGCTGCCCATCGTCCTCGACTCCACCGAGGTGCCCGTCATCCAGGCGGGCCTGGAGAAGCTGGGCGGCCGCGCGGTCATCAACTCCGTCAACTACGAGGACGGCGACGGCCCCGAGTCCCGGTTCGCGAAGGTCACCGCGCTCGCCCAGGAGCACGGCGCCGCCCTGATCGCCCTCACCATCGACGAGGAGGGCCAGGCCCGCACCGTCGAGAACAAGGTCGCCATCGCCGAGCGCCTCATCGAGGACCTGACGACCAACTGGGGCATCCACGAGTCGGACATCCTCATCGACACCCTGACCTTCACCATCTGCACCGGTCAGGAGGAGTCCCGGGGCGACGGCATCGCCACCATCGAGGCCATCCGCGAGCTGAAGAAGCGCCACCCCGACGTCCAGACCACCCTCGGCCTCTCCAACATCTCCTTCGGCCTCAACCCGGCCGCCCGCGTGGTGCTCAACTCGGTGTTCCTCGACGAGTGCGTCAAGGCGGGCCTGGACTCCGCGATCGTGCACGCCTCGAAGATCCTGCCGATCGCCCGCCTGGAGGAGGAGCAGGTCAAGGTCGCCCTCGACCTGATCTACGACCGCCGCCGCCCCCAGCAGGGCGACGAGCCCGCCTACGACCCCTTGCAGCGGCTCATGGAGCTGTTCGAGGGCGTCAACATGAAGTCGATGAAGGCCGGCAAGGCCGAGGAACTCCTCGCCCTGCCGCTGGAGGAGCGCCTCAAGCGCCGCATCATCGACGGCGAGAAGAACGGCCTGGAGGCCGACCTGGACGAGGCGCTCCAGGAGCGCCCCGCCCTGGACATCGTCAACGACACGCTCCTCGAGGGCATGAAGGTAGTCGGTGAGCTGTTCGGCTCCGGCCAGATGCAGCTGCCGTTCGTGCTCCAGTCCGCCGAGGTGATGAAGTCCGCGGTGGCCCACCTGGAGCCGCACATGGAGAAGTCCGACGCGGAGGGCAAGGGCACCATCGTGCTCGCCACCGTGCGCGGCGACGTCCACGACATCGGCAAGAACCTCGTCGACATCATCCTGTCCAACAACGGCTACAACGTGGTCAACCTGGGCATCAAGCAGCCCGTCGCCGCGATCCTCGACGCCGCGCAGGAACACCGCGCCGACGTCATCGGCATGTCCGGGCTCCTGGTCAAGTCCACGGTGATCATGAAGGAGAACCTGGAGGAGCTGAACCAGCGCCAGATGGCCGCCGACTACCCGGTCATCCTCGGCGGCGCCGCGCTCACCCGGGCCTACGTCGAACAGGACCTGCACGAGATCTACGAGGGCGAAGTCCGCTACGCCCGCGACGCGTTCGAGGGCCTGCGCCTGATGGACGCCCTCATCGCCGTCAAGCGCGGCGTGCCCGGCGCCACCCTGCCCGAGCTCAAGCAGCGCCGCGTCCCCAAGCGGGACACGCCCGTCCTGGAGGTCAAGGAGCCCGAGGGCCCCGCCCGCTCCGACGTCGCGACCGACAACCCCGTGCCCACGCCCCCGTTCCGCGGCACCCGCGTCATCAAGGGCATCCAGCTCAAGGAGTACGCCTCCTGGCTGGACGAGGGCGCGCTGTTCAAGGGCCAGTGGGGCCTGAAGCAGGCCCGCGTCGGCGACGGACCGACGTACGAGGAACTGGTCGAGACCGAGGGCCGCCCGCGGCTGCGCGGCCTCCTGGACGAACTCCAGACCAAGAACCTCCTCGAAGCCGCCGTCGTCTACGGCTACTTCCCCTGTGTGTCCAAGGGCGACGACCTGATCATCCTGGACGAGCAGGGCAACGAGCGCACCCGCTTCTCCTTCCCGCGCCAGCGCCGGGGCCGACGCCTGTGCCTCGCCGACTTCTTCCGCCCCGAGGAGTCCGGCGAGGTGGACGTGGTCGGCCTGCAGGTCGTCACCGTCGGCTCCCGGATCGGCGAGGAGACCGCCAAGCTCTTCGAGGCCAACGCCTACCGCGACTACCTCGAACTGCACGGGCTGTCCGTCCAGTTGGCCGAGGCCCTGGCCGAGTACTGGCACGCCCGTGTCCGCTCCGAACTCGGCTTCGGCGGCGAGGACCCGGCCGACGTCGAGGACATGTTCGCCCTCAAGTACCGCGGCGCCCGCTTCTCCCTCGGCTACGGCGCCTGCCCCGACCTGGAGGACCGCGCCAAGATCGCCGAACTCCTCCAGCCGGAGCGGATCGGCGTGGAACTCTCGGAGGAGTTCCAACTCCACCCCGAACAGTCGACGGACGCGATCGTCATCCACCACCCGGAGGCGAAGTACTTCAACGCGAGGTGAGGAGTTGACCCCGTCCGGCGGCAGCGAACTGGCCGACGGACGGTGGATCCGAGCCCGTCCGGCGATTGAGGACGAGGCGCGGAGCGCCGACAGCGGGGGTCCGTGGGCGCGACCCCCGCAACGGCACCCGACCCAGGAGAGATATCGCAGCGCGCGTTCCGCGCCAGGAACGTACACTGGTCGGTCCAGCTCAGGCCGGTCCCCCTTGGGGGGCCGGCCTTCTCGTCCCTCATGGAGGTGTGCCCGATGACCAGCACGGTTCCCGCCCTCGGTACCCGAACGGCCGAAGGATCCGCTCTGCAGGCCGTTCTCCTCGACATGGACGGAACCCTCGTCGACACCGAGGGCTTCTGGTGGGACGCCGAGGTGGAGGTCTTCGCGGCGCTCGGGCACACCCTCGACGAGTCCTGGCGCGACATCGTCGTCGGCGGCCCCATGACCCGCAGCGCCGGCTTCCTCATCGAGGCCACCGGCGCCGACATCACCCTCGCCGAGCTGACCGTGCTGCTCAACGACGGCTTCGAGGACCGCATCGGCCGCGCCCTGCCGCTGATGCCGGGCGCCGCCAGACTCCTTGCCGAACTCGCCGCCCACGACGTACCGACGGCCCTCGTCTCGGCCTCGCACCGACGCATCATCGACCGGATCCTCGGCTCCGTCGGCACCCACCACTTCCGTCTGACCGTGGCCGGCGACGAGGTGGAGCGCACCAAGCCGCACCCCGACCCCTATCTGATCGCCGCCGCGGGCCTCGGCGCCGAGCCGGGCCGCTGCGCCGTCATCGAGGACACCGCGACCGGTGTGGCCGCAGCCGAGGCCGCGGGCTGCCGAGTCGTGGCCGTACCGTCCGTCGCGCCGATCGCCCCGGCCGCGGGCCGCACCGTGGTGCCGTCCCTCGAACAGGTCGACCTGCGGTTCCTGCACGGCCTGATGAGCCTCTGAGGAGAGTGCCCGAACGGGCATGACAGCCGGTGAACCAGCCTCGGGTGGCCGAAATGCCCGGGGCGCACGGCCAGTTGAAAGTGTGACGTTTCCCACTTCAAAGAGGGTCGACAGGTCTTCGATCCTATGCCGGAGAGCCCTTACCCCCTGGGCGGGGCGTGACCTTGTGTCCTGATTGGGCCGCCCGTGCACGAAACCTTCCGGTGTCGGGTTATCGGTGTGTCCACGCCCCGTATCACTGCGTGATGGCAGCTCAACTCCGGTCTCCTCCAACGCCTCTGCTGGTGCGGACTAATCTCGTCGCGAGAACATCGCCCCACCCCCCCCGTGCCCCATCGACCCCACCCCGCCGTTGCCGGAAAACACGGGTATTCAAGAGTTCTGGAGAACGTCCAGCATGAACCGCAAGACTTTGGTGCTGCCGGCCCTGATAGGTCTGCTCGCCCCCACGCTCGCCGCGTGTGGCGGTTCGGGCAGCGGGGACAGCGACGACCCCATCGCGGTGGGCACCACGGACCGGTTCGCCGTCTCGAAGGAAGTCCCGGCTCCCTTCGACCCTGCGTACTCCTACGACGCCGGCACCTGGAACATTCTGCGGCAGACCCTGCAGACGCTGATGGCCATGCCGCGCGGGGGCGGCGAGCCGGAGCCCGAGGCGGCACAGAAGTGCGGCTTCACCGACACCGGCAACGAGCGGTACGCGTGCACGCTGCGCAAGGACCTCAAGTTCGCCGACGGCAAGCCCCTGACCGCCTCCGATGTGAAGTTCTCCATCGAGCGGGTGCGGGACATGAAGGTCGCCAACTCCAGCGGTGTCGACGGCCTCGTGTCGAACGTCGAGACCATCGAGGTCCAGGGCGACCGCGGTGTCGTCTTCCACCTCAAGAGCCCGGACGCGACGTTCCCGTACAAGCTCGCCACACCGATCGCGGGCATCGTCAGCCCCGATCACTACAGCAAGACGAAGCTGCGGAACGGCTTCGAGGTGGACGGCTCTGGACCGTACACCGTCAAGCAGGAGGTCAAGGGCGACCAGCTCGTCAAGTCGGTCTTCACGAAGAACCCGCACTACAAGGGCTCCTTCGGCCAGCAGAACGAGAAGGTCGAGCTGCGCACCTTCGTGAACGCGGCCGGGATGGGCAAGGCCCTCGACAGCGGCGACATCGACCTGATGACCCGCACCATGTCGCCGCAGCAGGTGAAGAAGCTGGACGGGAACCCCGGCAAGGACATCGACCTCGTCGAGATGCCCGGCCTCGAGATCCGCTACCTCGCCTTCAACACCAACGCGTCGACCGTCAAGAACAAGGCCGTCCGCCAGGCCATGGCCCAGATCGTCGACCGAGGCGCGCTCGCGAGCGACGTGTACGGCTCCATGGCCGACCCGCTGTACTCGCTGGTGCCGACCACCATCACCGGCCACTCCAACTCGTTCTTCAACAAGTACGAACAGCCGGACCCGAAGAAGGCCAAGGCGCTGCTCACCGACGCGGGCATCGACACGCCCGTCAAGCTGACCATGCACTACACCACGGACCACTACGGCCCGGCCACGAAGAAGGAGTTCGAGACGCTGCAGCAGCAGCTGAACTCCACCGGCCTCTTCGACGTGAAGATCAAGGGCGAGATCTGGAACACCTTCCGCCCGGCGGAGCGCGAGGGCAAGTACGACGTCTACGGCATGGGCTGGTTCCCCGACTTCCCGGACGCCGACAACTTCCTCGCGCCGTTCCTCGACAAGGACAACTTCCTCGGTTCGCCGTACCGCAACAGCACCATCAACGACGAACTGATCCCCACCTCCCGGCGCGAGGCCGACCGCCTCAGCGCCAGCAAGAGCATCGAGAAGATCCAGGACATCGTGGCCGAAGACGTCCCGGTGCTGCCGCTGTGGCAGGGCAAGCAGTACATCGCCGCACGTGACGACATCACGGGCGTCGAATGGGCTCTCAACTCCTCCTCGAATCTGCAGCTGTGGGAGCTCGCCCGCGGTGTGAGCGACTGACCGGCGCTTCACCGAGTACGGAAACAACGACAAGGCACGCAAGTGAAAATGCGCAACCAGTGGCTGGCCCTGCCCCTCACCTCCGGGCTGGCCGCCACCCTGCTGACGGGCTGCGGATCGGAGTCCGGCGGCTCCGCCGCGGACAGCGACTCCGTGGTGGTGGGGATGTCCGACGACGTCCTCGCCACCGACCCGGCCTCCGGTTACGACCCGGGCTCGTGGCTGCTGTTCAACAACGTCTTCCAGTCGCTGCTGAGCTTCCCCAACGGCGCGACCGAGCCGGAGCCGGAGGCCGCGCGCAAGTGCGCCTTCACCGACCAGCAGACCAAGGTCTTCACCTGCACGCTGCGCGACGGCCTGAAGTTCAGCAACGGCAACGACCTGACCTCGAAGGACGTCAAGTACTCCTTCGACCGCGTCCGGGAGATCAACGACAAGACCGGCCCGGCGATCATGTTCCCGATGCTCGACGAGGTCGAGACGCCGGACGCCAAGACGGTCGTCTTCAAGCTGAAGTTCCCCGACGCGACCTTCCCGAGCAAGATCGCCTCGGGTGCCGGTTCGATCGTCGACCACCGCGAGTACCCCAAGGACAAGCTGCGCGCCGACGGCGATGCGGTGGGCTCCGGCCCGTACAAGCTCGACTCGTTCGACAAGGACGAGGCGGTCTTCTCCGTCAACTCCGGCTACGAGGGCACCGCCAAGACCCGCAACGACGGCGTCACCCTGCGCTTCTTCCACGGCGACCGCAAGGGCCTGAAGCAGGCGATCACCGACCACGACATCGACGTCGCCTACCGAGGCCTCGCCGCCGGGGACATAGCCGACCTCGAGAAGGGCACCTCCGACAGCAAGATGGAGGTCGTCGAGGGCACCAGCGCCGAAGTGCAGCACCTGGTGTTCAACATGAAGGACCCGATCGCCGGCAAGCCCGGCGTGCGCAAGGCCGTCGCCTACCTCCTCGACCGCGAAGCGCTGGTCGAGGAGGTGTACCAGGGCACGGCGACCCCGCTGTACTCGATCGTCCCGGCCGGCATCGGCGGCCACAACACCGCCTTCTTCGACACCTACGGCGCCCGCCCGCAGCGCGACAAGGCCGCCGCGGCCCTGCGCGGGGCCGGTGTCGAGGGCAAGGCCAAGCTGACGCTGTGGTCCACCCCGTCGCGCTACGGCCCGGCCACCGACGAGGAGCTGCGCGCGATAGCCAAGCAGCTCAACGCCAGCGGCCTGTTCGAGGCGGATGTGAAGTCCGTCGAGTTCGAGCAGTACGAGAAGGACATCGAGGCCGGGAAGTACGGCGTCTACGTCAAGGGCTGGGTGCCGGACTACCCGGACCCGGACAACTTCACGCAGCCGTTCTTCGGCAAGGGCAACGTCCTGTCGAACCACTACGAGAACGGCGACATCACCGGGAAGATCATCCCCGACACGGCCGCGCAGAGCGACCGCACCAACACCGACAAGGCCTACGGCAAACTCCAGGACATCGTCGCCACCGAGCTGCCCATCCTGCCGGTCTGGCAGGCCAAGCAGTACGCGGTCGTCCAGGAGAACGTCTACGGCGTGGAGTCCTGCCTGGACGCGTCGACCGTCTTCCGCTTCTGGGAGCTCAGCAAGGACTGACGCCCGAGGTGAGGCGAGCACGACTGAGGGGGCGCCCGGCCGGGCGCCCCCTCAGTCGTGCTCTGCACTCGGGCTACTGCGCGCCCGGCCGGACGAGGCCGCTCTCGTAGGCGTACACCGCCGCCTGTACGCGGTCGCGCAGGCCCAGCTTCGTCAGGACGTGCCCCACATGCGTCTTCACCGTGGTCTCGCTGACGAACAGGTCCGCGGCGATCTCCGCGTTGGAAAGACCGCGCGCCACCAGCTTCAGCACCTCGACCTCACGGTCGGTGAGGGTGTGCAGCGTGTCCGGGACCGGCTCGTCGCCGGACGGGAGGTGTCCGGCGTACTTGTCGAGTAGGCGGCGCGTGATGCTCGGCGCGAGCATCGCCTCACCCGCGGCGACCACCCGGATCGCCTGCACCAGCTCGTTCGCCGGCGCGTCCTTCAGGAGGAAGCCGCTGGCACCGGCGCGCAGCGCCTCGACCACGTACTCGTCGAGGTCGAAGGTGGTCAGGACGAGGACCTTCGCCGGTCCGTCCCGGCCGGGTCCTGTGATCTGCCGGGTCGCCTCGACCCCGTCCATCCGCGGCATGCGGATGTCCATCAGCACGACATCGGGCTGCAACGCCCGGACCTGATCCAGCGCCTGCAGACCGTCTCCGGCCTCGCCGACGACCGCGATGTCCTGCTCGGCCTCCAGGATCATCCGGAAACCCGTGCGCAGCAGCGGCTGGTCATCGACCAGTAGGACGCGGATGGCCACGTAACTCTCCTTCGCCTAGCCCGGGCCCATTCTGCCCTGCTCCGCGTCCGGCGACTCCGGCGGCCTCACCGGAAGCGGATACGGCGGCGGCGTGCCGCCGAATTCAGGGCAGACCGCCTGGTGGTCGCACCAGCCGCACAGCTTCGTCGGCCTCGGCCGCCAGTTCCCCGTCTCCGTCGCGAGCACGATGGCGTCCCACAGGGCGAGCAGCTTGCGCTCGACCCGCTCCAGGTCGGCCGCCACCGGGTCGTACGTGATGACGTCGCCGCTGCCGAGATAGACGAGCTGGAGACGGCGCGGGATCAGGCCCTTCAGGCGCCACACCACGAGGGCGTAGAACTTCATCTGGAACAGCGCGCCCTCCGCGTACTCGGGGCGGGGGGCCTTGCCGGTCTTGTAGTCGACGATGCGGACCTCGCCGGTGGGGGCTACGTCGACGCGGTCGATGATGCCCCGCAGCTTCAGGCCCGAGGCCAGCTCGGCCTCCACGAACAGCTCCCGCTCGGCGGGCTCCAGTCGGGTGGGGTCCTCCAGCGTGAACCAGCGTTCGACCAGCTTCTCCGCGTCCGCGAGCCACTGGGCCATGCGCTCGGCCGCGCCGTCGCCGCTGTCCGTGCCGCCCTCGCCGTCCTGGGCGAACAGCTCCGCCAGCTCCGGCTTGGCCGCGCGCAGCCGGTCCCACTGGCCCGGGATCAGCTCCTTGGCCCGCGGCGCGGTGCGCTCCGCCGACGGCGCGTCGAAGAGTCTCTCCAGGACCGCGTGGACCAGGGTGCCCCGCGTCGCCGCCGGGCTCGGCTTCTCCGGCAGCTTGTCGATCACCCGGAAGCGATACAGCAGCGGACACTGCATGAAGTCGCTCGCGCGCGAGGGTGACAGGGACGCCGGGCGCGCGGCCACCCCGACGTCTTCGGTCCTGGTTTCCATGACGACAGACCCTACGACCCGCCACTGACAACGGCCGCATACCATCGACGACAGACCCTCCCGCCCTGCATGATCGTGTGTGTACCGCGCCACAGCAGGAGCGGGGGACGCTTCGAACGAGGGGACATCGTGGACGAAAGCGGCGGCAGCGGCAGGCCGCAGTCCGACGAGCACGCGCCCGACCAGGCGGAGCACGCCTCCGACCAGGCGGAGACCTCGCCCGGCCTGACGGCGAGCGCGTCCGGTCAGGCGGAGAGCGCGCCGTCCAGCGCGCCCCGGCCCCCGGCCGGGCGCCCTGGCGCCGAGGGGGACGCCCACGCGGGTGACGCGGGGGAGGGGCGGGCCCGGATCCGGCCCGAAGGCCACGGTGCCCCGGACCGACCCGACGACGCGACCGGCGAGCCCGAAGGGGCGCCGAGCGCGGCGCGCCCCACGGTCGACGGGGAGTCCGCACCCCGGCCTTCCACCACCTCCGTATCCACGCGCAAGCCCGACCCCGCCGACCGGCCCACCCCGCCCAAGGCCCCCGCGCCGACCCCCGAACGGGCCCACGCCCACCACACCGGTGAGCCGCTCAAGGGGGCCAAGGGGAACAGGGGGAACAGTGGGGACAAGGACGAGCCGAAGAACCCCGGTGGCGGGCTCCTCATGGGGCGCCCCTTCGGCGTGCCCGTCTACGTCGCGCCCAGCTGGTTCCTCGTCGCCGCGCTGATCACCTGGGTGTTCGGCGGCCAGCTCGACCGGGTCCTGCCCGAGCTCGGGAACGCCCGCTATCTCGTGTCCCTGTTCTTCGCCGTCGCCTTCTACGCCTCCGTGCTCGTGCACGAGCTGGCCCACACCGTCGCCGCACTCCGCTTCAAGCTCCCCGTGCGCCGCATCCAGCTCCAGTTCTTCGGCGGCGTCAGCGAGATCGAGAAGGAGAGCGAGACCCCCGGCCGCGAGTTCGTCCTCGCCTTCGTCGGCCCTCTGCTGTCCCTGGTCCTCGCGGGCGTGTTCTACGTGGGCATGCGCGCCGTGGAACCCGGCACCGTCCCCGGCGTCCTGCTCGCCGGACTGATGATCTCCAACCTCATCGTCGCCGCGTTCAACCTCCTGCCCGGCCTCCCGCTCGACGGCGGCCGGATGCTCCGCGCCGTCGTCTGGAAGATCACCGGCAAGCCCATGAGCGGCACCATCGCCGCCGCCTGGGTCGGCCGCGCGCTCGCCATCTCCGTCCTCATCGGCCTGCCGATCCTCAACCAGTCCGGCGCCCTCGGCGGCGAGACCCAGGACATCGGCGGCATGGACACCGTCACCGACGCCCTGCTCGCCGCGATCCTCGCCGCCATCATCTGGACCGGGGCGGGCAACAGCCTGCGCATGGCCCGGCTGCGCGAGCACCTGCCCGAACTGCGCGCCCGCGCGCTCACCCGCCGCGCCGTCCCCGTGGAGACCGACACCCCGCTGTCGGAGGCCCTGCGCCGAGCCAACGCCGCGGGCGCCCGCGCCCTGGTCGTGGTGGACGCCGACGGCGACCCCCTGTCCGTGGTCCGGGAGGCCGCCATCGTCGGCGTTCCGGAACACCGCCGTCCCTGGGTCACCGTCAGCGGCCTCGCCCAGGACATCACTGAAGGCATGCGCGTCCCCGTCGACCTCGCGGGGGAGGAACTCCTCGACCGGCTGCGGGCCACCCCGGCCACCGAGTACCTGGTCGTCGAGGCCTCCGGCGAGATCTACGGCGTCCTGTCCGCCGCCGACGTCGAGCGCGCCTTCGTCAACGCCATGGCCCGGCCCAGCTGACCGCGCCCGGCGGGGCCCGCGCGAGCGCGGTGGTCGGCGGCCCCCGCCACGGCCGGTAGGCTGGTCACATGTCCGAACCGACCGGTGCCGCCCGCCGACGCGGGCCCTTCAAGGTCGGGGACCAGGTCCAGCTCACCGACCCCAAGGGACGCCACTACACGTTCACGCTCGAGGCCGGGAAGAATTTCCACACCCACAAGGGTTCCTTCCCGCACGACGAGCTGATCGGCGCTCCCGAGGGCAGTGTTGTCCGCACCACGGGGAACGTCGCCTACCTCGCGCTGCGTCCCCTGCTCCCCGACTACGTCCTGTCCATGCCCCGCGGCGCCGCCGTGGTCTACCCCAAGGACGCGGGGCAGATCCTGGCCTTCGCCGACATCTTCCCCGGCGCGCGCGTCGTGGAGGCGGGCGTGGGCTCCGGCTCGCTCAGCGCCTTCCTGCTGCGCGCCATCGGCGACCACGGCATGCTGCACTCCTACGAGCGCCGCGAGGACTTCGCCGAGATCGCCCAGCAGAACGTGGAGCGCTACTTCGGCGGCCCCCACCCCGCCTGGCAGCTCACCGTCGGCGACCTCCAGGACAACCTGTCCGACACCGAGGTCGACCGCGTCATCCTCGACATGCTGGCCCCCTGGGAGTGCCTGGAGGCCGTCTCCAAGGCCCTGGTGCCCGGCGGCATCCTGTGCGCGTACGTCGCCACCACCACGCAGCTGGCCCGCACCGTCGAGTCGATCCGCGAGATCGGCGGCTTCAACGAGCCGACCGCCTGGGAATCGATGATCCGCAACTGGCACATCGAGGGCCTGGCCGTCCGCCCGGACCACCGCATGATCGGCCACACCGGCTTCCTCCTCACCGCCCGCCGCCTCGCGGACGGCGTCGAGCCGCCCATGCGGCGCCGCCGCCCCGCCAAGGGCGCCTACGGCGAGGACTACACCGGCCCGAACGCCGACGGCGGCAGCCCCCGCTGACCGCCCCGCCCGGACGCGCACTCCACGCGCCCGGCGTACTGCACACAACGCACCGACGCCGCCGTCGAGTTCCCACCGGACCCAGGGAACTCGACGGCGGCGCCGCCGCGTTGGGCGTGTGTCAGCGCACCGGCCCCCGGTGTTCCCCGGCGCTGTGAGGTGTGGCAGCATGCTGGCCACCCACCCCCACCGGCACAGCCCTCACAGGAGACACTCCTCGTGCAGCACCCCGCCGTCCCGGAACTGGCCCACACGGTGGACCGGCCGTGGGCCACCCGACCCATCCACTGGGTGGCCACCGCCGCCGCGCTCGCCGCCGTCGTCGCGGCCTCGGGCTTCCTCCAGCCCGACCCGGCCACCGCCGCCCCGCCCGAACGCGAACCGGAGTCGAGGAGCGCCCCGGCGCCCGCACCCGACCCGGCCGCCGTCGCCTACCCCCTGGACTGCCCCGCCAAGTCCGTCGTCGCCAAGAAGGCCACCGGCGACCTCGACGGCGACGGCCGACCCGAGACCGTCGCCGCCGTGCGCTGCCAAGCCGGCTCCGGCACCCCGCCGCACGCCCTGTACGTCATCACCCGGCCCCGGGAGGGCAAGCCGCGCGTCGTCGCCACCCTCCTCGAGGCCAAGGAGGGCCGCACCGTCAGCGCGCTCGCGGTGCGCCAGGGCGCCGTGACCGCGACGCTCCTCGGCTACTCCTCGATCGACGTGCCCCGCTACCGCCCCGATCTCCGCGACGAGACCAAGTGGCAGTGGAAGAACGGCGCGTTCACCCGCTCGACACCCGGCGCGACGCGCGGGGTGTGACGCACCCGCCGCCCCACACGCCGCCGCTGTGGACGGCGTGTGGACTCCGGGGACACCCGGCGGACACGAGGAGGGCCCGTGGTTACCGTCGGACGGTAATCACGGGCCACATTTCGCTCACGCAGCGAAACAATTCAGTCACTCTGCGTCGGGGCCGTGGACCTCGACCTTGTCCGAAACCCGACGTACATGAATACAGTCACCCGGGCACTCCTTCGCGGAGTCGGTGACGTCCCGCAGCAGCGGCAGGGGCACGGGTGTTGTCGCCCCCGGCGTCTGCAACAGCTCGTCGTCGCCGCCCTTCACATAGGCCAGGCCATCGATGTCCAGCTCGAAGACCTCCGGCGCGTACTGGGCACAGATGCCGTCGCCGGTACACAGGTCCTGATCGATCCAGACCTCGAGCAGATCATGGCTCTCGCCGACGGTCTCCGCCTCGTGCTGCACGGTCATCTCTCCTGCCGAAACTGCGTCGAGCAGGGCCGACTTTGCTGCAAGTCCGGCCAGCCCTGACGGGTGTTGAACAGTTCGACCCTACAACCGGCGGCTTTCCGATGTTGTTGGGTGGGTATTCCCCTGGCGTGAGGGAGAGCGCAAGGGTGAAGATCGGACACACCCCCACCGTCTTTGTGATCTAGGGGTTTCAATCAGCACCCACCCAGGTAGGGTCAGGAAGCGTCCAGCTCCCCTTGGAGGAGGTGAGGACCGTGGCAGCCCACGACGACGACATCAACCGCGGCATCCGGCCGGGGCGAGGGTCTGAGGACCCAGCCGGTCAGGTTGCCTATCTCGAGCAGGAAATCGCCGTCCTGCGACGCAAGCTCGCCGACTCTCCGCGTCATACGAGGATTCTCGAAGAGCGGATCGTCGAGCTGCAGACCAACCTGGCAGGCGTGTCCGCGCAGAACGAACGGCTCGCCAACACGCTCCGCGAGGCCCGCGACCAGATCGTGGCCCTTAAGGAAGAAGTCGACCGGCTCGCACAGCCGCCGGCAGGCTTCGGAGTCTTCCTCACGGCGAACGAGGACGGCACCGCCGACATCTTCACCGGCGGCCGCAAGCTCCGCGTGAACGTCAGCCCGAGCGTCGAACTCGACGATCTCAGGCGCGGCCAGGAAGTCATGCTCAACGAAGCGCTCAACGTGGTCGAGGCCATGGAGTACGAGAGCGTCGGAGACATCGTCACCCTCAAGGAGATCCTGGAGGACGGCGAACGAGCCCTGGTGCTCGGTCACACCGACGAGGAACGGGTGGTGAGGCTCGCCGAGCCGCTCCTGGACGTCACCATCCGCCCCGGAGACGCCCTCCTGCTCGAGCCCCGCTCCGGCTACGTCTACGAGGTCGTACCGAAGAGCGAAGTAGAGGAACTGGTCCTCGAAGAGGTCCCGGACATCAGCTACGAGAAGATCGGCGGCCTCGGCGGTCAGATCGAGATGATCCGTGACGCCGTCGAGCTCCCGTACCTCTACCCCGACCTCTTCAAGGAGCACGAACTGCGGCCGCCCAAGGGCGTCCTGCTCTACGGCCCGCCCGGCTGCGGCAAGACACTGATCGCCAAGGCCGTCGCCAACTCCCTTGCCAAGAAGGTCGCCGAGGTCACCGGGCAGCCCGCGGGGAAGAGCTTCTTCCTCAACATCAAGGGCCCCGAGCTCCTCAACAAGTACGTCGGCGAGACCGAGCGGCACATCCGCCTGGTCTTCCAGCGCGCACGCGAGAAGGCGAGCGAGGGCACCCCCGTCATCGTCTTCTTCGACGAGATGGAATCCCTCTTCCGCACTCGCGGCAGCGGCGTCAGCTCGGACGTAGAGAACACCATCGTCCCCCAGCTGCTCGCCGAGATCGACGGTGTGGAAGGCCTGGAGAACGTCATCGTCATCGGCGCCTCCAACCGCGAGGACATGATCGACCCGGCCATTCTGCGGCCCGGACGCCTCGATGTGAAGATCAAGATCGAGCGCCCGGACGCCGAGGCGGCCAAGGACATCTTCGCCAAGTACCTCACCGAACGACTGCCGCTGCACTCCGACGACCTCGCCGAGCACAGCAGCGACAAGGCCGCCACCGTGCACGGCATGATCCAGTCCGTCGTGGAGCAGATGTACGCCGAGTCCGAGGAGAACCGCTTCCTCGAGGTCACGTACGCGAACGGCGACAAGGAAGTCCTCTACTTCAAGGACTTCAACTCCGGCGCCATGATCGAGAACATCGTCGGCCGCGCCAAGAAGATGGCCATCAAGGCCTTCCTCGAGCAGAACCAGAAGGGCCTCAGGGTCTCTCACCTCCTCCAGGCTTGCATCGACGAGTTCAAGGAGAACGAGGACCTGCCCAACACCACCAACCCGGACGACTGGGCCCGCATCTCCGGCAAGAAGGGCGAGCGGATCGTGTACATCCGCACGCTCGTCACCGGCAAGCAGGGCGCCGACACCGGACGCTCCATCGACACGGTGGCCAACACCGGTCAGTACCTGTAGATGACAGGGCGGCTGCGGGTGCCCTCCACGGGTACCCGCAGCCGACTGTTTTCCGCCGGTCGCGGGCGCCTCGCAGCCGCGTCACCAACCCAGCGAGAGCAAAGCAGGAAATGATCTCCCCACCAGCGCAGAGGCGTTCTAGGCTCTTCCGTACCGCCGAGTCGCGCAGTGCGGGGACGGGCACCGCACACGCACCGGAGAACCAGCGGTACTTGAGCGGCGCCCCCGACCGAGGGCGCCGCCGGGCAAGGAGGGCCGCATGACCGTACGGCGAGTAATGGGCATCGAGACGGAGTACGGCATCTCCGTCCCCGGCCACCCCAACGCCAATGCCATGCTCACCTCGTCCCAGATCGTCAACGCCTACGCCGCGGCGATGCACCGGGCGCGACGCGCCCGCTGGGACTTCGAGGAGGAGAACCCGCTGCGGGACGCGCGGGGCTTCGACCTCGCCCGCGAATCCGCCGACGCCAGCCAGCTCACCGACGAGGACATCGGCCTCGCCAACGTGATCCTCACCAACGGGGCCCGCCTCTACGTCGACCACGCGCACCCCGAGTACAGCGCCCCGGAGGTCACCAACCCCCGCGACGCCGTCCTCTGGGACAAGGCCGGCGAACGCATCATGGCCGAGGCCGCCGAGCGGGCCGCCGCGCTCCCCGGCGCCCAGCCGATCCACCTCTACAAGAACAACACCGACAACAAGGGCGCCTCCTACGGCACGCACGAGAACTACCTGATGAAGCGGGAGACCCCGTTCTCGGACATCGTGCGCCACCTCACGCCCTTCTTCATCTCCCGGCAGGTCTTCGCCGGGGCGGGCCGCGTCGGCATCGGCCAGGACGGCCACGAGCACGGCTTCCAGCTCAGCCAGCGCGCGGACTACTTCGAGGTCGAGGTCGGCCTGGAGACCACCCTCAAGCGGCCCATCATCAACACCCGCGACGAGCCGCACGCCGACGCCGAGAAGTACCGCCGCCTGCATGTGATCATCGGCGACGCGAACCTCTCGGAGATCTCCACCTACCTCAAGCTCGGCACCACCTCGCTGGTCCTCGCCATGATCGAGGACGGCTTCATCGCGGTGGACCTCGCCGTCGACCAGCCCGTGCGCACCCTCCACCAGATCTCCCACGACCCGACTCTCCAGCACCTGGTCACGCTCCGTAGCGGGCGCACGCTCACGGCGGTGCAGCTCCAGATGGAGTACTTCGAGCTGGCCCGCAAGTACGTCGAGGAGCGGTACGGCGCCGATGCGGACGGCCAGACCAAGGACGTCCTCAGCCGCTGGGAAGACGTCCTGAACCGCCTGGAGAACAACCCGATGAGCCTCTCCGGAGAGCTCGACTGGGTCGCCAAGCGGGAACTCATGGAGGGCTACCGCCGCCGTGACGGCCTCGACTGGGACGCCGCGCGCCTGCACCTGGTGGACCTCCAGTACGCGGACGTACGCCCCGAGAAGGGCCTGTACAACCGCCTCGCGGCCCGCGGCAAGATGAAGCGCCTCCTGGACGAGGGCGACGTCGAGCGGGCCCGCACCAAGCCGCCCGAGGACACCCGCGCCTACTTCCGGGGCCGCTGTCTGGAGCAGTACGCCGACGACGTCGCCGCGGCCTCATGGGATTCGGTCATCTTCGACCTGCCCGGACGCGACTCGCTCCAGCGTGTGCCCACCCTGGAGCCGCTTCGCGGAACGCGTAATCACGTCAAGGAGCTCCTCGACCGGTGCCGCACGGCGGAGGATCTGGTCCGGGTGCTCTCCGGAGGCTGAAAGGCGGCTGAAAGGCCGGCGGCGGGGGAATCACAGAGGTGGGCCCCGCACGTTGTACGAAGTGCGGGGCCGATGTCAGACCCGGCTTGTAGGGTCTGATCAAGAAACGTCTAACCGAGCGGGGTGAGGTAGATGGCGACCAAGGACACCGGCGGCGGACAGCAGAAGGCGACGCGTTCCACCGAGGAGGTCGAGGAGCAGGCGCAGGACGCGCAGGCTTCCGAGGACCTCAAGGAGCGCCAGGAGAAGCTGAGCGACGACGTGGACTCCGTCCTGGACGAGATCGACGACGTCCTTGAGGAGAACGCGGAGGACTTCGTGCGCTCCTTCGTGCAAAAGGGTGGCCAGTAGGCCACCTATCCCTTGGTTTCCAAGGGCGGGTGCGGGCTGTCGAGTGCGCTGCGAAAGCGCGGCGGCCCATGTGGATCACTGCCCCGAGACGGGTAGGGTCCGTGGCGTACTGTGCTTCAACTGCAATTCGGCGATCGGCAAGTTGGGAGATGCTCCCGGCACCTTGCGCCGGGCCATCAGTTACCTGGAAGGAAACCCGTGGAAGCCAACACTCGAAAGCCCGGGCGTCTACCGGCTGCCTTCCTGACCCCTGGTTCCTCGTCCTTCATGGACTTTCTCTCCGAGCACCAGCCGGAAATGCTCCCCGGCAAGCGGCAGTTGCCGCCGACGCAAGGGGTGCTCGAGGCTCCGCACGGCACGACCATCGTGGCGACGACGTTCCCCGGTGGCGTGGTGCTCGCCGGTGACCGTCGCGCCACGATGGGCAATGTCATCGCGCAGCGCGACATCGAGAAGGTCTTCCCGGCCGATGAGTACTCGGCGGTCGGCATCGCGGGCACGGCCGGTCTCGCCGTGGAGATGGTGAAGCTGTTCCAGCTGGAGCTGGAGCACTTCGAGAAGGTCGAGGGCGCGACGCTCTCCCTGGAGGGCAAGGCCAATCGGCTTTCGACGATGATCCGGTCCAACCTGGGCATGGCGATGCAGGGCCTCGCGGTCGTCCCGCTCTTCGCGGGGTTCGACGTGGACCGCGCCAAGGGCCGCATCTTCTCGTACGACGTGACGGGCGGCCGCAGCGAGGAGCACGGATTCGCGGCGACGGGCTCGGGCTCGGTCTTCGCGCGTGGGGCGATGAAGAAGCTCTACCGCGACGACCTGACGGAGGAGCAGGCGACGACACTCGTCGTGCAGGCGTTGTACGACGCCGCGGACGACGACTCGGCGACGGGCGGTCCGGATGTCGCCCGGCGGATCTATCCGATTGTGACGGTGATCTCCGAAGAGGGCTTCCGGAGGCTGGCGGAGGCGGAGACCTCCGAGATCGCGCGCTCGATTCTGGCTCGTCGTCTCGAGCAGCCGGACGGACCGCGCGCCGCGCTGCTCTGAGTGCCCCGTTGTTGTTGTGTGAATTTTTGACAGAAAGGGACGGATAGCCGGTGTCGACGCCGTTCTATGTCTCACCCCAGCAGGCCATGGCCGACCGGGCGGAATACGCCCGCAAGGGCATCGCCCGTGGTCGCAGTCTGGTCGTGCTGCAGTACGCCGATGGCATTGTGTTCGTCGGTGAGAACCCGTCCCGTGCGCTGCACAAGTTCAGCGAGATCTATGACCGGATCGGTTTCGCCGCGGCCGGTAAGTACAACGAGTACGAGAACCTCCGCATCGGCGGCGTCCGCTACGCCGATCTGCGGGGTTACACCTATGACCGTGACGATGTGACGGCCCGCGGTCTGGCGAATGTGTACGCACAGACGCTGGGCACGATTTTCTCCAGCAACGCGGAGAAGCCTTACGAGGTCGAGCTGGTCGTGGCCGAGGTCGGCACGACGCCGGACGGCGACCAGATCTATCGGCTGCCGCACGACGGCTCGATCGTCGACGAGCACGGCTCGGTCGCGGTGGGCGGCAACGCGGAACAGATCAGTACGTATCTCGATCAGCGCCACCAGGACGGGATGACGCTCGCCGAGGCGCTGAAGCTCGCGGTGCAGTCGCTGTCGCGTGACACCAACGGCAGCGAGCGGGAGATCCCCGCGGAGCGCCTCGAGGTGGCGGTCCTCGACCGTACGCGGCCGCAGCAGCGGAAGTTCAAGCGGATCGTCGGCCGGCAACTGGAGCGGCTGCTCGGCGAGGACGGCACGGCGGCGGACGCGGGGGACGACGCGGAGTCGGACGCCGCGTCGGATTCCGGTTCGGGCGCGTCCGAGGAGTAGTTCCGCGGCCTGAAGCAGGCGAATTGGCCCCGTGCCCCGGCGTTCAGCGTCGGGGCACGGGGCTTTGTGCCGTGGAGCCGCGGACGACGAGGTGGGCGGGCAGGGCCGCGGGCTCGGGGGCGCGGCCGTCGAGGACGGCGATGAGAGTGGCCATGCCCTGCTCGCCGAAGCGTTCGGCGGGCAGGGCGACGGTGGTGAGTTCGGGCTCGACGGCGGTGGCGAGGGTCAGATCGTCGAACCCGGTGACGCTGAGGTCTTCGGGGACGTGCAGGCCGAGGCGGCGGGCGGCCTTGCAGACACCCGCGGCGAGGATGTCGTCGTCGCAGACCACGGCGGTGGGGCGGGGTCCTGGTCCGCTGAGCGCGGTCTCGGCGGCGATGCGGGCGTCGTCGACGGTGAGCAGCGCCTTGGCGGTGCGGACGGTCGCACCGGTGCCCTGGACGGCGGCGACGAGGGCGTCGCGGCGCACGTGGAAGGTCCAGGAGTCGATGTCGGCGGCCAGGTGCAGGAGGTCGCGGTGGCCGAGGGCGAGCAGATGCTCGGTGGCCTGGCGCATGCCGTCGGCGATGTCGAGGTTGACGGTGCTGGCGCCGAGGCTGCCCGCGGGGTCGCTGTCGAGCATGACGAGGGGGAGTTCGTCGCCGCGGATCGCGCCGAGGGCCTCGGAGGCCATGGAGGAGGCGAGCACGCCGTCGAGTGAGGCGCGGGCGGAGTCGAAGGGGTCGCGCGCCGGGGCGGTGAGGTCCGGGGTGGGGTAGAGGACCACGCCGAAGCCGTGCCGGGCGGCGACGCGGGCGGCTCCGGTGTGCACGCGGGCGAAGAACTCGTTGGTGAGGGCGGGGACGACGAGGAGGGCGGTGCGGGTGCGGCCGAGGCGGAGGTTGCGGGCGGCGAGGTTGGGCCGGTAGCCGAGTTCGCGGGCGGCGGCGCGGACGCGCTCGGCGGTGCGCTCGGCGACGCGGCCCTGCCACTTGTCGCCCAGGACGAGGGAGACGGTGGCCTGCGAGACCCCGGCGGCGCGGGCGACGTCGCGGCTGGTGGGGCGGGGGGCCGCGGTGTCGTGCTGGGGTCCGGCCACGGACGTCTCCTGGTCGCTGTGGGCCCCGGCGTGGTGGGGCGGTGGGGCCCCGGGTGGCGGGGCGGGTGCGGGGGTGCGGTCGGCACCGGGACGCGGTCCCGCGCCGGCGGTCGGGGCGCCCTGCGCACGGCGGGCGCGCACGGACAGTGGACTGGTGAACAGCGCACATGGTACGTATGACCCCGCGACGTTATACGTACAACTAAGGGCGCATCGGCGCGCGGGCGGGCGAGGAGAGGCTCACTGATGGCTTCCGGTTACGGCGAGATCCTGCGCGCGCGGTACGCGACACGACTCCTCGCGGGCACGCTCGTGGGCCGACTGCCGAACGCGACGGCGGCGATCGGCATCGTGCTGTTCGTCCGCGCGGAGGGCGGCTCGTACAGCCTGGCCGGCGCGCTGGCCGCGGTCTACGGAGTGGCGACGGCGGTGGGGCAGCCGCTGCTCGGGCGCCTGGTGGACCTCCACGGCCAGCCGCGCGTGATGCTGCCGGCGGCCGTCGTCTCGGGCCTCGGCATGGCGGCCTTCGCGTTCACCGGCCCCGACATGCTGGTCGCCGCGTACACCGCGATGGTGGTCGCCGGACTGTTCACGCCGCCGCTGGAGGGCGGCCTGCGGGCGCTGTGGCCGGACGTGCTGCACAAGGAGGGGCAGGTCCACACGGCGTACGCGATGGACGCCGTGGCACAGGAGGTCATGTTCACCGTCGGGCCGCTCCTGGTGACCGGGCTCGTGTCGCTGTGGTCGGCGAGCGCCGCGCTGCTCGTCGTGAACGTGATCGGTGTGCTCGGCGCGCTGTCGGTGGTGGTGTCGCGCCCTTCGCGCGCGTGGCGGTCGGCGCCGCGTGAGGCGCACTGGCTCGGCGCGCTGCGCTCCCCGGGACTGCTCGCGCTCCTCGGCGCGTTCCTGTTCGTCGGCACGGCGCTCGGCGCGATCACGGTGGCGGGGGTGTCGTACGCGGACGGGCATGGCGGGGACGCGGTGTACGGCTGGATGATGGCGGGCCTCGGCCTCGGTGCGCTCGCGGGCGGGGCGGTCTACGGGGCGCGGCAGTGGAGCGGCGCGCCGGAGCGGCGCCTGGTGCTGCTCGTGGCGCTGCTCGCGGTCTGCTACGTGCCGTTGGTCCTGGTGCCGGGCGCGGCGGGGATGGTGGCGCTGACCGCGCTCGCCGGGGTGTTCCTCGCGCCGGCGCTCGCGTGCGCGTTCATCGTCGTGGACCGGCACGCGCCCCGGGGCACGGTCACGGAGGCGTTCTCGTGGCTGGTGACGACGTTCACGGTGGGCACGTCGGTCGGCACCGCGGCGGGCGGTCCCGTGGTCGAGTGGGCAGGGACACGGTGGGGGTTCGCCGTTCCGGGACTCGCGGGTGGGGCGGCACTGCTGGTGCTCGTGTGCACAGGGCGGGCGTTCGCATCCGCAGGTGTGGGCCCGGTGGTTGCGGGTTCATCGGAAAATGATCGAAACGGTGCCGCCGAACCCGGTTTCAGTGCGGGGCATCGGGCGTAATGTTCAGTCATGGACCGCCGCATTTTCGGGCTGGAGAACGAGTACGGCGTCACGTGCACGTTCAGGGGACAGCGCCGTCTGTCGCCTGACGAAGTGGCGCGCTACCTCTTCCGCCGTGTTGTGTCATGGGGCCGCAGCAGCAACGTCTTTCTGCGGAACGGCGCCCGCCTGTATCTCGACGTGGGTTCACACCCGGAATACGCCACACCCGAGTGTGACAACGTGACCGAGCTGGTCACCCACGACAAGGCAGGCGAGCGCATTCTGGAAGGCCTGCTCGTCGACGCCGAACGCCGCCTGCACGAGGAGGGAATCGCGGGCGACGTCTATCTCTTCAAGAACAACACCGACTCGGCGGGAAACTCCTATGGTTGTCATGAGAACTATCTCGTGGCACGGCACGGGGAGTTCTCGCGTCTCGCGGACATCCTGATTCCGTTCCTCGTCACCCGGCAGTTGCTGTGCGGCGCGGGCAAGGTGCTGCAGACCCCGCGCGGCGCGGTGTACTGCGTGAGCCAGCGCGCGGAGCACATCTGGGAGGGTGTGTCGTCGGCGACGACACGCTCGCGGCCGATCATCAATACGCGTGACGAGCCGCACGCGGACGCCGAGCGCTACCGCCGACTGCATGTGATCGTCGGCGACTCGAACATGTCCGAGACGACCATGCTCCTGAAGGTCGGCGCGACCGATCTCGTGCTCCGGATGATCGAAGCGGGCACGGTGATGCGGGATCTGACGCTGGAGAACCCGATCCGGGCCATCCGTGAGGTCAGCCACGACATCACGGGCCGCCGCAAGGTCCGCCTGGCCAGCGGCCGGGAGGCCTCCGCTCTGGAGGTGCAGCGCGAGTACTACGAGAAGGCGGTCGACTTCGTCGAGCGCCGCGGCATCCGCACCGGCACGGTCGAGCAGGTCCTCGAGCTCTGGGGCCGCACGCTCGACTCGATCGAGAGCGAGGACCTGGACCGCATCGCCACCGAGATCGACTGGGTGATGAAGTACAAGCTCATCGAGCGGTACCGCGCCAAGAACAACATGACGATGTCGCACCCGAGGGTCGCGCAGATAGACCTCGCCTACCACGACATCCACCGCCGCCGGGGCCTGTACTACCTCCTGGAGCGGAAGGGCCAAGCCGCCCGGATCTGCAACGACTTGAAGATCTTCGAGGGCAAGTCGGTGCCGCCGCAGACCACCCGGGCGCGGCTGCGCGGCGACTTCATCCGCCGTGCCCAGGAGCAGCGCAGGGACTTCACGGTGGACTGGGTGCACCTCAAGCTCAACGACCAGGCGCAGCGCACCGTGTTGTGCAAGGACCCGTTCCGTTCCGTCGACGACCGGGTGGAGAAGCTGATCGCCGGAATGTGAGCCGGGCATGACCGCCGGGTGACAGGCCCGCGGTCGGTGGGTGGCCGGATTGTGGCCCACGAGACGCCAGGGTGTTGTGGGAACGCAACGCGGGGCGCCGTACGTTCCTCGTACGGCGCCCTTCTCACTGCGTAGAGTTGCGCGCACGCCAACCCACAAGATCGATTGATACGAGGCCCCCACCGTGCGCCGACGCTCACTTCTCCTGGCCGTTCCGGCCGGCCTGCTGACCCTGGCCGGATGCGGCGACGACGACAAGTCCGACAAGGCCAAGTCCAAGGACAGCCCGTCCCCGTCGAATTCCACGCCGCCGAAGGCGAAGATCGTCGACGGCCCCGTGCCCGCCGTGAGCAAGGGCACGAAGTTCGGCGAGAAGCCCACCATCGCCAAGGGCTCCGGCAAGCCGTCGTCCGACCTCGCGGTGAAGACGCTCATCGCGGGCAAGGGCGCCACGGTCGCCAAGGGCGACTACCTCCAGGCTCACTACCTGGGCCAGATCTGGGACACGGCCAAGGTCTTCGACAACTCCTACGACCGCAAGGCCCCGACGATCTTCCCGATCGGTGTCGGCCAGGTCATCCCGGGCTGGGACCAGGCCCTGGTCGGCAAGAAGATCGACAGCCGCGTCGAGCTCGCCATCCCCCCGGAGCTGGGGTACGGCAAGCAGGGCAACAAGCAGGCGGGCATCAAGGGCACGGACACCCTGGTGTTCGTCGTCGACATCGTGAACACGTTCAGCACGAAGAGCTCCGCCAAGGGCAAGGAAGTCGCCCAGGACAACAAGGACCTGCCGAAGGTCGGGACGAACACCGACGGCAAGGCCCCCTCCATCGACGTACCGAAGACGGCCGCCCCGAAGAAGGTCGCATCGGCCTATGTCATCGAGGGCGACGGCGACGAGGTCAAGGAGAGCGACACGCTCCTGTGCCAGTACAAGGGCGTGCTGTGGGCGGACGGCAAGCAGTTCGACTCCTCGTACAAGAGCGGTCAGCTCGCGCAGTTCTCGCTCGCGCAGGTCATCCCCGGCTGGCGTGAGGGCCTGAAGGGCAAGAAGGTCGGCAGCCGCGTCCTGGTGGTCGTGCCCCCCAAGGAGGGCTACGGCGACAAGCCGCCGCAGGGCAGCTCCATCAAGAAGGACTCCACGCTGGTCTTCTCCGTGGACATCCTCGCCAAGATGTGATCACCCCTGGGACGGATGGCAGACTGTCCCGGTTGCCCATAACGCACATGAGCAGGAGTTTTTCGTGAGCATCGACAAGCCCGAGGTCGACTTCCCCGTCGGTGAGCCCCCCGCCGAGCTGCAGATCAAGGACATCTGGGAGGGCGACGGCGCCGAGGCCAAGGCGGGCGACTTCGTCAAGGTCCACTACGTGGGCGTGTCCTTCTCCACCGGTGAGGAGTTCGACGCCTCCTGGAACCGCGGCAACCCGCTGGAGTTCCAGCTCGGCGCCGGACAGGTCATCGCCGGCTGGGACCAGGGCGTGCAGGGCATGAAGGTCGGCGGCCGTCGCGAGCTGACCATCCCGGCGCACCTGGCGTACGGCGACCGCGGCGCCGGCGGCGGCCGCATCGCCCCGGGCGAGACGCTGATCTTCGTCTGCGACCTGGTCTCCGTCTGAGCCACCCCTGAGCCGCTCCCGGACGTGTCCACGTCCGACCGGAAGTGTCCGTCGAGGGCCCCTGCCAACCCCGGCAGGGGCCCTCGGCTTTTGCCACCACACCCCGGGGCGGTACGGTCGTCGACCGGGAGAGAGAAAGGGCGTCGATGGCCATTGCCAAGGCCGAGCGGCTGATGAATCTGGCGCTGTGTCTGCTCGGGACGAGGCGTCCGCTCAGCAAGCGTGAGCTGCGGGAGTCCATCGAGGCCTACGTCGAGGCCTTCGGGCCGGGGCCGGGCGCGGCCTTCGGACCGGGCCGGAGCGCGCTCTCCGGGCCGTCCGCCGGGTCCGAGGACTCCTTCAACCGCATGTTCGAGCGCGACAAGGACGACCTCCGCGAACTCGGCCTGGTCATCGAGACGGTGGAGAACCTGGACGGCGAGGTCGGCTATCTCGCCCGCCGCGACAGCAACCGGCTGCCGCCCATCACGCTCGACGCCGAGGAGGCCGCCGCCCTCGGCCTCGCCGCGAAGGTCTGGCAGCAGGCCCGGCTCGCGGGCGCGGCGAGCGGCGCACTGCAGAAGCTGCGCGCCGCGGGCCTGCCCGAGGACGTGGACCCGTACGAGTCGCACGGCGCCCTGGAGCCGCACATTCCCGTGCACGAGGCGGCCTTCGAGCCGCTGATGCTGGCCTGCCGCGACCGGCGCCCCGTCGTGTTCGACTACCGCAAGGCCACCGCCGCGCGCCCCGAGCAGCGCCAGGTCGAGCCCTGGGCCCTCGAATGCTGGCGCGGCCACTGGTACCTGGCGGGCTGGGACCGTGACCGGGAGGCCGAGCGCGTGTTCCGGCTCTCCCGCATCACCGGCAAGGTCCGCTCGCGCGCCGGGAAGTTCCGCGCCGAGGTGCCCGACGTGGTGACCGTGCGGGAGACCGTGGCGAGCTGGGCGGGGGAGCGGGCGGACGGCACCGCGCTGATCCGGCTGCGCAAGGGCGCCGGCTACCCGCTGCGCGCCAAGGCCGTCGCCGCCCGGGAACTCGGCGAGGGCTGGGACGAGTTGGAGATTCCGTACGGGCACGGGCTCGACGCCTGGCTGGTGGAGTTCGGACCCGACGTGGTGGTCCTCGAACCCGCCGAGCTGCGGGCGGACGTCGTGGACCGGCTGCGCGCCGTGGCCAAGGGCTGAGGGGAACGAAAGCGAGCAATGGCCACGAACGCCATCGACCAGACCAGGCGGATGCTGTCCCTGGTGACCTATCTGCGCGAGCGCCCCGGCGCCCGCGTCGCCGACGTCGCCCGCGCCTTCGGCATCACCCCCGACGAGCTGATCTCCGACCTGGACGTGCTTCCGCTGTGCGGGACCAGCTTCCGCGGCGGGGACCTGCTCGACATCGACACCGACGGCGACCGCATCTGGTGGCGCAACCCGGGCGCCCTCGGCGCGGACACGGCAGAGCCGCTGCGGCTCGCCGCCGACGAGGCCACGGCGCTGCTCGTGGCCGCCCGCGCGGTCGCCACGCTGCCCGGCCTGCGCGAGGGCGACCGGCTCGCGCTGCTTCGCGCCACGGCGAAGCTGGAGGAGGCCGCGGGCGAGGCGGCCGGGGCCAGCTCACGGCTCTCGGTCACCTTCGAGTCCGAGGGCGGCGTCTTCGCCGACGTGGACCGCGCCATCTCCGAGCGGCGCAGACTCTGGATCCGCTACTACTCCCCGGCCCGCGACCGGCTCAGCGAGCGCGAGATCGACCCGATCCGACTCGTCAGCGTCGGCCACACCTATGTGGAGGCGTGGTGCCGCCGTTCCGAGGCGCGCCGCACCTTCCGGCTCGACCGAGTCGCCGAGATCAAGGTCCTGGACGAGCCGTCCGCGCCGCCCGAGGTCGAGCTGCGGGACCTCTCCGCCGGCCTGGTGCAGCCCGCCGCCGAGGACCCCGAGGTCGTGGTGGAGGTCGGCCCCGGCGGCCGCTGGGTCGCCGAGTACTACCCGCACGACAGCGCGGAGGAACTGCCCGACGGCGGCCTGCGCATCACCTTGCGCACCCCCGACCCCGCCTCGCTGCGCCGCCTCGCCCTGCGCCTCGGCCGGGACGGTCGCATCGTCTCGCCGCAGGACCTGACGGACAGCGCCCGCCGCGCGGCCCAGGAGGCGCTCGCGGCCTATGAAGGGGAGACCGGTGGGACCGAGGGCCTCGTGGGAGAGCGCGAGCGCGTGGGCGGGGCCGACGTCGCGGGAGCGTGACCGTGCCCGGCGTGGAGAACGGAACCGAGGAGAGTTGCGCAATATGTCGCTGATGCCCCTTTCGCCCCAGTCGGTGGCCGCGGTTCTCTTCAAGGCCGCCTGCCCGGACTGCCGCGCCCGCTTCGAACTGTCCGCGGGGGCCCTGCGGTTGGCCATCGGCGCCAGCCGCCGTACGACCTTCTACTCCTTCACGTGCCCCGAGTGCGGCACCGCCGTGCGCAAGCCCGCAGGGGAGCGCATCGTCGAGCTGCTCACCGGGGGCGGGGTGCGGACGCTGCGGCTGCACTCGACCGTCTAGGCTCGGCACATGTTCTGGGCGATGCTGGCGGTGGGTACGGGGTTCTGCGGCCTCGCCGTCCTGAGTGTGTTCGCGATCAAGGTCTTCATCGAGGCGCAGCGGCTCGGCCGCCAGGTGTCGGAGACCACGCGGCGGATCAACCGCGCCGCCGAGGATCTGGAGAAGGCCGCGACCGGCGTGGCCCACGCGGGCCGGGACCTCCCCTGAGCGCTCGCTCCGGCCGGTCGTCGGAGCGTGGCCCGGTGCGGCCTGTCAACTCCCCATACCCGGCAGGTACGCTGCTGAAGTGGCCCGAAATGTGAGGCGCGGGCCGCAACTGGGAGTATGCACGGGGATTGCCCTGCGTTTACTCCAGGGGGTTACGATCGCTGCCAAGCCCGGTGGTCGGACGACTGTCCGACACCCGGTCCCGAAATCTGACGCCTCGGTGAAGAAGGTAGACAGCTATGGGTAGGCTCGGCCCCACCGAGATCATCCTGATCCTCGTCATCCTGGTCCTGCTCTTCGGTGCGAAGAAGCTCCCGGACATGGCCCGGTCCCTCGGCAAGTCGGCGCGCATCCTCAAGAGCGAGGCCAAGGCCATGAAGTCGGACGGCAAGCAGGACGAGAAGGCCCCGGCCGACCCGCCCGCGCCCGCCGACCAGAGCGCCCCGCAGCAGCAGCCCCGCACCATCCAGGCGGCCCCGGGCGACGTGACCAGCTCCCGTCCGGTCGCCGAGCCGACCGACCACACGACGCAGCGCTGATCCAAGGCCGGCTGCCACCGCCGGCCTGCCGCACGAGATGAGGACGTGGGTTGCTCAAGTCTGCCCGCAAGAAGGAGAGGGACCCCGAGGGGCGGATGCCTCTCGCGGACCATCTGCGCGAGCTCCGCAACCGGCTCGCGAAGGGGATGCTGGCGATCACGATCGTCGCGATCGTCGCCGCGTTCTACAGCGAGCAACTCATGGAGTTCCTCGCCGACCCCGTGCCCCGCTGCAAGGAGGGCATGTCGACGACCGGCGGTGAGTGCGCCACCGTCGCGTACACGGATCTCCTCTCGCCCTTCACCACGACGGTGAAGGTGTCCCTCATGGCAGGCATCATCGGAGCCAGCCCGATCTGGCTCTATCAGCTCTGGGCCTTCGTCGCGCCCGGACTGCACAAGAGCGAGCGCAAGTACACCTACGCCTTCGTGTCCGCGGCCGTGCCGCTGTTCTTCGGCGGCGCCTGGCTCGCGTACGTGATCATGCCCGTCAGCATCCGGGTGCTCCTCGGCATCACGCCCGAGGGCTCCGAGAACATCCTGCCGATGGACAAGATCCTCGACTTCAGCGTCAGGATGGTCCTGGTCTTCGGCGCTTCCTTCGAGCTGCCGCTGCTGCTCGTCATGCTGAACATGACCGGCATGGTCACCGGGCGCCGCATGCTCGGCTGGTGGCGCGGTGTCGTCATGGGCGTCTTCGTCTTCGGTGCGGTGGCGACCCCCACGACCGACCCCGTCGGCATGCTCGCGCTCGCCGGCCCCATCGTGGTCCTGTACTTCCTCGCCGTCGGCTTCTCCGTCCTCAACGACAAACGCCGCCGACGCGCCGACCCGGACGCGGAGCTCGACGACGACGAGGCCTCCGACCTCGATCTCACCCCCGAACCGATCAACGGGAACGAACCCGTCCCCGCCGCCAAGGCGCTCCCCGAGCAGGCCGACAGCAGCGGCGCCGACGGCCGCGCCTCCCGGTACAACGGCTACGACGACGTCACCTGACAGGCAGGGCGAAGCCACACGGGCCCAGGGGCGCTGAGCCCCACGACTGGTTGCGGCGGCGGACCGCTGTGTAGGGTCCGCCCGTGACCAGCGAGATCACCCTCTTCGTCAATCCCACCGCGGGCCGCGGCCGGGGCGCGCACGCCGCGCAGCCGGCCGCCGCCGCCCTGCGCGCCGCCGGATTCTCCGTACGGACCGTCATCGGTGAGGACGCCGGGGACGCGCTGCGCCGGGCCAGGACCGCCGTCGACGGGGGCACGGGGGCCCTGATAGCCGTCGGCGGCGACGGCATGGCGAGCCTCGCCCTCCAGGCCGTCGCCGGGACCCGCACCCCGCTCGGGGTGATCGCCGTGGGCACCGGCAACGACTTCGCGCGCGCCCTCGGGCTGCCCGTGCGGGAACCCGCCGCCGCGGGTGCCCTCGTCGCCGCGGCCCTGAAGGAGGAGCGGATCCGGGACATCGACCTCGGGCGGGTCGGCGCGACCTGGTTCGGGACGGTGCTCGCCTCCGGGTTCGACTCGCGGGTCAACGACCGCGGCAACCGCATGCGCTGGCCCACCGGACGGTTCAAGTACGACCTCGCGATGCTCGCCGAACTGGCCGCGTTCAAGCCCGTTCCGTACCGCGTGACGCTGGACGACGGCGACGTGCACGAGGTCGACGCGACGCTCGTGGCGATCGGCAACGGCACGTCGTACGGCGGTGGCATGCGGATCTGCGCCGGGGCCGACATGAGCGACGGGCTCTTCGACGTCACCATCGTCGGCGACTGCGGCCGCGGCACGCTCCTGAAGGTCTTTCCGCGGGTCTACAAGGGCACGCACCTGGACCATCCGAAGGTCACCGTGCACCGGGCCGCGCGGGTGCGGATCGAGGCGGCGGGCACCACCGGGTACGCGGACGGGGAGCGCCTCGGCGAGCTGCCGCTGACCGCCACCTGTGTGCCGGGGGCGGTGCGCGTCCTCGGTCCGTGAGCCGGGCCGGGCGCCCGCGCTCCACCCGCCCTACGCCCGCCACCTGTGGATTCGCCCCGGTCCCGATATTGATCGTCCGTTGTCAGTGGTGGCCGGTAGGCTCGAAAGCACGATGACAGAGGACCTCTCACCGGCCGAGCGGTATGCGGCGGCGCGTCAGCGTGCCGCCGAGCAGGCCACCGCACTCGCGTCCTTCCGCGAGATGTACGAATTCGGCCTCGACCCCTTCCAGATCGAGGCGTGCCAGGCGCTCGAGGCCGGCAAGGGTGTGCTCGTGGCCGCCCCCACGGGCTCGGGCAAGACGATCGTCGGCGAGTTCGCCGTGCACCTCGCCCTCCAGCAGGGCAAGAAGTGTTTCTACACCACGCCGATCAAGGCGCTCTCCAACCAGAAGTACGCGGACCTCGCCAAGCGGTACGGCGCCGACCGGGTGGGCCTGCTCACGGGCGACAACAGCGTCAACTCCGAGGCACCGGTGGTCGTGATGACCACCGAGGTCCTGCGGAACATGCTGTACGCGGGCTCCCAGTCGCTGCGCGGCCTCGGGTATGTGGTGATGGACGAGGTGCACTACCTCTCCGACCGCTTCCGCGGCGCCGTCTGGGAGGAAGTGATCATTCACCTCCCGGAGTCGGTCACGCTGGTGTCGCTCTCGGCCACGGTGTCGAACGCGGAGGAGTTCGGGGACTGGCTCGACACGGTCCGCGGTGACACCGAAGTGATCGTTTCCGAGCACCGCCCCGTGCCGCTGTTCCAGCACGTGCTCGCGGGCCGCCGGATGTACGACCTCTTCGAGGAGGGCGAGGGCCAGCGCAAGGCGGTCAACCCGGACCTGACCCGGATGGCCCGCCTGGAGGCCAGCCGGTCGTACAACCCGCGTGATCGCCGCAAGGGCAAGATGATCCGCGAGGCCGACCGCGAGCGGGAGCGCAGATCGCGGTCGCGGATCTGGACACCGGCCCGTCCCGAGGTCATCGAGCGCCTGGACGCCGAAGACCTGCTTCCCGCCATCACGTTCATCTTCAGCCGCGCGGGCTGCGAGGCCGCCGTGCAGCAGTGTCTGTACGCGGGACTGCGGCTGAACGACGACGACGCGCGGCTGCGGGTGCGTGAACTCGTCGAGGAGCGCACCGAGTCCATCCCGAACGAGGACCTGCACGTCCTTGGCTACTACGAATGGCTGGAGGGCCTGGAGCGCGGCATCGCCGCCCACCACGCGGGCATGCTCCCGACCTTCAAGGAGGTCGTGGAGGAGCTGTTCGTACGCGGCCTGGTGAAGGCCGTGTTCGCCACCGAGACCCTCGCGCTCGGCATCAACATGCCCGCGCGCAGCGTGGTCCTGGAAAAGCTCGTGAAGTGGAACGGCGAACAGCACGCCGACATCACCCCGGGCGAGTACACCCAGCTGACCGGCCGCGCGGGCCGCCGCGGCATCGACGTCGAGGGCCACGCGGTCGTGCTGTGGCAGCGCGCCATGAGCCCCGAGCACCTGGCGGGCCTCGCGGGCACCCGCACCTATCCGCTGCGCTCCAGCTTCAAGCCGTCGTACAACATGGCGGTGAACCTGGTGGAGCAGTTCGGGCGGCACCGCTCGCGTGAGCTCCTCGAGACGTCCTTCGCGCAGTTCCAGGCCGACAAGTCGGTCGTCGGGATCTCCCGGCAGGTGCAGAAGAACGAAGAGGGGCTCGAGGGCTATCACGCCTCGATGACCTGCCACCTCGGGGACTTCGAGGAGTACGCGCGACTGCGCCGCGAGCTCAAGGACCGCGAGAACGAACTGGCCAAGCAGGGCGCCAACCAGCGCAGGGCCGCCGCCGCGGCCGCCCTGGAGAAGCTCAAGCCGGGCGACGTGATCCATGTGCCGACCGGGAAGTACGCGGGCCTCGCGCTCGTGCTCGACCCGGGGCTGCCCGCGGGCCGGGCCAACGGACACCGCGGCTTCGAGCACCAGGACGGGCCGCGCCCGCTGGTGCTCACCGCCGAGCGGCAGGTCAAGCGGCTCGCGTCGATGGACTTCCCGGTGCCCGTCGAGGCCGTGGAGCGGATGCGCATCCCGAAGTCGTTCAACGCGCGCTCCCCGCAGTCGCGCCGCGACCTCGCCTCCGCGCTGCGCACCAAGGCCGGGCACCTGGTGCCCGAGCGCCATCGCAAGGGCCGCGCGGCCGCCGCCGACGACCGCGAGATCTCCCGGCTGCGCGCCGAACTGCGCGCGCACCCGTGCCACGGCTGCGACGAGCGCGAGGACCACGCCCGCTGGGCCGAGCGGTACTACCGCCTGCGGCGCGACACCCAGCAGCTGGAGCGGCGCATCGAGGGCCGGACCAACACCATCGCCCGCACCTTCGACCGCATCGTCGCCCTGCTCACCGAGCTGGACTATCTGCGCGGCGACGAGGTCACCGAACACGGCAAGCGCCTCGCCCGGCTGTACGGCGAACTGGACCTGCTGGCCAGCGAATGCCTGCGCGCCCGGGTCTGGGAGGGCCTCGGCCCCGCCGAACTGGCCGCGTGCGTCTCGGCGTTGGTGTACGAGGCCCGGGTCGGCGACGACGCGCTGGCGCCCAAGCTGCCCTCCGGCGGGGCCAAGGCCGCGCTCGGCGAGATGGTGCGCATCTGGGGCCGGCTCGACGCCCTGGAGGAGGAGTTCAAGATCAGCCAGGCGGAGGGCGTGGGGCAGCGCGAGCCCGACCTCGGCTTCGCCTGGGCGGCGTACATGTGGGCGAGCGGCAAGGGCCTCGACGAGGTGCTGCGCGAGGCGGAGATGCCGGCCGGTGACTTCGTGCGCTGGTGCAAGCAGGTCATCGATGTGCTCGGGCAGATCTCGGCGGCGGCGCCGCGCGAGGACAGCACGGTCGGGAAGAACGCGCGCAAGGCGGTGGAGCAGTTGCTGCGCGGTGTGGTGGCGTACAGCTCCGTCGGCTGACGTACACCGGCTGACGCACATCAGCTCTGGTGCGGCCCCTGCCGGGTGAAACCGGCGGGGGCCTTCTTCGTGCCTCCGCCGGTGCCGTTCACGGCCGCGCCTCCGGATCGTCACTGCATGCGGCGTTGCGGTCGCCATGCGTGCAAATGGGGCTGAGTGTATGCCTGTCGGCGGGCGCTCGCAGAGGGTTGTCGAATATGACTCCAGCGTGATGCGAGCGGACTAAGCTCGCCCGAAGCGCGGCGAGTTGAACGAGTTGCGACGGATTCGCGCGCTTGTTCCCAGATATTCGAAAATTCGTTTTCTCGCGCGGGGCTGAACCCAGCGGAAGACGCGCAACGCATCACACCCCCATACCCCCACATCGATCACATGCACCACACGCGTTACCAGAGTCACCCCCGTACCGATCCCCAACTTCCTCCCCCAAGACGAGTGTTCAGAGGGCATACATGGTGAGTGTTCAATCGCCTCCCGGTGGCCGAGAAGTCCCTTACGCACGCGTGCTGTTGCTGCCCGCCATGGTCATGGCGGCGGCGACGGGAGCCGCCGTCGCCGCGGTGACCGAACCGGCCAGGATCGCGGTCGGCTTGTGCGGTGCCGTCGCCACGCTCGTGGTCGTCGCCGTCGGCGCCGAGGCCGCGCGCCGCGGCCGCGTCATCCGGGACCTGCACCGGAGCCACGCGAAGCAGACCGCCCACCTCCAGCGCCGCATCGAGACCCACGACGAGGACACCGTCCGGCTGGGCCGCGACCTGCTGCCGGAGACCCTCTACCGGGTCCGGCAGGGCGAGGCGCCCTCGGAGGTCATCCGCCACGTCATCGACGGCGACGAGACCAACCGCCGGCTGCCGCAGGCCCAGCGCATCCTGCTGCGCTCCATCCTGGACATCCTCGACCGCGAGGAGGCCATGCGGGAGAACTCACAGCGCGCCTTCGTCAACATCGCGCGCCGCGTGCAGTCCATCGTCCACCAGCAGGCCGCGGAACTGCGCGACATGGAGGAGTTCCACGGGCGCAACCCCGAGGTCTTCGACGACCTGCTGCGCATCGACCACGGCACGGCCCTCATCGGCCGCCTCGCCGACTCGATCACCGTGCTCGGCGGCGCCCGCCCGGGACGCCAGTGGCCCAAGCCCGTACCGCTGTTCAGCGTGTTGCGCGGCGCCATGTCCCGGATCCTGGAGTACCAGCGCGTCGACCTGCACTCCATCGCCAAGGTCGCCATCCACGGCACCAAGGTGGAGCCGCTGATCCACGCCTGCGCCGAACTGCTCGACAACGCCACGCGCTACTCGCCGCCGCAGACCCGGGTGCACGTCACCGCGGTCGAGGTGCAGACGGGCATCGCCGTGGAGATCGAGGACGGCGGCGTCAGCCTCAGCGAGGAGGCCCGCTCCCGGGCCGAGCGGATGCTGGAGAAGGCCCAGCAGGGCATGGACCTGAACGACCTCGGTGAGACGCCACGCCTCGGCATGGCGGTCGTCGGCCGGCTCTCGCAGATGTACAACCTCCAGGTGTCGCTCAGGCAGTCCGCGTACGGCGGCGTGCGCGCCGTCCTCATCGTGCCGCGCGAGATGATCACCACCGGGGCCGCGCCGGGGCTCGCGCACGGCATCGGCGCCTCCGCCGTGCCGCGTGTGAACGCCGACGGCACGATCATCGAAGAGGCCCGCGACATCCGCCGCAAGAAGCCGCGCAAGGTCACCACGGTGCCCCACCCCTCCATGCCGCTCTCGGTGTCCATGGAGGAGGAGGTCCCAGAAGTCACCGAGTGGACGGCCAACGGCCTTCCTCAGCGCAGGAGCCGCGTCAAGATGTCGCTCAGTGAGCGCTACGCGCAGGAGGCCGAGGCCCAGCGCCGCGCCGAGGCGGCCATGGCCGCCGCCCCGCCTCCTCCTCCACCGCCCGCCCCGAAGGAGGAGAAGGAACCCGGTCTGTGGATCGAGGCCTTCATGAAGGGCGTCAACGGCGAGGACCCGACCGCGGGCGACCGCCCCGGCGACCCGGCGGCCCAGCGACAGGTCCGCGACCGGAACGACCACGGCAGCACCGACAACGCCGATGAGGGGGGCTGGAAGTGATCCAGCAGCGGGCCAACTTCGACTGGATGCTCAAGGAACTCGCCGACGGCGTCCACGGCACCCGGCAGATCGTGGTGCTCTCCGCCGACGGGCTGCGCATCGCGCGCCACGGCGGCGACCCGGACGCCGCCGACCGGCTCGCGGCCGCCTGCGCGGGCCTGCAGAGCCTCGCCGCCGCCGTGGCCACCGAGATCCCGGAGAGCGACGGCAAGATGCGGATGGTCATCATCGAGGTCAACGGCGGCTACTTCTACATGATGGCCGCGGGCGCCGGGGCCTACCTCGCCGTGCTCGCCGAGGAGACCGTCGACGCCGGACTCATCGGCAACCGCATGCGGGACCTGGTCGTCCGGATCGGCGCGCACCTCACGAGTCCGCCGCGGCGAGATGGGCAGGCCGTATGACTCATCCGCTACACCCCCCGCAAGGCGATGAACCCGATGCCCGTTTCCAGGCGGAGGTGCCAGTCCGACGTGAACGCCGCAGCCCCGAGAACCCCGAGCGGCTGTACATCCTCACCGGCGAGGACTCCGAACGGGCACCGCTCGACCTGGTCACGCTGATCGTCGCCAAGGGCGATCCCTCCCCGACGGCACAGCCCGAACAGTCCGCCGTGGTGCGGCTGTGCCGGACGCCGTTGTCCGTCGCGGAGTTGTCGGCCTATATGGCCCTGCCGTTCAGCGTGGTGACCGTGGTCCTGACGGACATGCTCGCGGCGGACTTAGTGCTGGCGCGCGCTCCCATCGTGCGCTCGGCGCTCCCCGACCGTTCCCTTCTCGAAGCGGTGATGCATGGACTTCAAAAGCTCTGACACGCTCACCTCCGGCGCGATCACCGGCCCCCGCGCGCAGGACGTCCTGCCCGCCACGGCCACGGCCGCCGTGAAGGTCGTCATCGTCGGCGGGTTCGGAGTCGGCAAGACGACGATGGTGGGCTCGGTCAGCGAGATCCGTCCGCTGACCACAGAAGAGACCATGACGCAGGCCGGCATCGGCGTCGACGACAACTACGGCTCCGAGACCAAGACCGCCACGACCGTCGCGATGGACTTCGGCCGGATCAGCATCTCCGAAGAGCTGGTGCTCTACCTGTTCGGCACCCCGGGCCAGGAGCGGTTCTGGTTCCTGTGGAACGGCCTCTTCGAAGGCGCGCTCGGCGCCGTCGTCCTGATCGACACCCGTCGCCTGCAGGTCAGCTTCGACGTGATCGGACGCCTGGAGGAGAAGGGCGTGCCGTTCATCATCGCCGTCAACGACTTCCCGGACGCGCCACGGCACCCGATGGACGCCCTGCGCAGGGCGCTCGACCTGGAGCAGGGCGTGCCGATCGTGCACTGCGACGCCCGGCACCGGGTCTCCAGCAGGGACACGCTGATGACGCTCATGCGCTATCTGCATTCCCTCGCCGTGGCCAGGGCCTGAGCCCACCACCCGTCATCCGCCCGGAACCCCCACCACCCCGGAACCTTCACCACCCCGGAGCCACCACCGTGACGACTCCCTCCCGGCATTCCCCCTACTCCGCGTCGAACCCCGGCGCCGACCCCGCCGCCGACCCGCCCCGCGGCTGCCCCGCCCACCAGTCCTCCGGCATCGGCCGCGACGGACTGCGCCGCCTGTACGGTCCCGAGGCGGACCAGGACCTCGCGGGCGTCTACGAGAAGCTGCGCGCCGAACACGGCCCGGTGGCCCCGGCGCTGATCCACAACGACGTCCGCGTCTGGGCGGTGCTCGGCCACAGCGAGAACCTGCACATGGTCCGCACGCCGTCCCAGTACACCCGTGACTCCCGTGTGTGGAGCGCGGTCCGGGACGGCACGGCGGGCCCCGACCACCCGCTGGCGCCCGTGTTCACCTGGCAGCCGATGGCCTCCTTCGTCGAGGGCGCCGAGCACCAGCGGCTGCGCGGGGCGGTCACCGGCGCCATGGCGGGCCTCGACCACCGCGGCATCCGCCGCCACATCAACCGCTACAGCAACAAACTCCTCAACGACATCTGCGAGATCGGCAAGGCCGACCTGGTCAGCCAGTTCGCCGAGCATCTGCCGATGATGGTGATGCTGCACGTCCTCGGCATGCCCGAGGACTACAGCGAACGCATGGTGCAGGCCGCCCGCGACATGATCAAGGGCACCGAAACAGCCATCGCCAGCAACGAGTACGTGATGGAGGCCCTCACCCGGCACGTCGTGCGCCGCCGCGCCCAGCCGGAGGAGGACTTCACCAGCGCCCTCATCGCCCAGCCCGCGCAGCTCACCGACGACGAGGTCGCCGCGCATCTGCGCCTGGTGCTCATCGCGGCGTACGAGGCCACGGCGAACCTCATTGCGAACGTCCTGCGCATGGTCCTCACCGACCCGCGCTTCCGCGCCCAGCTCAGCGGCGGCCAGATGACCGTGCCCGAGGCGGTCGAGCAGTCGCTGTGGGACGAGCCGCCGTTCAGCGCCATGGTCGGCTACTTCGCCAAGCAGGACACCCAGCTCGGCGACCAGCAGATCCGGGCGGGCGACGGACTGCTGCTCGGCATCCAGCCGGGCAACGTCGACCCCGTCGTGCGCCCCGACCTGTCCGCGAACATGCAGGGCAACCGCTCCCACCTCGCATTCAGCGGCGGGCCGCACGAGTGCCCCGGCCAGGACATCGGGCGCGCCATCGCCGACACCGGCGTGGACGCGCTGCTCATGCGGCTGCCCGACGTCGAACTCTCCGTGGACGAGCGGGAGCTGAGCTGGCGCTCGTCGATCCTGTCGCGGCATCTGGTGGCGTTGCCGGTGCAGTTCGGCAAGCGGCCGCCGCAGGACGTCACGGCCCGGCCGATGTCGCACGTGCCGACGCCGCGCAAGCACTGGGAGGTGACGTCCCCGGCGCCGCGGCCGGCCGAAGCACCGGCCGCCCCGCCGCAGCCGGTCGCTCCTGTCGCCCCGGCCGCGGAGCCTGCGGCCACGCCGGTCCGGCGCAAGGGCGCGTGGCGCCGCTTCCTGGAGTGGTGGCGGGGCTACTGAGCCCGCGGCTCACCGGTCCTGCGCCTGCCCGGCCCACGTGTCGTACGCGGACCAGGCTCCCAGGGAGCGCCCGCTCTCGAAGCGGCGTGCGGCGCCCGTCACGGGGTCGGTGAACTCCAGGACGCGGGCGAGGAGTTGCAGGGGGCGCCGGAAGTCGTCCGGCGCCACCGGCGGGCGCACCTCGGGGTAGAGCGGGTCGCCCAGGATGGGCAGGCCGAGGGCGTTCATGTGGACGCGGAGCTGGTGGGTGCGGCCGGTGTGCGGGAGCAGCCGGTAGCGCCCCAGGCGGCCGTCGTGCTCGACGAGTTCGACACGGCTCTCGCTGTTCGGCTCGGCGCCGGGGACCTCGTAGGCCGCGAGGACGCCCCGCTCCTTGACGAGGTGGCTGCGCACGGTGCGGGGCAGGGCCACCGCGGGGTCGTACGCGGCCACGGCCTCGTACTCCTTGTGCACGCGGCGGTCGCTGAACAGGGTCTGGTAGGCGCCGCGTTCCCCGGGGCGCACCGTGAACAGGAGCAGCCCGGCGGTGAGCCGGTCCAGGCGGTGGGCGGCGCCGAGCGCCGGGATGCCGAGCTGGGCGCGGAGCCGGGCGAGGGCGGTCTCCGCGATGTGGCCGCCGCGCGGCATGGTGGCGAGGAAGTGCGGCTTGTCGGCGACGACGATGTGCTCGTCGCGGTACACGACGTCGATGGTGTCCGGCACCCGGGGCTCGTCCGGCAGGTCCCGGTGGAACCACAGGTACACGCCCGGGGCGTAGGGCGCGTCCGGAGCCACCGGCCCGCCGTCGGCGCCGACGACCCGGCCCTCGCGCAGCATCGCGTCGACCACGCCGGGCGGCGCCGAGAGCCGGTCGACGAGATGGTCCCGTACGGTCGTCCACGCCATGTCGTCCGGCAGCCGGACCCGTACGGGGTCGACGCCGTCGCGCTGCGGCAGGGGAGCGGGCGGAGTGCGGCGTCTGCGGGTCACACCGCGCAAGCGTACGGGGCGCGGTGACGCCCGGGCGGCCGCGCGCCCGGCCCGGGAAATCGCTGTCCTGCGCGGCGGCCGCGCTGCACGATGACGGCATGCCTTACAAGATCCCGAACGTGGTGGAGCCCGGCACCTTCGCGGGCCAGGAGCAACCGACCCTTCTCGCCGCCGGGGGCCTGCTGCTGCGCCCCTGGACGCCCAAGGACGCGCCCGCCGTGTACGAGGCGTTCCAGGACCCGGTGCTGCAGCAGTGGCACGCGCGCGTGGCCGACTCCGAGGACGAGGCCCGCGAGTGGATCGAGGGCTGGCGCGCGGCGTGGCCGAAGGAGCGGACCGCGACCTGGGCGGTCGTGGACGCGGACACCGACGAGGTGGCGGGCCGGGTCGCCCTGCGCGAGATCATCTTCTCCGACGGCCAGGCGGAGATGGCGTACTGGACGCTGCCCCGCGCCCGCGGCCGCGGCGTCGCGCCCCGCGCGGTGACCGCCCTCGCCGACTGGGCCCTGAACGTGGTCGGCCTGCACCGCCTGGAACTCACCCACGCCACAGCCAACGAGGCGTCGTGTCGCGTGGCCCTGAAGACCGGCTTCGCCCTGGAGGGCACCAAGCGGAGCGCGGTGCTGCATGAGGACGGCTGGCACGACATGCATCTGCACGCGCGGATCAGGGGGGACGGGGCGGGGCGGCGGCTGGGTGACGGCGGCGCTTAGGGCGGGTCGGGGGCTCGTGCGCGTGGTGCCGCGCGTGTGAGGGCGGGCACCCCGAAGCGGGGTGTGTGAGGGCGGCCACCCCGCAGCGGGGTATGCGTGAAGGCCGCCACCCCGCAGCGGGGTATGCCTGAGGGCGGCCACCCCGCTTCGGGAGTGGCCGCCCTCACCAGCGCGTCGCGCAACGGCTCCGTCTACTGGCACCGTGCACCGGCATCACGTACCGGGAACGTGCGCCGCGTGCCGGTCGAACGTGCGCCGCGTGCCCGCGCAATCCCTACGCCGCCGTCTGCTCCTGCTCCGCCTCCACCTGCGCGTTCCACTCCGGCTTCGACGCCTGCCAGCCGTCCTCGTTGTGGCCGAGGCGCCAGTAGCCGGAGACGGAGAGGCGCTCGCGCGGGACCTGGTGGTCGACGCGCAGGAGGCGGCGCAGCTCCTTCACGAAGCCCGCCTCGCCGTGCACGAAGGCCTGCACGTCACCGGCGGGGAAGTCGAGTGCGCGGACCGCCTCGACCAGGGCCTGGCCGACGGGGCGTCCGCCCCGGTGCAGCCAGACGACCTGGGCGTGCGTGTCGATCTGCTGCTCCTCCTCGGGGCCCGCGACCTCCACGAACGCGCGCACGTCGGCGCCTTCGGGCAGGGCCTCCAGGGCGGCGGCGATGGCGGGCAGCGCGCTCTCGTCACCGGCGATCAGGTGCCAGTCGGCGGTGGGGTCGGGGGCGTACGCGCCGCCGGGGCCGAGCATGCGGACCGTCTCGCCCGGCTGGACGCTGCGTGCCCACGGCCCGGCGAGGCCCTCGTCGCCGTGGATGACGAAGTCGAGGGCGAGCTCGCGGGTCTTGGGGTCCCACCAGCGCACCGTGTACGTACGCGTCACCGGCCACTGCTCGCGCGGAAGTTCCTCGCGGATCCGCTGGATGTCGAAAGGCTCCGGATAGGTCACGCCGGCGGGCGCGAAGAGCAGCTTCACGTAGTGGTCCGTGCAGTCCCCGGCCGTGAACTCCGCCAGGCCCTCACCGCCGACGACCACGCGCCGCATGTGTGGTGTCAGCTGTTCGGTGCGCACGACCTGCGCGATGTGGGGCTTGGGAGTCCTGCGTGCGGGTCGCTCTGCCATGGCGGTGGGCCTTCCCCTGAAACGCTATTGGTTAGGTAAACCTAACCTAGCATTTCGTCGGGGAAGCACGGAAAGGGCGCAGGGGAGGCATGGGGAACCCGCCGGGGCAGCAGGGAGCACCCGGCGGGGCAGTGCGGAGCGCTCACCGGGCCAGCACCGACAGAAGCCGGTGCACGGCCCCGCCGAGCCCCCACCGGGTCGCCAGCTCCTCCAGGGCGGCCGGATCGCGCGGCTCGCGCGGCAGCGCGACGTCTACCTCCGGCAGCGGCACGTCACCGGCGACCCGGACCACCTTCGGGGCCACGGCCACATAGGCGCGGGACTCGTCCAGGCGCTTGCGCTGCGACGGCGTGAGCTTGGACCGCGGGTCGTCGACCGCCGCCATGATCCCGGCCAGGTCGCCGAAGGCGTCGAGCAGCTTGGCCGCGGTCTTCTCGCCGATGCCGGGCACCCCGGGCAGGCCGTCGCTCGGGTCGCCGCGCAGCAGGGCGAGATCCACATAGCCGGGGCCGTCCACGCCGTACTTCTCGCGCAGCCACGCCTCGTCGGTCACCTGAAGGGTGCCCACTCCCTTCAAGGGGTAGAGGACGCGGATGCCGCGGGCGTCGTCCACGAGCTGGTACAGGTCGCGGTCGCCCGTGATGATGTCGACCGGGCCCGTGGCCCGCGCCGCGTACGTGCCGATCACGTCGTCGGCCTCGTACGCCGCCACGCCCACGCGGGCGATGCCGAGGGCGTCCAGGACGTCCTCGATGACGGGGACCTGGGGGGAGAGGGTGTCGGGGATCTCCTCGGCGTCCGGGTCCGGGGAGCCCGCGGGGGCCTCCTCGGCCACGCGGTGCGCCTTGTACGAGGGGATGAGCTCGACGCGCCAGTGCGGGCGCCAGTCGGCGTCCATGCAGGCGACCAGGTCGTCGGGGTGGTGGTCCTGGACGAGGCGGGTGATGAATTCGAGCAGGCCGCGCACCGCGTTCACCGGAGTGCCGTCCGGCGCCCGCACGGACTCGGGGACCCCGAAGTAGGCCCGGAAGTACAAGGACGCCGTGTCGAGCAGCATCAGCCGCCGCGTTGCTTGAGTCACGCTCGCATCATGCCGCACGGCACTGACAAGGGCAGTCGAAGGACAGTGGGGAATGTGACCTGGGGCACTCTTGGGTTTGGCTCGTGTAAGCGTGGGCAGGCGCGCACGCGGAGCGAACCCGGTCGAGTTTTCAACTTCTTGACGGGCAAGCGGGCAGACCCGCGTCGCTCCACGGCCCGCCGGCGGGGGAGGCGGGCCGTCTTGGTTCAACCCGAGAGGTGTATGTGTCCAGGCTGCAAGCCGAGCACCTGTACAAGGTGTTCGGCAGACGACCCGATGGCGCGGTGGAGAAACTCCGCCACGGAGCCGACCGTGAAGAACTGCGCGCCGAGGGAACCACCGCCGCGGTGATCGACGCGTCCTTCACCGTCGAACCGGGCCAGATCTTCGTTGTCATGGGTCTCTCCGGTTCCGGCAAGTCCACGTTGCTGCGCATGCTCAACGGGCTTTCGGAGCCGACGGCCGGGCAGGTGCTCTTCGACGGGCAGGACCTGACCAAGCTGAGCGCGCGCGAACTGCGCGAGGTGCGCTCGAAGAAGATCAGCATGGTCTTCCAGCACTTCGCCCTGTTCCCGCACCGCAGCGTCCTCGAGAACGCCGCGTACGGCCTTGAGGTGCAGGGTCTTCCGCGCGCCGAGCGCGAGAAGCGGGCCCTGGAGGCGCTTGAGCTCGCCGGGCTCAAGGGCTGGGAGAAGTCCTGGCCCGACGAGCTGTCCGGCGGTATGCAGCAGCGCGTGGGCCTGGCCCGCGCGCTCGCCACGGACGCCGACCTGCTCCTGATGGACGAGTCGTTCAGCGCGCTCGACCCGCTGATCCGCCGCGACATGCAGGACCAGCTCCTGGAGCTGCAGAAGCGGCTGAAGAAGACCATCGTCTTCATCACCCACGACCTGAACGAGGCCATGCGCCTGGGCGACCAGATCGCCGTCATGCGCGACGGCCGCATCGTCCAGATCGGCACGTCCGAGGACATCCTCGTCACCCCGGCCAACGACTACGTGGCCTCGTTCACGCAGGACGTCGACCGCTCCCGGGTGCTCACCGCGGGCGCGATCATGGCTGACCCCGACAAGGACTTCGTGCGGGCCGACGCCCCCGCGACGGTCACCGAGGACACGCCCATCATCGAGCTGTTCACGCCCTGCTCAAGCAGCGGTGTGGCGGTCGCCGTGGTCGACGCTGAGGACAAGCTCGTCGGCGTCGTACCGCGGGCGCGGCTGCTCGCCGTGCTCGGCGAACCCGCCCCGTCGGAGCCGCGGGACGCGGTCGTTCCCGTGGAGCAGGCCAAGGACAACGGCGGCAAGAGCGTGGGCAAGGTGAGCAGCGGTGCCTAGGATTCCCTTCGGCGACTGGGTCAATGACGCGGTCGAATGGTCCAGAACCCATATGGACTGGCTGTTCGACTTCATCAAGACGCTCTTCCAGAACATGTGGGACGGCGTCTACGACGTCCTCTCCGGGCCCGAGCCGCTCTTGATGGCGGGCATCCTCGCCGTCATCGCGTTCTGGCTGCGCGGCCTGCTCGGCGGTGTGCTCGCCTTCGCGGGCTTCGCGTTCATCGTGTCCCTGGAGCTGTGGGACAACGCGATGATGACGCTGTCCCTGGTGCTCGTCTCAACCTTCGTGGCGCTGGTCATAGCCGTGCCCGTGGGCATCTGGGCGGCCCGCTCCAAGACGGTCAGCGGCATCGTCAGGCCGGTCCTAGACCTGATGCAGACGCTGCCCGCGATGATCTACCTCATCCCGGCGCTGCTGTTCTTCCGCATGGGCGCCCCCGCGGGCATCGTCGCCACGATCGTCTTCGCGCTCGCCCCCGGCGTGCGCATGACGGAGCTCGGCATCCGCCAGGTCGACAAGGACCTGGTCGAGGCGGCCGACGCGTTCGGTACCACGCCCCGCAACACCCTCTTCCGGGTCCAGCTCCCGCTCGCGCTGCCGACGATCATGGCCGGTGTCAACCAGGTCATCATGCTCGGCCTCTCCATGGCGGCCCTGACCGGCATGGTCGGCACCCCGGGGCTCGGCGCCGACGTCAACGCCGCCATCGGCCAGCTCGACGTCGGCCTCGGCGCGGAGGCGGGCATCTCCATCGTGGTCCTCGCCATCTACCTGGACCGCGTCACCAGCGGCCTGGGCGGCCAGGTCTCCCCGCTCGGCCGCCGCGCGCTCGCCAAGCTGCGGGCCGCGCAGGGCCTCAACGTGTGGAACTACCGCCCCCGGCCCGTCGTCGCGATGGCGGGCGTGGTCGCACTCGCGCTCGTCGCGGGCGGCATGGGCATCTTCGGCGACAACGACGACGAGACCGTGGCCGACTCCAAGAACGTGGGCCAGGGCAAGGAAGTCAAGATCGGCTACATCCCCTGGGACGAGGGCGTCGCCTCCACCTTCCTCTGGAAGGAGGCCCTGGAGCAGCGCGGCTTCAAGGTGACCACCAGCCAGCTGGAGGCCGGCCCGCTGTACACCTCCCTGGCGCAGGGCGACATCGACTTCCAGACCGACTCCTGGCTGCCGACGACGCACGCCTCGTACTGGAAGAAGTACGGCAAGGACCTGGAGGACCTGGGCGCCTGGTTCGGCCCCACGTCCCTGGAGCTGACCGTCCCCGCGTACATGAAGGACATCAACTCCCTCGAGGACCTCAAGGGCAAGGCCGGCACCTTCGACGGGAAGATCACCGGCATCGAGACGAGTGCCGGAATGATGGGTCTGCTCAAGGACAAGGTCCTCGACGCGTACGGCCTCAAGAAGGAGTACAAGGTCGTCGACGGCTCGACGCCCGCGATGCTCGCCGAGCTGAAGGCCGCGTACGCCAAGAAGGAGCCGATCGTCACCACGCTGTGGTCGCCGCACTGGGCGTACAGCGACTTCAAGCTGAAGAAGCTCAAGGACCCGAAGGGCGCCTGGGGCAAGGGCGACGGTGTGCACACGCTGGCGCGCAAGGGCTTCTCGAAGGAGAACCCCCAGGTCGGCAAGTGGCTCAAGAACTTCAAGATGAGCGAGAAGCAGCTCACCAGCCTTGAGGCCGAGATCAACAAGGCGGGCAAGGGCAAGCAGCAGGAAGCCGTGCGCACCTGGCTGAAGAAGAACCCGGGCGTGCTCGACAAGATCGCGCCGCTGCCGAAGAACTCGGGGGGCGACGAGAACAAGCGTCCGCTGAAGGCCGCGTACTTCGCCTGGGACGAGAACATCGCCGTCACCCAGCTGTGGAAGCGCGTTCTGGAGAAGCGCGGCTACAAGATGGAGCTGACCCCGGCCGACGTCGGCCCCGCCTACACGGGTCTCGCGCAGGGCGACCTCGACCTCAACCTCGACGCCTGGCTGCCGACGGCCCAGAAGCAGTACTGGGACAAGAACAAGGCGGGCCTCAAGGACCTCGGCTCCTGGTACAGCCCGACGTCCCTGGAGGTCGCCGTCCCGTCCTACGTCAAGGACGTGAAGTCCCTGGAGGACCTCAAGGGCAAGGGCGACAAGTTCAACGGCAAGATCATCGGCATCGAGCCGGGCACCGGCGTGATGCAGGCGCTCAAGGACAAGGTCCTGCCCGGGTACGGCCTGGAGGACGAGTACGAGATCGCCGCGGGCTCGACCCCAGCGATGCTCTCCGAGCTGAAGTCCGCGTACGCCAAGAAGGAGCCGATCGCGGTTCTGCTCTGGTCGCCGCACTGGGCCTACAGCGAGTACGGCCTCACCAAGCTGAAGGACCCCAAGGGCGGCTTCGGCAAGGGCAACACGATCCGCACGCTCTCCAGCAAGGACTTCCCCGACCAGTACCCGCAGCTCACGAAGTGGCTCAAGAACTTCAAGATGAGCGAGGAGCAGCTGGCAGGACTGGAGAACGAGATCAACAAGGCGGGCAAGAACAACGAGCCCAAGGCCGTCGACGCCTGGTTGAAGAAGAACCCGGGCTTCGAGGAGAAGATGACGGCCGTGCAGTAGGCCGCAGCCTGCACCGTCCACCGAGGGGTGGGTCCCGCCGGACGGTGGGACCCACCCCTCGGGGCGTTCCGGCGGACGCGCCGGCGCACGACCGCGGCCGGGCGCCGGGCGCCGGGCGCGGGTCCCGTGCCGCGGGAATCCGGACAGGTGATCTACTGGAGTGCGCTGTCACCGGACGTACACGGTCCGTACGGGGCGCGCGGGGGCCCGCGGCGGCCGTAACCGGCGCCCGAAGCGCCCAACTGGGTAAAACCGTTTGGCGAACATGCGTAGGGTGCAGAAAACCCTTCAGGGTGACAGCGTCGCCCCGCCGGGGTGACGACAAGGGCAGGACGGCCGGTGCGCGCGCCAGCGGGGCCGGGAGCGGCAGAAGGGAGCCGGGGCCATGGACGAGCACAAGGAGACCCTCCGGGTGGGCGCGGCCGTACGGCGTCGTCGGCGCCGCCTCGAGCTGACTCTCGCCGTCGTCGCCGGACGCAGCGGCCTTTCGGTGCCCTTCCTCAGCCAGGTCGAGAACGAGCGGGCCCGGCCCAGCATGCGCTCCCTGGAGCGGGTCGCCGACGCCCTCGGCACGACCGCCGTGGAACTGCTCGCCGCCGCCGACCCTGCCTGCACGGTCGACGTGGTGCGCGCCGACGACGACGTGAGCCTCGCGGGCGGCACCCCGGAGACACATGTGCGGGACCTGGTCCGCGGCCACCACCAGCTGCACGTCTTCGAGTACGTCGGCGACCACGACGAGGGCCGCGAGTTCCAGCACCGCAACGACGAGCTGATGTACGTCATCGGCGGCGCCGTCGAGGTCGAGGCCGAGGGGCGGGCCTACCGCCTCGGCCCCGGCGACAGCCTGTACCTGACGGGCGGCGTGCGGCACCGCTGGCGGGCCACGGCCGCCGACGCCCGCGTCCTCGTCGTCGCGGTCGGCGACCACATCGAGGCCGTGGACGGCGAGCGGCGCTGACCGATGCGCTCCGTGCGGGTGGTGTCCCTGGTGCCGTCGCTGACCGAGGCGGTCGCGGTGACCGCGCCGGGCGCCCTGGTCGGCGCGACCGACTGGTGCACGCACCCGGCGGACCTCGACGCCGTCCGGATCGGCGGCACCAAGAACCCCGACGTCCCGGCGATCGTGGCGCTCGCCCCCGACCTCGTGATCGCCAACGAGGAGGAGAACCGCGCGCCGGACATCGCGGCGCTGCGGGCGGCGGGCGTCGAGGTCCTCGTCACCGAGGTGCGGGGGCTCGACCAGGCGTTCCGTGAGCTGGAGCGGGTGCTTGCCGCGTGCGGCGCCGGGCGGCGGCCGGGGTGGCTGGTGGACGCGGAGGCCGCGTGGCGGGGTGTGGGCCTGTCGGCCGGGGCGAGTCGCGACGGAGTGGCCCGGGAGGGTGGGCGGCCGCGGGCCGCCGTGCCGATCTGGCGCAGGCCCTGGATGGTCCTCGGCCGGGACACCTTCGCCGGGGACCTGCTGGCCCGCCTCGGCGTCGACAACGCGTACGCGGGGCACGCCGAGCGCTATCCACGCGTCCCCCTCGACGAACTGCGGGACGCGGAGCTGGACTTGGTGGTCCTGCCTGACGAGCCGTACCGCTTCACGCCGGACGACGGTCCCGAGGCGTTCCCGGGGACGCCCGCCGCGCTGCTCAGCGGGCGCCATCTCACTTGGTACGGGCCGTCGCTGGTCGAAGCCCCGGCCGTGCTTGGGGAGGCGCTGCGGACGGCCCGCCGCTGACGTTCTCGTAGCGGGGGCTGCGGGCGCGGCCCCCGCCCGGAGTTCAGCGCGGCGCCGCGAGCAGCTTGCCGCTGGCCACGCCCCGTAGCGTCTGCACCAGCGCCACCAGCCACGCCGACACGAGCACCACGAACAGCGCCACGGCGAGCCAGTCGTACACCGCGAGGCCGGTGTGCGCGCCCAGGCCCTCGGCGCCCGTCACACACGTACCGACCGGGAAGGTGAAGGCCCACCAGGTCATGGCGAAGCCCATGCCGCGCCGCCGGGCCCGCAGCACCAGCGCGGTCGCGAGCGCGAGCCACATCAGCGCGAAGCCCATCACGGGCACCCCGAACAGCACGGCGAAGACGGCGAAGCCCTGGTCGTAGGGGGCGGGCAGGACGCCGCGGGCGACGTCGGCGAACTTGTTGGCGGCCGTGGTCGACTGGCCGAGGGGGCCGAGGACCAGGAACAGCGTGGGGGTGAGCGCCAGCGGCAGCGGGCCGCCGTGCACCAGCCGGGCGAAGATCAGGGGCAGCATCACCAGGGTGGCGAGCAGGCTCAGGCCGAACATCGCGAAACAGCCGTAGAGCAGGGTCTGCTGGGCCTGCCCCGCGGGCAGGTGCGGGACGAGCAGCGGGCCGACGGCCGCCGACACCATGGGCGCCACGACGGGCAGCAGCCACACGGGCGACGCGCTGTCGGGCTGCACGCGGTGGCGGACCACCATCAGGTACGGGATGGTGACGGCCGCGGCGAGGCCGATGGCCGTACCGGCGGTGAACAGGACCGTGTCGAGGGCGACCGCCGCCGTGGTGCCGATCCAGTCGGAGCCGACGAGCATCGCGCCCGCGCCCACGGCGAGCAGCGCCATGGCCAGGCAGCCGTAGAACGGGGCCATGCCCGGGTCGGCGAGGTGGGCGCGGGCCTGGTCGCGGTGGCGCACGTGGTGGACGGCGCGCGCGCCGAGCAGCGTCACCAGCATCACGAGCGAGAGGGCCCATATCGCGGTCACGGCCGAGCGCAGGCCCGGGACGTCCACGGGCAGGGTGGCCCCGGCGTTGGCGATGATGGCGGTGCCCATCACGGAGGCGTACCAGTTCGGTCCGAGGTGGCGGACGGCGCCGGAACGGGGCTCCGCGGCCGGGTGGGCCGGGGTGGGCGATGCCGAGGCGGGAAGGGGCGCGACTGTGACCATGCCTCCACGGTGCGCCCGTCCGGCCCGGCCCACCAGAGATGTCCTGGCTATGAGGGCATAACCTGGACTTATGAGTGGTTCGGGTGCGGGCGAGGGGCAGGGTGACGGGAAGCCGACGAGGTCCGGTGCCGGTGCGGGCGGTGTGCCGGGTGCCGCCGACGCGTCGGGCGGTGCTTCTTGTACGACGGGTGCGGCGCCCCTGGCCCATCGAGTGCCCGACCTGGCCGCCCTCGAACTGCTCCTGGCGGTGGCGCGCCTCGGCAGTCTCGGCAGGGCCGCTCGGGAACTCGGCATCACCCAGCCCGCCGCCAGCGGGCGGATCCGGTCCATGGAACGGCTGCTCGGCGTCGCCCTCGTGGACCGCTCACCCCGCGGGTCCCGGCTCACCGAGGCGGGCGCGCTCGTCACGGACTGGGCGCGGCGGATCGTCGAGGCGGCCGAGGCCTTCGACGCGGGGGCGCAGGCGCTGCGGGACCGGCGGGACTCGCGCCTTCGGGTCGCCGCGAGCATGACCATCGCCGAGTATCTGCTGCCCGGCTGGCTCATCGCGCTGCGCGCGCGGCGGCCGGACACGGCGGTGTCGCTGCTCGCCGGGAACTCGGCCGTGGTCGCCGGGCGGCTGCTCGCCGGGGAGGCCGACGTCGGGTTCGTCGAGGGGATCGGGGTGCCGGCCGGGCTCGACGGGGTCGTCGTCGCGCACGACCGGCTCGTCGTGGTCGTCGCGCCGGGGCACGCCTGGGCGCGGCGGCGGGCGCCGATCGGGGCGGCGGAGCTTGCGGCCGCGCCGTTGATCCTGCGGGAGGAGGGGTCCGGCACGCGGGCCGTCCTGGAGGCCGCGCTCGGTGGGCTCGCGCGGCCCCTGCTCGAACTGTCCTCGACCACCGCCGTGAAGTCCGCCGCCGTCAGCGGGGCCGGGCCCGCGGTGCTCAGTGAGCTGGCCGTGGGGGAGGAGTTGGCCGCTCGGCGGCTCGTCGGGATTCCCGTGGACGGGGCGCGGTTGCGGCGGGAGCTTCGGGCCGTGTGGCCGGTGGGGCATGTTCCGGCTGGGCCGGTGCGGGAGCTCTTGAGCTTGACCCGGGCGGTCGGCTAGGCCCTCTGCGTGGGCCGGCGTCTCGCCTTCGCCGTGCCCGCGCCCCCGGCCGACCGCGTCTTCCCCTGGGCCTGCGCCCAGGTTTTCTCCCACCCGCCCACCCGTTCACCCTTGGACGCAGGGCGGGCGCTTCGCCCCACGCCCGCCCGCGCCCCCTGTCGGCCGCGTCGCGCCCTCGGCCTGCGGCCTGGGTGGGCGGGGTGGGTGGGAAGCAGGCCGGGTGCGGGTGCGGGAAAGGAGAGGGAGCAACTGCGGGGGCTGCAGGCGCGAGGGGGAGCAGGAGTGGGGCGGGGGGTGGGGAACTGCGTCAGGTCGTGGGCGTCGCCGCCTCCACCAACCCCCTCATCACCCGTACATCCACCCCCGCCTCTGGATGCCACTGCACCCCCAACACCCAGCCCGGCGAGGGCAGCTCGATGGCCTCGATGGTGCCGTCGTCCGCGTGGGCGGAGGGGATCAGGCCGGTGCCCAGGCGGTCCACGGCCTGGTGGTGGTAGGTGGGGACGTCGGTCGTGGGGTCGGGCACGAGCTCGGCGTACCGCGTGCCGGGGACGTGCTTCACCGTGTGGGCGCTGAAGACGCCGGGCGCCGCGACATGGCCGTCCAGGTGCTGGACCAGAGTGCCGCCCAGGGCGACGTTGAGGAGCTGCATGCCCCGGCAGATGCCGAGCAGGGGTGTGCCGGAGTCCAGCGCCGCCCGGATGAGGGCGAGTTCCCAGGCGTCCCGTTCGCGCGCGGGCGGGCCCGTGCGGTCCTCGCGCGGCGCGCCGTAGTGGGACGGGTCCACGTCGGGGCCGCCCGCGATGACGACGCCGTCGAGGCGGGCGACGACGTCGGCGGCGTACCGCGGCTCGTCGGGCGGCACCATCGACGCGAGGCCGCCCGCGGCCTGGACCATGCGCGGGTATCCGGCCGGCAAAAGGGCGGCCGGGAGCTCCCAGACGCCCCAGCTCGCCTTCGTCTCCAGGTAGGTGCTGATGCCGATCAGCGGCCTGCGAGCCGCATCCGTGCTGTGCAACGTGCTCAACATGTTCTCCGTGTCGCCGTACGGTGTGCCGTCGTGCCGATGTGCCGATGTGCCGTTGTGATGTCGCGTCGGTGCGCCGACGCGCCGTCCTGCCGTCGTCCTGGAAACGGTCGACGCTACTTCCGTTCCAGCTCCGCCTCCGCCTCCGCGAGCGCCGCGAACTCCTCCTCCGGGGCCCGTGCCACCAGATGCTTGCGGCTGTAGAGGCCGAAGTAGGCGATCGCCACGACGTACACGCCGAGGGCGATGAACGCGGCCGTGACGTCCACGAGGAACGTGGCGACCAGGGCCGCGCAGGCGAGGGTGAGGGCGATCGAGGAGGTGAGGATGCCGCCGGGGGTGCGGTAGGGGCGGGGGAGGTTCGGTTCGCGGCGGCGCAGGACGATGTGGGAGAGGGACATCAGGGCGTACGAGATGGTGGCGCCGAACACCGCCACGTTCAGCATGCGGGCGCCGTCGCCGGTGGCCGCCGCCAGGCCGAAGCCGATCGCGCCGGGGACGATGAGGCCCAGGTAGGGCGCCTTGCGGCTGCTGGTCAGGGACAGGAAGCGGGGCAGGTAGCCCGCGCGGGACAGGGCGAACAACTGGCGCGAGCCCGCGTAGATCAGCGAGAAGAACGACGCGACCAGGCCCGCGAGGCCCGCGTAGTTGATGACCCGGCTGAGGGCCGTCGCCTCGCCGTCCGGCTGGAGCGCGTCCACGAGCGGGTTGCCGGTGTCCTGGATCGCCGCCGAGCCGCGGGCCCCGGCGGAGGCGAAGAAGGTGAGCAGGGCGAGGGCGACCAGGATGCACAGGGACCAGCGGATGGCACGCGGCAGGGTGCGCGCGGGATCCTTGGTCTCCTCGGCGGCCAGCGGCACGCCCTCCACGCCCAGGAAGAACCACATGCCGAACGGGAACGCCGCCCAGATGCCGAGGAGCCCGAGCGGCAGCCAGGAGTTGGAGCCGAACGCGTCGTGGTCGACGGCGATGTCGTTCAGGTGGGAGGAGTCGAAGTCCATGAAGGCGCCGACGGCGAAGACGAGCAGCGCGGCCACCGCGATGCCGGTGACGACGAAGCTGAAGCGCAGCGCCTCGCCCACGCCCCACAGGTGGATGCCGATGAAGATGACGAAGCAGGCCAGGTAGACCGGCCAGCCGGACTCCAGGCCGAAGAGGTTCAGCGACTCGACGTAGTCGCCGATGAAGATGGCGATGGCGGCGGGCGCGAGGATGTACTCGATGAGGATCGCCGTGCCGGTGAGGAAGCCGCCCCAGGGGCCGAGCGCCCGGCGCGCGAAGCCGTAGCCGCCGCCCGCCGTGGGCAGTACGGACGACAGCTCGGCGAGCGAGAAGACCATGCACGCGTACATGACGCCCATGAGCGCCATGGCGATGCCGAGGCCGCCGAAGCCGCCCTCCTTGAGGCCCGAGTTCCAGCCGGAGAAGTCGCCGGAGACGACGTAGGCGACGCCGAGGCCGGTGAGCAGGACCCAGCCCGCGTTGCCGCGGCGCAGGGCCCGCCGTTCCAGATAGTCGTCCGGTTCTCCGGCGGCGCGGACCTTCGATGGCTCGGTGGACTCCAGGCTCATGGCACGGCTCCCTGCGGCGGCATCCAATGGAATGGAGCCATACCTTTGCGGTGGTGGGGGTGAGAAAGCAAGACCCTTGCGTTACGCCGCGGTTAATCACTCCTCAGGTCAGGAACCCCCGCAGCAGCGCCGCCGTCCCCGCGCAGTGCTCGCGCATCATCTCCCGCGCGCCGTCCGCGTCGCCGTCGAGCACCGCCTCCACGAGCGCGGTGTGCTGGCGCTGGGAGTGCTCCAGGTTCCGTACCAAAAGGGGGATGCAGTCCAGGAGGTCGTTGACCGTGGCGCGGACCGCGGCGTACTGGGCGGTGAGCGACGGGGAGCCGGACAGCTCGGCCAGGGTGAGGTGCAGCAGGGTGTCCTGGCGGCGGTATTCGGCGAGCGGCGCGTCATGGGTGCGGGCGAGCGCCTCCCGCAGCCGCCCGGCCTGGCCGTCGTCGAGCCCGTGCGCGGCGCACAGGCCCGCCGCGCCCACCTCCAGGACCTCCCGGAAGCGCAGCGCGTCCTCCACGTCCACATCCGCGATGCGCCGGCGCAGCTCGTCCTCGCCCGCCGCCTCCGGGCGCGGGCGCACGAACGTGCCGCCGTAGCGCCCCCGGCGCGACTCCACGAGCCCCTGGTCCTGGAGCACCTTCAGGACCTCGCGCAGCGTGACCCGGCTGATCCCGAGCCGGTCGGCCAGCTCCCGCTCGGCCGGCAGGCGTTCGCCGCCCGGCACCAGGCCGAGGCGGACCACCTGGAGGATCTGCTCCAGGGCCTCCTCGAAGCCGTTGCCCGCCCGGACCGGACGCAGGACCTGCGTCAGCCGGTCGTCACCCCGCAGGTGCGAGTCGTCCGTCTCCGCGTGCGACATCTGCCCGTACCCCCTTCCCAAGCAATGGTTCTCGGCAATACCTTATGGCCACTCGGCTGACCCAAGGAGGCTTTTCCCGTGGCAGACCGCACACCCCCGCTCGGCATCGAGGAGCTGCGTGCTCTCGTGGCGAGCGGCGAGATCGACACTGTCGTCCTGGCCTTCCCCGATATGCAAGGGCGGCTCCAGGGCAAGCGGTTCGCCGCCCGGTTCTTCCTCGACGAAGTCCTCGAGCACGGCACGGAGGGCTGCAACTACCTTCTCGCCGTCGACACGGAGATGAACACGGTCGACGGATACGCGATGTCCTCCTGGGACCGCGGCTACGGCGACTTCGCCATGCACGCCGACGTCTCCACCCTGCGCCGCGTCCCCTGGAACGAGGGCACGGCCCTCCTGATGGCCGACCTCGCATGGACCGACGGCGAGCCCGTCGTGGCCGCCCCGCGCCAGATACTGCGCCGCCAGCTGGACCGCCTCGCCGAGCTCGGCTACAGCGCCCACGTCGGCACGGAGCTGGAGTTCATCGTCTTCAAGGACACCTACGAACAGGCCTGGGACGCGGGCTACAAGGGCCTCACCCCGGCCAATCAGTACAACATCGACTACTCCGTCCTCGGCACCGGACGCATCGAGCCGCTGCTCCGCCGCATCCGCAACGACATGGCCGCCGCGGGCCTGACCGTGGAGTCCGCCAAGGGCGAGTGCAACCCCGGCCAGCACGAGATCGTGTTCCGCTACGACGAGGCCCTCGTCACCTGCGACCAGCACTCCATCTACAAGACGGGCGCCAAGGAGATCGCCGCGCAGGAGGGCGTCTCGCTCACCTTCATGGCGAAGTACAACGAGCGCGAAGGCAACTCCTGTCACATCCACCTCTCGCTCCAGGACGCCGACGGCAACAACGCCATGGCCGGTGACGGACCAGGGGGGATGTCCGACGTGATGCGGCACTTCCTCGCCGGACAGCTCCTCGCCCTGCGCGACTTCTCCCTGCTGTACGCGCCCAACATCAACTCCTTCAAGCGCTTCCAGCCCGGCTCCTTCGCGCCGACGGCCGCCGCCTGGGGCTACGACAACCGCACCTGCGCGCTGCGCGTCGTCGGCCACGGCCGGTCCCTGCGCTTCGAGAACCGGCTGCCCGGCGGCGACGTCAACCCCTACCTGGCCGTCGCGGGCCTGGTCGCCGCGGGCCTGTACGGCATCGAGCAGAAGCTCGAACTGCCCGAGGCCTGCACCGGCAACGCCTACACCGCCGACTACGAACACGTCCCGACGACGCTGCGCGAGGCCGCCGAGCTGTGGGAGAACAGCCCCATCGCCAAGGCCGCCTTCGGTGACGAGGTCGTCGCGCACTACCGCAACATGGCCCGGGTCGAGCTGGACGCCTTCGACGCCGCGGTGACCGACTGGGAGCTCCGCCGCTCCTTCGAACGCATGTGAGGCACTTCCTTGCTTGAGTCCCTTCAGGTACTGAACCCGGCGACGGAGGACGTCGTCGCGACCGTCCCCGCCGCCACGGCGCAGGACGTCGACGCGGCCGTGGCGCGCGCCGCCGCCGCGCAGGTCGCATGGGCCGCCGCGGCCCCCGCCGACCGTGCCCGGCTGCTGCGCCGCTTCGCCGTCGTCATCGACGAACACATCGAGGAACTCGCCCAGTTGGAGGTGCGCGAGGCCGGTCACGTCATCGGCAACGCGCGCTGGGAGGCGGGCAACGCCCGTGACCTGTTCGACTACGCGGCCGGCGGCGCCGAGCGGCTCAACGGCCGCCAGATCCCGGTGCCCGGCGGCCTGAACGTCACGATCCTCGAACCCCTCGGCGTCATCGGCGTCATCGCGCCCTGGAACTTCCCGATGCCCATCGCCGCCTGGGGCACCGCCCCGGCCCTCGCGGCGGGCAACGCGGTCGTCCTCAAGCCCGCCGAGACCACCCCGCTGACCGCCCTGCGCCTGGCCGAACTCGCCCTGGAGGCGGGCCTTCCCGAGGGCCTGTTCCAGGTCCTGCCCGGGGAGGGCGCCGTCGCCGGGAACGCGCTCGTCGAGCACCCGGGCGTCGCCAAGATCGTGTTCACCGGCTCCACCCGCGTCGGCAAGCAGATCATGGCCAAGTGCGCCGACCGCGTGAAGCGCCTGACCCTCGAACTCGGCGGCAAGAGCCCCAACATCGTCTTCGCCGACGCCGACGTGGAGGCCGCCGCCCTCGCCGCGCCCGGCTCCTTCCTCGACAACTCCGGCCAGGACTGCTGCGCCCGCACCCGCATCCTCGTGCAGCGCTCCGCGTACGACCGCTTCATCGAGGTCCTGGCGCCCGCGGTCGAGTCGTACGTCGTCGGGGACCCGGCCGACGAGAAGACGCAGATGGGGCCGCTGATCTCCAGGGCCCAGCTGGAGCGGGTGCGGTCCTACGTGCCCGCGGGCACCGGCATCCGCGGCAGCGCCCCCGAGGGGCCGGGCTTCTGGTTCCCGCCGACCGTGCTCACCGACGCCGGGCCGACCTCGGCGGTCGCCGTCGAGGAGGTCTTCGGTCCGGTCGCGGTGGTCCTGCCCTTCGACGACGAGGCCGACGCGATCCGCCTCGCCAACGCCACCGAGTACGGCCTGTCCGGCTCGATCTGGACGCGGGACGTGGGCCGTGCGCTGCGCGTCTCGCAGGCGGTACGGGCCGGGAACCTGTCCGTCAACTCGCACTCCAGCGTGCGCTATTGGACCCCCTTCGGGGGCTACGGGCAGTCCGGCCTCGGGCGTGAGCTCGGCCCCGACGCCCTCACCGCCTTCACCGAAACGAAGAACGTCTTCATCAGCACGGAAGGGCCCGCACAGTGACCGAAGAGACTGTGACATCTCCTGGGGGTTCCCCCCAGACCCCCGTCTGCCGCCGCCTCGTCGGACGTACCGCCGTCATCACCGGCGCCGGCAGCGGCATCGGCCTCGCCACCGCCCGCCGCCTCGCCGCCGAGGGCGCGAACGTCGTGTGCGGCGACATCGACGAGACCGCGGGCAAGAAGGCCGCCGAGGAGGTCGGCGGCACCTTCGTGAAGGTCGACGTCACCGACGCCGAGCAGGTCGAGGCGCTGTTCAAGACGGCGTACGACACCTATGGCTCCGTCGACGTCGCCTTCAACAACGCGGGCATCTCGCCGCCCGACGACGACTCCATCCTGGACACCGGCCTGGAGGCCTGGAAGCGCGTCCAGGAGGTCAACCTCACCTCCGTCTACCTGTGCTGCAAGGCCGCCATCCCCTACATGCGGCGCCAGGGCAAGGGCTCCATCATCAACACGGCCTCGTTCGTGGCCCGGATGGGTGCGGCCACCTCGCAGATCTCGTACACCGCGTCCAAGGGCGGCGTCCTCGCCATGTCCCGCGAACTCGGCGTTCAGTTCGCCCGCGAGGGCATCCGCGTGAACGCGCTGTGCCCCGGCCCGGTGAACACCCCCCTCCTCCAGGAACTGTTCGCCAAGGACCCCGAGCGCGCAGCCCGCCGCCTCGTGCACATCCCCGTGGGCCGCTTCGCCGAGGCCGAGGAGCTGGCCGCCGCGGTCGCCTTCCTCGCCAGTGACGACTCGTCGTTCGTCAACGCCACGGACTTCCTGGTCGACGGCGGCATCTCCGGGGCGTACGTCACGCCCCTGTAGTTCACCCAGAGGCCACCGACCTGTCAGCCGGGCGTCGTGAGGCGCCCGGCTGACCTGCGTAGACAGGCACCGTGTTCATGAAGATCAAGCGCCCCCTGGCGGCCGCGGCGGCGGCCCTCGCCGTTGCCGGAACCGGCCTCGCCGCCACCGCCCAGGCCGCCCCGGCCCCCCACCGGGCCGCCGCGAAGTGCCCCGCCCTCACCATCTCCAAGGGCTGGTACGCGGACAACAAGAACCAGCTCCAGCGCCTCCTCGACACCTACGGCCGCTGCGGGGACACGTACGACAAGCACCACAAGCCCCTCGCCGTCTTCGACTGGGACAACACGGTCATCAGGAACGACGTGGGCGACGCCACCATGTTCTGGATGCTGCGCCACGGCAAGATACGCACCCCCGAGCGCGGCGACTGGCGCACCACCAGCCGCTATCTGACCGCCCCCGCCGCCAGGGCCCTCGCGAAGGCCTGCCCGGCCACCGGCCGCACCCTGCCCACCCGCACGCACGCGGCCTGCGCCGACGAGATCGCCGCCGTGTACGGCGAGGGCGCCACCACCACCGGCAAGGGGGCCTTCGCCGGATTCGACCACCGCCGCATGGAGCCGCAGTACGCCTGGCTCGCCCAGCTCCTGCGCGGCTGGAGCACCGACCGCGTCAAGGACTTCGCGGCCGCCGCCCGCAAGGAGAACCTCGCCTCGCCGATCGGCGCCGAACAGCGCGTCGGCACCGGCAAGGTCACCGGCTGGGCGCGCTACTACGACCAGCAGCGGGACCTGATCCGCACCCTGAAGAAGGCCGGGTTCGACGTGTACGTCGTCTCCGCCTCGCCCGAGCCCGTCGCCGAGGTCTGGGCGAAGGGCGTCGGCCTCGACGCCCGGCACACCATCGGCATCCGCAACGTACAGCGCGACGGGCGCCTCACCGCCCGCCTCAAGGGCTGCGGCTCCGTCGAGGACGGCGCCGACTCGATGATCACGTACATCGACGGCAAGCGCTGCGCCATCAACGAGCGGATCCTCGGCGTGCGCGGCAAGGCCGCCGAGAAGGTCCAACCGGCGGCGAAGCGCCAGGTGTTCGCCGCGGGCGACTCCGACACCGACGTGTCCTTCCTGCGCGACGCCACCGGCCTCCGGCTCGTCCTGAACCGCAACAAGGCCGAGCTGATGTGCCGCGCCTACGACAACCGCGACCGGCGCTGGCTGGTCAACCCCATGTTCATCGAGCCCAAGGGCAAGCAGTCCGCGCCCTACCCGTGCGCCACCACCGGCTACACAGGACGTGACGGCGCGAAGGGTCCGGTGCGCCGCGCGGACGGGTCGGTCATCGCGGACCAACAGGACACGGTGTACGGGGGTTCAACGACCTCGTAGGACTGCTGTAGCGTCCACGCACATGCGCAACAGAAACGTTCTGGCGTTGACGCTGGCCTCGGCCGCCGCCCTGGTGGCCGGGCCCGTCACGCTTCCCGCTGCCGCCGCCACGGCCGCGCCCGCGTCGCACCCCGGCGCCCACTGCCCCCAGCTGTCGAAGAAGCTCTCCTGGTACGGGGACAACCGCGCCCGTCTCCAGAAGGTCATCGACGAGCGGGGCACCTGCTCCAACCCGCACCTCGGTCACGGCACCAAGCGCCCCGTCGCCGCCTTCGACTGGGACAACACCATCACCAAGAACGACATCACCGACGCCACCATCAGCTGGGCGCTGCGCCACGACAAGATCCTGCGCCCCAAGAGCTGGAAGTCCTCCAGCAAGTGGATGACGGCCGCGGGCCATCGCGCCCTCACCAAGGCCTGCGGCACCAAGGTGCCCGTCGGCAGGCCGCTGCCCACCTCCACCAACGGCGCCTGCGCCGACGAGATCCTCCAGATCCGCGAGGACGGCACCACGATGAGCGGCGCCGCCGCCTTCGCCGGGACCTGGAACCACCGCCGCACGGTCCCGCAGTACGCCTGGGTGCCCCAGCTCTTCGCCGGACACACCGTCAAGGAACTGGAGTCGTACGCGAAGAAGGCCCGCAAGGAGGCCCTCGCCGCGCCGATCGGCACCACCCGCACCATCGGCAGCCACACCGTGCCGGGATACGTGCGCTACTACGACCAGCAGCGCGACCTGGTCCGCACCCTGAAGAAGGCCGGATTCGACGTCTACATCGTCTCCGCGGGCTCCGAGCCGGTCGCCGAGGTGTGGGCCGCAGGCAAGGGCGGCGTCGGCATCGACCGCGAGCACACCGTCGCCATCCGCTCCGTCCTCGACGGCAAGGGCCGCATCACCACCTGGAACCAGGGCTGCGGCGGCGTCGGCGTCAACAAGGGCGAGGCCATCCCGTACATCGACGGCAAGCGCTGCTTCGTCAACCAGGAGATCTACAAGATCAAGGGCAAAAAGGCCTGGGACAAGCAGCGCTGGAGCAAGCGCATCGCGATCGGCGGCGGCGACGCCGACACCGACGTGACGTTCGTCGGCGACGCCACCGGCGCGCACCTCGTGCTCAACCGCAACAAGGGCGAGTTCATGTGCCGGGCTTACGACAACGCCGACGGGCGCTGGGTCGTGAACCCCATGTTCATCGAGCCGCTGCCGCAGAAGAGCGGCACCTACCCGTGCTCCACGTCCGCCTACAACGCGCCGGACGGCGGCAAGACGCCCGTGCTGCGCGGAGACGGCTCCGTGGTGCCCGACCAGGTGGACTCGGTGTACTGACACGGAACCGCGGGTGACGGGCCGGGTTCCGCACGGAGCCCGGCCCGCTCGGGTTGGTCGTGGCTCCGAGCCACGTCCTAGAGTGCCGGGATGAGCATGACGCCTCCTCCCGGCTGGTACCCGGACCCGTCGACGCCCGGCACCGAGCGCTGGTGGGACGGATCCGCGTGGACCGAGCACCGGCGGGCGCCCGCCGCGTACCAATCGCCGCAGCCGCAGCCGGGCTTCGCTACCACCGTGATCCAGCCGGCGTCCGCGGGCGGCGGGAATGGCGGCAACCGTGCCAAGACCGTCGCCCTCTGCGCCGCGGGCGCCGTCCTCGTCGCGTCCATCGTCACCGGCGTCGTCGTGCTCCAGGGCGACGACGGCGACCCGCAGGGCAGCACCGCGCCCACGACCTCGGCGGTCGACGACCCGAGCCCGACGCGGTCCACCCCCGCGCCGGAGACCTCCGCGCCCGACGAGGACCCCGACACCCTCGTCGACCAGCTCAACGGCATCACGCTGCCGGTTCCGGCCGGCTGGGAGAAGGCCGAGAACACCGTCGGCGACGAAGTCACCCTGCAGACCCCCGACACCTACGACTGCCCGGGCGACCCCGGCCTGTGCCGCCAGGGGAAGATCACGTCGAGCACGGCCACGGGCACCGACGAGCGCTCGCCGGAGAAGCTAGCCAAGAAGGACATCGAGGACGCGGTCGACGCCGCGTACGACGAGGACTCCATCGGCCGCGAACCGTTCGGCGGCATGGCCCGGCACCAGCAGGTCAAGGCGGGCACCGTCGCGGTCGGCGGCCGCAGCGGCTACTTCGTGCGCTGGCGCGTCCACACCGAGAAGGGCCCCGGCGGGTACGTCCAGTCCCTCGCGTTCCCGTCGAGCACCGGCTCCGAGGCGATGGTCATCGTCCGCTTCGCCATCGACGCGGCGAAGGGCGCGCCGCCGCTCTCCGACATCGACGAGGTCATCGAGGGCATCAGGCCGGTGGGGGACAGCGAGACGGGCGGGGGAGTGGGCAACAGCGTGGAGCCGTCGCCGTGAGCCGTGGTCAGCGACAGGGTGCCGTACTACGGAAGGGCTAGAGGAAGGTGTGGCCCTCGCCGCGGTACGTCGGCACGCTGCCCGTCACCCGGTCGCCCTCCACCAGGTACAGCTTCTCGAACCGCTCGCACAGCTCACCGGCCTTGGCGTGCCGGAACCACACCTTGTCGCCGATGCGCAGATCGTCCGCGGGCGGCCCGAGCAGCGGGGTCTGCACCTCGCCCGCGCCCTCCTGCGGGTCGTACCGCAGCCCCTCCGGCAGATACGGCACCGGGGAGCGGTCGGCGCCCGCGACGCCCGACGCCGGATAGCCGCCGCCGAGCACCGTGACCACGCCGGGCCCCGGCCTGCGCACGACCGGCTGGGCGAACAGGGCGGCCGGACGCCCGCTGAACGAGGTGTAGTTGTCGAAGAGACGCGGCACGTACAGCCCCGAACCCGCGGCGATCTCCGTCACCGCGGCCTCGGCAGCGGTGTGCTGGACGCTGCCCGTGCCACCGCCGTTCACGAACTCCAGGCCGGGCGTGGCGGCGCGGACCGCGCGAATCGTCGCGGCACGGCGGTCCGCCAGCTCCTTGCGGGCGGTGGCCTGCATCATGCGCACGGCACGCGACTTGGCCGGATGCCCCTCGACGGCGTCCCCGACCCCCGCCACATGGCCCTCGTACGCCATCACGCCGACGAGCCGGAACCCCGGCTTCCGGCTGATCGCCCGGGCCAGGGCGGCGACCTGCGCGGGCTCGTGCAGCGGCGAGCGCCGCGCCCCGATCCGCACGCGGCCGCCGAGCAGCTTCAGGGAGGTGTCCAACTCCAGGCAGACCCGGACCTCTTCGCGGCCGCCGTCGCGCGCGCCGTCGATGAGCCGCAGTTGCGCCGGGTCGTCGACCATGACGGTGACGGCGGCGGCGAGCTTGGGGTCGCCGGTCAGCTCCGCGAAGGCGGCGCGGTCGGCGGAGGGGTAGGCGAGCAGGACGTCGCCGAAGCCGGAACGGGCGAGCCACAAGGACTCCGCCAGGGTGTACGACATGATGCCCGCGAACCCGTCCCGGGCCAGCACCCGCTCAAGCAGCGCCCGGCACCGCACGGACTTGCTCGCCACCCGGATCGGCTTGCCCCCGGCCCGCCGCACCAAGTCGTCGGCGTTGGCGTCGAACGCCTCCAGGTCGACGACGGCGAGCGGCGCGTCGAGGTGCGCGGTGGCCCGGTCGTAGCGGGCCCGGTCTGCGGCTCGGCCTCTCATGAACGCAGCCTGCCAGACGTGGCTACCGGAGGGTAGGGGATGATCCGGGCAGATCACCCGGGGCCACGGCCTTGTGCCCGTGGGTGTCGGGTCAGCCCGTAGAGTGACGCGCACGCAGGGAGCGCGCGACGCGATGGAACGGGGGGTGCATGAGCACGGAGGCGCGACGGCCCCCCGTCCCCCCACGTCCCGGCACCCCACCACGGGTGCCGCCCCCCTCGCGCGACGCGACCGCCCCTCCGCCTGAGCCTGACTCGCCGGGCTCGACGACTGCTCCATCTGGCCCAGGGGGGACGGCTTCCGCCCCGGCGGGGACGACTTCTGGTCCGGCGGGGACAACTTCTGGTCCGGCAGGGACGACTTCTGGTCCGGCAGGGACGGCTTGCGGCCCGGACGAATCGGCCTCCGGCTCCGGCTCCGCGACGACGGCCTCGGGCTCCGGATCCGCGACGGCAGCCTCAGGCCCCGCCTCCGCGACGACGGCCTCCGGCTCCGGGGCGGCTGCTTCAGGTTCCGGCGCGGCTCCTTCCAGCCCTCCCTCGGCCCTGTCCGGCGCTGATGCTGTGCGTTCTGGCTCCGGTGCGGACGCGGGCACGGTCGGCAGCGGCCCCGCTCAGACTGTTCCGCCTGTGCCGTCCGCTCCGCCCGTCCCGGCGGAGCCGCCGCCCCCTGCCGCGACCGCGCGCTTTCCCGACGTCCGTCCGCCGATGGCTCGTGGCGACCTGACGCGCGGGTCGGGTGAGGGTCCGGCCGGTGGCTCGTTCCGTGGCCCGTCCCATGGCGATACGTCTCTGCGGGGCATGGGGGACGGCGCGGGTGCGCCCGGCGCCGCGGGCACGTTCGGTGTGGGTGGCGCGGTCGAGGCCGGTGACGGTGTCGGCCTCGACGAGGAGCCGCCGGTGGATGACCAGGACTCGCTGGTCGCGGACTTGTTGGCGCCGTTCGACCGGGTGCGGCTGCCGAAGCCCTCTCGGGAGGACGCCGTCGGCGAGCGGACGCCGGACACACCGCCGCCCCCGCCTGCCTCGGCGCGCCTGCCGGACACACCGCCGCCTCCGCCGGCCTCGGTGCGTCTGCCGAACACAGCTCCGCCCGCCTCGGCGCGCCTGCCGGACGCACCTCCGCCCGTGTCGCCGCCCGCCGCGGGCCCGGCCTCGGGTGCCGGGGGCACGAGCGCTACCCCGCCGGTAGCGCCGCCGTCGAGCGTCCCCAACCCGCTCCCCGCTGTGCCGACTTCGCGTCCGCGCCCAGCGGAAGCCCTGGCTGCCGCCGTCCCCGCCATGCCGACCACGGCGCCGGGGATGCCCGCACGCCCGACGGGCCCGCCCGCGCCCGTGCCGGACGCCCGCGACCGGAGTGCCGCTCCGTCGCCGGGTGCGCAGGGCCGACGTAGCGCCTCTGGTCCTGCTCCGGGCGCGAGGGATCTGCGTGCCGCCCCCGCTCCTGCCCCGGAGGCGGGGAATCCGCGTGCCGGAGGCGCTGCCGGTACCGCGCCGGGCGCGCAGGGCGGGCGTACCGCCGCCGTCCCGGATCCGGGCGTGGGGGGTCGGCGTGGCGAAGCCGCTAGCGCCCCCGCTTCCGGCGTGCGGGACGGGCGTGGTGCTGCCGCCGCGGACCTGGGTGCGAGGGGGCTGGGTGCTGCTACTGCCCCGGCCGCGGAGGCGGGGGGCCCGCGTGCCGGAGGCGCTGCCGGTACCGCGCCGGGCGTGCAGGACCGCCCCACCGCCGCCACCCCGGACCCGGACGCGAGCGACCTGCGTACCGTCCCCGCCCCGAGCGCGAGCGACCCGCGCGCCACCACCGCCCCGGACATGAGGGCCCCGCGTGCCGAAGACGCCGCCCCGAATGGCGCCCGGGGTGCGCACGACCGACGCACCGAGACCACCACCCTGCCTGGAGACGCCCGCGTCGCCTCCGCCGCCTCCCAACTGGACACGCCCGCCCCGTCGTTGGGTCCTCCCCCCGCGTCAGCGGGGCGTGCCCAGCCGAAGCCCGGCAGCCCCGTGCCCTCCGCGGGCACGGACACCACGAACCCCAACGCCGCTCCCACCGCCCCGCAGTCGTTCCCCGCGCCGCGTGGTGTCGGTCCGCAGTCGCCGAACGGCGGTGGCCCGGCAGCCCGAAGCCGCGGTGCCAGTGGTGTCACGGCCGCCGGAACCGGTGCCGTGCGTGCGTTCGCGCGGCGGACCGCCGCCGCTCGACGGGCCGTCGGGGCCGTGGATCTGACGCCGGGGCCCGACACGGGTCGGCCCTTCGTGTTTCTCGCGCGACCCGCACTGTACGACGACACCACCACCCGGCTGCGCCCCGTCGGCGCCTGGGTGCGGCCCCGGGCGGCGGCCGCCGCGGCCTGTGTCGTGCTCGGGCTCGGGCTCATCGGCGGGGCGGCCACGGGGAGTTGGCTGACGGGGGAGTCGGACGCGGCGGGCAGCTCGCGGAACGCGTACGTCGAGGCGGGCGAGCTGTGGCACAGCGTGCCCGTCGACGAACTGTTCCCGCCCTCGATCAAGGGCGAGGGCGCGGGCCCCGGCGGCGCCGACCGCACCTGGAACCGCGTCGCCGTCGCTCCCGACAGCACCTGCAAGGACGCCTTCGACCCGCTGCTGCGCAAGGCCCTCGCCCCGGCGGGCTGCCTGCGCCTGCTGCGCGCCACCTACGCGGACGCGACCCGCAGCCACGTCACCACCGTCGGCCTGCTGTTCACGAAGGCGGACGCCGAGGCGATGCGGGCCCTGCGCACCCGGTTCACCGAGGAAGGCCTCGACTCCCGGCCGGACCTGATGCCCCGTCCGTACGCGGCCGCAGGCACCCTCGCCGCCGACTTCGGTGACCTCCAGCGCGCCACCTGGACCCTGTCCGTCCTGCCCGACGCCCCCGTCGTCGCCTACGCCGTCTCCGGCTTCGCCGACGGCCGCGCCGTCACCGACCCGGAGCCCGCCGCCGACGCCATGAAGGCGGGCGCCACCTCCGCCCCCGCCCAGGCGGGGCTCGGCAACGACGCGAAGGGCATCGCCGACCGCGTCGAGCGCGGCCTGCGCAAGACCGTCACCGCCGCCACGGAGAAGTCCTCATGACCCTGCGCGGACTGCGCCAAGCGGCGGTCACCGCCCTCGCCACGACCTGCGTGCTGCTGCCCGCCAGCACCACCGCGTACGCCGACGACGGCATCCGCGCCCAGCAGTGGGCCCTCGACGTGATGCGCACCGACCAGGCCTGGCGCACCACCAAGGGCGAGGGCGTCACCGTCGCCGTGCTCGACACCGGCGTGGACGCCTCCCACCCCGACCTCGTCGGCAACGTCCTGACCGGCAACGACATGGTCGGCTTCGGTGCCCGCCGCGGCGACAAGTCCTGGGCCAGGCACGGCACCGCCATGGCCGGGATCGTCGCCGGTCACGGGCATGGCGCGGGCCGCCGCGACGGCGTGCTCGGCATCGCGCCCGAGGCACGGATCCTGCCGGTCCGGGTGATCCTCGAAGACGGCGACCCCGCCCGCAAGAAGGCCCGCTCCACCCGCGGCAACGCCCTCGCCGAAGGCATCCGCTGGGCCGCCGACCACGGCGCCGACGTCATCAACCTCTCCCTCGGCGACGACTCCAAGTCCGCCCACCCGGAGCCGACGGAGGACGCCGCCGTCCAGTACGCGCTGCGCAAGGGCGCCGTCGTCGTCGCCTCCGCGGGCAACGGCGGCGAACGCGGCGACCACATCTCGTACCCGGCCGCGTACCCCGGGGTCATCGCCGCGACAGCCGTCGACAGCAACGGCGTGCGCGCCCCCTTCTCCACCCGCCGCTGGTACGCCACCGTCGCCGCGCCCGGCGACGACGTCGTGATCGCCGACCCCAACCGCAGGTACTACGAGGGCTGGGGCACGAGCGCGGCGGCCGCGTTCGTCTCCGGCGCCGTCGCCCTCATCCGCGCCGCCCACCCCGGCCTCGGCCCCGCCGAGATCAAACAGCTCCTCCGGGACACCGCACGCGACGCCCCGGTCGGCGGCCGCGACGACTCCCGCGGCTTCGGCCTCATCGACCCGGTCGCGGCCCTCGCCCGCGCCGACAGGATCAAGCCCCAGTCCCTGCGGACGACGGCCCGCACCGACAAGTACTTCGGCCCCGGCCCGGACAAGTCCCCCGAGGACGACGGCCCCGCCGGCTGGGTCGGCCCCACGGCCGGAGGCCTGGGAGTGGCCCTGCTGGCGGCGGGGGTCTGGCTCTGGCGGGGGCGGGCGGCTTCGGGGCGTCGGTAGGGGGGCACGAACACGGCGGCCGTCGGTAGGGGTCCCAACGCGGCGGGTCTCGCTCGCGGTCCCCAATGCGGCGGGTCTCGCTCGCGGTCCCCGAACCGGCGGGCTTCGCTCGCGGTCCCCGAACCGGCGGGCTTCGCTCGCGCGACCGTCGGCGGCCCCCGGTGGGGGGATGTCGTCGGGGGTGCAGCGGACGGCCGCCGGGGCCCCCGTCCCGCGTCGGAGAGGACGCCCCGCACCCCGTCACCCGACGGCACCGGGCGGGCAAGCCTCCGGCCACGGGAGGGCGGCCCGCGATCGCCGCCCGACGGCGGGCTAGGGTCGAGACCGTGGTGAACAAGAACATTCCCGACCCCGGCTTCTCCGACGACGACGGTTCGGCCGACCCCGTGCTGCGGGCGGCGCTCGGCGCCTGGGCGGAGGACCGGAGCGCGCACGGACCGGTGCTCGAAGCGCTCGCGGGGGCCCGGCTGCTCGTGCCCGTCGTCGCCGTGCTCGGCGAGGTCGAGGAGGACGAGAACGGGCTGCGGCGCGAGAAGACCAGTGACATGGCCGTGCCCACCCTGAAGGCGGGGCACCGCACCGCGCTGCCCGCCTTCACCTCCACCGAGGCCCTGGCCCTGTGGGACCCCGAGGCCCGCCCCGTCGCCGTGCCGCTGCACCAGGCGCTGCAGGCCGCCGCGCACGAGAAGGCCGACACGATCGTGCTCGACCTCGCGGGCCCCGTCCCGTACGAGCTGAACCGGCCCGCCCTGATCGCCCTCGCCGAGGGCCGCCGCAGCGCCGACGCGCTCACGGACCCGGCCGTCGTCGACGCCGTGCGCGCCGTCGTCGCCGCCGAGCCCGCCGTGCTCCGTGCCCACCTCGGCCCCGGCGCCGCCGACGGCACCCTCGCCCTGGTCCTGGACCCCACCGCCCCGCAGGCCGCGGCCCAGCGCGTCGCCGAAGCGCTCGCGGCCGACGAAACACTGCGGGCCCGCCTGGTGCGCGGCCTCGACCTGGCACTCCTGCCGGCCGAGGCGACGCCACCGGGCGAGCCCCTCTACGTGCGCTGACGCGCGTGGGTGGTGCGGCGGGCCGTCAGCCGAAGACGGGGCCCGTGTACTTCTCGCCGGGGCCCTGACCGGGCTCGTCCGGCACCAGGGACGCCTCGCGGAACGCCAGCTGCAGCGACTTCAGGCCGTCCCGCAGCGGCGCCGCGTGGAAGGAGCTGATCTCCGTCGCGCTCGCGTCCATCAGTCCGGCGAGCGCCTGGATCAGCTTGCGGGCCTCGTCCAGGTCCTTGTGGGCCTCGCCCTCCTCGGCGAGGCCCAGGTTCACCGCCGCCGCGCTCATCAGGTGCACCGCGACCGTCGTGATCACCTCGACCGCGGGAACGTCCGCGATGTCGCGGGTCATGGCGTCGAAGCCGGGGCTCTGGGGTGCGTCGTGGGGTGCGGTGCTGGCCGCGGGACTCGTGTCACTCATGCCCCTCACCCTAGAGCCGCGCCCCGGCGGTTAGCCCCACCCCCCGGGACCTGCTAACCTTGTGTAACGACCGGCTGGACACCCGCGTGCCAACGCAAGCGTCCGGCCCACAAGTGGAGGCTCCGATCTCCCACCTGGTCGCTCCCCGGAGCGGCGGGTCACCGGTCAGGCGGACACCGCGCAGCGCGTGATGCACCGCCCGATGCGCCCCGTGATCAGCACGGAGGTGCTCCGGTATTCGTTTGGAGCCCCTTCTGTGATCAGTCGGGGCATTTTTTGTGTTCCGGCGTGGTTGGTCGAGAAAACAGACGTAACGCGGCTGTCCGCCAGACGGTCGCGTGGTGCTACCGAGGAGGATCCATCAGCGCCGAGCCCCGCATCAACGACCGGATTCGCGTTCCCGAGGTGCGACTTGTCGGTCCCAGCGGCGAGCAGGTCGGGATTGTCCCGCTTGCCAAGGCCCTGGAGCTTGCGCAGGAGTACGACCTGGACCTGGTCGAGGTCGCGGCGAACGCCCGTCCGCCCGTGTGCAAGCTCATGGACTACGGGAAGTTCAAGTACGAGTCGGCCATGAAGGCCCGTGAGGCGCGCAAGAACCAGGCGCACACGGTCATCAAGGAGATGAAGCTCCGGCCGAAGATCGACCCGCACGACTACGACACCAAGAAGGGTCACGTCGTCCGGTTCCTCAAGCAGGGCGACAAGGTCAAGATCACGATCATGTTCCGTGGTCGCGAGCAGTCCCGTCCGGAGCTCGGCTTCCGGCTGCTGCAGCGGCTCGCGGAGGACGTCCAGGAGCTCGGGTTCATCGAGTCGAACCCGAAGCAGGACGGCCGGAACATGATCATGGTCCTCGGTCCGCACAAGAAGAAGACCGAGGCGATGGCCGAGGCCCGTGAGGCCCAGGCGGCTCGCAAGGCGGATGCGAAGGCCAATCCGGGCAAGTCGCAGAACGCCGCCGAGGAGGAGCTTTCCGAAGCCCCCGTCGAGGCCCCGGCCGAGGCTCCCGCCGAGGCCTGATCCCCGGACGCGAGTCAGGGGATGCCAATCGAACACATGACGCTCCGGGATGCCCGGTCTCACGACCGGGCATCGGAGTGCCACTGACGAGGAGAGAACGGCGCTATGCCGAAGAACAAGACGCACAGCGGTGCCAAGAAGCGCTTCAAGATCACCGGCTCCGGCAAGGTGCTCCGCGAGCGCGCCGGCAAGCGCCACCTGCTCGAGCACAAGTCGTCCCGTCTGACGCGTCGCCTCACCGGCAACGCCGAGATGGCCCCGGGCGACGCCGCGAAGATCAAGAAGCTTCTCGGCAAGTGACGTACGCGGCGCTCTGTCTGAGCGCCGTACGTCTGGACCGGGACCCAATCGATATCGGGCCGCGTGAGTTCCCCCGCGGCCCCGCTACAAGGAGTTAACAAGTGGCACGCGTCAAGCGGGCAGTCAACGCCCACAAGAAGCGTCGGGCGATCCTCGAGCAGGCCAGCGGCTACCGCGGCCAGCGGTCGCGCCTGTACCGCAAGGCGAAGGAGCAGGTCACCCACTCCCTCGTCTACAACTACAACGACCGCAAGAAGCGCAAGGGCGACTTCCGTCAGCTGTGGATCCAGCGCATCAACGCCGCTGCCCGCGCCAACGGCATCACCTACAACCGCTTCATCCAGGGTCTGAAGGCCGCCAACATCGAGGTGGACCGCAAGATCCTCGCCGAGCTGGCCGTGAACGACGCCAACGCGTTCGCCGCGCTGGTCGAGGTCGCGCAGAAGGCCCTGCCGAGCGACGTCAACGCCCCCAAGGCCGCCTGACGTTCGCACGTGGCTTGAGCTGTGAGGGGACCCGCAGGCCATCGGGCCTGCGGGTCCCGTCGTGTTCGGCCCGCGGTCCGCTCCGACACCCGCCCCGTGGCGCTTGACCGGTCGCCCCTCCCGGGCGGCGTGACGTCCCACCCTCGTACCCCCTAAGGCGACTTGATGGCCATCAGCCCGGAACTGATCTCCCCGCGGTCGCCGCGCGTCAGCGCCGCGCGGCGACTCGCCAAGCGGAACTTCCGCGGCAAGGAACGGCTGTTCCTCGCGGAGGGGCCGCAGGCCGTGCGGGAGGCCGCAGGGCACCGGGGGGACGGGCGGGCCACGCTCGTGGAGCTGTTCGCGACCGTCGAGGCCGCCGAGCGGTACGCGGACATCGTCGCCGCCGCCCGGGACGCCGGGGCGAACCTGCACCTCGCCGACGAGAGCGTCATCGCCGACATCTCCACCACCGTCACCCCGCAGGGCCTGGTCGGGGTGTGCCGGTTCCTCGACGTGCCGCTGGCGGAGATCCTCGCCGGGCGGCCCAAGCTCGTCGCCGTGCTCGCCCACGTCCGCGACCCCGGCAACGCCGGGACCGTGCTGCGCTGCGCCGACGCCGCGGGCGCCGAGGCCGTGATCCTCACCGACGCCTCCGTCGACCTGTACAACCCCAAGGCCGTGCGCGCCTCGGTCGGCTCGCACTTCCACCTGCCGGTGGCCGTGGGCGTGCCCGTCGAGGAGGCCGTACGAGGCCTGAAGGGCGCGGGCGTACGCGTGCTCGCCGCCGACGGGGCCGGGGCGGACGACCTGGACGCCGAGCTGGACCAGGGGACCATGGGCACCGAGACGGCGTGGATCTTCGGCAACGAGGCCTGGGGCCTGCCGGAGGAGACCCGCGCACTCGCCGACGCGGTGGTGCGCGTTCCGATCCACGGAAGCGCCGAGAGCTTGAACCTCGCGACCGCGGCAGCCGTATGCCTCTATGCGTCCGCCCGTGCACAGCGCGCCGTCGGAGGGTGCCGCTCCGTCACCCCCGGCTAGTAGTGTGTCGGGCTCACAGGCCCATTGCGCCGGTTCCGAGAGGCGGGGATACGGGGAATGACTGTCGGCACGAGCAGACCACCGGGAGTGCGGGACATCCTGTGCCCTCCCGCGGGCCCGTCGGGCCAGGCGGGCCCGGGCCCCGGCGAGCTCGGCATCGACCCGGACGACCTGCCCGACGGACTCGTCGTCGCCGACGAGACGGGGCGAGTGATCTGCTTCAACGCCGCCGCGGCCAGGATCACCGCCGTCCGCGCCAGCGATGCCATGGGCGCCGCCATCGAGCGGGCCCTGCCCCTGGAGGACCTCGAAGGGCGCCGCTGGTGGCAGCTCACCGACCCCTACGGCGGCCTCGCCACGAGGAACGCCCAGCCCGAGCGGAACCTGCTGCTCCCCGGCGGCCGCGAAGTCCTCGTGTCCGCCCGGTACGTCCGCACCCGGCCGACCGGGCCGTTGCGCCGCCTCGTGGTCTCCCTGCGCGACACCGAGGCCCGCCGCCGCACCGAGCGCAGCCACGCCGAGCTGATCGCCACCGTCGCCCATGAACTGCGCTCCCCGCTGACGTCCGTCAAGGGCTTCACGGCGACGCTGCTCGCCAAGTGGGAGCGGTTCACCGACGACCAGAAGAAGCTGATGCTGGAGACGGTGGACGCCGACGCCAACCGGGTCACGCGGCTGATCGCCGAACTGCTCGACATCTCCCGGATCGACTCCGGGCGGCTCGAACTGCGGCGCCAGCCCGTCGACATCGGCGCGGCCGTCGGACGGCACATCCAGGCCCACGTCGCCGCCGGCCAGGACGCGGACCGCTTCCTCGTACGGCTGCTGCAACCGCTGCCCGACCTGTGGGCCGATCCGGACAAGATCGATCAGGTGCTGAGCAACCTCCTGGAAAATGCGGTGCGGCACGGTGAGGGAACGGTCACCATTGATGTGGCGCCCTCGCCCTCCCTCCGGGTGCGAGGGGCGGCCGACACCGCGGTCACCGTCAGCGACGAGGGCTCCGGCATTCCGGAGGAGTCGATGGGCCGCGTCTTCACCCGCTTCTGGCGGGGCAGCAAACGCGGCGGGACGGGACTGGGGTTGTACATCGTGAAGGGCATCGTCGAAGCGCACGGCGGCACGATCACCGTGGGCCGCGCGGCGAGCGGCGGCGCCCAGTTCCGATTTACGTTGCCCGTGGGAGCCCCGGCGTATCTCCAGTGATCATCGCCGCGGCCGCCCGCGGGCGCATGCGTTCACCGCACCCCCGTTAGACTCGGTCGTTGGCACCTTTGTGTCCCCACTCTCGGGACGATCTCAGGACCAGTCGTCTCCGACTCGTCGACGGGGACCATCCGCCAGCCAACGGAAGCACGGGAAGAGATGTCGGCACCGAACAAGTCGTACGACCCTGTCGAGGTCGAGGCACTGAAACCTGAAGAGATCGAGCGCATGCGGGACGAGGCGCTCGCCGCCTTCGCGGCCGCCGCCGACCTCGACCAGCTGCAGGAGGCGAAGACCGCCCACACCGGCGGCACCTCGCCGCTGGCGCTCGCCAACCGTGAGATCGGCGCGCTGCCCCCGCAGGCCAAGGCCGACGCCGGAAAGCGCGTGGGCATGGCCCGCGGCGCCGTGAACAAGGCGCTCGCCGCCCGCCAGGCCGAGCTCGAGGCCGAGCGCGACGCGCGCGTCCTGGTCGAGGAGGCCGTGGACGTCTCGCTGCCCCACGACCGCGTACCGGCCGGGGCCAGGCACCCGCTGACCACGCTGTCCGAGCGCATCGAGGACATCTTCGTGGCCATGGGCTACGCGGTCGCCGAGGGCCCCGAGGTCGAGTCCGAGTGGTTCAACTTCGACGCCCTGAACATCGGCCCGGACCACCCGGCCCGCGGTGAGCAGGACACGTTCTTCGTCGACCCGGCGTCGCTCGGCGCGGCCCGGGCCGACGGCGACGACGCGTCCGGTGTGGTGCTGCGCACCCACACCTCGCCCGTGCAGATCCGCTCGCTCATCGACCGCGAGCCGCCGGTCTACGTGATCTGCCCCGGCCGCGTGTACCGCACCGACGAGCTGGACGCCACCCACACCCCCGTCTTCCACCAGGTCGAGCTGCTCGCCGTGGACGAGGGCCTGACCATGGCCGACCTCAAGGGCACCCTGGACCACATGGTGCAGGCGCTCTTCGGCGGCGAGGGCATGAAGACGCGGCTGCGGCCGCACTTCTTCCCCTTCACCGAGCCGTCCGCCGAGATGGACATGGTCTGCTACGTGTGCCGTGGCGAGTCCGTGGGCAACCCCGACCAGCCCTGCCGCACCTGCTCCTCCGAGGGCTGGATCGAGCTGGGCGGCTGCGGCATGGTCAACCCCAAGGTGCTTGCCGCCTGTGGCGTGGACCCCGAGAAGTACAGCGGGTTCGCCTTCGGGTTCGGCATCGAGCGGATGCTGATGTTCCGCCACCACGTAGAAGACATGCGAGACATGGTCGAGGGTGACGCGCGCTTCACCCGGCCGTTCGGGATGGAGATCTGATGCGGGTCCCGCTTTCCTGGCTGCGGGAGTATGTCGATCTCCCCGCCACCGAGACCGGCCGCGACGTGCAGGCCAAGCTGATCGCCGCCGGACTCGAGGTCGAGTCCGTCGAGCAGCTCGGCGCGGGCCTCAAGGGCCCCCTCGTCGTCGGCAAGGTCCTCACCATCGAGGAGCTGGAGGGCTTCAAGAAGCCCATCCGCTTCTGCACCGTCGACGTCGGCACGGCCAACGGCACCGGTGAGCCGCAGGAGATCGTCTGCGGCGCCCGGAACTTCGCCGTCGGCGACAAGGTCGTCGTGGTCCTGCCCGGCGCCGTCCTGCCCGGCGACTTCGCGATCTCCGCGCGGAAGACGTACGGCAAGACCTCGCACGGCATGATCTGCTCCGGCGACGAACTGGGCATGGGCGACGACGGCAGCGGCGGCATCATCGTCCTGCCGCCCGAGCACGAGGTCGGCACCGACGCCATCGAGCTGCTCGAACTCGTCGACGAGGTCCTGGACATCGCCGTCACGCCCGACCGCGGCTACTGCCTGTCGATGCGCGGCGTCGCCCGCGAGACCGCCACCGCCTACGGCCTGCCGCTGCGCGACCCGGCGCTCCTCGACGTGCCCGCGCCGAACTCCTTCGGCTACCCGGTGCGCGTCAGCGACCCGGCCGGCTGCGACCGCTTCACCGCGCGCACCGTCACCGGCCTGCGCCCCGACGCCCGCTCGCCGATCTGGCTGCGCCGCCGCCTGCAGAAGGCGGGCATGCGCCCGATCTCGCTGGCCGTCGACATCACCAACTACGTGATGCTGGAGCTCGGCCAGCCCCTGCACGCCTACGACCGCTCCCGCGTCCAGGGCACCATCGGTGTGCGCCGGGCCGAGCAGGGCGAGAAGTTCACCACCCTCGACGGCACCCGGCGGGTGCTCGACGCCGAGGACCTGGTGATCACCGACGACCGCGGCGCCATCGGCCTCGCGGGCGTCATGGGCGGCGCCAACACCGAGATCGCCGACACCGTCGTGGACGCCGAGTCCGGCGAGGCGCAGGGCACCACCGACGTGGTCATCGAGGCCGCGCACTTCGACGCGGTCTCCGTGGCCCGCACCGCGCGCCGCCACAAGCTGTCCTCCGAGGCGGCCAAGCGCTTCGAGCGCGGCGTCGACCCGCAGGCCGCGTCCGCCGCCGCGCAGCGCACCGTCGACCTCCTCGTGCTGCTCGCGGGCGGCACCGCCGAGGCCGGGGTCACGGAGGTCATCGCGCCCTCCGCGCCGCACACGATCACCATGCGCGCCGACCACCCGGACCGCGTCGCCGGTGTGGCCTACGGCCGCGAGACCGTCGTACGCCGCCTGCAGGAGGTCGGCTGCGACGTGTACGGACAGGACTCCCTGACCGTCACCGTGCCGTCCTGGCGGCCCGACCTCGCCGAGATCAACGACCTCGCCGAGGAGGTCATCCGCCTCGAGGGGTACGAGAACCTGCCCTCGACCCTGCCCCGGCCGCCCGCCGGGCGCGGTCTGACCGAGCGGCAGCGGCTGCACCGCCGGGTGGGCCGCGCGCTCGCCGGGGACGGCTTCGTCGAGGCGCCGAACTACCCGTTCGTCGGCGAGCAGGTCTTCGACCAGCTCGGCCTCGACAAGGACGACCCGAACCGCCGCGTGGTCAAGCTCGTCAACCCGCTGTCCGACGAGGAGCCCGCGCTCCGTACGACGCTGCTTCCTGGCCTGCTCGCCACGCTGCGCCGCAACGACGGGCGCGGCAGCCACGACCTGGCGCTGTTCGAGACCGGCCTGGTCTTCCACCCCCGCGAGACCGCTGCCGACGACGAGGCCGCGCTCCCGGCCCGGCTGCCCGCCGACCGGCGTCCCACGGACGAGGAGATCGCGGCGCTGAACCAGGCGCTGCCCGACCAGCCCCGGCACGTCGCGGTCGTCCTCGCGGGCGCCCGTGAGCAGGCCGGCTGGTGGGGCAAGGGCCGACCGGCCGACTGGGCGGACGCCGTCGAGGCGGCGCGCTCCGTGGCCCGTGCGGCCGGGGCCGAACTGATCGTCCAGCAGGGGCAGTACGGCCCGTGGCACCCGGGCCGCTGCGCCGAGCTGAACGTGTTCATCGAGCACGCCGACGGCGTCGCGGAGGACGGCACCGAGGGCGAGATCGTCAGCGTCGGCCACGCCGGTGAGCTGCACCCGCGCGTCATCAAGGCGCTCGGCCTGCCCGCCCGCAGCTGCGCGATGGAGCTGAACCTGGACGTGCTCGCCAAGGCCGGCGAGGGCACCCTGCAGGCGCCGAGCATCTCGGCGTTCCCGATGGCCACGCAGGACGTCGCGCTCGTCGTGGACACCGACGTGCCCGCGGCCGTCGTCGAGGCCTTCCTGCGCGACGGCGCCGGTGAACTCCTCGAGGACATCCGCCTGTTCGACGTCTTCACCGGTGAGCAGATCGGCGCGGGCAAGAAGTCGCTGGCGTACGCGCTGCGCTTCCGTGCCGCCGACCGCACGCTGACCGTCGACGAGGCCACCGCCGCGCGCGACGCGGCCGTGGCGCGCGCCGCCGAGGTGACGGGCGCGGTGCTGCGCGGGGCGTAATCCCGAGGGCCCGCGGGCCCCGACGCCTCGGTGGGCGGGGTCGAACGGCGGCGCGAGAGCATCGCCGGTGTGTGAAGGCGCAGTTGAGGGGCGTATCCGTGGACGCGGATACGCCCCTCACTCGTTAGGGTGACAACTTCCGGTGATCTGGCCCGATCCGCCCATGCGGTGGACAGAATCAGTTCGGCCGTAGGGGCCGGTCCCGCACACGGCCCGCACGCTGGACTGGGCCTTAGGGGGCCGTCGGCATGATCCGGATCAAGCCTCGCGCGCCCCGTCGCAGCGCCGGGGCCCACCGCACGGCGAGGCTTCGGGCGCGAACTCCCCAGGGAGACTGCCCCGGAGCCACCACGTCGTTCGAGCGACCCCGCGCCCGTCGGCTGCGCCGCGCTCTCGCGCTCGGCCTGCCCACGGTCTGGGGCGCCGTCGCCATCACGTACAAACTGACCTGCCCGCTCGCCCAACAGCACAGCCTGAGCGCGCGGATCGTCACCAGTGCCGTCTTCTTCGCCGTCGGCACCGGCCTGGTCCTGCAGGTGCGCGGTGCGTTGCTGCGGGAGCTGCGCCAGCTCAGGGAGGTCGCGGGCGCCGCGCAGAACGTCCTGCTGAGGCCGCTGCCGCCGCGCGTCGACGGATTCGCGCTCGCCGCGGGACGGCTCTCCGCCACACACGGCGCCTCCGTCGGCGGGGACCTGTACGAGGTCGCGGCCACCGACCACGGTGTGCGCCTGGTGATGGGGGACGTGCGGGGCCACGGCCTCGCCGCGATCGGCACCGCCGCCGCGGTCCTCGGCAGCTTCCGCGAGGCCGCCCACGAGGAGCCCGAACTGCCGCTCGTCCTGCGGCGCCTGGAGCGTGCGCTCGCCCGGCACCAGCGGGAGCGCTCCCGTGCCGAGCACCCCGCGAACGGTGCCGCCCCGCCGGAGAGTCCGCTCGCCGAGGAGTTCGTGACCGTACTGCTCGTGGAGATCGGCGCGGACGGCGACGTGTGGGCGCTCAACTGCGGCCACCCCTGGCCCTATCGGCTGCGCGGCCGGGCCGAGCCGATGTCGGGCGGGGACCCGCTGCCGCCGCTCGGGCCCTTCCCGCTCCCGGCCGAGCTGCCACCCGCGCACCTCGGACGGCTGCTGCCCGGCGACGCCCTCGTGCTGTACACCGACGGGATGGAGGACGCCCGTGACACCGCGGGCCGGTTCTTTCCGCTGCCGTCGGTGCTCAGCGAGGCCGCCCGGACCCCGCCCGTCTCACCGCACCGCGTCATCCACGCCGTGTACGGCGAACTCCTGCGCCACATCGGCCGGCTGACGTCCGACGACGCCGCGCTGCTGGTGCTGCGCAACGACCGCTCGCGGGTTCCCTCACAGACGACCGAGACCGGGCGGCGCGCCCGCACCATGAGCTGAACACCGCCCGGCCCGATGCGGCCTGCGCCGTCCGGGCCGTCGCGGAACTGCCGGGCAGACGACGGCTGATCGGACGGCGCCACAGAGGGGCCGCCGCACTGTATGAGGGGGGAGCCGGCGGCCCGGCCGCCTCCTGGTGAGGGCTCTCAGTCAACCGACCACGCGCCCGGCGCGGCAGAGCGCGCGCTCCCCGGATGCGGGCACTCCGTTCACACCCCGTGTGAAGACAGCTCCACTAGGCTTGACGCCACCGAGCCTCCGGAGGGCCTCCATGCAGCCCAACACCCTGCTCGACGCGATCCTCGACGAAGCGGGCATCTCCCACGCGGGCCTCGCCGCCCATGTGAACCAGGCGGGAAAGGCCAGAGGTCTCTCGCTGAGATACGAACACACCGCCGTGGCCCGCTGGTTGAAGGGCCAGCGCCCCCGCGGCCAGGTGCCCGACCTGATCTGCGAAGTCCTCGCGGCCCGGCTGCAACGCACGGTCGCGCTCGACGACATCGGCCTCGGCGTGCCCGGGATCCCGGCCGCGCGGCAGGGCTCGATGGCCTCCACGCTCTCCGGGTTCGTCGAGCGGGCCACCGCGCTGTGGCGCTCGGACGAACAGCAGCGCCCGCATCTGCTCGGCGCCCCCGCCGTCACCGGCACGCCCGCGGTGATGCCCGTCTGGGAGTGGGAGAACCCGCCCGAGGACGTGGACGTCTCCCGCGGCGGACGCCACCCGGTCAGCATGGCGGAGGTGGAGATGATGCGCGCGGCCCGCACGCACTACGAGCAGATGTATCGCAAGACGGGCGGCGTGGCGATGCGCACCCGCATAGTCGGATTCCTCAACGCCGAGGCGGCGCCGCTGCTCCGGGGCAGCTACACCGACGCGATGGGCCGTCAGCTGCACCGCGCGACCGGCGGCCTGGTGGCCATCGCGGGCATCTGCGCGTACGACTCGGACGCGCACGGTCTGGCCCAGCGCTACTTCCACCAGGCGCTGCGCCTGGCGAAGGCCAGCGGGGACCGGGGACTCGGCGCGTACGTCATCGCGCTGCTCGTCAACCAGTCGCTGTTCATGCGGGAGTACCGCCAGGCGGTCGCCTTCGCGGAGGCCGCGCTGCGCGCCGCGGGCCGCGACATCACCCCGGCGCTCGCGTCCGACCTGTACGCGATGCAGGCCAAGGCGTACGCGCACCTGGGCGACGGCAGCAGCGCGCTGTCCTGCATCCGGCGTGCCGAGGCCGCGGCCGACCGGATCCGGCGGGGGCGCGAGCCGGACGAGACGGGCTATGTCCAGCCCGGCCTGGTGAACGTACAGGTGGCGGAGGCGCTGCTCAGCCTCGGCGATCTGACCGGAGCGCACGAGCACGCCGCGGCGGCCGTGGACACCCCGGCGCACGACCGGGGCCGGGTGCACCGGCTCGCCATGCTGAGCCAGATCGAACTGCGCCAGGGGAACACCGACGAGGCGGTGGCCACGGCGGTGGAAATGGCCGAACAGGCGCGCGGAATGGAGTCACAGCGACTGCGCGACCGGCTGCGGGCGGTGCGTGAGCACCTGGTGCGCAGCGACTGCGCGGGCACGGCCGAGGCCGCCGAACTCATCGACGGCGCACTGCGGGTCCCGCTGTAGGAGCGCGGCGCGCCGACGCGCGACCTCTGTGCCGCCGCGGGGAGCGGGGGCGAAGCCACGCGTGACACGTGCTACTTCGCTCTGCCGTGCGCGGAGTGCTCTGGACACTCTTCTGCTGCGATATTGCCATCTATTCGTCGAAAGGTGGCAGAACCGTGCAGTGGACGAAACAGAGCGAACAAACTGTGTATGGAAACCGATGGTTCACCGTCAATCTCGCAGATGTCGAGCTTCCTGACGGGCGGCACCTCGATCACTTCCTGATACGCCTGCGGCCCGTCGCGATCGCCACGGTCGTGAACGAGGCCAACGAGGTGCTGCTCCTTTGGCGGCACCGCTTCATCACCGACAGCTGGGGCTGGGAGCTGGCTGCCGGAGTCGTCGAGGACGGCGAGGACATCGCGTACGCGGCGGCCCGCGAGATGGAGGAGGAGACCGGCTGGCGGCCGGGACCCTTGCGGCACCTGATGAGCGTGGAGCCGTCCAACGGTCTCACCGACGCCCGGCACCACATCTACTGGTCGGACGAGGGGACCTACATCGGCCACCCCGTGGACGACTTCGAGTCGGACCGCCGTGAGTGGGTCCCGCTGAAGCTCGTCCCCGACATGGTGGCGCGGGGCGAGGTCCCGGCCGCCAATATGGCGGCGGCACTCCTTCTGCTGCACCATCTGCGTCTTGGCCAGGACGCGCGTTGACCGGCCTGTCCCGCCTGTTCCGCCCCCGGGCTAGCGCCCGAGGGCCTGCCACACCGCCACCACGAGTGCCCCGATGGAGGTGAGGGCGGCGAGGGCTGGCAGTGGCCACCGGTTGTGCTCGAGGGCCGTGATCCGGAGGGACAGGTCGTCCTGGTCCTTGGTGTGCTGTGTGTCGCTCTGGGTGAGTAACGCGAGCCGTCCGTCGACGCGGGCGAGGCCCACGTCCAGGCTGCGACGTAACTCTGCGAGTTCTTCCGGGACCACGGGACGCTCGGGGTCGGTGGTCACGAGTCCGCTCCTTTCGGTAGTCGTCACATCCCCCCTGTGCGCACGGAAAGTCAACTCGCCTGGTGGTCGGGGCGGGAGCGTGTGCGAAGGGCATATGCGAGCCCCCCGCGCACACGGTGTGTGAACGGCGCGGACCCGGCGCTCGGAGAGCGCCGGGTCCGTGAACTGGCCGAAAATTGACTCGAGTTCAGGTGCGGAGAGTAATCACTCCCGGCTCGCCAGCGGTGAAGCGGAAGGCGATCACGCGTACCTGGACGCGGGTCGTGCGGAGATGGCGTGAATCAGGCGTACGTGTAGAAGCCCGATCCGGTCTTACGGCCGAGGCGGCCCGCGTCGACCATCCGCTGGAGCAGCGGGGGAGCGGCGTACAGCGGCTCCTTGTACTCCTCGTACATGCTGTCCGCCACCGATGCCACGGTGTCCAGGCCGATCAGGTCGGACAGCTTCAGCGGCCCCATCGGGTGGGCGCAGCCCATCTCCATGCCGTTGTCGATGTCCTCGCGGGAGGCGATGCCCGACTCGAACATCCGGATCGCGGAGAGCAGATACGGAATGAGCAGCGCGTTCACCACGAAGCCCGAGCGGTCCTGGGCGCGGATCGCGTGCTTGCCGAACACCTTCTCCACCAGGGTCTGCGCCCGGCTGATCGTGCCCTCCGACGTGGTCAGCGCCGGGATCAGCTCGACGAGCTGCTGCACGGGGGCCGGGTTGAAGAAGTGGATGCCGATGACCTGGTCCGGGCGGGAGGTCGCCACGGCCAGCTTCACCAGCGGGATGGAGGAGGTGTTGGAGGCGAGGATCGCGTCCTGCCGCGTCACCACTTGGTCGAGCACCTGGAAGATCTCGGTCTTGACCTGCTCGTTCTCCACGACCGCCTCGATGACGAGGTCACGGTCGGCGAACTCGCCCAGGTCGGTGGTGAAGCTGAGCCGGGCGATGGCCTCGTCCCGCTCCGCCTCGGAGATCTTGCCGCGCTCGGCCGCCTTGGCCAGGGAGTTGTACAGCCGGGTACGGCCGATCTCCAGCGCCTCGCCGGTGGTCTCCGCGACCTTCACGTCCAGGCCGGAGCGGGCGCAGACCTCCGCGATACCCGCGCCCATCTGGCCACAGCCCACCACTCCGACGCGCGCAATGTCGGCCATAGAGTCGGTCACCTCGTGCCTTTCGCTGATCAACGGACTGGCAGGGTCCCCCGTACGAGCCGGTGCCTGCCTCGCCGGTGAACGTTACTCCGCAACCTGCGGTGCGATACGGGCCGGGTCGGGCATGCTGTCCCCGAACGACCAGCGGTTGTCGGTGGAATCCGGACTCGAGGGGCGACTTCATGAGGCATTTGTCACGTCAGGGGTCACGTCAGGGGTCGCGCCGGGTGTCGCGCCGGGCGTTCACGATGGCGGCGGCCTCGGTGGCCGCGGGGCTCGCGATGGCGGGGGACGTGGCGGCGCGGCCGTCGGCCGGGCGCCGGGGGCGTGAGATGCGCGGCATGTGGGTGGCGACGGTCGTGAACATCGACTGGCCGTCCAAGCCGGGCCTGTCCGCCAAGGACCAGCGCGCCGAGCTGATCGCCTATCTCGACGAGGCGGTCCGCAGACGGCTGAACGCGGTGGTGCTCCAGGTGCGTCCGACGGCCGACGCGTTCTGGCCCTCGCGGTACGAGCCGTGGTCGGAGTGGCTCACCGGCACCCAGGGCAAGGACCCGGGCTGGGACCCGCTGGGCACCGCCGTGCGCGAGGCCCACCGCAGGGGCCTTGAGCTGCACGCCTGGTTCAACCCGTTCCGGATCGCCATGCACACCGACCCCAGCCGCCTCATCCCCACCCATCCCGCCCGCCTGCACCCCGAGTGGGTCGTGCCCTACGGCGGGAAGCTCTACTACAACCCGGGCCTGCCCGAGGTGCGCCGGTTCATGCAGGACGCGATGCTCGACGCCGTCCGCCGCTACCGCCTGGACGCGGTGCACTGGGACGACTACTTCTACCCCTATCCCGTCGCGGGCCAGACCTTCGACGACGACGACGCGTTCGCGCGGTACGGCGGCGACTTCCCCGACCGGGCCTCGTGGCGGCGCGACAACATCGACCGCCTGGTGCGGGAGATGGGTCGCCGGGTGCACCGGATCCGCCCCGGCACCCAGTTCGGGATCAGCCCCTTCGGGGTGTGGCGCAACATCGCGACCGACCCGACCGGATCGGACACGCGCGCGGGCGTGCAGACCTACGACGACCTGTACGCGGACACACGCGGCTGGGTGCGGAAAGGGTGGATCGACTACATCTGTCCGCAGTTGTACTGGAATATCGGGCTTGCTGCCGCCGACTACGCCAAGCTCGTGCCCTGGTGGGACGAGGTGGCGCGCGGCACCGGCGTGCGGCTGTATGTGGGGGAGGCCCTGTACAAGGCGGGGGACCCGGCGCAGCCCGCCCCGTGGCAGGACCCGGCCGAACTGTCCCGGCACCTCACGTACGCCAAGGGCTTCCCGCGTGTGCGCGGGCACGTCTTCTACTCGGCGAAGCATGTCGTCGCCGACCGGATCGGCGCGATGCAGCGCGTCGTCGACGACCACTACACGTACCGCGCCGACGGCTGAGCGGCGCTGGCCCCGTGCCCCGGTCCGCCGGGCCGGGGTGGTGGACCCGGGCCTGGTCGGCCCGGGTCCGGGGCTCACTCGTCGTCTGCGGCGAGGGGGCGCACGACGGTGTCGGGGCCCGGCGACATGAGGGCCTCGTGCCCGTCCTCGAACCGCACGCGGTAGGGCGGGGTGCCGTTCTCGCCGAGGATCTCGATGACCTCCGCCGTCCGGTCCTGCTGTCCGACGATCCTGCCGTGGATCAGCAGCCGGTCGCCCACGGATGCATGCATGGGGAGTGCCCTCCTCGTCCTGATCACAGTGGTGGCGGTGCGTGGCCGTCAGTGTACGACCGGTGGTGGCCGACTGGCCCTACCCGCGTGCCCGTTGAGTGACGGCGATGCAGACGAGGACCGCCACCGCGGTCAGCGGCGCCGCGGGCGTCAGGTGCTCGCCGAGCAGGAACAGCGACCAGACGAGGGTGAGCAGCGGCTGGGCCAGCTGCAGTTGGCTGGCCTTGGGGATGCCGATGGCGGCCATGCCCCGGTACCAGACGAGCAGGCCGAGGAACTGGGAGCCGATCGCGAGGTAGAGCAGGCCCGCCGTGCTGTGCCAGGTGAGCTGGAACGGCTCGTGGCGCAGCGCGATCACCGCCCAGACGACGTTCAGCGGCAGGCACAGGACGAGCGCCCAGCCGATGACCTGCCAGCCCGGCATGTGGCGGGCGAGTCGGCCGCCCTCGGTGTACCCGGCGGCGCACACCAGGAGCGCGCCGAACAGGTACAGGTCGGCGGTCGACAGGGCGCCCCCGCTCTGCTGCACCGTGAACGCGGCCACCGCCACCGCCCCGGCGATCGCCGCCGCCCAGAACGTGCGGGACGGCCGTGTGCCGGTGCGCAGCGCGGACAGCGCGGCGGTGGTGAGCGGGAGCAGTCCGACGACGACCGCCGCGTGCGCGGTGCTCGACGTCTGCAGCGCCAGGGACGTCAGGAGCGGAAAGCCGACCACGACGCCGCCGCCGACGACCGCGAGTCCGGCCCAGTGGGCCCGGGCCGGCAGCGGCACCCGGAGCGCGAGGAGGCAGCCGCCCGCGACGACGGCACTGAGCGCGCAGCGCAGCGCCACCAGACTCCAGGGCCCGATGCCTTCCAGCCCCCAGGCGGTGGCGGGGAACGTGAGGGAGAAGGCGATGACGCCGAGGGCGGCCTGAAGGGTGCCGGCGCGGCGGCGGTCGCGGGCGGGGGCTGCCGCGGGGGTGGTGGGGGAGGCCGTGGTGGCGGCAGCGGGTCCGGCGGTGCCGATGGCCTTCGTGCTGTCGCTGGGTGTGCGGGGTGCGACCGCTCCGTCGGGCCCGGCGCCGAGGGTGTCCCGCGTTTCGACCGCTATCCGTCCGGGGGCAGTAGCGCTATCCTGTGCTCTCATGCATGAGCGTAGCAGTGTGGGTGAGTTGGCGCAGAAGCTGCGCGGGGAGCTGGACCGCTACTCTCCGGGTGAGAAGCTGCCGTCAAGTCGGGCGTTGGTCGAGCGGTTCCGGGTGAGTCCGGTGACCGTGTCGCGGGCCCTCGCGCAGCTCGCCGCGGAGGGGCTTGTCGTGACCCGGCCCGGCGCCGGGGCGTTCCGGGCGCGGCCGCCCCGCGCGGGCGAGGCCGTCGTCGGTGACACCTCCTGGCAGGAGGTGACGCTCAGCGCGGACGCCCTGACGGACGTCGTGCCGCGGTCCGTCGACGCCTCCGGAGTCCTCGCCACGCTCGCCGCGCCCCCGCCCGGCGTCATCGAGTTCAACAGCGGCTATCTGCACCCTGCGCTCCAGCCGGAGCGGGCGATGGCCGCCGCGCTCGCCCGGGCGGGCCGCCGCCCCGGCGCCTGGGACCGGCCCCCGGTCGAGGGCCTGCCCGAGCTGCGCGAGTGGTTCGCGCGCGGCATCGGCGGCGCGATCACGGCCGCGGAGGTCCTGATCACCTCGGGCGGGCAGAGCGCCCTGACGACGACCCTGCGGGCGCTCGCCCCGCCCGGCGCCCCCGTCCTGCTCGAATCGCCCACCTACCCGGGCCTGCTGGCCATCGCGCGGGCCGCCGGGCTGCGCCCGGTGCCGGTGCCCGTGGACACCGACGGCGTGCGCCCGGAGCTGCTCGCCGCCGCGTTCCGGGCGACCGGGGCGCGGGTGTTCGTGTGCCAGCCGCTGTTCCAGAACCCCACCGGCGCCGTGCTGTCCGCCGAACGCCGCCCGGAGGTGCTGCGGATCGCCCGGGAGGCGGGCGCGTTCGTCGTCGAGGACGACTTCGTACGCCGTCTCGTGCACGAGGACGCGGGCCCGCTGCCCCGGCCCCTCGCGTCCGACGACCGGGACGGCGTGGTCGTGCACGTCTGCTCGCTCACCAAGGCGACGTCGCCGAGTTTCCGGGTGAGTGCGCTCGCCGCGCGCGGGCCCGTCCTCGAACGGCTGCGCGCCATCCAGGTCGTCGACCACTTCTTCGTACCGCGCCCCCTCCAGGAGGCCGCGCTCGAACTCGTCGGGTCACCGGCCTGGCCGCGTCATCTGCGGACCGTGGCGGTCGAGTTGAAGGGCCGCAGGGACGCGATGACGGCTGCGCTGCGGCTGCGCCTGCCCGAGCTCACGCTGCCGCACATCCCGGTCGGCGGCTACCACCTGTGGCTGCGGCTGCCCGACGGCACCGACGAACTCGCCTTCGCGGCGGCGGGGTTGCGCGCCGGAGTCGCGGTCGCGCCCGGGCGGCCCTACTTCGCGGCGGAGCCGCCGGCCGCCCACATCCGGCTGAGCTTCGCGGCGCTCGCGGGCGTCGGGGAGATCACAGAGGGGGTCCGCAGGCTGCGACAGGCGTGCGACGAGGTGCTGGTGTGACAGGGGGCGCGAGCCCGTGGAGCCACGGGCGGGACGCGAACGAGAGGGGGACGACGCGTGGGGGAGTGGCGAACGAGCGGGGAAAGACGCTCGACGCGAGCCGTCGTCCCTGCGAGTCTCACGTCATGACCAACGAGTACGTTGCCCCTGACGGCAGCGAGTGCGCCCTCCCCGACGGGTATCAGCTGTCCACCGACCCGGCCCGCCTCGACCTCGTCCGCATCCACGAGTGGCTCTCCACGGACGCCTACTGGTCCATCGGCAGGCCCCGCGCCAAGCAGGACGCCGCCATCGCCGGATCGCTCAACTTCGGCGTGTACGAGGAGGCATCGGGCAGACAGGTCGCCTACGCGCGCGTGGTGACCGACCACGCGACATTCGCCTACCTCTGCGACGTGTACGTCGACCGCGCGGTGCGCGGCAAGGGCATCGGCGTCGCGCTCGCCGCCGGGGTCCGCGACCACCTCTCCCCGTACGGGGTGCGCAGGATCCTGCTCGCGACCGGGGACGCGCACGGCGTGTACGAGAAGGTGGGCTTCACGGCGATCGACAACCCGAGGCAGTGGATGGTCCTCGGCGAGCAGTGACGGCGCCCGCCCCCTCTCGACCGCGGGCACCACGCGCCCCACGATCACCGCATGCACGTTGGCGTGACGCTCAGAGCCGCCGCGCGCGGCACCGCCCTGCTCGCCGAGCGGTTCGACGACGACCGCCCCTCGACGAGACGGGCCGGCACGAGGAGCGGCGCGCCACGCCCGCGCCGCTCCCGCTGGGCGTGGCCGAGCCGCGCTACTGCTCGCCGACCCCGCGCAGCCGCGCCACCGGCGACGCCCTGGGACTCGCGCCGCTCGCCCAACCCGCCCTGAGCGACTGCGACACGGGGCGCCGGCGCGGGTACACGCTGGCCGAGGTGACCGCGGCCGAGCCGGGCGGGGCCGACGCCTGGCTGCGCGGTCCGCGGTCGGCGCCGCACGGCGGTGAGTCGCTGCTCGCGTTCATCTCGCGCGTCGGCGGCCGGCTCGACACCCGGCCCGCCGGGGACGGCGTCCGCGTCGTCGCGGTGGCCGAGCCCGCGGTGGTGCGGGCGGCGCTCGTGCACGCCCTGAAGGCGCCCCCGTCGACGTACGGGAACATCGACGTCGGCCCGCTGCCGACGGTCGGCCTCGCCGGGGACGGCCGCCTGGAGCCCGCGGATCGGGGTGCCGGTGTAGGCGTCCTGCCGCACGCGGGCCGCTGGTTCTCCCGCTGCCGGGACCGGGGCGACCGGTACCGGGGCGGCCGGGGTCAGGGCAGCCGGGTGTAGTCCGTCGTCAGGAGCAGGTCCTTGGCGGGGCCCGCCACCCGCCACCGGGTGCGCCAGCGCGACGCGTCGTACACCTCGAACTCGCCCCGGTACAGGTCCGCCGCGCACGGATGGTCGGTGGTGTGCCGACCGGAGCGCAGGTCCAGGTCGTGGAAGAAGCGGCCGTCGGCGAAGCGGACGACCGCGGTGCCCGCGGGGGTGCCCGGCAGGAAGCGGAGCGTGCGCTCGGCGGGGCGGGCGACGCCGTGCCAGGTGAAGGTGCCGGACTCGTGGTGGAGCAGGCCAGCGGCCGGTCCGGACCCGGGCCCCGCGTCCGCGAGCGGCGTGAACAGGGTGGTCCCCTCGAACCGCCCCTCCACCGACTCCACCGGCTCGCCCGCGCCGCCCGCCGCGGCCACCGCGAAGTCCCGCACCGTCCGCTCGACCCGCCAGCCCCCGGCCAGATACGCCAGCGCGTCCGGCACCGCGTGCGCCGGAGCCGTCACGGTGCCGGCGCGCTCGTCGGACCGGGAGGCGGGGCCGGGGAAAGGGGGCATGCCCGCAGGTTACTCCGGTCCGCTCCGGTCTACTTGTCGACGACCGCCAGGCTGTTCTCGTCGTAGCGGGTCCCCGCGACGCGGTCCGCCGGGGCCGCCGCCTCGATCGCGGCCAGCTCGTCGGCGGAGAGTTCGAGGGTGGCGGCGGCCAGGTTCTCCTCCAGGTACTTCTGGCGGCGCGTGCCCGGGATCGGCACCACGTCGTCGCCGCGGTGCTGCACCCAGGCGAGCGCGAGCTGCCCGGCCGTGACGCCGCGCCGGGCCGCGAGGCCGTTGAGGGCGTCGACGATCGCGAGGTTGCGCTCCAGGTTGCCGTCCGCGAACCGCGGCTGGGTGCGCCGTATGTCGCCCTCCTCCAGGCTGTCGACCGAGGTGACCCGGCCGGTCAGGAAGCCCCGGCCGAGCGGCGAGAACGGCACGATGCCGATGCCGAGCTCCCGGCAGACCGGCACGATCTCGTCCTGCAGGCCCCGCGTCCACAGCGACCACTCGCTCTGCAGCGCCGCGATCGGGTGCACGGCGTGGGCACGCCGGATCGTGCGCGCGCTCGCCTCCGACAGGCCGAGATGGCGCACCTTCCCGGCGGCGACCAGCTCGGCCATCGCGCCGACGGTCTCCTCGATCGGCACGTCCGGGTCGACGCGGTGCACGTAGTAGAGGTCGATGTGGTCGACGCCGAGGCGGCGCAGCGAGGCGTCGCAGGCCTCGCGTACGTACGCGGCGTCGCCCCGGATCCGCATGGGCTCGCCGAGACGGTTGGCGAAGCCGAACTTCGTGGCGAGGACGGCCTGTTCGCGCCGGTGGCCAGCGAGGGCGCGGCCGAGCAGCTCCTCGTTGTGCCCGTTGCCGTAGTAGTCGGAGGTGTCGAGCAGGGTGACGCCGAGGTCGAGCGCGCGGTGGACGGTGGCGGTCGACGTGGTGTCGTCCGAGGTGCCGTAGGCGTCGCTCATCCCCATACAGCCGAGCCCCTGGGCGGAGACCGTGAGGGCGCCGAGCCTGCGGGTGGGCATGCCGGTCATGTCGTACCTCCTGGTGAAGCGGTGTTCTTGGGCGTGACCCTAGGAGCTGGAGTGCGCTTCACCGCAAACAGATTTCCGTGGTGGCGGCAGGCGTACGGGGGCTGTCCCCAGGGCCGGGGCTGCGGCTCGCCGGATGGTCGTCCGGGGCGCGGCTTCGTAGCGTCCTGAGCGGACCGCAAGCCGGACCGCCGACCGGATCGTGAGCACCGCCCGCACGCCGCCCCGAGGAGCACGATGCGCGCCACCACCACGACCACCGCCGGGCTCGCCGGGCTCGGCCTGGCCGCCGTCCTCACGGGTGCCCTGCCCGCGCAGGCCCTGGTGGAGCGGCCCCCGCCACCGGCCCACGCCGGTCGCGCCGCGTCGGCCGGACCGGCCGGACCGGCTGGCCCTTCCGGACCGTCCGCGGCGGATTCCACCCGGTCCGCCGCCCTCGCCAAGTACCGCGACCAGCACCTGACATGGAGCCGCTGCCCGGCCGCCCACAAGGAACTGAACGCGGCGGGCGCGCGCTGCGCCGACGTCACCGTCCCGCTCGACCACGCCGACCCGGACGGCCGCACCCTCACCATCGCCGTGTCCCGGATCAAGGCGACCGCGCCCAAGGGCGAGCGCCGCGGCGTCCTCCTCTCCAACCCGGGCGGACCCGGCGGCACCGGACTCGCGTACACCCTCGCGCTGCGCTCCGCCCTCAAGGACGTCGCGGGCCGCTACGACCTGATCGGCTTCGACCCGCGCTTCCTCGGGGAGAGCTCCCCGATCACCTGCGACCCCGCCCGCAAACCCGCACCGCCCGCGACGACGAGCCCGCGCGCGGACTTCGACGCGGCGGTCCGCGACGCCCGCGAGGACGCGCGCCGCTGCCACGCGCGCGGCGACAACGCCGCCCTGCTGCCGCACGCCTCGTCGCGCAACGTGGCCCGCGACATGGACGTGATCCGGGCGGCCCTCGGGCAGCGCACCCTCTCCTACTACGGCGTGTCCTACGGCGCCGACCTGGGCGCCGCGTACGCGCAGTTGTTCCCGGGCCGCGTCGACCGCCTCGTCATCGACTCCGTCACCGACCCGGCCGCCACGCAGTACGAGCAGTTCCAGCGCTCGGGGGCACCCGCCGAACGGGCCCTGGACGAGTGGGCCGCCTGGACGGCGCGGCACCACACGACGTACCGGCTCGGCCGCGGCGCCGACCGCGTGCGCGCACACGTCGAAGAAGTGCTCGACCACGCCGAGCGGCGGCCGCTGCCCGTGGCCGGGCAGCGCCTGACCGCGCCGCTGCTGCGGATGATCCTCAAGCAGCCGCTGACGCAAGGGGAGAACGACGCGACGGTGGCCTCCCTCGTACGCGATCTCGTCGCCGCCGACCGCGGCGAACTGACCGAACCGGGCCCCGAACTCGCCGCGATGCTGAAGATGCTGAACTCGCCCGAGGCCGCGGACAGCATGCTCGGCGGCATGTTCTTCATGTGCGGCGACGGCGGCTGGCCCGCCGGGGGCTGGCCCATGGCCACGGAGACGTACTGGCGCAACAGCGTGCGCAGCCGTGCCACCGAGCCCGTCTTCGGCCCGTTCGTGAACGGGATCACGGCACCGTGCCCGTTCTTCGCCGAGCCGCCGCGCGAGCCCGCCGTGACCGTCGACAACGACGTGCCCGTCCTGATGCTCCAGGCGAGACGCGACCACACCCGCTTCGCGGACGCGCTCGCCATGCACCGCGCGCTGCGCGGCTCCCGCCTGGTGGCCACCGACATCCGCGGTCACGGCGTGTACGCCCGCGAGGTCGACGGTCTGACCCCCGTGCCGTGTGCCGAGCGCGCCGTCAACGACTACCTCGGGGGCGGGGATCTGCCCGGCCGCGACCGGGAATGCCCGGCGCCACGCGTCGGCTGACCCCGCGGGGTCACGCGAAGGCGTCGAGCCCGGTGAGTCCGGCGGACAGTTCCCACAGCCTGGCCGCCGCGGTCGGGTCGACCGCCCAGGGCTTGACGCCGCCGATCAGCATGTCGTCGGTCGTGGCGGGCCCCGCGATGTCGCAGTCCTGGCAGTAGGCGCCGCCGTGACCCTCCAGGAGGGGGGCCGTCGCCGCCCACACGGCCGTCGCCGCGCCCTGCGCCGGGGACTTGAAGCCGTCGGCGGGCCTGCCGTCGTGGTCCATCCAGCCCTGCGCGATCTGCTCCGCGCGCGGGATGTGGCGCTGGAGCGGGGTGAGGATGCTGCCCGGGTGCACGGCGAAGGCGCGCGGGCCCCGGTCGCCGGCGAGGGTGTCCAGATGCCGGGCGAACAGGGCGTTCGCCGTCTTGGACTGGGCGTAGGCGAGCCACGGGTCGTAGGGGGAGCGGCGGAAGTGCGGGTCGTCCCAGCGGATGTCCGACAGGAAGTGGCCCGAGGACGCCACCGAAACGACGCGGGCGCGGCCGGGCGTCAGGGCGGGGGCCAGGCGGTTGACCAGGGCGTAGTGGCCGAGGTGGTTCACCGCGAAGTGGGCCTCCCAGCCGGGGCCGACCCGGGTCTCGGGGCAGGCCATGATGCCCGCGCCCGCGATGAGGAGGTCGACGGGGCGGCCGCTCGCGAGGACGCCGTCGGCGAAGGAGCGGACGCTGTCGAGGTCCGCGAGGTCGAGCGCGGCGACCTCCGCGCCGGGGGTGGCGCCCAGGGCGGCCGCCGCCGTCTGCGGCCTGCGCGCCGGGACGATCACATGGGCTCCGGCGCGGGTCAGGGCGCGGGTGGCTTCGAGGCCGAGCCCGGAGTAGCCGCCGGTGACCACGGCGGTCCTGCCGGTCAGGTCGGTGCCCTTCAGCACGTCGTCGGCGGTGCTGCGGGCGTCGTGTCCGGAGCCGAGGGGGCGCTGGGCGGTGGTGCTGTTCGTCATGCGCAGGACGCTAGAACCTAGACTGCGATCTAGATCAAGCTCGGCGCACGGACTGATCGGGCCCGGTGCCCGGACTGGATCGGGATCGGCGCCCGGAGTTCCGGGGTGGGGTCCGGAGCGGCCTGGGAGGGGACGTGCGCGTGGGGAACGCAGACGAGGGCAGGCCCGGCGGTCCGCCCGACGGCAGGCCCGCCGGACTCTCCATCGGCGAGGTCGCCGACGCCACCGGCCTCAGCGTGCACGCCCTCCGCTTCTTCGAGCGCGAGGAGCTGTTCCTGCGGCCCATTCCCCGGACCGGCGGCGGGCGGCGCGTGTACGCGCCCGCCGACGTGGAGTGGCTCACCCTGTGCAACCGGCTGCGGGAGTCCGGCATGCCGATCGCCGAGCTGAGGCGATTTGCCGGACTTGTCCGTTCGGGGCCGGGGAACGAGGCCGAACGGCTCGCCCTGCTCCAGGAGCACGAACGGGCCGTCCGCGCGCGGATCACCGAGCTGAACGCGAGCCTGGAGATCATCCACGGCAAGGTCGTCGCGTACGAGAAGCATGTGCGCGAGGGCACGGCGGCGGGGGTGTGGGCGCCCACGGCGTCCCGGTGACCGGACGCCGCCGCGCGGCTCCGCGCCGTGTCCGGAACCGGGACGAGGGCCCTGTCAGCACCCCGGCCCGCACGAGATATCTTGATGTCGAGCAATGTTGCAGACGTGGAGCGGAGCACCCGGTGACTGACTCGACCATCATCTACACACACACTGACGAGGCCCCCGCCCTCGCGACGCATTCCTTCCTGCCGGTGATCCAGGCGTACGCCTCGACCGCCGGTGTGAGCGTCGAGACCCGTGACATCTCCCTGGCGGGCCGGATCATCGCGAGCTTCCCGGAGCACCTGGAGGCGGGCCAGCGCATCGACGACGCGCTCGCCGAGCTGGGTGAGCTGGCCAAGACGCCGCAGGCGAACATCATCAAGCTGCCGAACATCTCGGCGTCCATCCCGCAGCTCAAGGCCGCCGTCGCCGAACTGCAGGAGCAGGGCTACGCGCTGCCGGACTACCCGGACGACCCGAAGACCGACGAGGAGCGCGACATCCGCGCCCGCTACGACAAGGTCAAGGGCTCCGCCGTCAACCCGGTCCTGCGCGAGGGCAACTCCGACCGCCGCGCCCCCGCGTCGGTCAAGAACTACGCCAAGGCGCACCCGCACCGCATGGGCGCCTGGACGGCCGACTCCAAGACGAACGTCGCCACCATGGGCGAGCACGACTTCCGCTCCACGGAGAAGTCCGCCGTCATCGGCGCCGCGGGCTCCCTGCGCATCGAGCTGGCCGCCGCGGACGGCGCCACCACCGTCCTGCGCGAGTCGGTGCCGGTCCTCGCGGACGAGGTCGTGGACGCCTCCGTCCTGCACGTCGCCGAGCTGCGCGCGTTCCTGACCGCGCAGATCGCCCGCGCCAAGGCCGAGGGCGTGCTGTTCTCCGTGCACCTGAAGGCCACGATGATGAAGGTCTCGGACCCGATCATCTTCGGTCACGTGGTGCGCGCCTTCTTCCCGAAGACCTTCGAGAAGTACGGCGAGACCCTCACGGGCGCCGGCCTCACCCCGAACGACGGCCTGGGCGGCATCTACAAGGGCCTGGAGGCGCTGCCGAACGGCGCCGAGATCAAGGCGTCCTTCGACGCCGAGCTGGCCGAGGGCCCGGAGCTGGCCATGGTCGACTCCGACCGAGGCATCACCAACCTGCACGTACCGAGCGATGTCATCGTCGACGCCTCCATGCCGGCGATGATCCGCACCTCCGGCCACATGTGGGGCCCGGACGGCGCCGAGCACGACACCCTCGCGGTGCTGCCCGACAGCTCCTACGCGGGCATCTACCAGGTCGTCATCGACGACTGCCGCGCCCACGGCGCCTACGACCCGGCCACCATGGGCTCGGTGCCCAACGTCGGCCTGATGGCGCAGAAGGCCGAGGAGTACGGCAGCCACGACAAGACCTTCGAGATCGCCGCCGCGGGCACGGTCCGCGTCGTCGACGAGGCCGGGAACGTCGTCCTGGAGCAGGCCGTCGCCGAGGGCGACATCTTCCGGATGTGCCAGACCAAGGACGCCCCGATCAAGGACTGGGTCAAGCTCGCCGTCTCGCGCGCCCGCGCCACCGGCGACCCGGCCGTCTTCTGGCTGGACGAGGGCCGCGCCCACGACGCGCGGCTCATCGAGAAGGTCAAGCGGTACCTCCCGGAGCACGACACCGAGGGCCTGGACATCAAGATCCTGTCCCCGGTCGAGGCGATCGAGTTCTCCCTGGAGCGCATCCGCCGCGGCGAGAACACGATCTCCGTCACCGGCAACGTCCTGCGTGACTACCTGACCGACCTGTTCCCGATCCTGGAGCTCGGCACCAGCGCCAAGATGCTCTCGGTGGTCCCGCTGATGAACGGCGGCGGCCTGTTCGAGACCGGCGCCGGCGGCTCCGCGCCCAAGCACGTGCAGCAGCTCGTCAAGGAGGACTACCTGCGCTGGGACAGCCTCGGCGAGTTCCTCGCGCTCGCGGTGTCCTTCGAGCACCTCGCGCAGACCACGGGCAACGCGCGCGCCCAGATCCTCGCGGACACCCTGGACCGCGCGACGGCGACCTTCCTCGAGGAGAACAAGTCGCCGAGCCGCAAGCTGGGCGGCATCGACAACCGCGGCAGCCACTTCTACCTGTCCCTGTACTGGGCGCAGGAGCTGGCCAAGCAGACCGACGACGCCCAGCTCGCCGAGGCGTTCGGGCCGCTCGCCAAGACGCTGGCCGAGCAGGAGCAGACGATCGTCGACGAGCTGATCGCCGCCCAGGGCAAGCCCGCCGACATCGGCGGCTACTACCAGCCCGACCCGGCCAAGGCCTCGGCGGTCATGCGCCCGTCGGCCACCTTCAACCAGGCGATCGCCTCGCTCGCCTGACGCGCCCGGCGCCCTGGGCGCCCGACGCACCGCGTGATCACCGCCCCGGTCGGCAGCCGCCGACCGGGGCGGTCGTGCGCGTGCCCGGGCGGTCGTGCGCGTGCCCGTCGGCGCGGCCAGGCCGTGCCGCGCCCGGCCCCGCCCGCGCCGTTCCTTCAGGCGTCTGAACTGTCAGCCGTTCCTGCCGGTCCGCGCCGCCCCGGTGCCATGATGGGCGGGCGCCGATCACCCAGGGGGACGGGAAGCGGCCCGCGAGGCGGGCCGGGGCGGCGCCTCACCGACAGCCGGTGTCAGCGGGCGGCGCGGATCCCCATTGTATAAACGTGCGGCGCAATGTATATTCATGCCATCCACGCAGGAGGAATCCATGACGGTACGCGCAGCGGTCGCGGGAGCGAGCGGATACGCGGGCGGCGAGCTGCTGAGGCTCCTCGCCGTGCACCCCGAGGTCGAGATCGGCACCCTCACCGCCCACTCGAACGCGGGCGAGCGCCTGGGCGCGCTCCAGCCGCACCTGGCCCCGCTCGCCGAGCGCGTCCTGGAGCCGACCACGGCCGAGAGCCTGGCCGGCCACGACGTCGTCTTCCTCGCCCTGCCGCACGGCCAGTCCGCCGCCGTCGCCGAACAGCTCGGCCCGGACGTGCTCGTCGTCGACATGGGCGCGGACTTCCGCCTCAAGGACGCGGCCGACTGGGAGAAGTTCTACGGCAGCGCCCACGCGGGCACCTGGCCGTACGGACTGCCCGAGCTGCCCGGCGCCCGCGCCGCCCTCGCGGGCAGCAAGCGCATCGCGGTCCCGGGGTGCTACCCCACGGCGGTCTCGCTCGCGCTCTTCCCCGCGTACGCCGCCGGGCTCGTCGAGGACGAGGCGGTGATCGTCGCGGCGTCCGGGACCTCCGGCGCGGGCAAGGCGCCCAAGGCGCATCTGCTCGGCTCCGAGGTCATGGGCTCCATGTCGCCGTACGGCGTGGGCGGGGCGCACCGGCACACGCCCGAGATGATCCAGAACCTGAGCGCCGCCGCGGACGCCCGAGTCACGGTCTCCTTCACCCCGACGCTGGCCCCCATGCCGCGCGGCATCCTCGCCACGTGCAGCGCCAAGGCCAAGCCGGGCGTGACCGCGGAGAGCGTCCGCGCGGCGTACGAGAAGGCCTTCGCCGAAGAACCGTTCGTGCACCTGCTCCCCGAGGGCCAGTGGCCGGCCACCGCGTCCGTGTACGGCTCCAACGCCGTGCACGTCCAGGCCGCCCACGACCCGGCGTCCGGCCGTGTGATCGTGATCAGCGCCATCGACAACCTCACCAAGGGCACCGCGGGTGGCGCGGTGCAGAGCATGAACATCGCCCTGGGACTCCCGGAGGAGCTGGGGCTTCCCACCATCGGAGTCGCGCCGTGAGCGGCGCGCCCGCGGCCGCCGGGCCGCATCCGAGATCCGCCGACAAGGAGACGCAGTGAGTGTCACGGCAGCCAAGGGATTCCGGGCGGCGGGCATCGCCGCCGGAATCAAGGAGAGCGGCAACCCGGACCTGGCCCTCGTGGTCAACGACGGCCCCCGCCTGGCCGCCGCGGGCGTCTTCACGTCCAACCGCGTGAAGGCCGCGCCCGTCCTGTGGTCCGAGCAGGTCGTCAAGGGCGGACAGGTGTCGGCGGTCGTCCTCAACTCCGGTGGTGCCAACGCCTGCACGGGCCCGCGGGGCTTCCAGGACACGCACGCCACGGCCGAGAAGGTCGCCGCCACGCTCGGCCTGAACGCGGGCGAGGTCGCCGTCGCGTCCACCGGACTCATCGGCGTGACGCTCCCCATGGACAAGCTCCTGCCGGGCGTCGAGACGGCGGCGGGGGCCCTGTCCGCGCACGGCGGCGAGAAGGCCGCCATCGCCATCAAGACCACCGACAGCGTGCACAAGACGGCCGTGGCCGAGGGCGAGGGATGGACGGTCGGCGGCATGGCCAAGGGCGCGGGCATGCTCGCCCCCGGCCTCGCGACGATGCTCGTCGTCCTCACCACCGACGCCGACATCCCGGCCCCCGACCTCGACAAGGCCCTGCGCGAGGCGACCCGCCTCACCTTCGACCGGGTCGACTCCGACGGCTGCATGTCGACCAACGACACGGTGCTCCTGCTCGCGTCCGGCGCCGCCGGAGTGACCCCGGAGTACGCGGAGTTCGCCGGCGCCGTCCGGCAGGTCTGCGACGACCTCGCGCGCCAGCTCATCGGCGACGCCGAGGGCGCGAGCAAGGACATCCGCATCGAGGTGATCGGCGCGGCCGACGAGGACGACGCCGTCGAGGTGGGCCGCTCCATCGCCCGCAACAACCTCCTCAAGTGCGCCATCCACGGCGAGGACCCCAACTGGGGCCGTGTGCTCTCCGCCATCGGCACCACGTCCGCGACCTTCGAGCCGGACCGCCTCAACGTCGCCATCAACGACGTCTGGGTCTGCAAGAACGGCTCGGTGGGCGAGGACCGCGACCTGGTCGACATGCGCTACCGCGAGGTGCGGATCACCGCCGACCTCGCCGCCGGGTCCGCGTCCGCCGTCATCTGGGCCAACGACCTCACCGCCGACTACGTCCACGAGAACAGCGCGTACTCCTCGTAGCGCGTGCCCCGCAGCCCGCTCGACTCCACCCGCGCGGCAGGCCCTCTCCACCTGGAAAGCCCGATGAACACCCGCAAGCACACCGCACTGCCCAAGGCACAGATCCTGATCGAGGCGCTGCCCTGGCTGACCCGCCACCGCGGCAAGACCGTCGTCATCAAATTCGGCGGCAACGCCATGGTGGACAAGGACCTGAAGGCCGCGTTCGCCCAGGACGTCGTGTTCCTGCACCACGCCGGACTGCGCCCGGTCGTGGTGCACGGCGGCGGCCCGCAGATCAGCGCCCAGCTCGACAGACAGGGCCTGGTCAGCGAGTTCAAGGCGGGCCTGCGGGTGACGACGCCCGAGGCCATGGACGTCGTCCGGATGGTCCTCGCCGGGCAGGTGCAGCGCGAGCTCGTGGGGCTGCTCAACGAACACGGACCCCTCGCCGTGGGCCTCACCGGCGAGGACGCGCACACCATCACCGCGACCAGGCACCGGCCGCTGATCGACGGCGAGCTGGTCGACATCGGCCAGGTCGGCGAGGTCACCGAGATCGACACCGGCGCCATCGAGGCGCTGCTCGCGGACGGCCGCATCCCGGTCGTCTCCTCGATCGCCCGCTCCCAGGACGAAGGCGGCAAGGGGCATGTCTACAACGTCAATGCTGATACGGCGGCTGCGGCACTCGCTGCGGCGCTTGGTGCCGAGACGCTGATGGTGCTCACCGATGTGGAGGGCCTGTACGAGGACTGGCCGCACAGCGACGACGTCATCAGCCGTCTGACCGCCACCGAGCTGGAGAAGCTCATCCCCGAGCTGTCCAGCGGCATGGTGCCGAAGATGCGGGGCTGCCTGCACGCCGTGCGCAACGGCGTGCACACCGCGCGCGTCATCGACGGGCGCGTCCAGCACTCGATCCTGCTGGAGATCTTCACCGACGAGGGAATCGGCACGATGGTCGTGCCGGACGAACTGAGCGAGCCGTAAGAGGGGGACCGGTATGACCACCAATCAGGAGCTGACCCGGCGCTGGCAGGGCGCGCTGATGGACAACTACGGCACGCCCCGCGTCCCGCTGGTGCGCGGCGCCGGCAGCACGCTGTGGGACGCCGACGGCAAGGAGTACACCGACTTCGTCGGCGGCATCGCCGTCAACGCGCTCGGCCACGGCCACCCGGCGATCGTGGAGGCCGTGTCCCGGCAGATCGCCGCGCTCGGCCATGTCTCCAACCTCTTCGTCGCCGAGCCGCCCGTCGCGCTCGCCGAGCGGCTGCTCGACCTCTTCGGCCGCGACGGCCGGGTGTTCTTCTGCAACTCGGGCGCGGAGGCCAACGAGGGGGCCTTCAAGATCGGCCGCCTCACGGGCCGCCCGCACATGGTCGCCACCGACGGCGGTTTCCACGGCCGCACCATGGGCGCCCTCGCCCTCACCGGCCAGCCCGGCAAGCAGGAGCCGTTCCTGCCGCTGCCCGGCGACGTCACGCACGTACCGTACGGCGACGTGGACGCCCTGCGCGCCGCCGTCACCGAGGACACCGCCTTCGTGATCATCGAACCGATCCAGGGCGAGAACGGCGCCGTCGTCCCGCCCGCCGGATACCTGAGGGCGGCCCGCGAGATCACCCGCGCCACCGGGACGCTGCTCGTCCTCGACGAGGTGCAGACCGGAATCGGCCGTACCGGCCACTGGTTCGCGCATCTCGCGCAGGAGGGCGTGGACCCGGACGTCGTCACGCTCGCCAAGGGACTCGGCGGCGGCCTGCCGCTCGGCGTGACCGTGGCGTTCGGTCCGACGGCCGACCTCCTGAAGCCCGGCCACCACGGCACGACGTTCGGCGGCAACCCCGTCGCCTGCGCCGCCGGACTCGCCGTCATCGACACCGTCGTGGCCGAGGGCCTCCTTGAGAACACCAAGCGCGCCGGGGAGAAGCTGCGGGACGGAATCGAGTCAGCGGGGCACGCGTTGGTCGACCATGTCAGGGGTGCGGGCCTGCTGCTGGGTATCGTGCTCACCGAGCCGCTGGCAGTCCAGGTGCAGCAGGCGGCTCAGGACGCCGGCTTCCTGGTCAACGCGCCCGCCTCCGATGTCGTACGGCTGATGCCGCCGCTGAACGTGCGCGACAACGAGGTGGACGCCTTCCTCAGGGCCCTGCCCGGCGTCCTCGACCAGGCTGCCGCGGCCAACGCGGCCAACGGGGACGGACGATCCGGGGAATGAGACGACGATGAGCCACGCGCAGGACAACGGGCCGGCCGAGCACGCGGGACCCGCCGTGCCGCAGACCCGCACCGCACGCCACCGCCGGATCGTGGACATCCTCAACCGGCAGCCGGTGCGCTCCCAGAGCCAGCTGGCCAAGCTCCTGGCCGACGACGGTCTGACCGTCACCCAGGCCACCCTCTCCCGGGACCTCGACGAGCTGAACGCCGTCAAGATCCGCAACACCGAGGGCGACCTGATCTACGCCGTGCCCAGCGAGGGCGGCTTCCGCACCCCGCGTGCGCCGCTCGGCGAGTCGGCCAAGGAGCAGCGCATGCGGCGCCTCTCCGTGGAACTCCTCATCTCCGCGGAGGCCTCGGCCAACCTCGTCGTCCTGCGCACCCCGCCCGGCGCCGCCCAGTTCCTCGCCTCCGCCATCGACCAGGCCGAACTCCACGACATCCTCGGCACGATCGCGGGCGACGACACGGTGATGCTGATCAGCAGGGAGCCGAGCGGGGGGCAGGCGCTGGCGGATCACTTGCTGCGGCTGGCTTCCAACGAGCACTAGGGCCTGCCCGGTGGGTCGGCGCCGGGGGTCTCGGCGGACGGTTCCCCGGGGAGCCGCGGGCCGTGCGGTTCCCCCGGCGGCTCCAGGTCGTGCGACCCCTCGGGCAGCTCGAGGCCGAACAGCGCCGCGTAGCGTCCGAGGCGGTCCTCGACCCACTCCGCGCTCTCGCCCACCGCGTCGGCGGCGAACCGGATCTGCTCCTGGGCGACCCGCCCGCCGAGCGCCGGGAGCGCGCCGTCCGCGTGGACGGACAGGACGATCAGGTCCTGCCAGAGCGGGAGTTCGTCGGGGACGGTCGCCGGGTCGAGGGCCGGGGGCGCGGCCTCCAGGGGGAGGTACGGGACGATGCGCTCCCAGGTGCGGACGACCGGCTCGCCCAGACGCCCGGCGAGACTCAGGAGGTCCAGGGGGACGAGGGGAGTGCCGGGGGCGGACACGCGGTGCTCCGTGCCGACGGCGACGGCGTCCCACGCGTCGGGCTCGTCGGCGGGCAGGCCCGCGATGTCGGCCGGGCCCAGCTCGGCGACCAGCGCGCCCAGCTCCCGCAGGGGCGCGAGGCGTTCGTACGCCGACCGGGCTCCGATGTGGCGGTGTCGGGCGTACGTGACGAGCCGCTCCGCGGTCAGCGCGGTCCAGCGCGGGGACTCGAACCACTCGTCGTACTCCTCGTCGTCACCCCAGTCGAGCAGCGCCTGGCTCTCCTCCCGCTCGGGACGGAACCCGGCCAGCGCGGCCGGAAGCCCGGGCACCGCCAAGCCCACGCGCTTGGCCTCGCGGCGGGCCGTCTTCCACATGGTCGACAGGGGCGTCTTCAGGTTGACGCACGACGCGAAGAGGATGTCGGCGGTCGGCAGGACCGGGTAGTCGGCGCCCACGAATGAAGGATCGGTGCCGGAGAACACGTACTTGCTCGGCACCGGCAGCTCCTCCCACGCCCGCAGCAGCTCGCTCGCCGCGGGCACGTCCGCTCCCGCCTCCCGCAGGTCCTCCACCACGACGGCGAGGTCGTCCCAGGACACCTCGTGCGGCCGGGCGAACGCGAGGTCGCGCAGCGTCAGACCGGCTTCGAGCGGGAGCCCCGCAGCGTGCGCGGCACCGAGCATGCCCGCGGTCTCCGGGACCGGGATCACTCGGCCCGCCGGCGACTTCTCCCGGTGGTGCCGGGTGTACGCGATGCCGAGGTGGTCCGCCCAGCGCGCGATCTCCTTCTCCGCCTTGCGCAGCGGGATCTCCCACTCGGCGGCGAGCGCGAACGTGGCCGCCCAGGGGAGTGCGAGGCGGCCGTCCGGGCCCGGCGCGCAGTAGCCCTGCAGCATCCCGGAGATCTCCCAGGGCACGTCGGTCCACCGCCGCACGGACTCCGCGTCCGGAGCCGACCAGCCGAGCCACGCGAACCGCGCGAGCCGTTGGCGCACATCCTCGGGCGGAAGCCCCCGCGTGTCCGCGATGGCGACGACGTCCCACGGCTGCTGGACGCGGCGCCAGCCCCGCGGGCCCTTCCGGTAGAGCAGCGCCAGATCCGACGGGTCGCACACGTGGTCGGCGTGGTGATCGGGTGCGGTGGGCGGCGCGGAGGTGAGGAACGGCGTGAACCGGACGCACCGCTCGGCCAGGCGGCCCAGCGGCTCCCGCAGCGTGTGCGAGGCACGGACGAGGCCGCCGAGGTCGTCCGGTGCGTGTTCGTAGTCGTTCTCGTCCCAGGCTGTCGTGTCCCAGTACCGGTGAGGCAGCAGGCCTTGGACGATCCTGACGTCGCGCCACTCGGGTGTCCAGTCCAGGCCGTCCCCGGCGGCGTCCTGCAGGACTCGGGGCGGCTTCAGGAGTGGGTGAACGACCCGCAGGGCGCGCGCCGTGCGGACCACATCGCGGACCGTCGTGTCCATCCCGTTCGCGAGCGCCACGGCCACCCGCCAGTCGAGCGGCTTCCGGTCGACAAGGTCTCTGTCCCAACCTCTGGGCACTCCTTGGGTGATGCCCGCCCAGCCGGGCTCCGGTACCGGGTGCCCTGCGGTCGAGAGGGGCGGCGCCTCTCGCGGCGGCGGCACGCGCCCGAGCGCAGCGCTCCGCCACGGACACGTGCTGTCGGTCCAGTCCCGCGTGCGGGCGTCGGATCTCTTGGGGTTCTCGATGAACTCGTCCAGGTGGAACCAGCCCGTGGAGTCGAGGTCCAGGGACGTACCCCAGGGTTTGGTGTCGCGCACCCGCACACCCTGCCCGCGCCACCGCTCCCACACCGCGCGGGCCGCCGCGAGATTGTCCCGCTCCAGACGCCACAGCCACGCCATGCTCAGTCCCGCCCAGTCGGCGAGCGCCCCCGCGCCCCGCGCCCACTGCTCCGCCTCCCAATCCGCGTCGTACGACTGGAGCTTCTTGCGGTTCAGGCTGAGCGTGCCCGCCTGCGGGCCGGTCAGATTGAGTACGTAGCCGAAGGGCTTCTTGTCGGTAGTGATGCCGTCGCACAGGATCGCGCCCTTGCCGGTCACCCACCACAGCACCCCGGGAACGGCCTCGACGCACCTCGGTTGCCCGTCGTCCGTCGCCGCGTAGCGCAACGACCCCGGCTCCCACTCCCGCCCTCGCCCTGCCGCGTCCCGCACCTCCACCGCGAACTCACTCACCATGACAAGGCGCTCCAGCGTCTCCCCTGCCGAAATCGCGGACACGGCGGCCGAGTCCCGCAGATACAGCCGCACCCGCGTACCGCCCTCAAGGAGCCCGTCCCCGTCCCCCGCGCACGCGTCGTCGTGCTCCTGGACGCGGAACAGGTTCGCGCTGCCCGGGATGTCCACGCGCAGCGCCGAGCGTGCCGGGATGCCGTCCGTGCCGACGGGGCGGGTCACCACCGTCATCTCGTCGGCCAGCATGAAGTAGCTGAACACGCCGATGCCGAAACGGCTGTTGGGGTAGAGGCACAGGGCCGGGTCGTGGCGGTGCCAGGTCGCCTGTTCCTGGCGGAAGGCGCGGGACTGCTCGAAGCGGCGGCCCGCCTTGGTGAAGGTGTTCTTGAGCTGGTCGAGGCCCATGCCGACGCCGTTGTCGCGGCACTCGACGTAGCGGCCGCGGTCGTCCTCGCCCTCGACGAAGGCGATACGGCCTTCCCAGGGCGCCGGACGCGCGCCCCGGCTCTCCAGGTAGCGGTGGCGCATCGCGCGGTGGCGGCAGGCGTCCATCGCGTTCTGGTACAGCTCGCGCAGCGCCAGTTCCGGCTCGCCGTCGTAGATGCGCTCGCCCATGAGCAGATCGCGGACCTCGGTCTGGGCGAGCTGGAAGCGCAGCAGCGGCACGTCGTAGGCCCTGCGGCCGCCGTCCTCGACCGGGCGCAGGCCGCGGTCGGTCACGCGGGCGGGCAGGCCCGAGAGCAACGCAGCCCGGGGCGCGGGCAGCCTGCGGGCGGTGTCCCGCAGCGCGCCCGCGAGTTCGTCGGCCTGCTCGACGACGCCCGCGAACGCGGCGTGCAGCGCGGGGTGCGGGCAGGCCGCGTCCAGGTGGAGGTCGCCGTCGGCGGCGTGCCAGTCCGCGTCGCGCACCGCGTTGACGGCGTCCTGGGGGAGCAGGGCGTCGCGGACGGCCAGGTGCTCGGCGAGGACGTCGGGGAGGGTGCGGACGTCCAGGGCGAGCACGCAGGCCAGGTGCAGTACGCCCGCCAACTCGTCGGCGCGCAGGGGCTGCCGGGCGCCGCCGGGCAGCGGGAAGGCCAGGTCGGGGCGGGGGCCGCGGTCCTGCGCCGGTGGGCCGAGCGTGATGGCCGCGGTCAGGGCGGCGAGCGCGGCGGACAGCTCGCGGGCGCGCGGGCCGGGGCACAGGGCGTCCGCGAGCGCCGTCGACTCGGTCTCGGGCACCGGCCGCTCGTCCGTCACGAACCGCTCCGCGATCCAGCGGTGCACGAGCCACAGGGCGACCCAGCGCGCCTCGTGGGGGCGGGCGGTCCGCCAGCAGTCGGAGAGCTTCTTCTTGATGTGCGGGTGGTGCTCGGCGACCTGTTCGTAGTGGCGGCGCCACGCGTCGCCGTCCTTCTGGTGCCAGACGGTGTACGGCCTGATGTCGCGCGCGTGGCTCAGGCGCCGCGCCCACGCGGCCTCGTGCAGCAGCGGCGCGGCGACCAGCGCGGCGGCTTCGAGCGCCGACAGGGTCTGGGTCTTGGGGACGAGGCGGGGCAACTGGTCGCGGACGACCCGGACCACGAAGTCGTCGTCGGCCCACGGGTCGGGCATCCGCTCCTGGGCCAGATGCACGACCTGCGCGCACGTCTCGACCAGGTCCCCCAGGCAGTCCCGGAGCCGGGGCACGCTCCCCGCGTCGTCCTCGGCGACCCGCTCCCACAGCGCGGTGTCGGCGACGGCCTCCCGCCAGGCCTCCAGGAGCCGTCGGCCCTCGCACACGACCGCCGACCTGGCCTCGGCGTCGAGCTCCGCGCCGCACTGGAGCCTGGGCTCCTGCGCCGCGGCGCCGTGCAGGCGGGCGGCGCGCAGGGTGTGCTGCCGCGCCGTCTCGAAGACCTCCCGCACGGTCCGCGCCCGCGTCAGCGGCCGGAAGGCCTCCGCGAGCCCGAGCGTGAAGAAGCTGCCCTCCGCCGAGTACCCCGACCGCTGCCCGGCCGCGCAGGCCGTCATCAGCGCGAACCGCCCCGAGGGCTGCCCCTTCAGGACGCTGCTGCCGAACACTCCGTCGGCCGACTCGCCCCGGCAGGCGTCGATGAGCCACAGCACGGTGCCCGCCCGGCAGTGGGTGAGGTAAGGGCTGATGTCGGCGGGCACGAGCGTGTCCAGGTACGGCTGGGTCCACTCGGTGTCGGGGGCGTGCGGGGCGCGCGCGTCGGCCGGGACCAGGTGGTCGGTGTCGCCGACGCGGATGCCGTGCCCGGTGAAGTGGATCAGGAGGGTGCCGTCCGCCGGGACGTCCCGCGAGACCTCGTCGACGGTCGTGATGATCTGGGCGCGGGTGGCACCCGGCACCGTCCGCACGTCGTACCCGGCGGCCTTGAGCGCGGCGCCGAGGGCCCGCAGGTCGGCGGTGACCGGGGCGTCGAGCGAGTCGAAGCGGTGCGCGGCGTCCGGCGTGTCACCGACGCCGATGAGCAGTGCGGTACGTGCTTGTGCCATGCCCTCTCCCTCTGTGCGAGGCCTTATCGTCGCATTTCCGGGCGAGGGTGGCGGACGGAACCCCGACGGTGAACGGGACGGCGCGGAGCCGGACTTGGCATCGGCCTTGTGGACGTGGACCTCGCCCCCGCCACCCCGTCACTCCGCCCGTCGCGCCCGATGCGCCATCCACGCCGCCACCGCCGCCCCCGACACGTTGTGCCACACGGAGAACACGACGGCGGGCAGCGCGGCCAGCGGGCTGAAGTGGGCGGTCGCGAGGGACGCGGCGAGCCCGGAGTTCTGCGTGCCGACCTCGAAGGCCATCGCCCGGGAGGCGGGCGGGCCGAGCCGGGCCGGCTTCCCCGCGCCGTAACCGAGCGCGAGCCCGAGCCCGTTGTGCGGGACGACCGTGACGAGCACGGGCGCCGCCGCCGACTTGATGGCCGCCGCGCTGCCTGCGACGACCACGGCCACGATGACGGCGATGGTCACGGCCGACAGCCACGGCAGCGCGCCGAGCACGCGATCGACGTAGCGGCCGAAGAGCAGCCGTACGGCGAGGCCGCCGATGACGGGCAGGAGCACGGTCTTGAGGATGTCCGTCACCATCGAGCCCGCGTCCACCGGCAGGTACTCACCGGCGAGCAGCAGGGTGAGCGGCGGCGTCACGAGCGGCGCGAGCACGGTCGACACGGTGGCGACGGACACGGAAAGGGTCACGTCGCCGCGCGTGAGGTAGGTGACGACGTTGGAGGCGGTGCCGCTCGGCGCGCACCCTACGAGGATCACTCCGGCGGCCAACTGGGGCGAGAGGTCCAGGGCGTGGGTGATCAGCCAGCCGAGGCCCGACATGATCACGGATGGGGTCTCCCCTGCTCATCAAGGGCTTGGGGAAGGCGACCAGGCCGAGCGCCACGGCCCAGGGGCGGCGCGCGACGCCCTGGAAGTCCTGCGGCGTCATCGTCAGGCCCATGCAGAACATGACCACGCCGAGCAGGTACGGCACGCTCTCCTTCCAGCCCCCGAAGGTGCCGGGCGTCGCGAGGCCGACGGCACCCGCGGCGAGGACGAGCACGGGGAAGACGGTGACGGCGCGGCGGGCGGCGCGTCGGTGGCGCCGCCCTCATTTGGCGGCGTCGCAACTCCCCACCGGCGTCACGGAGATGACGGTACGGGCGGGCAGCGTCACCCGCTTCTCCTTCGCGCCCTCCCCGCTCTCGGCCCGCAGCGACACCCCGTCCCGCCCCGATCCCAGGAACTCCCCGCACCGCTCCCCGGACGTCGTGCTCACCCGCACCAGATGGTCCTTCGGGGACTCCGTCTCGACCCAGGCGACCCCGACGGCGAGGGCGGCGCACACGACGCCGGCCAAGCAGCACACCGACGCCCACCACAGCGACCTGACGACGCGCCGGACCTCGTCCTCCGTCCAGCGCCGCAGCGCCTGCCCGGCGAGCAGGGTGCGGTCGCCGAGCCGCCCGTGCGCCGCCCGCACGGCGAGCACGGACCCGGCGACGAGCAGCAGGAACGCGACGGCGACCAGGCCGGACGCCACCAGTCGGGCGGTGTCCGGCAGGCCGTTCAGATCATCGCGGCCCTTGAGCACGACCAGTACGGCAAGGAGTGCCGTCAGACCGGTCAGGCCCGTGCGCCAGCCCTCCGCCTGCCGCCGCAACTCGTCGAGCTGCGTGAACTCCAGCTCACGCGCCAGTTCCGCCCAGCGGCGGTCGGACTGGGCGGTCACGGCGTGCCGTTCGACGTGCCGCTCGGGGCGGGCGTCACCAGCGCCTGTACGCGCCAGCTGGCTCCGCACCCGACGAACACGGCGTTCGCCGGGAGCTGCGGATGCGGGTGCCCGCACTCGCAGAAGTGCCGCTCCTGGGCGAGCAGCGCGGCGTCCCCGGCAAGCGGCCCCTTGGTCCCGGCGCCCGTCCCGGTCCCGGGCACGCCGTGCCGGTACTCGGTGGCCGTCAGGCCGCGGCAGCGAGGGCAGTGCCCCCGCACCAGGGTGTGCCCTTCGGGCGAGGGGCTCACTGTGAACGTGTCGCTCACCTCGCCCAGGTCCGCGTCCGCGTAGGCGGTGTCGAACTGGTGCGAGGGCGGCGGGGGCTGCGTCATGAGGCGTCGTCCAGGTCGAGATCGAGGTCGAAGAGGGTGGCGTACAGGCGCAGGCGCTCGGTGACCCAGGCCTCGGACTCGCCGGTGGCGTCGGCGGCCCGTCCGATGTGCCGGGCGCCCACCTTGCCGGTGAGCGCGGGGAGCCGGCCGTCGAGGCCCACGGAGAGGAGCGCCAGGTCCTGCCAGAGGGGGACGGTGTCCGGCGGGGCGGGCAGGGGCGGCGATTCGGGGAGCAGGGGGAGGAAGGGGGCGACGCGGGCGAGCGTGCGGGGGACGGGCTCGCCGAGGCGGCCCGCGATGCTCACCAGGTCGAGGGGGCCGAAGGCCTCGTCGGCCGGGGACAGCCACTGGTCCGTGTTGAGGGCCACCAGGTCGCGGGCGGAGAGGGGGGTGGCCGGCAGGGACTCCTGGGCGGCCTCGGTGAGTTCGGGCACCAGGGCGCCGAGGGGGCGAAGGGCCGCGAGCGCGGCGTAGGCGGCGGCGGGGGTGATCTCCAGGCTGTCGGCGTATTCCGCGAGGGCGCAGGGCGTCAGGTGTTTCCAGACGGCGGCCGAGTACTGCGTCTCGATGTCCATGTCGTGGGTGAAGTCGAGGGCGTGCTGCTCGACGAGGGCCGAGACTTCGCGTGAACCGGGCCGGTGGGAGGCGAGGTCGTCGGGCAGGGGCGGCACCGTCAGACCGAACCGGTCGGCGTCCTGGCGGGCGAGCGACCACATGTCGGCCAGGGTCTCGCGGAGGCGCTCCGCGGTGTAGTACAGCCCGGAGCCGGTCAGTTCGTCGGCCGGGTCGTCCTCCCTGGCGTAGACGGCCTCCTTGCCCGAGAGCGCGATGCGGCTGCGCAGCGGCAGCGTGGGCCACTCGGCGACGAGGTCCACCCGGTCGGGCAGGCGCACCCCGGCGGCCCGCAGGTCGGCCGCGACCTGGACGACGTCGGCCCGGTGCTGCAGGGCCTTGGCGGCCCGCCCCAGTGCCTCGTACCCGATGCCGTCCTCGAGGTGGGCGCCGAAGCGGTTCAGCTTGCGCACGAGCGCGCCCGTGTCGGCGCAGGGCACGACGCGGCCGTCGCCGTCCGCGTACCGTCGCTCGTACGAGAGACCCGTCGCCGCCGCCGCGCGCGCCAGGTGCTCCGACGCGTCCGCGAGATCGGTCTCCCAATGCGCGGCCATGGCCACGGTCGCACCCCAGCGCAGCGTCCGGCTGCCGTCCGGGGCCGGAGGAGCGAACTCGGGCAGGACGAGCCGGAGTTCCCTGTCGAGGTCCGCCCAGGCCTTGACCACGTCCGTGGCGGGTACCGTCCAGCCGAGCCAGGCGAAGTCGGCCAGTACCCGCAGGATGTCCGCCGGTTGTCTGTCGGTGGTCCGCTGCACCCGGAGGACCTGCGACGGGTCCGTCACGGGCCTGAGCTTGTCCTCGTACACGTTGTTGGAGCGCAGGAAGAGCACATCGACGTCCTCTTGAGTGCACACATAGTGCTGGTGGTGCGGGGGGACCGGGGGCAGGGGCTCACCGTGGAGCGGCATCCAGCGCGCATGGCGGGCGACGACGTCACCGAGCGGTTCGCCGAACGCCTCGGACGCCAGGACCAGGCTGCCGCGGCCGTGACTGACCTTGCTGTTGCCCTCCACGGCGATGAATCGGCCGGCGCCCGCCAGGATCTGCGCCAGGTTCCTGTCCTGGGCGTCGGGCACCCGGTCGAGATCGCCATCGAGCACCGCCGGAGGGGCCCCGGTGGGGTGCGCGATGCGCAGCCGCCGCTTGCGCCGCAGCGCCTCGGTCACGGGCATGCCCAGCGCGGCGGCCTGGTCGACGGTGTGCCACCACCTCCTGTTGGAGCCGTGCAGCGCGGCGTCTCCCGGTTCGGGCACGGGATGACCCACGAGGCTCTTGGGGGACGACTCCGTGTGGACGCTGCGCGCGAGGCGCAGCGCGGCCGCCCGCCAGGGGGCGAGGAGCCCGGCGTCGGAGCTGTGGCTCCTGCGGGTCGCGATGCCCTGGTCGGGGTGGAACCAGCCCTCGGAGTCGAGTGGGTGCCGCCCGTCCACCTCGCGCACCGGAGTGACACCCTTGCCCCGCCACTCCTGCCACAGCACCCGCGCCACCGGCAGGTTCTGCCGCTCCAGCTCCCAGAGCCACTCCATCGAGAGCCCCGGCCACTGGGCCAGCGGCACGGCGCCCGCGCGCCAGTTGTGCTCCTCCCAGCCCCGGTCGTACGCCTGCAACTCCTTGCGGCTGACGCTCAGCTGGCCCGCGTGCAGTCCGGTCAGGTTCAGTACGTAGCCGTAGGGCGCCACGTTCGTGGCGATGCCGTCGCACAGCACACCGCCCTTCCCGCCCACCCACCACAGCACTCCGGGCACGGCCTCCAGCGGTTCGAGGAGGTCGAGGCCCGCCCCCGACTGCAGCACCCCCGGCCGCCACTCGTGCGGAGGCCCCACCAGGTCCCGCACCTCCAGCTCGAACTCGCTCACCCGCACCAGCGGCCGCAGCGTGCCCACGCAGGACAGGCCGTCGGCCGTGCCGTCCGCCCGCAGGTAGAGGCGCACGCGCGTGCCGCCCTCCGGGAGGCCGTCGCCCGCGCCCTCGTGCCGCTGGATGCGGAACAGGCTGCCGCTGCTCGGGATCTCGACGCTCAGCGCCTGCGCGGCCGGAATGCCGTCGGGGCTGACCTGCCGCGTCACGATCGTCATCTCGTCGGCGAGCATGAAGTAGCTGAACACGCCGATGCCGAAGCGGCTGTTGGGGAACAGGCGCAGCTTCTGGTCGTGCCGCAGCCAGCGGGACTGCTCGCGCCGGAACGCCTTGGACTGCTCGAACCGGCTGCCGGCCCGTGTGAAGGTGTACTTCAGCTGCTCGGCGCTCATGCCGACGCCGTTGTCGCGGCACTCCACGTACCGGCCGCGCGCGTCCTCGCCCATGGTGATCGAGATCCGGCCGCGCCAGGGCGCGGGCTGCGGGCCCGCGCTGTCCAGGTAGTCCCAGCGCATCTGCCGGTACCGGCAGGCGTCCATGGCGTTCTGGTACAGCTCCCGCAGCGCCAGGTGGGGTTCGCCGCCGTACAACTGCTCGCCCATGAGCAGTTCACGGACCTCGGTCTGCGCCAGGTGGAAGCGCAGCAGCGGCACTTCGTACGTGGCCTGGCCGCCGCGCTGGCTCGCCCTCAGGTCGCGGTCGGTCACCCGCGTGGGCACGGCGGACAGGAGGCAGGCCTCCGCCTCGGGCAGCGTGCTCGCCAGGTCGGCGACCTGCGCGGCCAACTGGTCGGCCTGGTGCGCCACTTCGACGAGCGCGGCGTGCACCGCCTGGTGCGGGCAGGGCACGTCCAGGTGCAGGGCGCTGCCCTCGGGCTGCCAGCTGAGCAGGTCGGGGTGCGAGACGAGGCCGACGATCTCCTGCGGCAGGACCGGGTCGGACACGGCCAGGTGCTCGGCCACGACCTCCGGGAAGGCGCGCACGTCAAGGGACAGCACGCCCGCGAGCCGCAGGAGCGCGGCCAGCGGGCGCGTCCGCAGGGGTTGGTAGCCGCCCGGCAGCAGGACCTTCGCGGAACCCCGTTCGACGTCGCGCGGGGCGCCGGAGTCGTCGAGCGGCTCGTCGAGGCCGATGCCCGCGGCGGCCGTCCGCATCAGGCCGGACAGCTCGACGACCCGGTCCTGCGCGGGCGCGGCGCCGCCGAGCAGGGCGGTGGCCAGGGCGTCCGCGCACGGGGCGGGCACCGCCTCGTCGTCCGTCTCGAACCGGTCGGCCACCCACCGGTGCACCAGCCACATCGTGACGGCGACGGCGTCCTGGGGCCGCTCGCGGGCGTGGCACTCCGCGACCTTCCGCGCCACGCGCGCGTACTGGTCGCCGACCTGTTCGTAGTGCCTGCGGTGGGCGTCCGCGCCCGGCACGCGCTCCAGCGACTCGGGGCCGAACTCGGCCGCCTGGCTCAGCCGCTCCGCCCAGGCCGCCTCCCGCAGGAACGGCGCCGCCACGAGCGCGGCCACCTCCACCGCGGACAGCTTCGCCCCGTCCGGCAGCAGCGACGGCAGCCGGTCGCAGAGCAGCCGCACCGGGTAGGTGTCGTCGGCCCACGGGTCCTCGAACGGCAGGCGGATCTGGGCGAGGTGCAGCGTGTGGGCGCAGCGCTCCACGAACGCGCTCAGGCAGTCCTGGAAGCGCTGGACGCCGTCCTCGTCGCGGGGCTCCACGCGCTCCCACAGGGGCGTGGTCCGCACGGCGTCCTGCCAGGCCTCAAGGAGCGGCCGCCCCTCGCAGATCTCCGTGGCCCTGGTCCGCTCCTCGAAGTTGGTGCCGTAGCGGATGTGCGCGTTCTGCGTGTGCCCCTGCCGGTGCGCCACCGCCTTGGCCCGCGCGGCGGCCTTGGCGAACACGTCCTCGACCGTGCGGGCGGGCGCCAGCGGGCCGAGTGCCTCGGCGAGGCCGCGGGTGAAGAAGCTGCCCTCGCCGGTGTAGCCGCTGCGCTCGCCCTCCTTGCAGCCCGTGAGGACGGCGAAGCCGCCGCCGGGCGGGCCGTTGTCGACGCTGTTGCCGAACGGCACGCCGTCGCCGGGGAGTTCGGTGCGGCAGGCGTCGATGGCCCACAGCACGGTGCCCGCCCTGGACGACTTCAGCCAGGGACTGATGGCGGTGGGCAGCAGGGAGTCCAGGTACGGCTCCTGCCAGTCGCCGTCGGGCGGCGGCACGGCGTCGAACGGCACCAGGTAGTCGGTGCCGCGGACGCGGACGCCGTGCCCGCTGAAGTAGAGCAGCAGCGTCCCGCCCTCGGGGACGGCGCACGCGGTCTCGTGTATGCGTGCCCTGATCTGGCTGATCCCGGCGTTGTGCAGGGTGGTGACGTCGTAACGCGCCGCCGCGAGCGCCGAGTTCATCAGCCGCAGGTCGGCGTCGACCGCGTCGTCGAGGGGCTCCAGCAGCCCGTCCGCCGCGGGCACGTGCCCGACTCCGATCAGCAGCGCCGTGCGCGCCGGTGCCATGTCGTGGTCCCTCCCACCGGCCGCGCCTCCGGGCCGGAGCACCATTCTGGCACCGCGCGAGCCCGCTCAGGCGGGCGTCGGAGGCAACGGCAGCGGCAGCCCCGGCAGCCCGTCGATGCTCGTCGCCACGTGCTCCTTCTTCGTGAAGTACGCGTCCAGCGAGGCGTCGTCCTCGCGCGCGAACCGCTTGGCGTGCAGATCGCGGTCCTCGTCGTACGTCATGAAGGGCACCGCGTAGCCGCAGGTGTCGCGGATCAGTTCGGCGCTCACGACGATGATCGCGCGCAGGCCGTGCCGGGACGTGTCGACGCCGGGGAAGCGGGCGAGGAGTTCGGGGAAGCGCGGGTCGTCGCGGAAGACGGGCTCGCCGCGGCCGTGCACGCGGACGATGTTGGGCGGGCCCTGGAAGGCGCACCACATGAGCGTGATGCGGCCGTTCTCTCGCAGGTGGGCGACGGTTTCCGCGTTGCTGCCCGCGAAGTCCAGGTAGGCGAGGGTGAGGTCGTCGAGTACGGCGAAGGAGCCGGTGACGCCCTTGGGGGAGAGGTTGATCGTGCCGTCCTCGGCGAGGGGGGACGTGGCGGTGAAGAAGATCGGCTGGGACTCGATGAAGGTGCGGAGTCTGCCGTCGATGCGCTCATAGGTCTTTCCCATGGCTAAGGATTATGGACTCCTTTAGTTCGCCTGTCTAACTATTCCGGGCGCAGCCCCGCCCTGTCGGGCGGTCGCCCTCCAGTTCACTCCGGGGCTGGATTGACGAAGCATGCAGAGCAATGCATACTCATGCATGTCAGTGACTGCACTGCACTGAGCGAGCGAATGCACTGTGAGGAGAAACCCGTGACCGAGCGCGTCGTACTCGCCTACTCGGGCGGCCTGGACACCTCCGTCGCCATCGGCTGGATCGCCGAGGAGACGGGCGCCGAGGTCATCGCCGTTGCCGTGGACGTCGGCCAGGGCGGCGAGGACCTGGACGTCATCCGCAAGCGCGCGCTCGCCTGCGGTGCCGTGGAGGCGGAGGTCGCCGACGCCAAGGACGAGTTCGCCGAGGGGTACTGCCTCCCGGCGATCAAGGCCAACGCCCTGTACATGGACCGGTATCCGCTGGTCTCGGCCCTCTCCCGGCCCACCATCGTCAAGCACCTCGTCGCCGCCGCGAACAAGCACGGCGCCGGCATCGTGGCCCACGGCTGCACCGGCAAGGGCAACGACCAGGTGCGGTTCGAGGCCGGCATCCAGGCCCTCGGCCCCGACCTGAAGTGCATCGCGCCCGTCCGGGACTACGCGATGACCCGGGACAAGGCCATCGCCTTCTGCGAGGACAAGGGCCTGCCGATCGCGACCACCAAGAAGTCGCCGTACTCCATCGACCAGAACGTCTTCGGACGGGCCGTCGAGACGGGCTTCCTGGAGGACATCTGGAACGCCCCGATCGAGGACGTCTACGAATACACGTCGAACCCCGCGACCCCCCGCGAGGCCGACGAGGTCGTCATCACCTTCAAGGAGGGCGTGCCGGTCGCCATCGACGGCAGGCCCGTCACGGTCCTCCAGGCGATCCAGCAGCTCAACGAGCGGGCGGGCGCCCAGGGCATCGGCCGGATCGACATGGTCGAGGACCGGCTCGTGGGCATCAAGTCCCGTGAGGTGTACGAGGCCCCGGGCGCCATCGCCCTGATCACCGCCCACCAGGAGCTGGAGAACGTCACGGTCGAGCGTGAGCTCGCCCGGTACAAGCGGCAGGTCGAGCAGCGCTGGGGCGAGCTGGTCTACGACGGCCTGTGGTTCTCCCCCCTCAAGCGGGCCCTGGACGGCTTCATCAACGAGGCCAACCAGCACGTCACCGGCGACATCCGCATGACCCTCCACGGCGGCCGCGCCGTCGTCACGGGCCGGAAGTCCGAGGAGTCCCTCTACGACTTCAACCTCGCGACGTACGACTCGGGCGACACCTTCGACCAGTCCAAGGCGCAGGGCTTCATCGACATCTTCGGGCTCTCGTCGAAGATCGCGGCCAAGCGGGACCTGGCCTGAGGCCCTGAGCAGTAGCGTTGAGTTCCGCCTCCCCGCAGCGCGCGGCGCCGGGGAGGCGGACGCATATCACCCCTTCTTCGAGGAGCGCGTGCAGTGAGCAGCAACAGCGGTGACGTCCGGCTCTGGGGCGGGCGGTTCGCCGACGGTCCGGCAGAGGCCCTGGCCCAGCTTTCGGCCTCGGTGCACTTCGACTGGCGCCTCGCGCCGTACGACATCGCCGGTTCCCGCGCCCACGCGCGCGTGCTGCACAAGGCGGGCCTGCTCACCGCGGACGAGCTGACGCGCATGCTGGCCGGGCTCGACCAGCTCGAAGCCGACGTCGCCGACGGCTCCTTCGTCGGGACCGTCGCCGACGAGGACGTGCACACCGCCCTGGAGCGCGGCCTCCTGGAGCGGCTCGGCCCGGACCTCGGCGGCAAGCTGCGCGCCGGACGGTCCCGCAACGACCAGGTGGCCACGCTCTTCAAGATGTACCTGCGCGACCACGCCCGGATCATCGGCGGCCTCGTCGCCGAGCTCCAGGAGGCCCTGATCGGCCTCGCGGAGGCGCACCCGGACGTCGCCATGCCGGGCCGCACCCACCTCCAGCACGCCCAGCCGGTGCTCTTCGCCCACCATGTGCTCGCGCACGTCCAGTCGCTCTCGCGGGACGCCGAGCGGCTGCGGCAGTGGGACACGCGGACGGCCGTCTCGCCGTACGGCTCCGGGGCGCTCGCGGGTTCGTCGCTCGGCCTCGACCCGCAGGCCGTGGCCAAGGACCTCGGCTTCGAGCACGGCTCCGCCGCCAACTCCATCGACGGCACCGCCTCGCGGGACTTCGTGGCCGAGTTCGCCTTCATCACGGCGATGATCGGGGTGAACCTCTCCCGGATCGCCGAAGAGGTCATCATCTGGAACACGAAGGAGTTCTCCTTCGTCACCCTCCACGACGCGTTCTCGACCGGCTCGTCGATCATGCCGCAGAAGAAGAACCCGGACATCGCGGAGCTGGCGCGCGGCAAGTCCGGCCGCCTCATCGGCAACCTGACCGGCCTGATGGCGACCCTGAAGGCGCTGCCGCTCGCGTACAACCGCGACCTCCAGGAGGACAAGGAGCCCGTCTTCGACTCCTGCGACCAGCTGGAGGTCCTGCTGCCCGCCTTCACCGGCATGATGGCGACGCTCACGGTCCACCGCGAGCGCATGGAGGAGCTGGCCCCGGCCGGCTTCTCGCTCGCCACGGACATCGCCGAGTGGCTGGTGAAGCAAGGCGTGCCGTTCCGGGTCGCGCACGAGGTCGCGGGCGAGTGCGTCAAGGAGTGCGAGGCGGCGGGCATCGAACTCGACCAGCTCACCGACGAACAGTTCGCGAAGATCAGCCCGCACCTGACCCCCGAGGTCCGCACCGTCCTGAACGTCCCGGGCGCGTTGGCGTCCCGCGACGGCCGCGGCGGCACGGCACCGTCGGCGGTGGCGACACAACTGGCGGAGATCAAGGCGGACGTGGCGACGCAGCGGGAGTGGGCGACGGCATCATCCAGCCCCTCCGGCGGCTGAGGACGAGGCCGAAGGACGACAGAGCGGGGTCCCAGAGGCAGCAGCCCCTGGTTCGGGGAAACGGGCGGGCCTGGGGCGCTCCGCGAGGGCCCGCCCCCGCCCCGACGCCCACCGAGGGATACGTTGAAGGGGGTGCGCACTCCGCGCACCCCCGTGCCGCCTCCCCGAAAGCGTGGAGCCCCGATGTCCTTCGCCCGCCTGACCGCAGCGACCACGCCGACCGCCCACCTCGGCCTCGGCCTCGCAGCCGTCGGCAGGCCCGGCTACATCACGCTGGGCCGCGAGGAGGACCTGCCCGCGCGCAGCGTCGAGGCCCTGCGCGAGCGCGCCTTCGAACTCCTCGACGCCGCCTACGCGCTCGGCGTGCGCTACCTCGACGTGGCCCGCTCCTACGGCCGCTCCGAGGAGTTCCTGGCCGACTGGCTGCGCGCCCGCCCCGACATCCGGGACGTCGTCGTCGGCAGCAAGTGGGGCTACACGTACACCGCCGACTGGCGCACCGACGCCGACGCGCACGAGGTCAAGGACCACAGCGTCGCCGCGTACGACCGCCAGCGCGCCGAGACCGCCGACCTCCTCGGCGACCGGCTCGACCTCTACCAGATCCACTCGGTGACCCCGGAGAGCCCCGCCCTCACCGACAGGGAACTGCACGCCCGCCTCGCGGACCTGGCCGCGAGCGGCGTCACCGTCGGCCTCTCCGTGAGCGGCCCCGACCAGGCGGCCGCGATCCGCGCTGCCGTCGAGGTCACCGTGGGCGGCGAGCGGCTGTTCCGGACGGTCCAGGCGACGTACAACGCCCTGGAGACCTCGGCCGGACCCGCGCTCGCCGAGGCCCACGACGCGGGCCTGACCGTCCTGGTCAAGGAGGGCATGGCCAACGGCCGCCTGGCCGGACCGCAAGCACCGGCGGCCCTGCGCGCCGCCGCCGAGGCCACCGGTCTGGGCTGCGACGCGGTCGCCCTCGCCCTGGTCCTGCGCCGGCCCTGGGCGGGCGTGGTCCTCTCCGGCGCCGCCACCTCCGTACAGCTCGTGTCGAACCTGCACGCGACGGCCGTCGACCTGGACGCGGAGCACCTGGACCGCCTGGCGGACCTCGCGGAGGAGCCCGCAGCGTACTGGCGCACGCGGGCCGCACTGCCCTGGCACTGAGGCACGGCCGAGCCACCGAAGCCGCCGAGCCCGAGCCGCCGCTCCCCAAGTCACCGAACCCCCGAGCCACCGCGCCCTCTGAACCCCCGGGAGTCACCCACACCCCGTTCCGTGAGCGTCGCACGCCTCTGGTGAGACAAAATTGTCTCATGTGGTCTATGGTTGTCTCATGTCTGTCGACCGCGACCAGGTGCTGCGCAGCGCCGCCGCCCAGCTCACCCGCAAGGGCTCCTCGACCCTGGACGAGGTGGCCAGGGCCTCCGGCATCAGCCGTGCCACCCTGCACCGACACTTCGCCGGGCGCGACGCGCTCATCCGCGCCCTGGAGGAGCTGGGTCTCCAGGAGTGCGAGTTGGCCCTCGACGCCGCGCGGCTCGGCGAGGGCAGCGCGCAGGACGCGCTGCGGCGCCTGATCAAGGAGATCGAACCCGCCGCCGGTCTGCTGGCGTTCCTCGTCACGGAGAACCAGCTGTTCGAGGGCGAGGACCGGCACGAGGGCTGGTCCCGGATCGACGACCGGATGGCGGAGCTGTTCCGGCGCGGCCAGGAGAGCGGGGAGTTCCGCATCGACCTGAGCACGGCCTGGCTCACCGACGCCCTCTACGGCCTCATCGGCTCCGCCGCCTGGGCCGTGCTCGACGGCCGCGTCGCGGCCAAGGACTTCTCATATCTGATCGCCGAACTGCTGATCGGCGGCGCACAACGGAGAGTGGAATCATGACAAGCACCGAACAGCGCGTACGGCCCGCGGAGGTGGAGCGGCACCCCGGCCGCTGGCTCGCCCTCGCCGTGCTCGCGCTGGCCGTGCTGCTCGTCGCGGTGGACGCGACCGTCCTCGGTCTCGCGACGCCGTACATCAGCGAGGACCTGAAGCCGTCCGGCAACCAGCTGCTGTGGATCGGCGACGTCTATTCGTTCGTGATCGCGGGCCTGCTGGTGTCCATGGGCAGCCTCGGCGACCGCATCGGCCGCAAGAAGCTGCTGCTCACGGGCGCTGTCGCGTTCGGCGCGGTGTCCGTGCTCAACTCGTACGCCACGACGCCGGAGTTGATGATCCTGGCGCGTGCCCTGCTCGGTGTCGCGGGCGCGACCCTGATGCCGTCCACGCTGGCGCTGATCCGGAACATCTTCCACGACCCGCGCGAGCGCAGCATCGCCGTCGGCGTGTGGGGCGCGATGGCGTCGGCGGGCGCGGCGGTCGGCCCGGTCGTCGGCGGCTTCCTGCTCGAACACTTCTGGTGGGGCTCGGTCTTCCTGATCAACCTGCCGGTGATGGCCGTCCTCGTCCTCGTCGGCATCAAGCTGCTGCCCGAGTCCAAGAACCCGGCGCCGGGCCCCTGGGACCTGATCAGCGTCGCCCTGTCACTCATCGGCATGATCGGCATCGTGTACGCGATCAAGGAGACGGCGGCCCACGGCCTGCGCTGGGACGTCGCGGCCTCCGGCGCCATCGGTGTGGCGGCCCTGGTGTGGTTCGTACGCCGCCAGCTCACGCTGCCCGCGCCGCTCCTGGACATGCGGCTGTTTCGCAACCGAGGCTTCTCGGCGGCCGTCATGGCGGACCTGCTGACCATCCTCGGCCTGTCCGGCCTGGTCTTCTTCCTCTCCCAGTTCCTCCAGCTCGTCCAGGGCAGGCAGCCGTTCGAGGCGGGCCTCGCGGAGCTGCCCGCAGCCGTGGGCGCGGTGGCGGCGGGCCTGATCGCGGGCACCGTGGCGCGGCGGTACTCGGTGCGCGCCGTGGTCGCGGGCGGACTCGCGGCGGTGGGCCTCGCGCTCGCCGCGATGACCGTGCTGAGCCAGTCGACCGGCTATCCGCTGCTCGGCGCGGCGCTCCTGGTCGTCGGCATCGGCGCCGGGTTCTCCTTCACGGTGACCGCCGACGTGATCCTCTCCAGCGTGCCGAAGGAGCAGGCGGGCGCGGCGTCCGCGGTCTCCGAGACGGCGTACGAACTCGGCGCGGCCCTCGGCATCGCCCTGCTCGGCTCCATCGTGACCGGCGTGTACCGCGACTTCACCGCCCCGGCAGGCACCCCGGCCGACGCCGCCTCGGCCGCCCACGACTCCCTGGGCGGCGCCGTCGAGGCGGGCTCCGGACTGCCCGCGCGCACCGCCGAGCCCTTGGTCGCGGCGGCCCAGGACGCCTTCGTGGACGGCTTGCGCCTGGCCGCGGGCATCGGCGCGGCGGTCCTGCTCGCGACGGCGGCAGCGGCGTGGTTCCTGCTGAAGGGCCAGAAGCTGGAGGACGGCCTGGAGCACTGAGCGCTGTGCCCACCCGTTCCGCCCTGCGGAACGGGTGGGCACAGCCCCCGGCGCCGGGTGCGGAAACGGAGAACGCCCGCCCCGGTGCCGGGGAAGTCGCCCCAGCCCCGGTGCGGGCGCACCAGACCTCTCCGCTCAGCCCCGCAGGGCTACGCCGCCTTGGCCTTCGTGGCGTACATGTCCACGTACTCCTGCCCGGACAGCAGCATGACCTCCGTCATCACGGAGTCCGTCACCGCGCGCAGCACATAGCGGTCGCGGTCCATCCCGTCGTACCGCGAGAACTCCATCGCCTCGCCGAAGCGGACGGTGACCTTGCCCGGGTGGGGCAGGCCCTTGCCGCCGGGCTGCAGCTTGTCCGTGCCGATCATCGCGAACGGCACGACCGGCGCCCCGGTCATCAGGGTCAGTCGCGCGATGCCGGTGCGACCGCGGTAGAGGCGGCCGTCGGGGGAGCGGGTGCCCTCCGGGTAGATGCCGAAGATCTTGCCCTCGTCCAGGACGCGCTTGCCGGTCATCAGCGCGGCGACGCCGCCCCGGCCGCCGTCACGCGCCACCGGGATCATGCCGACACCGGTGAAGAACCAGGCCATCAGGCGGCCCTTGAAACCCTTGCCGGTGACGTACTCGTCCTTGCCGATGAAGAAAACGGGCCGGTCGCACACCAGGGGCAGGATCATCGAGTCGATGAACGTCAGGTGGTTTCCGGCCAGAATGACGGGACCGGTCCCGGGGATGTTCTCGGCGCCTTCCACCCGTGGACGGAACATCAGGCGCAGGAACGGTCCGAGCACTGCCTTGATGAGCGCTAGACGGGACAACGGGTCCTCCGGTGTCAACGGGTCGACGACGAGTCTGTGCAGGTGAGGACCATACTCGCGGGTCCCCGTTGATTGCACATCGGGTTCATGTGCCCGATACGCAGAGTTGACCTGATTTTGCCTGCAGTTGCCCCCGTGAGAACCCCACTGTGACGACCGTAGTGCCGTGCGAACTGCGTGGCTTGTCCGAGTGGTGCTTCTCACTCGCGACGCATCTCACGGCTTGAACTGTCCCGGTGCCCACGAGCCCGGGCGCACGCGCCGGTCGCCTCCGCCAAGGGCCGCGAGCCGTACTCGACACCCCGCGTCAGCCACCCGTTCGGCCCCGGGTCTCCCACCCGTCACGCAACGCCACCTACGATCGGTGCCGCTTTGTCAGGTGCAAGGCGCTACACGGCGGTACACAGGGAGGGAGCGCTCAATGGCGACGCAGGAATCGGGGCGGCGGGACACGGGGACGAGCCCGGGGCGGCGCGCGGTGCTCGGGGCCGCGGTGCTCGGGGCGGGCACGGCCGTCGTCGGCGCGCCCGGCGTGGCGAGAGCCGACGCGCGCCACGGCCACGGGGGCCACGGGGGCGGCGGCTACCGCGACCTGCCGGTGCCGACCGTGGTCGCGCACCGCGGCACCAGCGGCTACCGGCCCGAGCACACACTCGGCTCGTACCAACTCGCCCTGGACATGGGCGCGCACGTCATCGAGCAGGACGTCGTGCCCACCAAGGACGGCCATCTCGTATGCCGTCACGAGAACGACATCACCGGTACGACGGACGTCGCCGCGCACCCCGAGTTCGCGGGCCGCAAGACGACCAAGTCCGTCGACGGGGTCAGCCTGACCGGCTGGTTCACCGAGGACTTCACGCTCGCCGAGCTGAAGACGCTGCGCGCCAAGGAGCGCATCCCCGGCACCCGCCAGCGCAACACCCTCTACGACGGCCGCTGGGACGTCCCCACCCTCGAAGAGGTCTTCCGCTGGGCGGAGAAGGAGGGCCGCAAGCGCGGGGAGCGCGTCTGGCTGCACATCGAGACCAAGCACCCCACGTACTTCCGCAAGCTGGGCCTCGGCCTCGAGGAGCCGCTCGCCAAGCTCCTTCGCCGCTACAACCGCCACCGCAGGAACTCCCCGAACTTCCTGCAGTCCTTCGAGCCGAGCAGCATCCAGCGCCTGCGCAAGCTCGTCGACGCGCCCGGCGTGGTCCTGCTCTCCACGGCCTCGTCGCGCCCCTGGGACTTCGTCGAGGCGGGCGACCCGCGCACCGTCGCCGACCTCATCAAGCCCGAGGGCCTGAAGTGGATCGCCACGTACGCCAAGGGCATCGGCCCGACGCTCGACCTGGTCATCCCCAAGGGCCCCGACGGCAGGCTCCTGGAGCCCACCACCCTGGTCCGCGACGCGCACGCCGAGGACCTGGTCCTGCACCCGTACACGATGCGCAACGAGAACACCTTCCTGCCCGCCGACTTCAAGAAGGGCACGGACCCGAACGCGTACGGCGACGCCTTCGGCGCGTTCAAGACGTACTTCGCCACCGGCATCGACGGGATCTTCTCCGACAACCCGGACACGGCGCTGCTGGCCGCCGCGGACTTCAACGACGACTGACGGGGATCCCCGCGGCCGGCCGGGCTCGCCGACACCCGGCGGGCCTCGTCAACGACGCTGCGCGAAGCCCCGGTTGGGGTGAGGCGCGGCCGTTCCGGAAACCGATAACCGGAATGGCCGCGTCCCCGTCGGCATGACCCCTACGCCCCCGTCGGCCCCGTCCCCGTCCGCACGGCCGTCGCTCTCGTACGACCTGGTCACCACCCTGCGCCCGCTGCTCGCCGCCGAGGCCTCGGCCGAGGCGCACGGCTGCGCCGCCGACCCCGGCGACATCGAGCAGGCCGTCTGGCTGCGCCTGCTCGAACATCTGGACGCCGGGGGGCCGCCCGCCGACCCCGCCGCCTGGCTGCGCGCCGCCGTCCGCGACGAGGCGCACCGCACCCGCAGCACCGCCCGCAGGGAGCGGCCCTACGCAGGCGAGCCCGCCGACCCGCGCGGCGGACCCGAACAGCGGCTGCTGGCGGCCGACCGGCACCGCACCCTGTACGCCGCCGTCCGGAAACTGCCCGGACGCTGCCCGCGTCTCATGGCTGCACTTCTGTCGCCGAAGGACCTGACTTACCGCGAAATCGCAGGGGAGTTGGGAATGTCACAAGGGTCTTTGGGGCCGGAACGTTCCCGATGCCTGGGATGCCTGCGCAGAATGCTCGCGCAGGAGGTTGCGACTCCGGACCCGTGGGGAAAGGAGTGAAGGACAACCGGCGGAGCAGGTGAGCGGGAGGCATGCACACATGGGCATGAGCGTGACCATCTCGGAGGCGTCCGACACGGACGCCGAACAGATCCTCAAACTGCAGTACCTCTGCTACCAGAGCGAGGCCGAGCTGTACGGCGACTACTCCATCGAGCCGCTGACGCAGACCCTCGCATCCCTCAAGGCGGAGCTGGCCGCGGGCAGCGTCCTGGTGGCGCGGCTCGGCACCGAGGTCGTGGCGTCCGTGCGGGGCACGGTCGACGCGGCGGCCACGGCCCGCATCGGCAAGCTCATCGTGCACCCGCGGATGCAGCGGCACGGCCTGGGCGGCCGCCTCCTCGACGCCATCGAGCGCCGGCTCGCCGAGGACGGCGTCGCCAAGCGCTTCGAGCTGTTCAGCGGCCACCGCAGCGAGAGCAACCTCCAGCTCTACCGCAAGCACGGCTACGCGCCGGTGAGCACGCAGCGCGTGGACGACCGCCTGACGGTGGTGACCCTCTCCAAGGACGCCGAGGCCGAGGCGTACGTGGCGAGCGCCTAGGCCCCGGAGGGCTCGGCGGGCCGGGTGTGCTCGCGGGACTTGCGCAGCCAGAACACCGCGGTCACCGGCAGCAGCACGGGAATGAACAGATAGCCCATGCCGAAGTCCGACCAGACCGTGGCGTCCGGGAACGCGGAGGGCTCCGCGAGGGTCCAGGCCCCGACGGCGAGCACACCGGCCAGCTCGGCGGCGCAGCACACCAGCGCCGCCTTGCGGGCCGTCTCGCCGCCGCGTACGAGCGAGTACGTGATGAAGCCGTAGACGACACCGGCGAGCGCCGACAGCGTGTACGCGAGCGGGGCCTTGTGGAAGTCCGTCGAGATCTGGACCGCCGAGCGCGACACGGCGCCCACGACCATCACGCCGTACAGCCACACCAGCAGGATGCCGGGGCCGGTGATCAGCTTCTGCCGCCCGGGCTTCTGCTGCTTCCGCTGCCGCGCGCGGGGCTCGTCGTCCGTCACCGCCACCTCAGCCTCCCCAGATGTCATAGAGCCGCACCTCGAGCACGGCGAGGACCACGCCGCCCGCGGCGACGGTCACCGAGCCCCAGCGGGTGCGCTCGGCGAGCGACATGAAGCCCGCCGCGGGAACGCACGCGAACGAGCCGATCAGATAGGCCACGAAGATCGTCGTGCCCTGCTCGGGGTCCTCGCCCCGCGCCAGCCGCACGATGCCGACGATCAGCTGGACCAGCGTCAGCAGGGTGACCACACCCATGCCGATGAAGTGCCAGTCCTTCGTCGGCTGGTCCCGGTAGGCGGCGAAGCCGCACCAGGCCGCGAGCGCGAGCGCGGCCACGGAGGTCGCGACGGTCAGGGCAACAAACATGCCGAGACCCTATTACGGGCCAAAAGACCCGGTGCCCTCGGCCCCGGCGGCCCAGGATCCGCCGATGGCCCCCGCGTAGGGTCGAAAACATGAAGATCCAGGCTGAAGCGCTCCTGTTCGACAACGACGGCACCCTCATCTCCTCGATGGAGTCCGTCCGCCGCTGCTGGACGCGGTGGGCGGGCGAGTACGGCATCACCGCCGAGGACTTCGCCAGGGTCGAACTGCACGGCCGCCCGGCCGCCGAGATCGTCGCCGACCTGCTGCCCGCCGAGCGGGTCGCCGAGGCCGTGGCCCGGATCGAAGAGCTCGAGGTGTCCGACGTCGCGGGCGGCGTGCGCGCCCTGCCCGGCACCCTCGACCTGCTCGCCGCGCTGCCGCCCGAGCGCTGGGCCGTCGTCACCTCCGCGACCCGCCGCCTGGCCGAGGCCCGGCTCGCCGAGGTCGGCATCCGCCCCAAGACGCTGATAGCCGCCGACGACATCACCCGCGGCAAACCCGACCCCGAGCCCTTCCTGCTCGCGGCCCGGGTGCTCGGCGTGGACCCGGCGCGCTGCGTGGTCTTCGAGGACGCCCCCGCGGGTCTCACCGCCGGCCGTGCCGCCGGGATGACCACCGTGGCGTTGACCACAACGCACCAGGTGGCGGAGCTGTCCGCCGATGTCGTCGTCAAAGATCTTTCGGCGGTGTCCGTGCAGGCCACGGCGGGTGGCGTGGAGATCGTCACCGGCGTCTGAGCGCGGTGCGGGCCGTCTCGCCTGTCGTCCAAAGCTTGTCCGCTATTCGGACAGCGGTGGCGGGGCGCGCCCGCACGCGTGTTTTACTGGTCCGCATGACCACGACGAGCAGCCGCACCCTTGCGACCGAGGCGATCACGACGCCCGGTGCTCGTTGTATGTGTCGAATGTGCGCCTTCTGAGGGCCCCCGCACCACTGAGAGCCTCGCGCCCCGAAGCGAAGCCGCTGTGCCGCGCCACTGCCCCACGTACGTACCCCCAGGAGTCACGTACACGGACAGGGAGCGAGCCGGCCCCGCGCACACGTCCTCCGGTTCCATCGCCACCGCGAGAACCGTGCCGCGTTCCGAACGAATGCCCCGTGCCCGGCGTCACCGCGCCGCGCACTCGACAGTGACGGAAACCCAGTGATCACCACTTCCGGCCTGACCAAGGTCTACCGCTCACGCGGTCGTGAAGTAACCGCCATCGACGGAGTCGATCTCCATGTGCGCGAAGGCGAGGTGTACGGCGTCATCGGCCAGTCCGGTGCCGGTAAATCCTCGTTGATCCGCTGCGTGAACCTCCTGGAGCGCCCCACCTCCGGCACCGTGACCGTGGACGGCCAGGACCTCACCGCGCTCGCGGGCCGCGGCCCGCGCGCCGGCAAGGAACTGCGCGCCGCCCGCAACCGCATCGGCATGGTCTTCCAGCACTTCAACCTGCTGTCCTCGCGCACGGTCCAGGCGAACATCGAGCTGCCGCTCGAAATCCTCGGCCTGTCCGGCAAGGAGCGCTCCCGCAAGGCGCTCGAACTCCTGGACCTGGTCGGCCTCGCCGACAAGGCCAAGGCCTACCCGGCGCAGCTCTCCGGCGGCCAGAAGCAGCGCGTCGGCATCGCCCGCGCCCTGGCGGGCGAGCCGAAGGTGCTGCTCTCCGACGAGGCCACCAGCGCCCTCGACCCGGAGACCACCCGCTCCATCCTCCAGCTCCTGCGCGACCTCAACCAGCAGCTCGGCCTGACCGTCCTGCTGATCACGCACGAGATGGAGGTCGTGAAGACGGTCTGCGACTCGGCCGCCCTGATGGAGCGGGGCCGGATCATCGAGTCCGGCACCGTCAACGAACTCCTCGCCACGCCGGGCTCGCAGCTCGCCGCCGCGCTCTTCCCCGTCAGCGGCGACGCCACCGGCGCCGACCGCACCGTCGTCGACGTGACGTTCCACGGCGAGGCCGCCACCCAGCCGGTCATCTCCCAGCTGTCGCGCACGTACAACATCGACATCTCGATCCTCGGCGCCGCGATGGACACCGTCGCGGGCAAGCAGGTCGGCCGGATGCGCATCGAGCTGCCGGGCCGCTTCGAGGAGAACGTCGTCCCGATCGGCTTCCTGCGCGAGCAGGGCCTTCAGGTCGACGTCGCCGACGCGCCCGCCGGGTTCCTGGCGCAGGACGTGCCCGCGACCGCCGCCACGCTGGTGAAGGAAGGTGCCAAGTGACCTGGTCGGAGATGCAGCCCCTGCTGGAGCAGGCCTGTTGGGACACCCTCTACATGGTCGGCTGGTCGGCTCTCATCGCCGTCGCCGTCGGCCTGCCGCTCGGCATCCTGCTGGTCCTCACCGACCGTGGCGGGCTGCTGCAGAACACGATCCTGAACAAGGTGATCGGGCAGGTCGTGAACATCGGCCGCTCGATGCCGTTCATCATCCTCATGGTCGCCCTGATGGGCTTCACACGCTCCATCGTCGGCACCTCCATCGGCCGTGACGCGGCGATCGTGCCGCTCGCGATCAGCGCCATCCCGTTCTTCGCGCGCCTGGTCGAGACGGCCGTCCGCGAGGTCGACCACGGCCTGGTCGAGGCCGTGCAGTCGATGGGCGGCAACACCTGGACCGTGGTCCGCAAGGTCCTCGTGCCCGAGTCGCTGCCGTCGCTGATCTCCAGCGCCACCACGACCGTCGTCGCCCTCATCGGCTACTCGGCGATCACCGGCACCGTCGGCGCGGGCGGCCTCGGCGACCTCGCGGTCCGCTACGGCTACCAGCGCTTCGAGACCGAACTGATGTGGATCACCGTCGGCGTCCTCGCGGTGGTCATCTCGATCATCCAGTTCGTCGGCGACTACGCCGCGCGCAGCCTGCACCGGCGCGGCGGCCACTCGGGGGCCGCGCCGCGGCTGAAGTTCCTGCGCGGCAAGGCACCCGCGGCCGCCACGGCGGCGACGGCGGGGAGCACCGGGCCGGTCGTCGCCGACGAGCCCGACCGCGAGCCGGTCAAGGTCTCCTGAACCCACACGTCCTCCGAGTTCTCCGAGCCTTCCGAGTCCTCTCGGTCTCTGAGTTCCCCCAGCACCACCCCGCACCACCATCGCGGGGGTGTACCACCCATGGAGAAAGGCACTTTTCGTGCGTAACACCACCAAGATCACCGCTGCTGTCCTCACCGCCGGAGCCCTCACCCTCGGCCTCACCGCCTGCGGCTCCGAGAAGGGGTCCGCGGGCGACAAGGACGGCCCGCTGGTCGTCGCCGCCACCCCCACGCCGCAGGGCGCGATCCTCGACTACGTCAAGAAGAACCTGGCGAAGAAGGCGGGCCTGGACCTGGAGGTGAAGGAGTTCACCGACTACGTCACGCCCAACACCGCCGTGCAGCAGGGCGAGGTCTTCGCGAACTACTTCCAGCACAAGCCGTACCTGGACGACTTCAACAAGAAGAACAAGACGGACATCGTCCCCGTCCCGGGCGCGACGGTGCACCTGGAGCCGCTGGGCGTCTACTCCAAGAAGATCAAGAAGCTCGACGACCTCAAGAAGGGCGCGACGGTCGCCGTCCCGAACGACACCACGAACGAGGCCCGCGCCCTCAAGCTCCTCGCCGACAACGGCGTCCTCAAGCTCAAGGCGGGCGTTGGCTTCGCGGCGACCCCCAAGGACGTCGTGTCGAACCCGCTGAACCTCAAGTTCAAGGAGCTGGAGGCGGCCCAGCTGCCGCGCTCCATCGACGACGTCGACGCCGCGGTGATCAACGGCAACTACGCACTCGAGGCCGACCTCAGCCCCGCCAAGGACGCCCTCGTCGCCGAGAAGGCCAAGGGCAACCCGTACGGCAACTTCCTCGCCGTCAAGAAGGGCGACGAGAACGACCCGCGCGTGAAGAAGCTCGCCAAGCTGCTCACCTCGCCCGAGGTCAAGAAGTTCATCGACGACAAGTACGACGGCTCCGTCGTCGCGGCCTTCTGACATGCGCCGGCCCGTCATCGCCGCCGCGGCCGGGGCCCTCGCCCTGTCCCTCGGCCTGACCGCCTGCGGCTCGGGCTCCGGCTCCGACGGCGACAAGCTCGTCGTCGGGGCCACCCCGACCCCGGCCGGTGAAGTCCTCGCGTACATCCAGCAGAACCTGGCGAAGAAGGCGGGCCTGGACCTGGAGGTGAAGGAGTTCACGGACTACGTGACCCCCAACACCGCGCTCCAGGAGGGCTCCCTCGACGCCAACCTCTACCAGCACACCCCGTATCTCGACGACTTCAACAAGTCCAAGAAGACGGACCTGGTGCCGGTGACCGAGGTGTACCTGCCGCCCATGGGGGTGTACGCCGACGGCGGCAAGAAGCTGAAGGACGTGACGGGACTGCGCTCCGGCGCGACCGTCGCCGTGCCCAACGACACCACCAACGAGGGTCGGGCGCTCCAACTGCTCGCCTCCAAGGGCGTCATCGAGCTCAAGAAGGGCGCGGGCGCGAACGCCACCCCCGAGGACATCGCGGCCAACCCGAAGAAGCTCACCATCAAGGCCCTGGAGCCCGCGCAGCTGCCGCGCTCCCTCAAGGACGTCGACGCGGCCGTCATCAACAACAACTACGCGCTCGACGCGGGCCTGAGCCCCAAGAAGGACGCCGTCCTCCTGGAGTCCGCGAAGGACAACCCGTACAACAACGTGCTCGCCGTCAAGAAGGGCGACGAGGACGACCCGAAGGTCAAGAAGCTGGCCGAGCTGCTGACTTCGCCCGAGGTCAAGAAGTTCATCGAGGACAAGTACAAGGGGTCGGTGCTGCCGGTCACGGCGGGCTGACGCACACCCGTGCCCTGTCCCCACCCACGGGGTCCGCTCCACCTGCCGGAGCGGACCCCGTGGTGCGTCCTCGCGCCGCCATGCTGCATGCTGGGCACTTCGGCAGGCCTGAAGGTCCTTGAGGTCCTTGACGGTTCGACAGCTCGACGGTTCGAGAATTCACAGAGCGACAGGCCCATGAAGCTTACGGAGCGGCGCATGACAACAGCCTCGGAGTTCCCCGACATCTCCATCAGCACGGAGCGGTTGGTGCTGCGCCCGTTCGAGGAAGCGGACATCACGGCGTACGCGGAGATGATGAACGACGAGCTCGTCACCGCCTGGACTGCCGCGCCCCAGCCGTACACCGAGGCCGACGCCCGCGCCTACATCACCGAGGTCGCCCCCGCCGAGCGCGCCGAGGGCCGCGGCATCGTCCTCGCCGTGACCGAGTTCCTCACCCAGCGCCTGGTCGGGTCCGTGCGGCTGCGCCACACCGACTGGCGGGTGCGCTCCAGCGAACTGAGCTACGTGACCGCGCCCTGGGCCCGCGGCGAGGGCTACGCCTCCGAGGCCGCGCTCGCCACCGCCCAGTGGCTCTTCCACGACCAGAAGTTCGAGCGCATCGAACTGCGTACGGCCGCCGACAACACCGCCGCCCAGCAGGTGGCCCAGAAGATCGGCTGTATCAGCGAGGGCGTCCTGCGTGGCGCGTGGATAGCACGTGTCAGAAACGGCGGCGACCCCCTCGGCGGCTGGATCGACCTGCGCACCGACCTCATCGTCTGGAGCCTCCTCCCCGAAGACCTGGAGGGCGTGTCGGACCAGCTGACGGGGAGCGGCTTCACGTCGTTCTCGGACTGGAATTGACCCTGGCGGGGGCGCCTTGACCAGGCGGACAGGCTTTGCCTCACCCGCACGCCCTTCCAGCACCCATCCAGCCCGTGGGGTCCCCCTTGCTCTTTAAGAGCTTGGGAGAGATCGAGGACGGGGCGCGGAGCGCCGATGGGGCGGGGCCCCAGAGGGTGGCAGCCCCATGGTTTCGGGGAAGGGGTGGGCCTGGGGGCCTCCCGGCAGGGCACCAGGTACGCTCCCTCCTGGCCGCACGCGGCGGCCCCGCACCGTACGACCCGAGACTCCAGGAGACACACGACCATGGCCGACCGGGTCACGGTGATCGGCTGGGACGGCTCGCCGCTGACCGCCGCGGCACGCTCCGCCCTGAGTGCCGCGACCCTCGTCGCGGGCGCGGCCCACCACCTCGCCCTGCCCGAGGTCCCGCCCACCGCCGAACGCATCCGCCTGGGCAGCGTCGGCCTCGCGGCCCGCCGCATCGCCGCCCACCGCGGCACGGCGGTCGTCCTCGCGGACGGCGACCCCGGCTTCTTCGGCGTCGTACGCACCCTGCGCGCCCCGGAATTCGGCCTTGAGGTCGAGGTCGTGCCCGCCGTCTCCGCCGTCGCCCAGGCCTTCGCCCGCGCCGGGATGCCCTGGGACGACGCCGCGATCGTGGTCGCCCACCGCCGCACCCTGCGCCGCGCCGTGAACGTCTGCCGCGCGCACAGCAAGGTCGCCGTGCTCACCTCGCCCGGCGCGGGCCCCGCCGAACTGGGGCTGCTCCTCGAAGGCGTCCACCGCACCTTCGTGATCTGCGAGGAACTCGGCACCGAGCGCGAGCAGGTCACCGTCGTCACCTCCGACAAGGCCGCCGACCACTCCTGGCGCGACCCGAACGTCGTCATCGTCATCGGCGGCCCCGGTGGCACCGGCCGCCCCGTCGTCCACGACACCGGCTGGATCGCGGGCCGCGAACCGGGCACGGAGCCGCGCGGCTGGGCGCTGCCCGCGGCGAGCTACGGCGGCGAGCAGGAACTCGGCGAGGGCGAGAGCGACCGCATCCGCGCCGCCCAACTCGCGCGCCTCGGCCCCCGCGTGGGCGACCTCGTCTGGGACATCGGCTGCGGCACCGGCGCCTTCGCCGCGGAGGCGGCCCGCTTCGGCGCCGCCGTCATCGCCGTCGACCGCGACGCGGACTCCTGCGCCCGCACCACCGCCGTCGTACGCCGCTACGGAGTGCACGCCCAGATCGTGCACGGCACCGCGCCGCACGTCCTGGAGGATCTGCCCGAGCCCGACGTCGTGCGCGTCGGCGGCGGGGGAGTGGCCGTGGTCTCCGCCGTCGCCGACCGCCGCCCCGAACGCATCGTCACGCACGCCGCGACCCGCGACGACGCCGAACTCCTCGGCCGGGACCTGACGGAGCACGGCTACGCGGTGGAGTGCGCGCTCCTGCAGTCCGTCGAACTCGACACCCGCGCCTGGACGGAGCGGAAGCGGACCGTCGTCTTCCTGGTCTCCGCACTCCTTCTCGACCGAACCCCGTGACCCTGGCGACCCCCTCGCGGCGCCGTGCGCGGTAGGCTGGCCGATCGTTGTACCGCACCTGGGCGCCCGGCGATTCGTAGGTCTGTGTCCGTCAAAGTCCGGAAAGCTCGCCCGTTTTGGGGGGTGCGTGTGGTACGGCGGACCGCGGGGCGCGCGACGTGGCGCAGTCCACAGCGGACCGTGGCCGATCAAGCTGCCACGGCGGCGGTGCTACCGCGACAATGCCTGTGGACCGTACGCGATGCGTGCCGCGCGGCACGTGCGCTCGTTGTTGATGACGGGCGGTCAAAGAAGGACTAACCGATGGGCGAGGGGTACGCATGACCGACACCGGCCAGGTCCCGGGTGAGGGACTGCCGGAGAGTACAGGCAGGGTGGAGCAGCCGGGCGTGCAGGCCCCGGCGGCGTACACCTTCGCCGACCCCTCCGAGAACCCCGCCGAGGACGACGACCTGCTGCTGATGCCGGGTGCCCAGGGCGCGTGGAGCGAGGCGCAGACCGCGCAGCCGGGCGGCGGGCAGCCGGGGACGGTCCAGGGCGCGCACGCGCAGCCCGGGACCGGGGATCAGCCGGCCGCCGCCCAGTCGTACGCCGACGCGACCGCCGGTCAGGCGTACGCGGGCCAGACCGCCGTCGGCCAGGCCGTGGCCGCCGACGCGCAGAGCGGCCAGAACGGCCTCGCGGGCACCGGCCGTCCGGCCTTCGCCCACCAGCCCGGACCCCACGAGACGTCGGGCAGGGACAGCGGCTCCGTCGACCTCACCGGCGTCCCCCTGCACGCCTCCCACAGCGCCACCCCCGCCGCGCAGCACAGCCCCACCCGGCGCCCGCTGCACCGCGGCCCGGCCGCGCCCGCCGTGCCCGACGGAGCCGGGAGCCCCGTGCGCTCGCTGGCCGACCGCGGCCCCGCGGGCGGCACGCCGCACCCGATGCCCGTCCGGCACGCGGGCCCGCCGACCGCGGGGCCCGAATACCTCGACATCCCGCGCGACGACGCGGGCGCGCTGGCCGGGCCGCAGCTCGGCGAGATCCCGCCGCAGGCGGCCGCGCCGTGGACACCGCAGCCGCAGGACCCCCAGGGGGCGGCAGCAGAAACGGTCGTCCCAATGGGCGCGGGGGTCACGGGGGAATCCAGCGTCACGGAGAACTCCGGCGTCGCTGGGAACCCGGGCGTCGCTGGGAACTCTGGCGTCACAGACGTCACAGCTGTTTCCGGAGGGCACGGCGTCGCTCCGGTTCTGGCCGACGTGTCGGTGGCGGGTGACGGGGGCGGGCCGATGGACGGTCTGGTTCCGATGGACAGCGCGGTGCCGGTGGATGGTTCGGGTCCGATAAGTGGCTCTGTTCCGGTGAGTGGTTCCGTTCCGGCCGGTGGCGTTGCTCCGGTCAGTGGTTCCGTTCCGGCGGACGGCGGCGCGCCGATGGGCGGCGTTCCCGTGGGCGGCAGCGTTCCGGTGGGCGGCGTCCCTGCGGGCGGCGCGGCTTCGGTGGACGGTGCGGTCCAGGTGGACGGTGCGGTTCCGGCGGACGGCTTGGTTCCGTTGGACGGCACGGTCCCCGTGGACGGCGGCGCGCAGCCGGGCGGTCCTGTCGTGGCCGACAACTCCGTTCCGGGGGACGGCTCTGCCCCGGTCGGCGGCTCCGTCCCGGCGGCGGGCGGCCCCGCCCTGGTCGATGGCTCCGCCCCGGCCGACGGTTCAGCGGCACCCGTGGGCACCGAAGCGAGCGCCGACCAGACGGCGTCCGCCGACCCGGCGACGGCCGACGGTCCGGCGCAGGCCGACCCGGCAGGCCCCACGGACACCTCGACCCCCGCGCCCGCCCCGCACGCCCCCGGCGTGATGGAGGCACCGGGTGCACCCGACGTGGGCGACGCCCCGCACGCGACCCCGGCCGCGCAGGTCGCCGCCGAGGCGCACGCCGCGCAGTCGGCGCACGCTCCGGGCGCCACGCCCGCACCCGGCACCCCGGGCGCACCGGCGGCCGCCGCGCACACCGCGGACGCGGCCACGCACGTCGCCCAGACGCCCGCGCCCGCAACCACGCCTGCCCCGGCCGCAGCGGAAGCCGTCGCTGCCGAAGCCCTCGCCGCCGCCCCGGCCGACCCCGCCGAGCCCACGCCCGCCCCCGCCCCGGTCGGGGGTGACGGCACCGCCGACGCCTCGGCGACCCCGGCCGAGCCGATGCCGTCGACCGAGCCGACGCCCCCGTCCGTACCCCCGGCCGAGTCAGATACCGGAGCGGATGCGTCAGGCATCGGCAGCGCAGCTCAGGACGCCGTGGCGACCCCCTCCGCCCCGGAGTCCCCGACCACACCCGAAGGTCCCGAGCTCCTGACCGCACCCGGCCCCGCGTCCGCCGCGACCCCGCTCCCGCAGGCCGCACCCTCCGGGGAAGCCGCCGCACCCGGAGCCCACCCGGGCGCTCCGGCCCCCGTCGGCACCCTCGGCTCGCCCGCACAGGACCAGCTCGGCGCCGCCCCGCACGCCCCGGCCCCGCACGCGGCCGTCGCCCCGCAGGCACCCGACGCCGCGCAGCCGTGGCCGGACGCGCACGCCGGGCAGGGACCCCACATCGCCGGGGCCACCTGGATGCCCGACGGCGACGGCTCCGCGCAGCCGTTCGTCGAGGTCCAAGAGGCCGCGCCCATCGGCCAGTTCGTTCCGGTCGACGGCCTGGTGCCGACCACCCCGCACCTCGCGCCGACCCCGCCGCGCCCCCTCTCCGTACCGCCGGAGCACTTCGCGCCGCAGCCGTCGGACGAGACCGGCGGCCACGACGCGCCCGCCCCCGCGGACATCACCCCGGAGCAGGCCGACACCACCCCGGGCGCCGAGCCGGAAGCGGAACCCGTACCCGGCACGCCCCACGAAACCGGGCAGCAGCCCGCAGCCACCGTGCCCGCACCCCGCGACGGAGCCCGGCCCACCGCCGAGCCCGCCGGGACGGCGGCACCCGCACCCGTCGACGCGGCGGAGGACGGCACCCCCTTCCCGTCCGCCCCGGAGACGACCGACCCCGACGAGCCGATGCACGCACCTCACCCGGCCGGACCGACCGACCCCGCAAGCCACCCCGAGCAGCCCGCCCCGACCGACCAGGCCGTTCCGGTCGACACCGACGCGCCCGAGGACCTGTCCACCCCCGCCGACCAGGCGGACCAGGACGGCTCCCCGAAGCCCCTGCTGCTCACCGAAGGCCCGGAGGACGCCGACGGCACCGACGGCGACCCCGACCTCGCCGAACCCCTGGCCCCCGCCGCCGACACCGCGGTGGAGCCGCCCGCGCCGGGCTACGCCGACGCCGAACGCGAGGCCGTGCTGCGCGTCATGCGCGAGCGCCGCGACATCCGCAACGGCTTCCGTGGCGACCCCATCCCGCACGAGGTGCTGCTCCGCGTCCTGGAGGCCGCGCACACGGCCCCGTCGGTCGGCCACTCCCAGCCCTGGGACTTCGTCGTCATCAAGTCCGCCGAGACCCGGCGCACCATGCACGAACTGGCGCAGCGCCAGCGCGAGGCGTACGCGAAGTCCCTGCCCAAGGGCCGCGCCAAGCAGTTCAAGGAACTGAAGATCGAGGCCATCCTCGACACCCCGGTGAACATCGTCGTCACCGCCGACCCCACCCGCGGCGGCCGCCACACCCTCGGCCGCCACACCCAGCCGCAGATGGCCCCGTACTCCTCGGCGCTCGCCGTCGAGAACCTGTGGCTCGCCGCCCGCGCCGAAGGCCTCGGCGTCGGCTGGGTCAGCTTCTTCGACGAGCGCGAGATGGTGCGCGCCCTCGGCCTGCCCGAGCACCTGGAGGTCGTCGCGTACCTGTGTGTCGGGTACGTCGACGAGTTCCCGGAGGAGCCGGAGCTGATGCAGGCGGGCTGGTCCAAGCGGCGCCCGCTGTCCTGGGTCGTGCACGAGGAGACGTACGGCCGCCGCGCGCTGCCCGGCGAGGACCCGCACGACCTGCTCGCCGAGACCGTCGGCAACATCCGCCCGCTGGACGCCAAGGCGCTCGGCGAGGCGTGGGAACGCCAGAAGCGCATGACGAAGCCCGCGGGCGCCCTGGGCATGCTGGAGATCATCTCCGCGCAGCTCAGCGGCCTGTCCCGGATGTGCCCGCCGCCGATCCCGGAGCCCGCGGCCGTCGCGATCTTCGCCGGTGACCACGGCGTGCACGCCCAGGGCGTCACGTCCTGGCCCCAGGAAGTGACCGCCCAGATGGTCGCCAACTTCCTCGGCGGCGGCGCCGTCTGCAACGCCTTCGCCAACCAGGTCGGCGCCGAGGTCTGCGTCATCGACGTCGGCGTCGCCAGCGAACTGCCCGCCACGCCGGGCCTGCTGCCGCGCAAGATCCGCGCCGGTACGGCCGACATGACCACCGGACCCGCCCTCTCCCGCGAGGAGGTCAAGGCCGCCGTCGAGGTGGGCATCGAGACGGCCCGCGACCTGGTCGCGGCGGGCAACAAGGCCCTGCTCACCGGCGAGATGGGCATCGCGAACACCACCGCGTCCGCCGCCCTGATCTCGGTCTACACCGACACCGACCCCGCCGAGGTCACCGGCCGCGGCACGGGCATCAACGACGAGATGCACGCCCGCAAGGTCGAGGTCGTCCGCCGCGCCCTCGACCTGCACCAGCCGGACCCGGCCGACCCCATCGGCGTCCTCGCGGCCATCGGCGGACTCGAACACGCGGCGATGGTGGGCCTCCTTCTCGGCGGCGCCTCCCTGCGCACCCCCGTCATCCTCGACGGCGTCAGCGCGGGCGCGGCGGCCCTGGTCGCCCGCGCCATCGCCCCCGAGGTCCTCGCGGCCTGCATCGCGGGCCACCGCAGCGCCGAACCGGGCCACGTGGCCGCCCTCAACAAGCTCGGCCTGCGCCCCCTGGTCGACCTGGACCTGCGCCTCGGCGAAGGCACCGGCGCCCTCCTCGCCCTGCCGGTGGTGCAGAGCGCGGCAAGGGCGATGCACGAGGTGGCGACGTTCGACTCGGCGGGCGTGACGGAGAAGTAGTCCCGCCCCTTCCCGAACCGGGGGCTGCGCACCCGGACCCCCGCTGATCGGCGCTCCGCGCCTCGTCCTCGAACGCCGGACGGGCTCTGGACAGCCCCTCCGGCGTTCGAGGAGCGGGGGTCTGGGGGGCTGAGCCCCCAGGATCGGGAAGGGGTGGGGTTGGGGAGCGCCCGGCAAGGCCCCCCACCACCCGAGCCCCCACCCCCCGCCCCAAGGAAAGGCGCACCCCATGGCCCCCGCACACCCCGCCTACCCCGTAGGCCTCCGCCTCACCGGCCGCCGCGTAGTCGTCCTGGGCGGCGGCCAGGTGGCCCAGCGCCGCCTCCCGGCCCTGATCGCGGCGGGCGCCGACCTCCTCCTCGTATCGCCGGAGGCAACCCCCTCGGTCGAGGCGATGGCCGACACGGGCGAGATCACCTGGGAGCGCAGGGCGTACGCGGACGGCGACCTCGCCGACGCCTGGTACGCCCTGATCGCCACCAGCGACCCCGCCGCCAACGCCGCCGCCTCCGCCGAGGCCGACCGCCACCGCGTCTGGTGCGTACGCTCCGACGACGCCGACGCGGCGACGGCCTGGACCCCGGCCACCGGCCACAGCGAGGGCGTCACCGTGGCCGTCCTCACCACCGATGCCAAGGGCCGCGACCCGCGCCGCACGGCCGCCATCCGCGACGCGGTGGTGGAGGGCCTGCGCGACGGCACCCTCGTCGCCCCGCACCACCGCACCCGCACCCCCGGCGTGGCCCTCGTCGGCGGCGGCCCCGGCGACCCGGACCTGATCACGGTCCGCGGCCGCCGCCTGCTCGCCGAGGCCGACGTCGTCATCGCCGACCGGCTCGGCCCGCGCGACCTCCTCGACGAACTTCCGCCGCACGTCGAGGTGATCGACGCGGCGAAGATCCCGTACGGCCGCTTCATGGCGCAGGAGGCCATCAACAACGCCCTGATCGAGCACGCGAAGCAGGGCAAGGCGGTGGTGCGCCTCAAGGGCGGCGACCCCTTCGTCTTCGGCCGCGGCATGGAGGAGGCCCAGGCGCTGGCCGAGGCCGGAATCCCCTGCACGGTCGTACCGGGCATCTCCAGCTCGATCTCGGTGCCGGGCGCCGCGGGCATCCCCGTGACCCACCGGGGCGTGGCCCATGAGTTCACCGTGGTCAGCGGCCATGTGGCCCCCGACGACGAGCGGTCCCTGGTCGACTGGGCGGCGCTCGCCAGGCTCCGCGGCACCCTGGTGATCCTGATGGGCGTCGACAAGGTCGGCCGCATCGCCGAGACCCTCACCGCCCACGGGAAGCCGCGGGACACCCCGGTCGCCCTGATCCAGGAGGGCACGACGGCGGCCCAGCGCCGCGTCGACGCCACCCTCGCGACGGTCGCCGACGCCGTGCGCACCCACGAGGTACGGCCCCCGGCGGTCATCGTGATCGGCGAGGTGGCCGCGCTCAACCCCGCTCCGCCCGCCTGACCGAGGTCCGGTCCCCGACCTCCGACCACCCCGACCGCACCAACGTAACCACCGGTAACGGAACTGGTTCCCAGCCGTTGGCACCTCACCCCGGACAAGGCAGTATCACCCTGTGGCCGATCTCCTCACCATCGAAGATCCCGACGACCCCCGCCTGCGCGACTACACGGGCCTGACCGACGTCGAACTGCGCCGCAAGCGCGAGCCCGCCGAGGGCCTGTTCATCGCCGAGGGCGAGAAGGTGATCCGGCGCGCCAAGCTCGCGGGCTACGAGATGCGCTCGATGCTGCTCTCCGCCAAGTGGGTCGACGTCATGCGCGACGTCATCGACGAGGTCCCGGCGCCCGTGTACGCGGTCAGCCCCGACCTCGCCGAGCGGGTCACCGGCTACCACGTGCACCGCGGCGCCCTCGCCTCCATGCAGCGCAGGCCGCTGCCCACGGCCGAGGAACTCCTCCGGTCGCACCGCCGCGTGGTGGTGATGGAGGCGGTGAACGACCACACGAACATCGGCGCGATCTTCCGCTCCGCAGCCGCCCTCGGCATGGACGCCGTCCTGCTCTCACCGGACTGCGCCGACCCGCTCTACCGCCGCTCGGTGAAGGTCTCCATGGGTGCGGTCTTCTCCGTGCCGTACGCCCGCCTCGACTCCTGGCCCAAGGGCCTCGAAGGCGTCCGGGAGGCGGGCTTCAACCTGCTCGCCCTCACCCCGGACGAGAAGGCGAAGACCCTCGACGAGGCGGCGCCCCACCGCATGGACCGGGTCGCGCTGATGCTCGGCGCGGAGGGCGACGGCCTGTCCAGGCAGGCCCTGGTCGCCGCCGACGAATGGGTCCGCATCCCGATGGCGCACGGCGTGGACTCGCTCAACGTGGGCGCGGCGGCCGCGGTCGCCTTCTACGCGGTGGCGACGGGACGCCCGGGGGCCTGAACTCCCACGGGGTGGCGACGGGACGCCCGGGGCCTGGGCCCGGGGGGCCGGGTCAGCCCCGCGGGCCGTCCGCGGCACGGTCTCGCGCGGCTCGGTCCACCCGCTCCGGGTGCTGCGCCCGCTCGGACTGCTGGGCCTGTTCCGGTACGACCACGACGCTCACCCCGTGCCCGTCTCGGTCGGCTCCGAGCCCGCGCGCGGGCCCCTGACACCCTTGCGCCGCGGCGATCCCCAGCGCGACCAGCAGCGTCACGACGACGAACACGAAGAGCCGCTGCCGAAGCAGCCGCGGATTGGCGGGCCGAAGCCCCGTGCCCGTGCCGCGCGGCCCGTTCCGCCCCGTGCCGCTGCGGGGCGCGGGCCGACCGCCCGGACGCGAGGTGTCACGCGGCGCCGAGGGCCGCGAGCCGGACTGCGGACCGCCGGTGCGGGACCCACCCGTGCGGGACCCGCCGGTCCGGGGGCCTCCGGTGCGGGAGCCGCCCGTCCGTGAGCCTCCGGTGCGCGGGTCGCCCGTGCGGGGCCCACCCGTGCGGGACCCGCCGGTCCGGGGACCTCCGGTGCGCGGGGCGCCGGGGCGCGAGGAGCCGGTCCCGAACTCCCCGTGCTCCGTGTCGACACCGCCGTACTCGCCGTACGTGTCGGTGAGCGTCGGGCGGTCCTGATCCTGGCGGGGCGCGGGCGGCCGCACATCGCTGAGGCCCTGCGCCTCGCGGGCCGCGATCTCCTTGAGCCGCAGCGACAGTTGGAGCGTGCTGGGACGTTCCTCCGGGTCCTTGGCGAGACAGGCCCGCAGCAGCGGAGCGAGCGCGTCCGGCACCCCCTGGAGCTGGGCCTCCTCGTGCACGACCCGGTACAGCATCACTTCGGAACTGCCGTGCCCGAAGGGCGAGTCGGCCATCGAGGCGTACGCCAGCGTGGCACCGAGCGCGAACACGTCGGTGGCGGGCGTGACGGCGGCGCCGCGCACCTGCTCGGGGGCGAGGAAGCCGGGCGAGCCGACGGCCGTGCCGACGTGGGTCAGGGTCGAGGCGCCCGTCGCCCAGGCGATCCCGAAGTCGATGATCCGCGGCCCCTTCGGGGACAGCAGGATGTTGGACGGCTTGAGGTCGCGGTGCACGACACCGGCCTCGTGCACGGCGACGAGCCCCTCGGACAGTGCGGAGCCGACGACGGCGACCTCGGCCGCGGCCAGCGGACCCTCGGCGGCGACCTTGTCGTGCAGCGAGGGCCCGGGGACGTACTGCGTCGCGAACCAGGGGCGGTCGGCCTCCAGATCGGCGGCGACGAGCCGGGCGGTGCAGCCGCCGCGGATGCGCCGGGCGGCAGAGACCTCGCGGGCGAAGCGGGACCGGAACTCCTGATCCTCCGCCAGATCCGGCCGGATGACCTTCAGGGCGACGCGCTGGCCGCGGCGGTCGGAGCCCAGATAGACCACGCCCATCCCGCCGGCACCCAGCCGCCTGTGCAGCCTGAACGAGCCGACGACACGCGGGTCCTCGCGCCTCAGGCGCATCATCGCCATGTTCATCCCCGCTGCCCGGTCCGTCTGACGAGCCACAGCTTACGTTTCCGTGGCCGGGCACGTGCAGAGGCCGCGCCCTCGCGGGCCGACCGATTGTCAGTGCCTGGTGGGAAACTTGAAAAGTGGTCAGAGACCGCGGCGCGCCGGGCTCCCGCCGCCGCCCGACCGCCCAACCAGCCGTCGCTGAAGGGGGATTGATCGCGTGAAGGGTGACCGTGTGGAGATAGTGGTGGACGCCGGCGACACGACACGTACGTACGAAGTGGTGGCGAGCCGGGCGGGCCGCCGGGTCGAGACGGCCGTCCGCAGGGGAGTGGTGGAAGTGAGCGAAGTCACCCGCAGTGGCTCTGTCGTGCGCACGGCGCGCTTCATGGCGACCCGCGTCCTGGCCCTCGTGGAGCAGCCCGTCCCGAGGGAGGACAGCTCCGAGCGGCCCGGACGCCCCCTCGGGGAAGACCCTGAGTCCTAGGCCTCCGTCTCCACCCACGGGAGTACTTGTGTGACGACCGGTCATCCTCGGGGAGGCCAGCCAATCGGTACGAGGGCATGACGCCCGGCGCTCCGGCGGGACCTAGATTTGAGGTCAAGCGGCGGGTGCAGCACTCGTCCCCCGAGGTCAGACACCCGCCGCTGCCAGCTTCACCACCAGACCACCAGCAGAACCGACAAGGTCAGGAAGGGAGAGAACCATGGCTGACACCGCGCCGCGGACGATGATCCGCACCCAGGGGCGGAAGCTCTCCAGCTTGGGCGTGCGTCCTTCAGGAACACGCCACCCGCTGGTCGCCACGCTCATGGTCCTCCCCCTGGCAGCCCTGCTCACGGTCGCCTTCGGCGGCTGGGAGGCAGTGGTCACACAAGCGTCGTCCGTGGGCGTGATGCTGGGGCGCTGAGCGGCGCCCCAGGCCCGGAAGAGCGGTCCGGGCGGGGACATCCGGCCATGAAACCCCGTGGGGACGGGGGTGCGGCGGACGGCACAACAGCCCGCGCAGCTGGGGAGCTGCGCGGGCTGTTTCTTTTCCGGTTCTCTTCCGGCTTCGTCCCGGGCCCCGGGCGACCGCCTTTTCGGGCAGGGGCGTGCCACGGGACCGGACCGGGCCGTCCACCCCGCCCGCGTCCCGTACTCTCACGCGAGACGCACAGCCACACCCCGGGGGACCCGTGACCGCCCTGCTGCCCGCCCTGACCGCCCAGGCCAGACTCAGGGCCCGCCACAGCGACGACTGCGCCTGCAGCGACCCACACGGCGTCCTCGCCGACCGCCCGGACGCCACCGTCGTCCGCCACGCCCAGGTCGTGGCGAAGGCGCACGCCCCCGGCACCCCCGAACCCACTCTGGCGGCCCGGCTCGCCGCGGCCGCCCACCCCGACCTCGCGGACACCCTCCTCGCCCCGCTGTCGCCGCGGCCCGCCCGCCTCCACGACCGCCTGGTCACCCTCTGGCCGCACGGCACCCCGGTGGACCGCGACGACCCGGACGCGGCCCCCTGGGAGGCGGTGGCCGCCCTCCTGGCCCGGCTGCACCGCACCCCGCTCACCCGGTTCCAGGCCGGGCTCCCGCCGATGCGCGGCCCCGAGAAGGCCGCCCGCGCCGTGGCCCGCATGCGCGCCGCGGCCCCGCACCCCGCCGCGTCCCCGGTGGAGCGGGCGTGGGCGGTCCTGCCGCCCTGGGCCCGCGACGAGGCCCCCTACCCGGGCCCGCCGCTCCTGTGCCACGGCGATCTGCACCTCGGCCAACTCGTCCGTACGCCCGATGGCCGGTGGCTGCTCATCGACATCGACGACCTGGGCACCGGCAACCCGGCCTGGGACCTGGCCCGCCCCGCGGCCTGGTACGCCTGCGGGCTGCTGCTGCCCGAGGAGTGGACGTCGTTCCTGAACGCCTACCGCGCGGCGGGCGGCCCCGCCGTGCCCACCGACGGCGGGGACCCCTGGCCCGCCCTGGACGTGCCGGCCCGGGCGCTGACCGTGCAGACGGCGGCGCTGGCCATCGCCAAGGCGGTGGCGGGGGAGCGGGCCCTCGACGAGGTCGAGGAGACCCTCGTGGACGCCTGCCGCCGGATGGCTGCCGTACCGCCCGACTTGGCGCCGACCTGCGCGAAGTAGGGTGCACTGCACCACAGCCGGGCAGACATCCGGCGAATCAGTCACGACCGGCGAGGAGTTGAGCCGACCATGCAGTGCCCCAAGTGCCACGCACCGATGCACACGTACAACCGCAATGGCGTCCAGATCGAGCAGTGCAGCGGTTGCCGCGGCATCTTCCTCGACTACGGCGAGCTCGAGGCGCTGACCCGGCTCGAGAGCCAGTGGAACGGTCACCAGCCCCCGCAGGCCCCACCGGCGGCCCCGGCCTACCCGGCGGCGCCCGCGCCCGCCTGGGGTGCCCCGCACGCCGGTCACCACGGCCACGCTCACCACGGCTCCGGTCACCACGGCCACAAGCGGCACAAGAGCTTCGGGCACATGCTCTTCTCCTCCTGAGCGCGCACGACGAAGCCCCCGGCCGTGGAGACGGCCGGGGGCTTCGTGGAGCTGGTGCGCGATACTGGGATTGAACCAGTGACCTCTTCCGTGTCAGGGAAGCGCTCTCCCGCTGAGCTAATCGCGCAGGTCAACCTGCAGATGCAGAACCTGGTGGGGCGTACTGCGTGCGCGATACTGGGATTGAACCAGTGACCTCTTCCGTGTCAGGGAAGCGCTCTCCCGCTGAGCTAATCGCGCGGGGAAACCTCTGCATGATCAAAAGTCCATGATCAGAGATTCCAGTGGACAATACTGGGATTGAACCAGTGACCTCTTCCGTGTCAGGGAAGCGCTCTCCCGCTGAGCTAATCGTCCTTGGAGGTGGAGACGGGATTTGAACCCGTGTAGACGGCTTTGCAGGCCGTTGCCTCGCCTCTCGGCCACTCCACCAGGAGTTACGGGGGTTCGGGAAGATCCCCCGCGGTTCCTGCGAGCGGACGACCAGGTTCGAACTGGCGACCTCAACCTTGGCAAGGTTGCGCTCTACCAACTGAGCTACGTCCGCTTGTCTTTCCCGGTCCGCTTCCGCGTCCCGGCGACGTGTTGAACTCTAGCGGATTCCTGGGCCAGTACAAAAACGCGTTTGCGCAGCGTGCTGCGCTGGTCACCTCCTCGCCGAGGCCCGGGGCGCGCTCGGGACACCGGCCATAGACTCGCAGCCGTGCACGACCTGTCTCCTCTGGCGCGCTTCGGCGGCCTCGTCGCGACCGATCTCCGGGACGTGACCAGCGACCCTTCCGCCCTGGACTCCGCGGGCTTCTGGGCGGTGTCCGCGGACTTCGAGGGCCGTCTGGTGTGCGCGCGCTTCGGGCGGGTGCGCGAAGAACCCGTCCCGGCGCCGGTCCCGGGCGCCTGGCGCGGCCCGGCCGCCGGTGACTGGACGTCGTCGCTCGACCGCGCCGCGTACGTGGAAGGCGTGCGCCGCGTCCGCGAGCACATCGCGGCCGGGGACGTGTACCAGGCGAACCTCTGCCGTGTGCTGACCGCGCCGGTCGCCGAGGGCGCCGACGTGGACGCCCTCACGGCGCTGCTCGCCCGCGGGAACCCCGCCCCGTACGCCGGAACGATTCGCCTGCCCGGCCACGGCGTGGAGATAGCCACCGCGTCGCCCGAGCTGTTCCTGCGGCGCGCGGGCGATGTCGTCGAGTCGGGTCCCATCAAGGGCACCGGGCGCACCGAGGCGGACCTCCTGGAGAAGGACTACGCCGAGAACGTCATGATCGTCGACCTGGTCCGCAACGACCTGGGCCGCGTCTGCGAGACCGGCACGGTGACCGTCCCGGACCTGTGCGTCGTCGAGAAGCACCCGGGCCTCGTCCACCTCGTCTCCACCGTCCGCGGCGAGCTGCGCCCCGACGCGGGCTGGCCCGCCCTGCTCGCCGCCACCTTCCCGCCCGGCTCCGTCACCGGCGCCCCGAAGTCCAGCGCCCTGCGCGTCATCGACGCCCTGGAGACGGCGCCGCGCGGCCCCTACTGCGGCGGCATCGGCTGGGTCGACGCGGACCGGCGCACCGGCGAGCTGGCCGTCGGCATCCGGACGTTCTGGATCGACCGGGGCGAGGGCCTGCTGCGGTTCGGTACGGGGGCGGGGATCACCTGGGGCTCGGACCCCGAGGGCGAGTGGCGCGAGACGGAACTGAAGGCCGAACGGCTGCTGAAGGTAGCCTCAGGCACGTTCGCATCCAGTGAAGGATCCCCCTCGTGAAGATTTGGCTCAACGGCGGCCTGCAGGATCTCGACTCCGCGCGGGTCTCCGTGCTCGACCACGGCCTCACCGTCGGCGACGGCATCTTCGAGACCGTGAAGACGGTCGCCGGACGGCCGTTCGCGCTGACCCGCCACCTGGACCGGCTGGCCCGCTCCGCCCGCGGCCTCGGCCTGCCCGAGCCGGATCTGGACGAGGTCCGGCGTGCCTGCGCCGCCGTCCTGGACGCCAACCCGATGGCGCTCGGGCGGCTGCGCATCACGTACACCGGAGGCCTCTCGCCGCTCGGCTCCGACCGCGGCGACCAGGGCCCCACGCTCGTCGTCGCCCTCGGCGAGGCCGCCCGCCGCCCCGACTCCACCGCCGTGATCACCGTCCCCTGGACCCGCAACGAACGCGGCGCCCTGACCGGCCTGAAGACCACCTCGTACGCGGAGAACGTCGTCGCCCTCGCCCGCGCCACCGAACAGGGCGCCACGGAGGCGCTGTTCGCGAACACGGTGGGGCGGCTGTGCGAGGGCACCGGGTCGAACGTCTTCGTCGTGCTCGACGGCGAGATCCACACGCCGCCGGTGTCCTCAGGGTGCCTCGCCGGGATCACGCGCGCGCTGACCGTGGAGTGGACCGGCGCCCACGAGACCGACCTGCCGCTCGACGTCCTGGACCGCGCCGACGAGGTCTTCCTGACCTCGACGCTGCGCGACGTGCAGGGTGTGCACCGCGTCGACGACCGCCAACTGCCGGGCGCGCCCGGCCCGGTGACGGCCAAGGCGATGCGGGTCTTCGAGGAGCGCGCGGGGAACGACCTCGACCCGTAGGGGACGAGCGGCCGCGGGCGGGCCCGGAGGGCGTACGGGGCGTAAATCCGGATGACGCGGCGGCGCTCAGTGGGTACAACTCCCGTGATGACCACGACCCTGCGGCCGTCCGGGCCGCTCCACGAGAGCTCCAAGGGCGCCAAGTCGCGCGACTACGACGTCTGCGTGAACAGCCGCCCCGTCGGCCGGATAAAACTGGCCACGAGCGCCGCCTTCGGGGCGGACGTCGCCGAGATCCTGGACCTGCGCATCGACGCCCCCGACCGCGGGCGGGGCCGCGCCACGGTGGCGGCGCTCGCCGCCGAGGAGGTCGCGCGGGGCTGGGGCTGCGCCCGGATCGAGGCGTCCGTGCCCGCGGGCGCCCCCGGCGCCCTCGCCCTGGCCACGGCGCTCGGCTATGTGGAGCGCAACCGCCAGATGGCCAAGCCGCTGCCCCTGAGCCCGCCCGAGCTGCCGGGGGACACGACGGCACGCGGGATGACGGAGGAGGAGTACGCGGCGTGGATCGCGCACTCCAAGGCCGCCTACGCGCAGGACTGGATCGACCGGGGCGTCCCGGCGGCGCAGGCGCACGCCAAGGTCGAGGCGGACCTGAACAGCTCCCTCGCCGACGGCCTCGCGACCCCCGGCGCCCGGCTCAGCGTCCTGATCCACGCGGACGAGGTCGTCGGCACCCTCTGGGTCGCGGAGCGTGGCAGTGAGATCTTCGTGTACGACATCGAGGTCCGCGGCGAGCACCGCGGCCGGGGGTACGGCCGCGCCCTGATGCTCCTCGCCGAACGGCAGTGCCTGGAAGCGGGCAAGGACCGCCTCGGCCTGAACGTCTTCGCGGGCAACACCCCGGCCCTGCGCCTGTATGAGTCGCTGGGCTACGAGGTGACGGCGTACTCCATGTACAAGCCGCTGCTCTAGGGCCTGTCCGGTGGGGCGGCGCGGCGTCGCCCCAGTCCTGGCGCGGCCGCTATCCGGCGAGGAGGCGGTCGGCGATCTCCTCGACGCGCCCGCGCAGGCCGTCCTGGCTCTTGCCGCCGTCCAGGCGCTCCCCGCCCACGACGTACGTCGGCGTTCCGGTGACCCCGATCGCCTTGCCCTCGGCCTGGTCGGCGTCGACGATCAGGATGTGCCGGCCGTCGACCAGCGCGGTGTCGAACTCCTCGGCGTCCAGACCGAGTTCGCGCGCCACCTCGACCAGGAGGGGTTCGCCCTCGCGGTCCAGGTCCTCGACCCGGGCCAGGACCGCCTCGACGTACTCCCAGCCCTTGCCCTGTGCCAGGGCCTCCTCGGCGGCCTGCGCGGCGGCGAAGGAGTGCTTGTGCTTCTCCAGGGGGAAGTGGCGAAGGCGCAGCTCGGCACGGTCGCCGTAGCGGGCGCGCAGGGCGCTCACGTCGTCCAGGGCGGTGCGGCAGTCGGGGCACTGCAGTTCGCACCAGATGTCGATGACGAGGGGGACGGCGGGCGCCGCGGGGGAGGAGTCGCTCATGCGCACAGTGTCCCAGCCCGTGAGGGCGGGCCCCAACCGGGACCCGGGGCGCCGCCCACCGGCACCTGGGGAGGAGCCGTGACCCGGATATCTCCCTGATGTCCTCGGTGACCATGGCTTCCGGTGCCCCACCAGGTGCAGGATGGAGGGGACACCAGCGACACCGCACCGCGCCCGCACGCCTGGAGGACCGGGATGATTGCCGAGACCATCTGCTCCGCCGTAGCCGCGGCCGGCCTCGGCATCGCGGCCGTCACGGCCTACCGCAAGCGATTCCTCGCCGCCGCCCGCCTGGCCGCGTACTCCCTGGTCCCCATCGGTCTGGTCATGACCGGGGCCGTGGGGTGGGCAGCCGAGACGGCCTTCAGCCCGGTCGCGTGGACGGGCTTCGGCGTCCTCGGCGCGGCCTGGCTGCTGTTCCTGGCGACCCGCGCGGTGGAGCGCCGCTCCGGCGGCACCCGCAAGGAGCGCAGGGCCGCGGCGAAGGCCGCCCAGCGCGAGGCCGTCGCCCCCGCCGCGTCCGCCCCCTCCCTGGGCCCGTCCGCGCGCCCGCAGGTCGCCCCCGCCGCCAAGCAGAAGCAGAACAAGGCCGCGGTCGGCGAGGACTTCAGCGACATCGAGGCCATCTTGAAGAAGCACGGCATCTGAGGCGCCCAGGAAGCGCTGGGGGACGCTGAGGGGGGCACCGACCGGAGCGTTGACGAGCAGCACGGCACGCGGCGCCGACGGGGCGGTCGCCGAAGTGCTGAGCAAGTGTCACGCGGAGCGCTGAGCCACCACAGCACGGAGCGCTGAAGAAGCACGGCTCGCGGCGCGCCTTCCGCACCGCGTTCCACATTCCGGGACCTCGTTCGAGCGTATCCACGGACACCGTTCGCAGGTGCGCCGCGCCGGGCCCGCCAAGGTCACGGAATGCGGCGAACTCCCCCACGGTCCGCGCGTGTTGGTAAGCGGCGACCGCCGCGCTGCGTCATCATCACCGCGAGATGCTGGACACCACCACACAGAGCGATCCCACCCCGCTCGACGAGCGGGAAACCGCCGCCGAGTTGCGCGGGAGCGCCGACGAACCGCGAGGCTGCCTCTTCGCGCTCTCCCAGCCACCGCTGATGATCTTCCTGGCGGTGATCGGCGGCCTGCTGCTCATGGCCTCACTGCACGACTTGCTGCTGCTCTAGCCGCGACGGCTCCTGGGGCCCCTGCCCGTCCTGCTCCAGGCCCGCGGCCTCCCTGCGACGGGCCCGGTACGCGGCCACGTGCAGCCGGTTCCCACAGGTGCGGCTGTCGCAGTAGCGGCGCGAACGGTTGCGGGAGAGGTCGATGAAGGCGCGGCGGCAGTCCGGCGCCTCGCACCGGCGCAGCCGCTCCTGCTCGCCCGCGACGACGAAGAAGGCCAGCGCCATCCCGCAGTCGGCCGCCAAGTGGTCGGCGACGGAGGCGCCCGGTGCGAAGTAGTGCACGTGCCAGTCGTAGCCGTCGTGGTCGGTCAGGCGCGGCGTGGTGCCCGCGGCCGCGATCAGCTCGTTGATCAGGCTCGCCGCCACATGCGGCGCGGTGGCCGCGAAGACCTCGGCGAAGCGGCCGCGGATGCGGTGCACACCCGCCAGGTCCCGCTCCGTGAGCACACCGACGTCGCTGATCGCGTTGCGCTTCACGAACTCGTTCAGTGCCGCGACGTCCGCGAGTCCGTCGGTGGCCGCGCCGCTCCCGGCGCTCTCCTCGTCTGGCGCGGAGTTCACCAGATCGACCACGGCGTCGAGCGCACACCGGGTGTCGTGGGTGATCAGCACGATTCGCTCCCTGGCCTGGGGGCCGGGCTGGCGCCCGCCCGATGCTGGCCGATGCTAGCGGCTCGCGCCGCGCACGCCACGGCGCCGGCGCCGCGGAAATCCGCGACACCGGCGCCGGTGCCTGCTGCCTGCCGATATGTCGTTGTCGTACTCGCGCCGTCGCCCCGAGTCGGACGGCGCCCTGCGCTCCCGGACCGTGGCCGGACTAGCTTTCGGCCAAAATGTGGGAGAGCTCCGTGTCGAGATCGAAGTGGCGATGTTCGGTGCCGGGCGGCACGGCCGCGTCGGTACGCTTCAGAAACGATTCCAGGGCCCGCGCCGGGGCCTCGAGCAGAGCCTCACCCTCGGGGGAGCTCAGGGCGATGCAGACGACGCCCTGACCGTGACTACGGGACGGCCAGACGCGGACGTCGCCGGTGCCGGTGGGCCGGTGCAGGCCCTCGGCGAGGAGGTCGCGGGCGAACACCCATTCGACAGTCTCCTCGGCTCCGGTGTGGAAGGTGGCGTGCACGGCATAGGGATCGGCCGTGTCATACCGCAGTCCTGCGGGTACAGGCAGTGAGGACTCGCTCGACACAACGAGGCGCAGGTGCAGCTCGCAGCTGACCGTGGTGTTCATAAGCGCCAGGGCCTTTCGCTCAGTGTGCGCTCGGGGATTCGCACGTCGGCGAAATCGACATGCCACCTACGGTGCCGTTGTAAACCCCTCTGGGAGTTTTGGGTGTCTTTAGGTGGCTCGTATGGCGGACTGTCCGATTGGTTCGTACGGCCATTCCGGTGACGGGTTTCTGTCCGGTAAGGTTTGGCGGCATGAATACGGGGAGTGACGAGTCGAAGGTGGCCGACGCCGTCGACGACGTGGCCGAGCAGGTCAAAGCCGAGAAGCCCTTTGGTTCCCGGGCGCCTGAGTTCATCAAGGCCCGCCGGACGCTGCACCTGAGCTGGCAGGTCGGCGTCTTCATCGTGGGTCTGGCGGTGGTCGTCGCCGGCATCATCATGCTGCCCCTGCCGGGGCCGGGCTGGGTCGTGATCTTCGGCGGCATGGCGATCTGGGCGACCGAGTTCGTCTGGGCGCAGCTGGTGCTCCGCTGGACGAAGCGGAAGGTCACCGAGGCCGCGCAGCGTGCCCTCGACCCTCGTGTCCGCCGCCGCAACATCATCCTCACGAGCATCGCGCTGGTGATCGTCGCGGCCCTCGGCGGGATCTATCTGTGGAAGTTCGGCATCCAGATGCCCTGGAAGATCAACGATCAGTGAGGCGGGCTCCGTCGGGGTGTGGGCCACCCCGGTCGGGGTGGTCGGGGGCACCCTCTGACATGGGGTAATGTTCTCTCTGCGCCCGGGCGATTAGCTCAGTGGGAGAGCGCTTCGTTCACACCGAAGAGGTCACTGGTTCGAACCCAGTATCGCCCACCCGGGATTGTGGCCCGGAGGCTGGAAACAGCCTCCGGGCCACTGTCGTATGCCCGGATGTATGCCGGGTCGTATACGCGGCCGTATGTGACGGCCTTTCATAAAAATTCACACCCCGTGCGCGCCTTCCGGAATAACTCGTTCCTATTTCTGCGAGTTGACGATCCGTCCGTTCGGTCGCGCGGAAATCGGCCCGGCCGCAGACTGGCCCCATGGACTGGTGCCATTACCGCTTCCGCAGCGTATGGAATCTGCACGCAACCCCCGAGACGGTGTACGCCGTCCTGGAGCGGGCCCAGGACTACCCGCGCTGGTGGCCCCAGGTACGTGCCGTGACCCCCCTCGACGAGCGCACCGGCACCGCGCGCCTGCGCTCGCTGCTCCCGTACGACCTCGTCGTCACCGCCGAGGAGAGCCGCCGCGACCCCGGCCAAGGGGTCCTGGAGGTCACCATGACCGGCGACCTCGACGGCTGGGCGCGCTGGACGCTCACCGCGGCCGACGGCGGCACCAGGGCGTGCTACGACCAGGAGGTCGACGTCCGCAAAGTCCTGATGCGGCGCCTCGCCGTACCCGGTCGGCCCCTGTTCCTCGTCAACCACGCCCTGATGATGCGGTCGGGGCGGCGGGGGCTCGTCGCGTACCTGGAAGCGGTTTGAACCAACGGCGCCCGGACCTGTATTGTTCAGTGCGTTCCCGGGCGATTAGCTCAGTGGGAGAGCGCTTCGTTCACACCGAAGAGGTCACTGGTTCGAACCCAGTATCGCCCACCCGGAGAATCCCGGTCCGTCCCCGACGGACCGGTTTTTTCATGCCCGCACCCGGCGGGAGACGCCCCGACGCTCAGGCGGCGGCGGGCAGTTCGGGTCGCAGCGGCCACGCGGGATCGACCACCTCCGGCGTACCACTGCGCGCGAACCACGCCTGGAGCCCGCGCGCCTGAGCCGCGTGCCACACCGCCTGCAGCGTGTGCAGCTCGGCGGGGGAAAGCCGGTCGAGCCGGGCAGAGAAACGGCGCCCCACCGCACGGACGACATCCAGCGCGGCCTGCGCGTCGGCCGCCGCGTCATGCGCGCCCGTCAGCTCCACCTCGTAGTGCGCGCACAGGTCCGACAGCGTGCGGCGGCCCTTGCGATAGCGGTCCAGATGGCGGTCGAGGACCCGCGGATCGAGCACGCACAGCGGCCGGCTCTCCAGGTACCGCGCGAGCGACGAGGCGCGATGCCTGCGCAACTCCCGGTCGAACAGCGTCAGATCGAACGGCGCGTTCATCACCACCAGCGGCCGGCCCGCCGCGCCCTGCTCCGCCAGCTCACGCCCTATCTCCTCCATCACCGGAGCCGGCCAGCGGCCGTTGCGCTCCAGATGCTCCTGGGTGAGCCCGTGCACCGCGGTCGCGGCGGCGGGCACCGGAACGCCCGGGTTCACCAGCCAGCGGGTGACACGGGGCCGGGCCCCCGCGCCGTTCTGAACGACGACGGCGGCCGACACGATCCGGTCGGTCTCGACGTCGACACCCGTGGTCTCCGTGTCGAATGCGGCCAATGGGCCCTCGTACCAGCACGTCATCCTGACGCAACTCCTCGTTCAGCTCCGGCAGTTGACCTGCGTAACTGCCCACGCTGGTGATACCCGGGCCGTTTGCGCCGAACCCGGCCCGGAGACAACAGAGGTACAGGGCACGGACATCGACCGGCCCCAGCGGGGAAACGTCTGGTTCGGAAGGCTTGTTGAACATGGCGCTCGCGCAGCCCGAACAGGGTGGGCTGCTGCCCGAGCGGATCGCACCGCCGCGCGGCACACTCGCCACCACCGCCTGCATGGAGACCCTTCAGGTGGGCTATCTGCACGCCGTCGCAGCAGCGGCGGGGTGCTCGCTCTCCCAGCCCTTTCCGGACAACGGCATCGACTGGCACGTCAGCCACAGCGCCCCCGGGCACACGGTCGACGACGAAGTCACCATCAAGGTGCAGCTCAAGTGCACGTACCAGATACCGCCCCGGCCGGCGGGGCCCGCCTTCTCCTTCACGCTGGACAACGCGCATCTGGAGAAGCTCGCCCGCACCCCCGTGTCGGTGCACAAGATCCTCGTCGTGATGATCGTGCCCCGCTCCCGCGACGACTGGCTGCGCGCCGGGCACGACCGGCTCGACCTGCGGCACTGCTGCTACTGGACCAACCTCGCCGGACACCCGGTGACAGGCAGGCGAAGGACCACCGTCCGTGTCCCGACCTCGCGGATCTTCGACGACCGCGCGCTCTGCGAGATCATGACGCGGGTCGGGACGGGAGGGAGACCCTGATGCACCGCCCGATCGACGAGCCCGCGCCGCCACGCGGCCCCAGGCCCCACCCCGTCCACACCCCCGGCCTCTGGTCCGATCCGCCCGCGCCCGGCCAGGTCGACCCCGCCGTGCTCGGCGCGCTGCTCGACCGGCACGGCTGGCGCCGCCGCGGCGGCGCCGCCGGACGCTACTCCCGCTGGACCCCACCCGGACCCGGCAACGGCGGCATCAGCCTGCTCGTACCGGAGAGCCGGTCCTTCCCCGACTGCGAGGACCTGATCGGCGAGGCCCTGACCGCACTCGCCCGCAGCTCCTCGCCGTCCGCCCGCGACGTCCTGGTCTCCCTCGCCGTGCCCAGCGACGAGATCCGCTGGTGGCGCGACGTGCCGAGCGGGCCCGCCGACAGCGCGTCCTGGACCGTCGAGGAACGCCTGCGGGCCGCCGCGCGCCAGATGCTGCTCGCCGGGGCGCTCGCCGCGCGGGCCCGGGCCGGGTACCACGGCGCGCGCCATCGCCGCCCCGCGACCGCCCTCCTGGACGACATCCTCGTCGGACCCGCCCCCGGCGGACGGCGACTGACCGCGTTCGTCCCGGTCGCCGCCGGGCGGCCGCTCGCCGTGCGGCTGCACCAGGCGCTGTACGCCGCCCGCGAGGCCGTCGACTACCGGCGGGCCACCGGCGGCATGGACGCCTTCGACGGCGCCGTCGCCGCCGGCGTCAGCCACGAACTCATCGAGGCCGTCGTCGCCCTCGTCCGCGGCACCGAGGGCGCCCGGGTCGAAGTGTCCTGGTCACCCGCCGCCGGGGTGCCCGAGGGCTGCGCCGTGGCCGCCGGGCCCGTCGAGTTCTCGCCCGGGGACCTGCCTGTGCTGCGCGAGGCCAGCGCCCGCTATCTGCGCGCCGAGCCGTCGGTCCCGGTGCGGATCACCGGGGCCGTGGTGCGCATGCGGCGGTCGGGGCCGCGCGGGGCCGGGACGGTGCGGGTGCGGGTGCTCGCGGGCGCGGAGGTCACGCATGTCCGGATGGCGCTGGACGAGGAGGACTACCGCATCGCGGGGCAGGCGCATCTGGTCGGCCTGCCGATCCGGGTGCAGGGGCGACTGGAGAGCCGGGGCGGTTTCCGCAGGCTCACCGAGGCGGCCGAGGTGGTGCCGGTGCAGGTCGACGAGGCCGAGCGGGACCGCCTGATGAAGTCGCTCCAGGAGAATCTGGACTTCTTCGAGGAGGCCTGCAGCGGGGACTGAGGGGGCGCGCGGCTGGTACTGAGGGGGCGTGCGGCGGGTGCTGCGGGGGCGCTCGGCGGGTACCGAAGGGGCGCGCGGCGAGCTTTGCGGAGGGCGCGGCGGAGCCGGGGCGGTCCGGCGTCGCGCTTATCCGTTTCGCGATGGGCCCCGGGGGCTCGGTACGATTCGTTGCGCGCGCAGGAGCAGAGTCTGCGCGGCCCGCTTCCAGCAGGGCAGCCCCCTTCAGGCAGGAGAAACCGGTGTCAGACGTCCGTGTGATCATCCAACGCGATTCCGAGCGGGAAGAACGCGTGGTGACCACGGGCACCACGGCCGCCGACCTGTTCGACGGCGAGCGCACCGTCGTCGCGGCCCGCGTGGGCGGCGAGCTGAAGGACCTGGCGTACGCGGTCGCCGACGGCGAGGTCGTCGAGCCCGTCGAGATCTCCTCCGAGGACGGCCTGAACATCCTGCGGCACTCCACCGCGCACGTGATGGCGCAGGCCGTGCAGGAGCTGTTTCCGGAGGCCAAGCTCGGCATCGGCCCGCCCATCCGTGACGGCTTCTACTACGACTTCGACGTCGCCGAGCCCTTCACCCCGGAGGACCTCAAGCGCGTCGAGAAGAAGATGCAGGAGATCCAGAAGCGCGGCCAGCGCTTCGCGCGCCGCGTCACCAACGACGACGACGCCCGCGTCGAGCTCGCCGACGAGCCGTACAAGCTGGAGCTCATCGGCCTCAAGGGCAACGCCGCGAACGCCGCCGACGGCGCGGACGCCGAGGTGGGCGCCGGCGAGCTGACCATCTACGACAACATCGACGCCAAGACCGGCGAGCTGTGCTGGAAGGACCTCTGCCGCGGTCCGCACCTGCCCACCACCCGGAACATCCCGGCGTTCAAGCTGATGCGCTCCGCCGCCGCCTACTGGCGGGGCAGCGAGAAGAACCCCCAGCTCCAGCGCATCTACGGCACCGCGTGGCCGTCCAAGGACGAGCTGAAGGCGCACCTGGAGTTCCTCGCCGAGGCCGAGAAGCGCGACCACCGCAAGCTCGGCGCGGAGCTGGACCTGTTCTCCTTCCCCGAGGAGCTCGGCCCGGGCCTCGCGGTCTTCCACCCCAAGGGCGGCGTGGTCCGCAAGGTGATGGAGGACTACTCGCGGCGCCGCCACGAGGAGACCGGCTACGAGTTCGTGAACACCCCGCACATCTCGAAGGAGCACCTCTTCGAGACCTCGGGGCACCTGCCGCACTACGCCGAGGGCATGTTCCCGCCCATCGAGTTCGACGGGCAGAACTACCGCCTCAAGGCCATGAACTGCCCCATGCACAACCTGATCTTCAAGTCGCGCGGGCGTTCCTACCGTGAACTGCCGCTGCGCCTCTTCGAGTTCGGAACCGTGTACCGCTACGAGAAGTCGGGCGTCGTACACGGCCTGACCCGCTCGCGCGGCTTCACCCAGGACGACTCGCACATCTACTGCACCAAGGAGCAGATGGCGGACGAACTGGACAAGCTCCTCACGTTCGTCCTCGACCTGCTGCGCGACTACGGCCTGAACGAGTTCGAGCTGGAGCTGTCCACGCGCGACCCCGAGTCCGACAAGTTCATCGGCTCCGACGAGGACTGGGCGGAGGCCACCGAGGCGCTGCGCCTGGCCGCCGAGAAGCAGGGGCTGCCGCTGGTGCCCGACCCGGGCGGCGCCGCGTACTACGGCCCGAAGATCTCCGTCCAGGCGAAGGACGCGATCGGCCGCTCCTGGCAGATGTCGACCCTCCAGGTCGACTTCAACCAGCCCAAGCGGTTCGGCCTGGAGTACACCGCGGCGGACGGCTCGCGCCAGCAGCCCGTCATGCTGCACCGCGCCCTGTTCGGCTCCATCGAGCGGTTCTTCGGCGTGCTCCTCGAGCACTACGCGGGCGCGTTCCCGGCCTGGCTGGCCCCGGTGCAGGCGGTCGGCATCCCGATCGGCGACGCCCACATCCCGTACCTGCGCGAGTTCGCCGAGAAGGCGCGCGCCCAGGGCCTGAGGGTCGAGGTGGACGCCTCCTCGGACCGCATGCAGAAGAAGATCCGCAACCAGCAGAAGGCCAAGGTGCCCTTCATGGTCATCGCGGGCGACGAGGACATGGAGCACGGCGCCGTGTCCTTCCGCTACCGCGACGGCTCGCAGGAGAACGGCATCCCGGTCGACGAGGCCATCGCGAAGATCGTGAAGGTCGTCGAGGAGCGCGTGCAGGTCTGACGCCGCGCGGGACGCTTTCAGGAGGCCCCCGGGGGACGCCCCCCCCCGGGGGCCACAGCGCTCCCAGAAGGGCCGCGCGCCCTCGGGCGCCGGGCGGGCGCTCTCATCGGTCATCGGTTGTCGCCCCGGCCTGGCCGGGGGGCGGCCCGGGGGCCGCCCCGGCGGCACGCTGCGCGCGGGCGAAGTCATATGCTGCACAGCATGACGATTGAGCCGGAGCAGCAGATCGGAGTGGGGACGCAGGACGCGTTCCAGCGCCTGTGGACGCCTCACCGGATGGCGTACATCCAGGGCGAGAACAAGCCCACCGGCCCAGGGGCGGACGACGGCTGCCCCTTCTGCTCGATCCCGGCGAAATCGGACGAGGACGGGCTGATCATCGCCCGCGGCGAGCACGTGTACGCGGTGCTCAACCTCTATCCGTACAACGGCGGCCACCTGATGGTGGTGCCCTACCGCCACGTCGCCGACTACACGGAGCTGACCGGTCCGGAGACCGTCGAACTCGGTGAGTTGACCCAGCAGGCGATGACGGCGCTGCGCACCGCCTCCGGGGCGCACGGCTTCAACATCGGCATGAACCAGGGCACGGTCGCGGGCGCGGGCATCGCCGCCCATCTGCACCAGCACATCGTGCCGCGCTGGGGCGGCGACACCAACTTCATGCCGGTCGTCGGCCACACGAAGGTGCTGCCCCAACTGCTCGCCGACACCCGCAAGATGCTCGCGGAGGCGTGGCCCGTGGCGTAGCGCCCGAACGCACGGAGAAACGGGGAAGGGGGCGGCGCGATCCGATCGCGCCGCCCCCCTTCCCCGTGGCCGGGTCTAGGTGCCGTACACGTCCGCGTTGCGCGGCATGGGGTCCTGCACCGCCCCGCTGAGGAACGTGGCGCGGCCGCTGAAGCGGTCGGTGTTCACGCCGTTCTCCTCCAGGACCTTGATGGCCGCCGAGTGCACGACGCGCAGCACCGGCGTGGCCGCGCGCAGCGCGTCGTCGGCCATGAAGCGGTGCCGCCACGGCTTGTCGGCCCAGGCGTGGCGGAGGCCGAACGGCTCGGGCAGGACGAGCTTGCCGCCCAGGTAGTCCAGCATCGGCGGATACCAGGTGAAGGGGGCGCGCACGGCGAGGCGCACCACCTCCTGGGCGTCGACGAGCGGCAGCTGCTGCGTCTTGGTCTCCCAGAACTTGACGGTCTTGCTGACCGTCTTGGTCTTGGGGGAGGGCTTGCTGGTGAACAGCGAGTGCACGGGTCCGAGCGCGTGCCCGGTGACCTCGATGCGCAGGGTCTCGTGCAGCACGGTGACCGTGATCAGCATGGTGATCACCAACTGGCCGTCCCAGAGGGTGAACTGAACGCCCAGATAGTGCCGGTCGCCGCTGCCGAACTGCTGCTCGTTGCAGATGCGCTGTATCTCGTGGCCCTTGATCTGGAAGGCGTCGACGTCGGTGCCCGAGGGGCGGGAGACCGACCCCGCGTTCTCCCCGATGGGGGTGACGACCCAGTGCTTTATCGACGGCGTGGGGAAGCCGCCGGTGTGCAGGGGGCCGCGCTCCAGCATGCGGAGCTGGTCGTGCACCGCGCGTATGACGTCCCAGCTGCGGAACGGGTTGATCTCCTTGCCCTCTTCGCGGGGGGTCAGCTCCTCGGCGAGCTGCCAGCTGCCCCAGCGGGTGCCCATGCCCAGTATTCCCTTGGGCCCGGCGTAGAAGACGGAGTTGGACTGCTGCTCGGCGGAGAGCCGGGCGAGGCCCTGGCGCAGCCGCTCGGCCGCGGTCTCGCCGGGGCTGCCGGGGACCGCTTCGGGGATCTTGGCGCCGATGCCGCCGCCCGCGAGCAGGCTGTCCCAGCGGTCCCGCAGGTCCTTGGCGGTGCCCTCGGCGACATGCTTGGCCCAGAACCAGCCGAGCACCGGCACGATGGGGCAGATCCGCAGATACCAGGCCCAGAAGCCGCCGAAGGGCAGCTTGATCAGGAGCAGGACGACGAGGACGCCGAGGGCGACGAGGAGGGCCGTGGCGATGGCCTGGGTGCGCTTGTCCTTCTGTTTGGAGATCCACCGGCGGGCGGTGAACACCAGGAGCCAGGCGAGCAGGCCGGGCAGGAAGAGCAGCCCGCAGATCGCCATGACGGCCGTGAGCCAGCTGTCGCGCTGTCTGCGGATGCGGTTGGCCGCCAGGCAGTGCTCGACGACCGCCTGCGGCTCGGTGCCGAAGGACTGGATGAGCGCCGGGCGGGCGCCGCCGAGCATCCGCACCTGCACGGTCCGTGAGAAGGCCTCGCCCAGGCTGGGCTTGCACAGCGACCACAGTCCGGGCTTCACCACGGATTTGTGCCAGTCGCTGTTGGCCTTGAGGATGTCGTCGACCTCGCCGTCGCGATACGCCGCCGACGCCAGGGCATGCGTCGCCGCGGTCTGCCCTGCGGCGCCCGACAGCGGGACCTGGGCCCCTGGCCTGAAGTCGAATACGTCGTCCGCCACCTGCCGCCCCCAACGCCGCACCGCCCCTGGCGCCGCGACTCTTCCCGACTGCGTTGTTTCCCGACTGCGCTGGTTCCCGAGTGTGTTGTTTCCCGAGATTCCCGACTGCGTTGCCCGGCACACCTGTTGACCTGGCCGGTACAGCTTTTGATCAGGTCATCAGCGTATCGGTGCGCACCGACATCCGGCAGGGGGCCGCGAAATGCCGCCCGCCGGAGGGGTTCCGGGCGGGCGGCGACGGGCCGGGCCGGGTCAACTAGACGCCGTGCTCGGCCTGTTCGCGGATCTTGTGGGACAGCTGGGCAGGCATCGGTTCGTGCCGGGCGTAGGACCGGCTGAAGCGTGCGGTGCCCTGGGAGAGGGAGCGCAGGTCCACCGCGTACCGGCCGATCTCGATCTCGGGCACCTCGGCCCGGACCAGGGTGCGGCCGCCCGGCGCCTGTTCGGTGCCGACGACGCGGCCGCGCCGCCCGGACAGGTCGCTCATGACCGAGCCCACGTGCTCGTCGCCGACGAGGACCCGCACCTCGGCGACGGGTTCGAGCAGGTGGATCGTGGCGTCCGCGGCCGCCTCCCGCAGCGCGAGCGCGCCCGCCGTCTGGAACGCGGCGTCGGAGGAGTCCACCGAGTGCGCCTTGCCGTCGAGCAGGGTGACGCGCACGTCGATGAGCGGATAGCCGGCCGCGACCCCCTTGGCCGCCTGCGCCCGGATGCCCTTCTCCACGGACGGGATGAACTGCCGGGGCACCGCGCCGCCGACGACCTTGTCGACGAACTGGATGCCGCTGCCACCGGGCAGGGGCTCCACCTCGATCTCGCAGATCGCGAACTGCCCGTGGCCGCCCGACTGCTTCACATGGCGGCCGCGCCCGGCGGCCCTGCCCCCGAACGTCTCCCGCAGGGAGACCTTGTGCGGTACGAGGTCGACCTGCACGCCGTAGCGGTGGCGCAGCCGCTCCAGGGCGACGTCCGCGTGGGCCTCGCCCAGGCACCACAGGACCACCTGGTGGGTGTCCTGGTTCTGTTCGAGCCGCATCGTCGGGTCCTCGGCGACGAGCCGGGACAGGCCCTGGGAGAGCTTGTCCTCGTCGGCCTTGCTGTGCGCCTCGATGGCGAGCGGGAGCAGCGGGTCGGGCATGTCCCAGGGCTCCATCAGGAGCGGGTCGTCCTTGGCGGAGAGGGTGTCGCCGGTCTCGGCGCGGCCGAGTTTGGCGACACAGGCCAGGTCGCCCGCGATGGCCTGGCTGAGGGTGCGTTGCTGCTTGCCGAACGGCGAGGACAGGGCGCCCACGCGCTCGTCGACGTCGTGGTCCTCGTGACCGCGGTCGGCGAGGCCGTGACCTGACACGTGCACGGTCTCGTCGGGCCGCAGGGTCCCGGAGAAGACGCGGACCAGCGAGATCCGGCCGACGTAGGGGTCGGACGCGGTCTTGACCACCTCGGCGGCCAAGGGCCCTTCGGGGTCGCAGGTGAGGGCCGGGCGGGGCTTGCCGGCGGGGGTGGTGACGGCCGGGGCGGGGTGCTCCAGGGGGGTGGGGAAGCCGCCGGTGATCAGCTCCAGGAGTTCGACGGTGCCGAGGCCCTGGCGGGCGCCCTCGGCGGCGGGGGCTGCGGCGAGGACCGGGTGGAAGATGCCGCGCGCGACGGCTCGCTCCAGGTCCTGGACGAGGGTCTCGTAGTCGATGTCCTCGCCGCCGAGATAGCGGTCCATCAGGGACTCGTCCTCGCTCTCGGCGATGATCCCCTCGATGAGTTTGTTGCGGGCCTCCTCGATCACCGGCAGCTGGTCGGCGCCCGGTTCGGACTCCTTGCGTTCGCCCGACGCGTAGTCGAAGATCCGCTGCGAGAGCAGTCCCACCAGGCCGGTGACGGGCGCGTGCCCGTCGGGGCCCTGCTCGCCGTGGAGCGGCAGGTACAGCGGCAGTACGGCGTCGGGGTCGTCGGCGCCGAAGGCCTCGGCGCAGCACCGCGTGATGTCCGTGAAGTCGGCGCGCGCCGCCTCCAGGTGCGTGACCACGATGGCCCGCGGCATGCCGACCGCGGCGCACTCCTCCCACACCATGCGGGTCGCGCCGGTGATGCCCTCGGCGCCCTCGGCCGCCGAGACGACGAAAAGGGCCGCGTCCGCCGCGCGCAGACCGGCCCTGAGTTCACCGACGAAGTCGGCGTATCCCGGGGTGTCCAGGATATTGATCTTGTAGCCGCCCCATTCGACGGGGACGAGGGACAGCTGTACGGAGCGTTGCTGGCGGTGCTCTATGTCGTCGTAGTCCGAGACCGAGGTGCCGTCCTCCACCCGGCCCGCCCGGTTCACCGCCCCCGCGGTCAGCGCGAGGGCTTCCACCAGAGTCGTCTTGCCCGATCCGCTGTGGCCGACCAGCACCACATTCCGTACGGACGCGGGATGGTCGGCCGTCGCTGCCCTGCCGGCGGCTCCGGGGTGTGCGTTCGCCTTGTCGCCCATGCCTTGGCCTCCCGGTTACGCGCATGGATGAGGAGGCTCAGCCCCCTCAGGGATGCTGGCTGTGCGCGGACACACGGGACCCGCGTGCGGAGGCGGCTCCGGCGACGCCCGCGGTGCTTTCGAGCTTTGCACTCGTGTCACGGTGCGTCCATACGTCGTACGCGATCGTGAGGGGGCGAGCCGGTGTGTCGTGAGCGTGACTACGATGGGCCAGCCGGTGGCCAACGGGGCCGCCATGGGCACCGACCCTCGGGAAGGCCATGCTGAACAAGTACGCGCGTGCATTCTTCACGCGTGTCCTCACACCGTTCGCCGCGTTTCTCATCCGCCGCGGGGTCAGCCCCGACACGGTGACGTTCATCGGCACGGCCGGTGTCGTGGCGGGAGCGCTGGTCTTCTACCCCCGGGGCGAGTTCTTCTGGGGCACGGTCGTCATCACGCTGTTCGTGTTCTCGGACCTGGTCGACGGCAACATGGCGCGCCAGCTCGGCCGCTCCAGCCGGTGGGGGGCGTTCCTCGACTCCACGCTCGACCGGGTCGCGGACGGCGCGATCTTCGGCGGCTTCGCGCTCTGGTACGCGGGGTCCGGCGACAACAACGTGCTGTGCGCGGTCTCCATCTTCTGCCTGGCCAGCGGCCAGGTCGTGTCGTACACGAAGGCGCGCGGCGAGGCCATCGGGCTGCCGGTCGCCGTGAACGGCCTGGTCGAGCGCGCCGAGCGGCTGGTGATCTCGCTGGTCGCCGCGGGCTTCGCCGGACTGCACAAGTTCGGGGTTCCCGGCATCGACGTGCTGCTTCCCGTCGCCCTGTGGATCGTCGCCGTCGGCAGCCTCGTGACGCTGGTCCAGCGCGTGGTGACCGTGCGCCGTGAGGCGGAGGAGGCGGACCAGGAGGCCGCCAGCGAGACGCCACAGGAGAGCGAGACGGCTTCATGAGCCCCACTACGGAGAAGCTCACGGACGCGCTGTACGGCCTCGGCTGGAGCACGGTCAAGAAGCTTCCCGAGCCCGCCGCCGTGCGCCTCGGCCGCACCATCGCCGACCTCGCCTGGAAGCGGCGCGGCAAGGGCGTGCTGCGCCTGGAGGCGAACTACGCGCGCGTGGTGCCCGACGCGTCCCCGGCGCGGCTCGCCGAGCTGTCCAAGGCGGGCATGCGCTCGTACATGCGGTACTGGATGGAGTCCTTCCGGCTGCCCGCCTGGAGCAAGGACCGCATCAGGAACGGCTTCGTCCCCGACGGCCTGCACCACCTCACCGACGGCCTGGCCTCGGGCCGGGGCGTGATCCTCGCGCTGCCGCACCTCGGCAACTGGGACCTGGCGGGCGCCTGGGTCACCACGAAGCTGGAGACGCCCTTCACGACCGTGCAGGAGCGGCAGAAGCCCGAGTCCCTGTACGACCGCTTCGTCGCCTACCGCAGCGGCCTCGGCATGGAGGTCCTGCCGCACACCGGCGGCTCCGCCTTCGGGACGCTGGCGCGCCGACTGCGCGCGGGCGGCCTCGTCTGCCTGGTCGCGGACCGTGATCTGTCGGCGTCCGGCGTCGAGGTGAAGTTCTTCGGCGAGAGCGCGCGGATGCCGGCCGGGCCCGCCGCGCTCGCCCAGCAGACCGGCGCGCTGCTGCTCCCGGTGACGCTCTGGTACGACGACTCGCCGGTCATGCGCGGCCGCGTCCACCCGCCGGTCGACGTGCCCGAGACGGGGACGCGCGGCGAGAGGACGGCCGCCATGACGCAGGCCCTCGCCGACGCCTTCGCCACGGGCATCGCCGACCACCCCGAGGACTGGCACATGCTCCAGCGCCTCTGGCTCGCCGACCTGGACCCGGCCAAGGCGCCGGACGGCCCGGCGACCGAGGGGTCGCCGTGAAGGTAGGCATCGTCTGCCCCTACTCGTGGGACGTGCCGGGCGGCGTCCAGTTCCACATCCGCGATTTGGCGGAGCACCTCATCCGCCTGGGACACGAGGTCTCCGTCCTCGCACCTGCGGACGACGAGACCCCGCTGCCGCCGTACGTGGTGTCGGCGGGCCGGGCCGTTCCTGTTCCGTACAACGGCTCCGTGGCGCGGCTGAACTTCGGATTCCTCTCGGCCGCGCGCGTACGCCGCTGGCTGCACGACGGCACCTTCGACGTGATCCACATCCACGAGCCGACCTCGCCGTCGCTCGGGCTGCTCACGTGCTGGGCGGCGCAGGGGCCGATCGTCGCCACGTTCCACACCTCCAACCCGCGCTCGCGGGCCATGATCGCCGCGTATCCGATCCTCCAGCCCGCCCTGGAGAAGATCAGCGCGCGCATCGCGGTCAGCGAGTACGCGCGCCGCACGCTCGTGGAGCACCTGGGCGGCGACGCGGTGGTCATCCCCAACGGGGTCGACGTCGACTTCTTCGCCCGCGCCGAGCCCAAGCCGGAGTGGCAGGGCCAGACGATCGGCTTCATCGGACGCATCGACGAGCCGCGCAAGGGCCTGCCGGTGCTGATGCGGGCGCTGCCCCGGATCTTCGCGGCCCGCCCCGAGGCGCGCCTCCTGGTGGCCGGCCGCGGCGACGAGGAGGAGGCCGTCGCCTCCCTGCCCGCCGAGCTGCGCTCCCGCGTGGAGTTCCTCGGCATGGTCAGCGACGAGGACAAGGCGCGGCTGCTGCGCAGCGTCGACGTGTACGTCGCCCCGAACACCGGCGGCGAGAGCTTCGGCATCATCCTCGTCGAGGCGATGTCGGCGGGCGCCCCCGTCCTGGCCAGCGACCTCGACGCCTTCGCCCAGGTCCTCGACCAGGGCGCCGCGGGCGACCTCTTCGCCAACGAGGACGCCTACTCCCTGTCCAACGCGGCGATCCGCCTCCTGCGCGACCCCGACCGCCGCGAGGAACTCCGCGAACGCGGCACCAAGCACGTACGCCGCTTCGACTGGTCGACCGTCGGCGCCGACATCCTGTCCGTCTACGAGACGGTGACGGACGGAGCGGCAGCGGTGGCGACCGACGAACGCTCGGGCCTGCGAGCACGCTTCGGCTTGGCGAAGGACAAGTTGTAGGCACGGGGCCGGGGCAGGCAACTCCAGCCCGTCCGGCGTTTGAGGACGAGGCCGAAGGCCGACACCCCCCCCACCGGCGGACGGGGACAATCCAGCCCGTCCGGCGCTTGAGGACGAGGCCGAAGGCCGATCGACGGCGCCCCCGGCGGACGGGCATCCCGGGGCCGCCCCGAGGCGCAGGCCGACCGGCCCCCGCCGTCCCCGGCGCCCCCGCCGGGTACCTTTGCGGCCGTGACCTCCACGTTGATCTGGATCGCCGTCGGCCTCTTCGCGATCGGCCTGTACCTGAGCTGGACCGCGGGACGCCTCGACCGGCTGCACGCGCGCATCGACGCGGCCCGCGCCGCCCTGGACGCGCAACTGCTGCGCCGCGCCTCGGTGACCCAGGAGGTGGCCACCTCCGGCGTGCTCGACCCGGCGGCGTCGATCGTCCTGTACGAGGCGGCGCACGCGGCCCGGCAGGCGGAGGAGGAACATCGGGAGGTCGCCGAGAGCGAGCTGAGCCAGGCATTGCGGGCGGTATTCGAGGACGCGGGCCAGGTCGAGGCGGTACGGGAGGCCCCGGGTGGCGAGGGGGCCGCGATCGAGCTGGCCCAGGCGGTCCGCCGGGTCCCCATGGCCCGCCGCTTCCACAACGACGCCGTACGCGCCGCCCGCGCCCTGCGCCGCCACCGCAAGGTCCGCTGGTTCCGGCTCGCCGGACACGCCCCGTTCCCCATGGCCTTCGAGATGGACGACGTGGCCCCTGAGGCACTGGCGGACCGGCCGGGGGCCTCGTAGCGCCCAGGCCGCGAAGAGGGCGTCAGACGGGCCGTCCAGCCGCCCTGGCGCCGCCAAGGCCGGCCGGGCCCCGCCCCGCCAGGGCCGTCCGAGCACGCGCGACCGCCGCACCCCACCCCGGGATCGGGCGCGTGACGTACCGAATCACCCCGGTAACGCACCGAAAACGATCCACAGCCTCACCATTGGCCCTTGCTGTGGCCTGGTCCGGGGACGTTTCCTCGGTACAGCGGAAACGCGACGGAAGCCAGACCGGGCCGGAACGGAAGAAGGCGGGAAGCCGCCCTTCCGCGTGCCGGGCCACGGCTTCCCGAAGCCCCGGCTCCCTCAAGCCCCGGCTTCCCAAGCCACAGCCTTCTTTCCCGAGTGAGGTCACCCGTGTCCAGCACGCTCCCCAGCACCAACCAGGCCGCCACCCCCGCGACCGGCACCGCCCGCGTGAAGCGCGGCATGGCCGAGCAGCTCAAGGGCGGCGTGATCATGGACGTCGTGACGCCGGAGCAGGCGAAGATCGCCGAGGACGCCGGTGCCGTCGCCGTCATGGCCCTGGAGCGGGTCCCGGCCGACATCCGCAAGGACGGCGGCGTGGCCCGGATGTCCGACCCGGACATGATCGAGGGCATCATCGAGGCCGTGTCGATCCCGGTGATGGCCAAGTCCCGCATCGGCCACTTCGTGGAGGCCCAGGTCCTGCAGTCCCTCGGCGTCGACTACATCGACGAGTCCGAGGTCCTGACCCCGGCCGACGAGGTCAACCACAGCGACAAGTTCGCGTTCACGACCCCCTTCGTGTGCGGCGCCACCAACCTCGGCGAGGCCCTGCGCCGCATCGCCGAGGGCGCCGCCATGATCCGCTCCAAGGGTGAGGCCGGTACCGGCAACGTCGTCGAGGCCGTCCGCCACCTGCGCCAGATCAAGAACGAGATCGCCAAGCTGCGCGGCTTCGACAACAACGAGCTGTACGCCGCGGCCAAGGAGCTGCGCGCCCCGTACGAGCTGGTCAAGGAGGTCTCCGAGCTGGGCAAGCTGCCGGTGGTCCTCTTCTCCGCCGGTGGTGTCGCGACCCCCGCCGACGCCGCGCTGATGCGCCAGCTCGGCGCCGAGGGCGTCTTCGTGGGCTCCGGCATCTTCAAGTCCGGCGACCCGGCCAAGCGCGCCGCCGCCATCGTGAAGGCCACCACCTTCTTCGACGACCCGAAGATCGTCGCGGACGCGTCCCGCAACCTCGGCGAGGCCATGGTCGGCATCAACTGCGACACCCTGCCCGAGGCCGAGCGCTACGCCAACCGCGGCTGGTAACCCATGAACGACACCCCCGTGATCGGCGTCCTGGCCCTCCAGGGCGACGTACGGGAGCACCTTGTCGCCCTGGCCACGGCGGACGCCGTGGCCAGGCCGGTGCGGCGCCCCGAAGAACTCGCCGAGGTGGACGGCCTGGTCGTCCCCGGTGGCGAGTCGACCACCATCTCCAAGCTGGCAGCGCTCTTCGGCCTGCTCGAACCGCTCCGCGCGCGTGTGCGTGACGGCATGCCGGTCTACGGCACCTGCGCGGGCATGATCATGCTCGCCGACAAGATCCTCGACCCGCGTTCGGGGCAGGAGACGGTCGGCGGCATCGACATGATCGTGCGCCGCAACGCCTTCGGGCGGCAGAACGAGTCCTTCGAAGCGGCCGTCGACATCAAGGGCGTCGCGGGGGACCCTGTGGAGGGTGTCTTCATCCGCGCCCCGTGGGTGGAGTCGGTCGGCGCCGACGTCGACGTGCTCGCCGAGCACGAGGGCCACATCGTCGCCGTACGCCAGGGGGACGCGCTCGCCACGTCCTTCCACCCCGAGCTGACGGGCGACCACAGGGTGCACGCACTGTTCGTCGACATGGTGCGGGCGAAGCAGGCGCCGCGGTCCTTGTAGGATCTCTGGCGTTCGTACTGGTTGGTTACGCGAAGGAGACAGGCAGATGTCCGGCCACTCTAAATGGGCTACGACGAAGCACAAGAAGGCCGTGATCGACGCCAAGCGCGGCAAGCTCTTCGCGAAGATGATCAAGAACATCGAGGTCGCGGCCCGCACGGGCGGCGCCGACGTGTCCGGCAACCCGACCCTCTTCGACGCCATCCAGAAGGCCAAGAAGAGCTCGGTTCCGAACAAGAACATCGACTCCGCGGTCAAGCGCGGCGCCGGTCTCGAAGCCGGTGGCGCCGACTACGAGACGATCATGTACGAGGGCTACGGCCCCAACGGCGTCGCGGTGCTCATCGAGTGTCTGACCGACAACCGCAACCGCGCGGCCTCCGACGTGCGCGTCGCGATGACCCGCAACGGCGGCTCGATGGCCGACCCGGGCTCCGTGTCGTACCTCTTCAACCGCAAGGGCGTCGTGATCGTCCCCAAGGGCGAGCTGACCGAGGACGACGTCCTGACGGCCGTTCTGGACGCCGGTGCCGAAGAGGTCAACGACCTGGGCGAGTCCTTCGAGGTGCTCAGCGAGGCCACCGACCTGGTCGCGGTGCGCACCGCGCTCCAGGAGGCCGGCATCGACTACGACTCGGCCGACGCCAACTTCGTCCCGACCATGCAGGTCGAGCTGGACGAGGAGGGCGCCCGCAAGATCTTCAAGCTCATCGACGCCCTGGAGGACAGCGACGACGTGCAGAACGTCTTCGCCAACTTCGACGTCTCCGACGACGTCATGGCCAAGGTCGACGCCTGAGCCGCGCACCACGGCAACGGGCGAACGGGCCGACGGGACACACCCCGTCGGCCCGTCGCTTTGTCAGTGGCACCCGATAGCCTGCACAAACAGGCGATCGAAGAGGGGGAGGCGGAGTTGCGGGTACTTGGGGTGGACCCCGGGCTCACCCGGTGCGGCGTCGGTGTCGTCGAAGGCGTCGCGGGCCGCCCGTTGACGATGCGCGGCGTCGGCGTCGTGCGCACCCCCGCGGACGCCGAGCTCGGCCATCGCCTCGTCGCCATCGAGCAGGGCATCGAGGAGTGGCTCGACCAGCACCAACCCGAAGTCCTCGCCGTGGAGCGCGTGTTCAGCCAGCACAACGTGCGTACGGTCATGGGCACCGCCCAGGCCAGCGCCGTCGCCATGCTGTGCGCCTCGCGCCGCGGCATCCCCGTCGCCCTGCACACCCCCAGCGAGGTCAAGGCCGCCGTCACCGGCAGCGGCCGCGCGGACAAGGCCCAGGTCGGCGCGATGGTGACCCGCCTCCTGCGCCTGGACGCGCCGCCCAAGCCCGCCGACGCGGCCGACGCCCTCGCCCTCGCCATCTGCCACATCTGGCGCGCCCCCGCGCAGAACCGCCTCCAACAGGCCGTGGCCCAGAACCGCCTCCAGCAGGCGACCGCCCGGCACGCCCAGCAGCTCCAGCGGGCCCGCCCCGCCCAGCAGACACAGCAAGCCCAGCAAGCACCGAAAGGCCGTACGCCATGATCGCCTTCGTGAGCGGCCCGGTCGCCGCCCTCGCCCCGGACGCCGCCGTGGTCGAAGTGGGGGGCATCGGCATGGCCGTCCAGTGCACGCCGAACACCCTCTCCACGCTCCGCGTCGGCCAGCAGGCCAAGCTCGCCACGTCCCTGGTCGTGCGCGAGGACTCCCTGACGCTGTACGGCTTCGCTGACGACGACGAGCGCCAGACCTTCGAACTACTCCAGACCGCGAGCGGCGTCGGCCCCCGGCTCGCGCAGGCGATGCTCGCCGTGCACAACCCGGACGCGCTGCGCCGCGCGGTCTCCACGGGCGACGAGAAGTCCCTCACCGCCGTGCCCGGCATCGGCAAGAAGGGCGCCCAGAAGCTGCTCCTGGAGTTGAAGGACCGCCTCGGCGAGCCGCTCGGCACCGGCGGCCCCGCCATCGGCGCCCCCGTCACCCAGGGCTGGCGCGACCAACTGCACGCCGCCCTGATCGGCCTCGGGTACGCGACGCGCGAGGCCGACGAGGCCGTCACCGCCGTCGCCCCACAGGCGGAGGCCATGGAGTCGCCGCAGGTGGGCCAGCTCCTGAAGGCCGCGCTCCAGACCCTGAACCGCACCCGCTAGCCACCCGCACTTCCGCACTCGCCAGCCACCCGCACCACCGCACCCGCCAGCCCCCGAACCGCATCGCGAGGCACACCGCATGAACTGGGACGACACGACCGACGACGCTGCCGGTGCGGCCGAGCGACTGGTCGGTGCGTCCGCCGACGGCGAGGACCAGGCCGTCGAGGCCGCCCTGCGCCCCAAGGACCTGGGTGAGTTCATCGGCCAGGAGAAGGTGAGGGAGCAGCTCGACCTGGTCCTGCGCGCCGCCCGCGCGCGCGGCGCCACCGCCGACCACGTGCTGCTCTCCGGCGCCCCCGGCCTCGGCAAGACCACCCTCTCGATGATCATCGCCGCCGAGATGGGCGCCCCGATCCGCATCACCAGCGGCCCGGCCATCCAGCACGCGGGCGACCTCGCCGCGATCCTGTCCTCCCTCCAGGAGGGCGAGGTCCTCTTCCTCGACGAGATCCACCGCATGTCGCGGCCCGCCGAGGAAATGCTGTACATGGCCATGGAGGACTTCCGTGTCGACGTGATCGTCGGCAAGGGCCCCGGCGCCACGGCCATCCCGCTCGAACTGCCGCCCTTCACGCTCGTCGGCGCCACCACGCGCGCGGGCCTGCTTCCGCCGCCCCTGCGGGACCGCTTCGGCTTCACGGCCCACATGGAGTTCTACGAACCCGCCGAGCTGGAGCGCGTGATCCACCGCTCCGCGAACCTGCTCGACGTGGCCATCGACACCGACGGCGCCGCCGAGATCGCGGGCCGCTCCCGCGGCACCCCCCGCATCGCCAACCGCCTCCTTCGCCGCGTGCGCGACTACGCCCAGGTCAAGGCCGACGGCGTGATCAACCGCGAGATCGCGGGCGCGGCCCTGAGCGTGTACGAGGTCGACGCCCGTGGCCTCGACCGCCTGGACCGCGCGGTCCTCGAAGCCCTCCTGAAGCTGTTCGGCGGCGGCCCCGTCGGCCTGTCCACCCTCGCCGTCGCGGTGGGGGAGGAGCGCGAGACCGTCGAGGAGGTGGCCGAGCCCTTCCTCGTCCGGGAGGGGCTGCTCGCCCGGACGCCCCGGGGCCGGGTGGGGACGCCCGCGGCATGGGCCCATCTGGGTCTCGTACCGCCCCGGCAGGGAGCGGGAACTGGACAACAGGACTTGTTCGGGTCGTGACCTGACGCGCGGCGGCGCGGAGAGTCGCACCATCCGGAACTGCGGTGCCATGCTGAGCGTTGTTCGTATGGTGCGGACTCGCTTAGACTCCGCCGATGCCGCCCTTGTGGGCGGCGCCGCCCACCCCCATCCATCAGGCCGCTCAAGAACGCGGTCGTGCGAAGGAAACTCCGTCCCGTGAATATCGTGACCCTCCTCCCCTTCATCGTGCTCATCGGGGCCATGTTCCTGATGACCCGGTCCGCCAAGCGGAAGCAGCAGGCGGCCGCCCAGATGCGCAATGAAATGACGCCTGGCACCGGCATCCGCACGATCGGAGGCATGTACGCCACCGTCAAGGAGGTCCACGACGACGCGGTCCTCCTCGAGGTGGCCCCCGGCGTCCACGCGGTGTACGCGAAGAACTCCATCGGCGCCGTCCTCGACGACGACGAGTACAACCGCATCGTTCACGGCACCGAGGACGACCTGAAGTCCGACGACGCCCCCGTGGTGCCCGACGACGCCTCCTCCCTCACCGAGACCGACGAGGCCGCGGACGCTTCGGACGACTCGCGCATCGACCTCGGCAAGCGGGACACGGCCGACGAGGCCCCCGAGGCAGCGGACGCAGAGCCGAAGAAGACCGACGGCGAGTCCGGCGCGAAGTAGTCACGGCCGGGGGTCGGACCTGCGCCCGCTCGCGCATCGCGGCCCCCGCCCCAGGTGATTTCGCGCCGCGTCTCGACACAACTTCATGGCCGCCCGCCCGGGGCCCCTTCCGCTCAGGCCTCCGCTCAGCGCAGGTGACGAGGGGGCACCCCGCAGGCCGGACGGTTGGACAGGGAGAACGAGAAGGTGGCAGCACCCAAGAAGGGCCGTAGGCAGGCCGCCCAGGGGAAACCGGGCCGCACCCTGGTCCTGATCATGATCGCCCTGGTGGCGCTCACCGGAGGGATGTTCCTCTCCGGGCACACCACCCCCCGCCTGGGCATCGACCTCGCCGGGGGTACGAGCATCACGCTCGAGGCGAAGAACGAGCCGGGCCAGAAGAACGCGATCAACAAGACCAACATGAACACGGCCGTTGACATCATCAACAACCGTGTCAACGGTCTGGGTGTCTCCGAAGCCGAGGTGCAGACCCAGGGCGACCGGAACATCATCGTCAACATCCCCAAGGGCACCAACGCCAAGCAGGCGCGGGAGCAGGTCGGCACGACCGCTCAGCTCTACTTCCGGCCTGTCCTCGCCCAGCAGCCCAGCACCGGCCCCGGCGAGAAGCCGAAGCCGAAGCCGTCGTCCTCCGACAAGGGTGACAAGGGCGACAAGGGCACGGGCGGCGACAAGGGCGACAAGTCCAAGGAGAGCGACAAGCCCGAGGACAAGGCGACCACGCCGAGCGGGACGCCGACGACCCAGGGCCGTTCCGTCACCGACGGCCTGAAGGACGAGCCCACCCCGACCGGGACGCCCACCGGCGCGGCCAAGGACGATGCCGACAAGGGCAAGGGTGTGAAGGCCCCGCCGCCGCCCGACCCCACCGCCAAGCTCCAGGAGCAGTTCACCAAGCTGGACTGCACCGACGAGAAGGCCCGCCTGAAGGTCAAGAAGGGCGTCAAACCCACCGACCCGGTCGTGGCCTGCGGCAAGAGCGGCGACGGCAAGGGCTGGGACAAGTTCATCCTCGGACCCTCCGAGGTCAACGGCAAGGAGGTCGATGACGCGAAGGCCGTCTACGACACCCAGGGTGCCGCTGGCTGGAAGGTCACGATGGAGTTCTCCGGCAAGGGCACGAAGCAGTTCGGTGACATCACCGGCAAGCTCGCCAGCAAGCAGCCGCCGCAGAACGAGTTCGGCATCGTCATGGACGGCGAGGTCGTCTCCGCTCCGTACGTGAAGCAGGCACTGACCTCCGGCCAGGCCGAGATCTCCGGCAGCTTCACCCAGGACGAGGCCAAGGACTTGGCCAACATCCTGTCGTACGGCGCGCTCCCGCTGACCTTCAAGGAGCAGAGCGTCCAGACCGTCAGCGCGGCCCTCGGCGGCGAGCAGCTGCGCGCCGGTCTGATCGCGGGCGCCATCGGCCTCGCGCTCGTCATCATCTACCTGGTCGCGTACTACCGCGGTCTGGCCTTCATCGCCATCGCGTCCCTCGGTGTCTCCGCGGCGCTGACGTACACGATCATGACGCTGCTCGGCCCGACGATTAAGTTCGCGCTGAACCTGCCCGCGGTCTGTGGCGCCATCGTCGCCATCGGTATCACCGCCGACTCGTTCATCGTCTACTTCGAACGCATAAGGGACGAGATCCGCGAGGGCCGTACGCTGCGGCCCGCCGTCGAGCGCGCCTGGCCGCGGGCCCGGCGCACCATCCTGGTGTCCGACTTCGTGTCCTTCCTCGCCGCCGCGGTGCTCTTCGTCGTCACCGTGGGCAAGGTCCAGGGCTTCGCGTTCACGCTGGGTCTGACCACGCTGCTCGACGTCGTCGTGGTGTTCTTCTTCACCAAGCCACTGATGACGATCATGGCCCGCAAGAAGTTCTTCGCGGGCGGCGGCAAGTGGTCCGGACTCGACCCGAAGCGTCTCGGTGCCAAGCCGCCGCTGCGCCGCTCGCGCGCCGCCGCGACCGCCGCCCCCGTCGACTCGACCCCGAAGGAGGCGTGAGATGTCGAAACTCGGAGATCTCGGCGCCAAGCTCTACCGCGGCGAGGTCGGCTACGACTTCGTCGGCAAGCGCAAGATCTGGTACGGCATCTCGATCCTGATCACCATCACGGCCATCGTCGGCCTGGCGGTGCGCGGCCTGAACATGGGCATCGAGTTCGAGGGCGGCGCCGTCTTCAACACGCCGAAGACCAGCGTGTCGGTCGCCAAGGCGGAAGAGGTCGCGGAAGAGGCCTCCGGCCACGACGCGCTCGTGCAGAAGCTCGGCAACGACACCCTGCGCATCCAGATCGCCGGCGTGGACACCGAGAAGTCGGACCAGATCAAGGTCGAGCTCGCCAAGGAGCTCGACATGAAGGCCGACGACATCAACGCGGACCTGGTGGGCCCGAGCTGGGGCGAACAGATCGCCAACAAGGCCTGGCAAGGCCTGGCGATCTTCATGGTCCTGGTCGTGATCTATCTGGCGATCGCCTTCGAGTGGCGCATGGCGCTCGCCGCCCTGATCGCGCTCATCCACGACATCACCATCACCGTGGGTGTGTACGCCCTCGTGGGCTTCGAGGTCACACCGGGCACGGTGATCGGTCTGCTGACCATCCTCGGTTATTCGCTGTACGACACGGTCGTGGTCTTCGACAGCCTCAAGGAACAGTCGAAGGACCTCGCCAAGCAGACCCGCTTCACCTACAGCGAGGTCGCCAACCGCTCGATCAACAGCACGCTGGTGCGCTCCATCAACACCACGGTGGTGGCGCTCCTGCCGGTCGCCGGCCTGCTGTTCATCGGCGGCGGCTTCCTCGGCGCGGGCATGCTGAACGACATCTCGCTGTCGCTGTTCGTCGGCCTCGCCGCGGGCGCGTACTCCTCGATCTTCATCGCGACCCCGCTGGTCGCCGATCTCAAGGAGACCGAGCCGCAGATGAAGGCGCTCAAGAAGCGGGTGCTCGCCAAGCGCAGGGCGGACGCCGCCAAGGGCGAGTCCGCCGAGACCCCGGTGTCCGCGGACGAGAGCCCGCAGGACGCGGAGCCCGACGAGGACTCCGCCCCCGCCGTGGTCGGCCCGCGCTCGGGTCCCCGTGCGCAGCCCGCCCGCAACCGCGGCCGCGGCCGCCCGTCGGGGAAACGCCGATGACCGAACTCGTCGACGTCAACGCGCTGCTCCTGAGCCGCATCCGTGACGTGCCGGACTACCCCGAGCCCGGCGTGCTGTTCAAGGACATCACGCCGCTGCTCGCGGACCCGGCCGCGTTCGCCGCTCTGACCGGCGCCCTCGCCGACCTGAGCGTGCGGCACGGGGCCACCAAGGTCGTGGGTCTGGAGGCGCGCGGGTTCATCCTGGGCGCCCCGGTCGCGCTGAAGGCCGGGGTCGGCTTCATTCCCGTACGCAAGGCGGGCAAGCTCCCCGGGGCGACCCTCAGCCAGCGCTACGACCTGGAGTACGGCAGCGCGGAGATCGAGGTGCACGCCGAGGACCTCAAGCCCGGCGACCGCGTCATGGTCATCGACGACGTCCTCGCCACCGGCGGCACCGCCGAGGCCTCGCTGCGGCTCATCCGCCGTGCCGGGGCCGAGGTGGCCGGGGTGGCGGTCCTGATGGAGCTGGGCTTCCTGAACGGCCGCGAGCGGCTGAATCCCGCTCTGGACGGCGCGCCCCTGGAGGCCCTGCTCACGGTCTGAGGACCCAGGAGAGGGCAGCAGAGGCCCTCATGGGAGTGCCCGGCCGCGGCGGCCGGCGCGGGGCACTCCAGCACCACCGAAGCGGAGACAGAGGCGGGCCCGGCGGAATCCGGCGCCCGCCTCTGGTGTTTCTCCAGTACAGAGCCGTCTCACCGGCCGAGGGCGAGCCGTCGGCCCAGGATCGATACCATGGGCACTTCGGGACCTCACCGGGGGACCCGATCGCGCACAGGGAGCGCTCTTGCCAGACGAGTCCCAGCCACTTGCCGCCGCCAAGTCCGCCCAGCCCGCCGAGCGGGCCGCGGCGCCCGCAGGCGCGCCCGCGAAGAAGGCACCGAGCGCGCCCGGCGGGACGTCCGCACAGGGCGAGCAGGGTGCGCCGCGACCGGCCGAGACGCGGTCGGTCGAACAGACCCGCCCCAAGCCGCCGACCGAGCCGCAGCCCGCCCCGCCGGCGCCCGCCGCCCCGCCGGTCCGCCCGGCCCCCGGTCGGACCCCCGCCCCGAGCAAGCCCCCCGTCAGCGGCAAGGCCGAGCGCTCCGGATCCTCCAACCGCGTGCGCGCCCGTCTCGCCCGCCTCGGCGTCCAGCGCTCCAACCCGTACAACCCGGTTCTGGAGCCGCTGCTTCGCATAGTGCGGAGCAACGACCCGAAGATCGAGACCGCGACGCTCCGCCAGATCGAGCGCGCCTACCAGGTCGCCGAGCGCTGGCACCGCGGCCAGAAGCGCAAGAGCGGCGACCCGTACATCACGCACCCGCTCGCCGTCACCACCATCCTCGCCGAGCTCGGCATGGACCCCGCGACCCTGATGGCGGGCCTCCTGCACGACACCGTCGAGGACACCGAGTACGGCCTGGACACCCTGCGCCGCGACTTCGGCGACCAGGTCGCCCTGCTCGTCGACGGCGTCACCAAGCTCGACAAGGTCAAGTTCGGCGAGGCCGCGCAGGCCGAGACCGTGCGCAAGATGGTCGTCGCCATGGCCAAGGACCCCCGCGTCCTGGTCATCAAGCTCGCCGACCGTCTGCACAACATGCGCACGATGCGCTACCTCAAGCGCGAGAAGCAGGAGAAGAAGGCCCGCGAGACGCTGGAGATCTACGCTCCGCTGGCGCACCGCCTGGGCATGAACACCATCAAGTGGGAGCTGGAGGACCTCGCCTTCGCGATCCTCTACCCCAAGATGTACGACGAGATCGTGCGTCTGGTGGCCGAGCGCGCCCCCAAGCGCGACGAGTACCTGGCCATAGTGACCGACGAGGTCCAGGCCGACCTGCGCGCCGCCCGCATCAAGGCCACCGTCACCGGGCGGCCCAAGCACTACTACAGCGTCTACCAGAAGATGATCGTCCGCGGCCGTGACTTCGCGGAGATCTACGACCTGGTGGGCATCCGCGTCCTCGTGGACACCGTCCGCGACTGCTACGCGGCGCTCGGCACCGTCCACGCGCGATGGAACCCGGTCCCCGGCCGGTTCAAGGACTACATCGCGATGCCGAAGTTCAACATGTACCAGTCGCTGCACACGACGGTCATCGGCCCCAACGGCAAGCCCGTCGAGCTGCAGATCCGCACGTTCGACATGCACCGCCGCGCCGAGTACGGCATCGCCGCGCACTGGAAGTACAAGCAGGAGGCCGTCGCCGGCGCCTCCAAGGTGCGCACCGACGTGCCGAAGAAGACCGGCAAGGACGACCACCTCAACGACATGGCGTGGCTGCGCCAGCTCCTGGACTGGCAGAAGGAGACCGAGGACCCCAGCGAGTTCCTGGAGTCCCTGCGCTTCGACCTGTCGCGCAACGAGGTCTTCGTCTTCACGCCGAAGGGCGACGTCATCGCGCTCCCCGCGGGCGCGACCCCGGTCGACTTCTCGTACGCGGTGCACACCGAGGTCGGCCACCGCACCATAGGCGCCCGGGTCAACGGACGGCTCGTGCCCCTCGAATCGACCCTGGACAACGGCGATCTGGTGGAGGTCTTCACCTCCAAGGCCGCGGGCGCGGGACCTTCCCGGGACTGGCTCGGCTTCGTCAAGTCGCCGCGGGCCCGCAACAAGATCCGCGCCTGGTTCTCCAAGGAGCGCCGCGAGGAGGCCATCGAGCAGGGCAAGGACGCCATCGCGCGCGCCATGCGCAAGCAGAACCTGCCGATCCAGCGCATCCTCACCGGCGACTCCCTGGTCACCCTCGCGCACGAGATGCGCTACCCCGACATCTCCTCGCTGTACGCGGCGATCGGCGAGGGCCACGTCACCGCGCAGAGCGTCGTGCAGAAGCTCGTCCAGGCGCTCGGCGGCGAGGAGGCCGCCAACGAGGACATCGCCGAGAGCGCGCCGCCCTCGCGCGGCCGCTCCAAGCGCCGCTCCAACGCCGACCCCGGAGTCGTCGTCAAGGGCGTCGACGACGTGTGGGTCAAGCTGGCCCGCTGCTGCACGCCGGTGCCGGGCGACCCCATCATCGGCTTCGTCACGCGCGGCAGTGGCGTATCGGTTCACCGCAGCGACTGCGTGAACGTGGACTCGCTGTCCCGCGAGCCGGAGCGCATCCTCGAGGTCGAGTGGGCGCCCACGCAGTCGTCGGTCTTCCTGGTGGCCATCCAGGTGGAGGCCCTGGACCGCTCCCGGCTGCTCTCGGACGTCACGCGCATCCTCTCCGACCAGCACGTCAACATCCTGTCCGCGGCCGTGCAGACCTCCCGCGACCGGGTCGCCACCTCCCGCTTCACCTTCGAGATGGGCGACCCCAAGCACCTGGGCCATGTGCTCAAGGCGGTCAGGGGAGTCGAGGGCGTGTACGACGTGTACCGGGTGACGTCGGCGCGCAGGCCGTAGACCCGGCCACTACGCAGAGGGGCTCCCACACGTCCTGTGTGGGAGCCCCTCTACGTAGACAACGCAGCCAGCGAAAAACTCAGCCGCCGAACTCGTGCAGACCCTTCAGCGCCTGGTCCAGCAGCGCCTGGCGGCCGTCCAGTTCCTTCTGGAGCTTGTCGGCCTTGGCGTCGTTGCCCGCCGTGCGCGCCGCCTCGATCTGGCCCCGGAGCTTGTCGACGGCGGCCTGGAGCTGACCGGTCAGGCCCTCGGCGCGCGCACGCGCCTCCGGGTTCGTCCGGCGCCACTCGGCCTCCTCGGACTCCTGAAGGGCCCGCTCGACCGCGTGCATCCGGCCCTCGACCTTCGGCCGGGCGTCACGCGGGACGTGGCCGATGGCCTCCCAGCGCTCGTTGATGGACCGGAAGGCCGCGCGGGCCGCCTTCAGATCCGTCACCGGGACGAGCTTCTCGGCCTCGTCCGCCAGCTCCTCCTTGAGCTTCAGGTTCTCGCCCTGCTCGGCGTCGCGCTCCGCGAAGACCGCGCTGCGCGCCGCGAAGAACACGTCCTGGGCGCCGCGGAAGCGGTTCCACAGGTCGTCCTCGTGCTCGCGCTGGGCGCGGCCCGCGGCCTTCCAGTCGGCCATCAGCTCGCGGTAGCGCGCGGCCGTCGGGCCCCAGTCCGTCGAGCCCGACAGCGCCTCGGCCTCCGCTACCAGCTTCTCCTTGGCCTTGCGGGCGTCCTCGCGCTGCGCGTCCAGGGACGCGAAGTGGGCCTTGCGGCGCTTGGAGAACGCCGAGCGGGCGTGCGAGAAGCGGTGCCACAGCTCGTCGTCGGACTTGCGGTCGAGGCGGGGCAGCCCCTTCCAGGTGTCCACCAGGGCCCGCAGGCGCTCGCCGGCCGCACGCCACTGCTCGCTCTGGGCCAGCTCCTCGGCCTCCGCGACCAGCGCCTCCTTGGAGTGCCGCGCCTCGTCCGACTGCTTGGCCTTCTGGGCCTTGCGCTCCTCACGGCGCGCCTCGACGGTCTCGACCAGCGTGTCGAGCCGCTTGCCGAGCGCGTCCAGGTCGCCGACGGCGTGCGCCTCGTCGACCTGCTGGCGCAGGTGGTCGATGGCGGTCGTCGCGTCCTTGGCCGACAGGTCGGTCGTCTTCACCCGGCGCTCGAGAAGTCCGATCTCGACGACCAGACCGTCGTACTTGCGCTCGAAATAGGCCAGGGCCTCCTCAGGAGATCCTGCCTGCCACGATCCGACCACTCGCTCGCCGCCGTCGGCCGTACGCACGTACACGGTCCCCGTCTCGTCGACGCGGCCCCACGGGTCGCTGCTCACAGCGCCTCCTCCACATGATGCCTGCACAAGGCCACGGGCCCCCGGCATCGTCCACAGTTTCGTCACCGCCAACATAGGCGACCGGCGGGGCGGCTGTCCGCATCCAGCGCGAGCGAAATTCGCCCGCCGGTGGTCAGGATTTACGTACGGTGGCCTTGTCGATGACGACCGTCGCGTTCGGTGCGCCGTCGCCCTGCCCGCTGCTCTCACCGGCTCCGGCGATCTTCTTGAGGACCTTCATGCCGGCGTCGGAGACGGTTCCGAACGGCGTGTAGTCGGGCGGCAACTGGCTGTCCTGGTAGACGAGGAAGAACTGGCTGCCGCCGGTGTCGCGGCCCTTCTTCGTGTCCGGCTTGTACTTGTTCGCCATGGCGACCGTGCCCGCCGGGTACACACCGCCCTTGAGCCGCTTGTCCTTCAGGTTCTCGTCCGGAATGGTGTAGCCGGGGTCGCCTTCGCCGGTGCCCTTCGGGTCGCCGCACTGCAGGACGTTGACGTTGCCCGCGGTCAGACGGTGGCACGCGGTGTGGTCCAAGTACCCCTTGCCCGCCAGGAAATTGAACGAGTTCACGGTGTGCGGGGCTTTCGCCGCGTCCATGGCGATGTCTATGTCGCCGCACGTAGTGGCCAGCTTCATCCGGTACGAGGCCGACTTGTCGACAGTGAGCGCCGGCTCCTTCTTGAAGGAGAGCGGCTTGATCTTGCCCGGCGCGGCCTTGCCGCAGGGGTCCTTCGGCTTGGTGGGCGTCGGCGTCGGGGCCGCGTCGTCCTTCGTCGAGCCGCCGTCGTCGAAGGCGCCCGCCGCGTACGAGACCGCGCCGCCCGCCACCACCAAGGCGACCGCACCGGCGATCACCGCGTTGCGCATCCGCCGCCGACGTCGCGCGGCCTCCCGCCGCTGCTGCTGCCGCAAGAACTTCTCCCGCGCGAGCTGCTTGCGCCGCTGTTCCTGGCTGACCACCGGGTGCACTCCTTGTACGTCTCGGTCGGCGCGTCTGTCGTACGTCGCCTGGGTCGTCGTCGCGCGGCGTGACCGGCCGCGTGTGCCCCGTACCGTATATGGGTTAGCTGTGGAATCGGCAGCGCCGGTAGGCTCTGAACTGCCGCAATCTCCGCTGCCACCTCCGCCGGACGACGAAACGAAGGACGATCGTGCTCATTGCCGGGTTTCCCGCCGGGGCCTGGGGGACCAACTGCTACCTGGTCGCCCCCGCCGCGGGCGAGGAATGCGTGATCATCGACCCGGGGCATCAGGCCACCGAAGGAGTCGAGGAAGCGCTCCGGAAGCATCGGCTCAAGCCCGTCGCCGTCATCCTCACCCATGGCCACATCGACCATGTGGCGTCGGTCGTCCCGGTCTGCGGCGCGCATGACGTGCCCGCCTGGATCCACCCCGAGGACCGGTACATGATGAGCGACCCGGAGAAGGCCATCGGCCGCGCCTTCGGCGCGCAGTTGCTCGGTGAGCTGACCGTGGGGGAGCCCTCCGACCTCAGGGAGCTGGCCGACGGCGAGCAGCTGAAGCTCGCCGGTCTCGACTTCTCCGTCGCGCACGCACCGGGGCATACGAAGGGGTCGGTGACCTTCCAGCTGCCCGAGTCCGCCGAGGTCCCCTCGGTGTTCTTCTCGGGCGACCTGCTGTTCGCCGGCTCCATCGGACGCACCGACCTGCCCGGCGGATCGCACGCCGACATACTCGAGTCGCTGGCACGCGTGTGCCTGCCGCTCGACGACTCGACCGTGGTCCTGCCCGGCCACAACGAGCACACGACCATCGGCCGTGAGCGCGCCACCAACCCGTATCTGCGCCAGGTGGCCGCCGGCCTGGGAGCCGACGCTCCCCGACGAGGAATGTGACGAGAGAAACCCCGTGAGTACCTTCCAGGCCCCCAAGGGCACGTACGACCTGCTGCCGCCGGACTCCGCGACCTACCTCGCCGTCCGTGAGGCGATCGCCGCGCCCCTGCGCAACTCCGGGTACGGCTATGTCGAGACGCCCGGCTTCGAGAACGTCGAGCTGTTCGCGCGCGGTGTCGGCGAGTCGACCGACATCGTCACCAAGGAGATGTACGCCTTCGAGACCAAGGGCGGCGACAAGCTCGCGCTGCGTCCCGAAGGCACCGCCTCCGTGCTGCGCGCCGCCCTCGAGGGCAACCTGCACAAGGCGGGCAACCTCCCGGTCAAGCTCTGGTACTCGGGCTCGTACTACCGCTACGAACGCCCGCAGAAGGGCCGCTACCGCCACTTCTCCCAGGTCGGTGCCGAGGCCATCGGCGCGGAGGACCCGGCGCTCGACGCCGAGCTGATCATCCTGGCCGACCAGGCCTACCGCTCGCTCGGCCTGAAGGAGTTCCGCATCCTGCTGAACTCCCTCGGCGACAAGGAGTGCCGCCCCGTCTACCGCGCCGCCCTCCAGGACTTCCTGCGCGGCCTCGACCTGGACGAGGAGACCCGTCGACGTATCGACATCAACCCGCTCCGCGTCCTGGACGACAAGCGCGCCGACGTGCAGAAGCAGCTCGTGGGCGCGCCGATGCTGGCCGACTACCTGTGCGACGCCTGCAAGGCGTACCACGAGCAGGTGCGGGAGCTCCTGACCGCGGCGGGCGTCGCCTACGAGGACGACCCGAAGCTGGTCCGCGGGCTCGACTACTACACGCGCACCACTTTCGAGTTCGTCCACGACGGCCTCGGCTCGCAGTCCGCGGTCGGCGGCGGCGGGCGCTACGACGGCCTGTCCGAGATGATCGGCGGCCCCGCGCTGCCGTCCGTCGGCTGGGCGCTCGGCGTGGACCGCACCGTGCTCGCCCTGGAGGCGGAGGGCATCACCCTCGACCTGCCCGCGGCCACCAGCGTGTTCGCGGTGCCGCTCGGCGAGGAGGCGCGGCGGGTCCTCTTCGCCAAGGTGACGGAGTTGCGTCGGGCGGGGATCGCCGCCGACTTCTCGTACGGCGGGAAGGGACTCAAGGGCGCCATGAAGAACGCCAACCGCTCCGGCGCCCGCTTCACCGTCGTCGCCGGTGAGCGCGATCTTGCCGAGGGCGTCGTCCAGCTCAAGGACATGGAGTCCGGCGAGCAGGAGGCGGTCGCGGTGGACGAGATCGTGGCCGTGGTGAAGAGCAAGCTGGTCTGATGCTGTGAGGTGGGCCCCGGGTGCGGATGCGCGCCCGGGGCCCAGCCATGTCCCGGGGCGTGGGGATTCGGTCCTCCCGGTCGACCCTCCAGGCCAGTTCTCCGGGGCAGCCTTCCAGGAGCCCGTGCCGCTCTCGGTGTTGGTGCAGCCCTCCGCGACGAGCCGCAGGACGGCCGTCGCGGGGTCGACACCCAGGACGGACACCTCACCCTCGTCGCGCGTGCGGTGGCCCTGGAGGATCTCGACGGTCGTGGACTTGCCCGCGCCGTTCGGCCCGAGGATGCCGAACACCTCGCCGTGCGCCACCCTCAGGTCTATGCCGTCCACGGCTGTCACGGGGCCGTACCTCTTGCGCAGACCCCTGACGTCAACGGCGAGTTGACCCGTGTCCGCCGTTCTCGACCCCGCCGTCCCTGGCGCCGTCCTCATCGCCCCTGCCGTCATGACGTCACCCCCTCCGCGGTCATGACTTCGTGCGTTGCGTCGTCATGACATCGAGCCTCCCGCCGGAGCGAACACGGCGGGACCCCCATACGTATCTGCTTGTGTCCACCGATCGGTGGACACACAGCTACGTACGGCACAATGTCCCTGCCCGCAGGCCACCACGAGCGACGGAACGGCGTGATGAGTAAACCCACCTCGGTGAAGCAGCCAGTGAAGGACGGCGCCGCGGCCGGCCAGGACCACGAGGACGCGCCGGGGGCCGCCGGCGGCAGCAGGGCGCTGGCGCTGCTCCTGGTGATCACCGGAGCCGCCGGGCTGCTCGCCTCCTGGGTCATCACGCTCGACAAGTTCGAGCTCCTGAAGGACCCGAACTTCCAGCCGGGCTGCAGCATCAACCCGGTTGTGGCCTGCGGCAGCATCATGAAGAGCGACCAGGCGGAGGCGTTCGGCTTCCCGAACCCGATGCTGGGCCTCGCCGCGTACGCCGTCGTGATCGGTGTCGGCATGAGCCTGCTCGGCCGCGCCCGCTTCCCGCGCTGGTACTGGCTCACCTTCAACGCGGGCACGCTCTTCGGCGTCGGCTTCTGCACCTGGCTGCAGTTCCAGTCGCTGTACCGCATCAACGCGCTGTGCCTGTGGTGCTGCCTGGCCTGGGTCGCCACGATCCTGATGTTCTGGTACGTCACGGCCTTCAACGTCCGCCAGGGCTTCCTGCCCGCGCCGGGCTGGCTGAAGACCTTCTTCGAGGACTTCTCCTGGGCCCTGCCGGTCGTGCACATCGGGATCATCGCGATGCTGATCCTCACGCGCTGGGGCTCCGACCTCTGGGTCTGAGGCGGCCGGGGCCGGTTGTCAGTGGGGTGACATAGGGTTTTCGACGTGGAGCCCGACCTGTTCACCGCCGCAGCCGAAGACCGCCAGGAGAAGGACCCGTCCAGCAGTCCCCTGGCCGTCCGGATGCGCCCGCGTACCCTCGACGAAGTCGTCGGACAGCAGCATCTGCTCCGGCCCGGATCGCCGCTGCGCCGACTCGTCGAAGGCGGTGGCGGCCCCGCCGGAGCATCGTCGGTGTTCCTCTGGGGCCCGCCCGGCATCGGCAAGACCACCCTGGCGTACGTCGTCTCCAAGGCGACGAACAAGCGCTTCGTGGAGCTCTCCGCGATCACCGCGGGCGTCAAGGAGGTCCGCGCGGTCATCGACGGTGCCCGCCGCGCCCTCGGCGGCCACGGCAAGGAGACTGTCCTCTTCCTCGACGAGATCCACCGCTTCAGCAAGGCCCAGCAGGACTCCCTGCTGCCCGCCGTCGAGAACCGCTGGGTGACGCTGATCGCCGCGACAACGGAGAATCCGTACTTCTCCGTGATCTCCCCGCTCCTGTCCCGTTCCCTGCTGCTCACTCTCGAACCGCTCACGGACGACGACCTGCGCGGACTCCTGAAGCGGGCCCTCACCGACGAGCGCGGCCTCGGCGGCGCCGTCACCCTGCCCGAGGACGCCGAGGGGCACCTCCTGCGGATCGCGGGCGGCGACGCCCGCCGCGCGCTCACCGCCCTCGAAGCGGGCGCGGGCTCGGCCCTCTCCAAGGGCGAGCAGGAGATCACGCTCCAGACCCTGGAGGAGTCCGTCGACCGCGCGGCGGTCAAGTACGACCGCGCCGGAGACCAGCACTACGACGTCGCGAGCGCCCTGATCAAGTCCATCCGCGGCTCGGACGTGGACGCGGCCCTGCACTATCTGGCCCGCATGATCGAGGCGGGCGAGGACCCCCGGTTCATCGCCCGCCGCCTGATGATCTCGGCCAGCGAGGACATCGGCCTCGCCGACCCGACGGCCCTGCCCACCGCCGTCGCCGCCGCCCAGGCCGTCGCCATGATCGGCTTCCCGGAGGCGGCCCTCACCCTCAGCCACGCCACCATCGCCCTCGCCCTGGCCCCGAAGTCGAACGCCGCGACCACGGCCATAGGCGCCGCCCTCGACGACGTCCGCAAGGGCCACGCGGGCCCGGTCCCACCGCATCTGCGCGACGGCCACTACAAGGGCGCGGCCAAGCTGGGGCACGCCCAGGGCTATGTGTATCCGCACGACCTGCCCGAAGGCATCGCCGCACAGGAGTACGCCCCGGAGGCCCTGCGCGACCGCGAGTACTACACCCCCACCCGGCACGGCGCCGAGGCCCGGTACGCCGACGCCGTCGAGTGGACCAGGAAGCACCTCGGCCGCAAGCGGCCCTGACGGCCCTGTGTCGCAAGCGGTCACGACCGCCCTGTAGAATCCCTCGAAGTGCTGCGTCCCGTGTCCGGTCTCGTACCGGCACCACCAGAACGGGACATCCAGCCGGAGCCCCCGCCCCCGGGCGGGGAAGTTCCAGGAGCGTCGCGCACCGTCGAAGGTGTCGCGGGCAGCCCACCACCCTCCCGGATCCCGGGACACGGTCGGTGGGCCACTCGCGTGCTGCACATAGTGCCCAGACCAGGGAACGGCTGCCAGGTGAGTCCGACCGACCGGACCCATCGGGTTTCCCAGGCTGCGGATGCGACCTCCCCTAACCCTGGTGAAGCCGATTCCGTACAGAAAACAGAGGTGTTTGGTTCATGCCGAACCAGTCCCGCCCCAAGGTCAAGAAGTCGCGTGCGCTCGGCATCGCGCTGACCCCGAAGGCCGTCAAGTACTTCGAGGCCCGCCCCTACCCGCCGGGCGAGCACGGCCGCGGCCGCAAGCAGAACTCGGACTACAAGGTCCGTCTGCTCGAGAAGCAGCGTCTGCGTGCGCAGTACGACGTGTCCGAGCGTCAGCTCGTCCGCGCCTACGAGCGTGCCGCCAAGACCCAGGGCAAGACCGGTGAGGCCCTGGTGATCGAGCTGGAGCGTCGTCTCGACGCCCTGGTTCTGCGTTCGGGCATCGCCCGCACGATCTACCAGGCCCGCCAGATGGTCGTCCACGGCCACATCGAGGTCAACGGCCAGAAGGTCGACAAGCCGTCCTTCCGCGTGAAGCCGGACGACGTCGTCATGGTCCGCGAGCGCAGCCGCCAGAAGCCGCTGTTCGAGGTCGCGCGCGAGGGTGGCTTCGCCGCCGACGGCGAGACCCCGCGCTACCTCCAGGTGAACCTGAAGGCCCTGGCCTTCCGCCTGGACCGCGAGCCGAACCGCAAGGAGATCCCCGTGATCTGCGACGAGCAGCTCGTCGTCGAGTACTACGCCCGCTGACCCGGACGTAGCCTCACCTGCTTCAGCCCGCCGTCTCCCCGCCCCGTGTGGTCGGGGAGACGGCGGGTTCGCGCGTTTCCGGGGCGCCCGGCGGCACCGGCCCCTCACCGCGGCCGGGGCGGCACGCCCCGGTCACCTCCGCGCGCCGGCGCAGCGCCCGCGAGACCGCCACATCGGGGCTCAGCTCGGCGCCCGCCCGCAGGCACGCCTCGTACCGCTCGTCACCGAGCCGCTCCCGCGCCTGCGCCTCGCACAGGACGTGCGGCCCGCCGAAGTGCTCCGAGCCGAACAGCGGTAGCCCCACCGACGGCCAGATCCGCGCCGCGGCACCCTGCAGCACCGCCGCCTCCGCCGCGTCGCCCTCCGCCACCGTGAACAGCGCCAGCAGCTCGACGGCGAGCACCGTGCCGAGCAGGTCGTGGAAGGCGTGGTCCAGGTCCAGGCACCGGGTGACCAGGTCCCGCGCCCGCCCCTGCTCGCCGTGCGCCCAGGCCGCGTAACCAAGGACATACAGGGCGTACGCCAGTGCCCAGCGCTCCCCGTGGTCCTCACAGACCTGGCGCGCGTCCTCGCACAGCTCCACCGCGTCCCCGAGCTCCCCCTGGAAGGCCATCGCCATCGCCAGCTCGACCTGGCCCATCAGGACGTTGCTGTTCAGCTCCCCGATCCGCCGGTACTGGTCGAGCGCCGTGCGCAGCAGCCGCTCCGCGCGCGGCATGTCGTCCGTGACCAGCGCCAGACAGCCCAGGCGGTGCACCGCGTACGCCGCCGCGACGGCGCTGCCGGTGCGCTCCGCCGTGTCCTTGCACTCCTGGAGCGCGCACAGCGCGGGCACCGTGTCGCCCTGGAGGATCGCCACGTACCCGAGCACCCACAGCGCCTTCAGCCGCGACTCCTCGTGCGCGCCCTCCAACTCGACGGCCCGCTCCAGCCAGTGCCTGCCCTCCGCGAGGCGCCCGCAGCCCACCCAGCAGAACCACAGCGTGCCCGCCAGATACTGGCCCAGGTGCGTCTCGTCCGGCTCGGTCAGGCAGAACTCCAGGGCGGTGCGCAGATTGGGCAGCTCGCACTCGACGAGCGTGGCCACCTCCGCCTGCCGGGGCGAGAACCAGTCCAGCTCGCACCAGGTGGCGAGCCCCATGTACCAGTCGCGGTGCCTGCGCCGCATCCGAGCCGCGTCGCCGGTCGCCTCCAGCCACTCCGAGCCGTACGCCCGGACCGTGTCGAGCATCCGGTAGCGCACCCCCGTCGGGCTCTCCTCACGGGAGACCAGCGACTGCGCGAGCAACTCGTCGAGCACGTCCAGGATGTCGTCCTCGTGCAGCCCGTCACCGCTGCACACGTACTCGACCGACTCCAGGTCGAACGGCCCGGAGAAGACGGAGAGCCGCGCCCACAGGAGCCGCTCCCGCGCCGTGCACAGCTCATGGCTCCAGCCGATCGCGGTCCGCAGGGTCTGATGGCGCGGCGGCACATCGCGTCGCGTACCGGAGAGCAGCCGGAACCGGTCGTCGAGGCGGGCCAGGAGCTGCCCCGGGGAAAGCACCCGCAGCCGCCCCGCCGCCAGCTCCAGGGCGAGCGGGATCCCGTCGAGACGGCGGCACAGCTCCCGCACGTCGGCGAGGTCGCGCCCGTCCGGCGCGAAGCCCGGCAGGCACGCCGCCGCCCGGTCGGTGAACAGCGCGGCCGCGTCCGGCTCCGGCATCGGCGCGAGCGGCAGCACCCGCTCACCGGCCGTGCCGAGCGGCCTGCGGCCCGCCGCGAGCACCCGCAGCCCCGGGCAGCGCAGCAGCAGATCCCGCACCAGCGACGCCGTCGCGTCCACCAGGTGCTCGAACCCGTCGACGACGAGAAGCAGTTCCCGCCCCGCGAGCCGGTCGAGCAGCACCTGCCGCGGCGAGCGGCTCGTGTGGTCCGTCAGCTCCAGGGCACTGGCCACGGCGTGCTCCACGAGATGCGGGTCGCGCACCCCCGCGAGCTCCACCAGCCAGGCCCCGTCCCGCGGCCCGACCGCGGCCGCCACCCGCGCCGCGAGCCGTGACTTGCCCACCCCGCCGACGCCCGTCACGGTCACCAGACGGGCCGACGCCAAGGCCGCGGGCAGCGCCGCCAGTTCGGCGGTGCGCCCGAAGAAAGCAGTCAGCTCGGCCGGAAGGTTGCCCGCGACGGGCGGGCAGCCATGGGAGCGGGCGGAGTCGGGCCAGCGGTCGTCGGGGCGCTGAGAGCGTCGCATGGGGTACGGAGCGTACTCAGACGTAAGCATTCCGTACAATCAGTTCGCCCCGGGCTTGCGCGAACTGCCGCGCCCAAGTGCCGCGTGCGGTAATGCGGTACGGAGCCGGGGCCCCGGCGCGATAGGGTCGGAGGACGACTTTTCGACGTTCGACGACCTTGGGATCCACAGCGAATCCAGGGCGATGTCTCAGGGAGCGGTGAGCGGTGTCCGGTGGCGAGGTGGCCGGGATCCTGGTGGCCGTCTTCTGGGCGATTCTGGTGTCCTTCCTGGCCGTGGCGCTGGCGAGGCTGGCGCAGACGCTCAGGGCGACCACCAAGCTCGTCGCGGACGTGACCGAGCAGGCCGTGCCGCTGCTCGCCGACGCCTCGACGGCCGTGCGCTCCGCGCAGACCCAGATCGACCGCGTGGACGCCATCGCCTCGGATGTCCAGGAAGTCACGTCGAACGCGTCGGCGCTGTCCACGACCGTGGCCTCCACCTTCGGCGGCCCGCTGGTCAAGGTGGCCGCGTTCGGCTACGGAGTGCGCCGGGCCCTCAGTCGTAAGGAAGTGCCCGCCAAGCCGTCCCGTCGTACGGTGATCGTGGGCCGCACCCTCCCGTCCGCACGGCGGGGCAAGCGGAAGAAGGACTGACGCAGCGATGTTCCGACGTACGTTCTGGTTCACCGCGGGCGCGGCCGCCGGCGTCTGGGCCACCACCAAGGTCAACCGCAAGCTGAAGCAGCTGACGCCGGAGAGCCTCGCCGCCCGGGCCGCCGACAAGGCGCTCGAAGCGGGCCACCGGCTCAAGGACTTCGCGCTCGACGTCCGCGACGGCATGGCCGAGCGCGAGGCCGAGCTGGGCGACGCCCTCGGCGTGAACGCCCCGGTCGACCCCGAACTGCCCGCGCAGCGTCGCTTCGCGCTCGTCGAACCCGGCACCAAGAAGCACCCCAAGTCCCTCGCCAAGTCGACGGACACGACGTACTCGTACAACCGGAATGAGGACCACTGATGGAGTCGGCTGAAATCCGCCGCCGCTGGCTGAGCTTCTTCGAGGAGCGTGGGCACAAGGTCGTGCCGTCGGCGTCGCTGATCGCAGACGACCCGACGCTCCTCCTCGTACCCGCGGGCATGGTCCCCTTCAAGCCCTACTTCCTCGGCGAGGCCAAGCCGCCCGCCCCCCGTGTCACCAGCGTGCAGAAGTGCGTGCGCACGCCCGACATCGAAGAGGTCGGCAAGACCACCCGGCACGGCACGTTCTTCCAGATGTGCGGGAACTTCTCCTTCGGCGACTACTTCAAGGAAGGCGCCATCAAGCTCGCCTGGGAGCTGCTCACCTCGCCCCAGGACAAGGGCGGTTACGGCCTGGACCCGGAGAAGCTCTGGATCACGGTCTACAAGGAGGACGACGAGGCCGAGCGCATCTGGCGCGACGTCATCGGCGTCCCCGCCGAGCGCATCCAGCGCCTGGGCATGGGCCCCAACTTCTGGTCCATGGGCGTCCCCGGACCCTGCGGCCCGTGCTCGGAGATCAACTACGACCGCGGCCCCGAGTTCGGCGAGGAGGGCGGCCCGGCCGTCAACGACGAGCGCTACGTGGAGATCTGGAACCTGGTCTTCATGCAGTTCGAGCGCGGCGCGGGCACGGGCAAGGAGGACTTCCCGATCCTCGGCGACCTGCCGTCGAAGAACATCGACACGGGCCTCGGCCTGGAGCGCCTCGCCATGATCCTGCAGGGCGTACAGAACATGTACGAGACCGACACCCTGCGCGTCGTCATGGACAAGGCCACCGAGCTGACCGGCGTCCGCTACGGCGCCGAGCACGGGTCGGACGTCTCGCTGCGCGTGGTCGCCGACCACATGCGCACGTCCGTGATGCTCATCGGTGACGGCGTCACGCCCGGCAACGAGGGCCGCGGCTACGTCCTGCGCCGCATCATGCGCCGCGCCGTCCGCAACATGCGCCTGCTCGGCGCCTCCGGACCGGTCGTCGCCGAACTGGTCGACACGGTCATCAAGACCATGGGCGAGCAGTACCCGGAGCTGCTCACCGAGCGCAAGCGCATCGAGACCGTCGCCCTCGCCGAAGAGGCCGCCTTCCTGAAGGCCCTCAAGGGCGGCACGAACATCCTCGACACCGCCGTCACCGACACCAAGGCCGCTGGTTCCACCGTGCTGCCCGGCGACAAGGCGTTCCTGCTCCACGACACCTGGGGCTTCCCGATCGACCTCACCCTGGAGATGGCCGCCGAACAGGGCCTGACCGTGGACGAGGACGGCTTCCGGCGCCTGATGAAGGAGCAGCGGGAGCGCGCCAAGGCCGACGCCCAGGCCAAGAAGACCGGCCACGCCGACCTCGGCGCCTACCGCGAGATCGCCGACAACGCCGGAGCCACGGACTTCACGGGCTACACGGCCACCGAGAACGAGGCCGTGATCGTCGGCCTCCTCGTCGACGGCGTCTCCTCGCCCGCCGCCACCGAGGGCGACGAGGTCGAGATCGTCCTCGACCGCACCCCGTTCTACGCCGAGGGCGGCGGCCAGATCGGCGACACCGGCCGCATCCGCCTGGACAGCGGCGCCGTCGTCGAGGTCCGCGACGTCCAGAAGCCGGTGCCGGGCGTGCACGTCCACAAGGGCGTCGTGCAGGTCGGCGAGATCACCGTCGGCGCCCCGGTGTGGGCCTCGATCGACTCCCACCGCCGTCGCGCCATCGCCCGCGCCCACTCCGCCACGCACCTCACGCACCAGGCGCTGCGCGACGCGCTCGGCCCGACGGCCGCCCAGGCCGGTTCGGAGAACCAGCCCGGCCGCTTCCGCTTCGACTTCGGTTCCCCGTCGGCCGTGCCCACGACCGTGATGACGGACGTCGAGCAGAAGATCAACGACGTGCTCTCGCGCGAGCTGGACGTCCAGGCCGAGGTCATGTCGATCGACGACGCCAAGAAGCAGGGCGCCATCGCCGAGTTCGGTGAGAAGTACGGCGAGCGCGTGCGCGTCGTCACGATCGGCGACTTCTCCAAGGAGCTGTGCGGCGGCACCCACGTGCACAACACCGCCCAGCTCGGCCTGGTCAAGCTGCTCGGTGAGTCCTCCATCGGCTCGGGTGTGCGCCGCATCGAGGCCCTCGTCGGCGTCGACGCGTACAACTTCCTGGCCAAGGAGCACACGGTCGTCGCCCAGCTCCAGGAGCTGGTCAAGGGCCGTCCCGAGGAACTGCCCGAGAAGATCTCCGGCATGCTCGCCAAGCTCAAGGACGCCGAGAAGGAGATCGAGAAGTTCCGCGCGGAGAAGGTCCTCGCCGCCGCCGCCGGTCTCGCCCAGGGCGCCAAGGACATCCACGGCGTCGCCCTGGTCACCGGCCAGGTCCCGGACGGCACCGGCGCCGACGACCTGCGCAAGCTGGTCCTCGACGTGCGCGGCCGCATCCCGGGCGACCGCCCGGCCGTGGTGGCCCTGTTCACCACGGCCAACGGCAAGCCCCTCACGGTCATCGCCACCAACGAGGCCGCCCGCGAGCGTGGCCTCAAGGCCGGTGACCTGGTGCGCACCGCCGCCAAGACCCTCGGCGGCGGAGGCGGCGGCAAGCCGGACGTCGCCCAGGGCGGCGGCCAGAACGTGGCCGCCATCGGCGACGCCATCGCCGCCGTCGAGCGCCTCGTCACCGAGACGGCCTGAGGCCCGCGCCGATGACCGAAGGCATCCGTCGCGGGCGCAGGCTCGCGATCGACGTCGGGGACGCCCGGATCGGGGTCGCCTCGTGCGACCCCGACGGGATCCTCGCCACACCGGTGGAGACCGTGCCGGGACGTGACGTCCCGGCCGCCCACCGCAGGCTCAAGCAACTCGTCGAGGAGTACGAGCCGATCGAGGTCGTCGTCGGGCTCCCTCGCTCCCTCAAGGGGGGCGAGGGCCCGGCCGCCGTGAAGGTCCGCGGCTTCGCCCAGGAGCTCGCCGCCGGGATTGCGCCCGTTCCGGTGAGACTTGTGGACGAGAGGATGACCACAGTGACGGCCAGTCAGAGCCTGCGCGCCTCCGGCGTGAAGTCCAAAAAGGGCAGGTCTGTCATCGATCAGGCGGCCGCCGTGGTGATCCTGCAGCAGGCGCTGGAGTCCGAACGGGCGTCAGGAAGGGCCCCCGGCGAGGGCGTCGAAGTGGTCATCTGATCGCGATACGGTAACGTTCCGCGCGATGCGGCGGCGTTCGAACAGCTGCCGCACAGCATCAAGAGGCGGAACGGTTGCCCTGACATCCAGCCGGCGGCCCCCGCCTCGCGGCTCGTAGGGGATCGATGACTGAGTATGGCCGGGGTCCAGGCTCCGAACCGTGGCATCCCGAGGACCCGTTGTACGGGGACGGCGGATGGGGAGGACAGCAGGCCGACGGCTCGTCCCCCTACGGCGGCCAGGAGCAGTACCACCCCCAGCAGCCGCACCAGCCCCATCAGCAGCACCCCCAGCAGTCGCACCACCAGCCCCACCCGCAGCAAGGGCAGTACCCGCAGCAGCAGCCGCACCCTCAGGGGGCCCAGCACCCCCAGCACCCGCAGCAGCAGGCTCCCTACGGCGACTGGAACTCGGGCCAGCAGCAGGCCTACGGCTCCCAGGGCTATGACCAGCAGGGCTACGCGCCCGCCCAGGCCCAGTACGGCGGGGGCGGCCAGCCCGGCGACGGCGGCTGGGACGGGCAGCGCGGACAGGACCCGTACGGCGGTGACCCGGTGGACCCCTACGGCGGGCAGCCCGGGTCCTACGCCGAGGAGCGCCCCGACTACTACGGCACGCCGGAGGCCTACCCGCCGCCCGAGCCGCCGGGACGTCGGCGCCCCGCACCCGAGCCGGAGCCCGAGACGGACTGGGACCCCGGGCCCGACCAGGGCGAGCACGCCTTCTTCGCGGACGGCGCCGACGAGGACGACGACGAGCCCGGGCGTGGTGGCGGTCGCGGCGACCGGCGCGGCCGCGGCGGCAAGAAACCCAAGAAGCGCCGCAGTGGCTGCGCCTGCCTGGTCGTGACCGTGGTCTTCGCCGGTGGCCTCGGCGGCATCGGCTACTTCGGCTACCAGTTCTACCAGGATCGTTTCGGCACGGCCCCGGACTACTCCGGCGACGGCACCGCGTCGAATGTCACCGTCACCATCGAAAAGGGCTCCGGCGGCTATGACATCGGCAACCGGCTCAAGGCCGCAGGGGTCGTCAAGAGTGTCGACGCATTCGTCTCCGCACAGGGCAAGAACCCGGACGGACAGAAAATCCAGGCGGGCGTCTACACCCTGAAGAAACAGATGTCGGCCGCGTCCGCCGTCGAATTGATGCTCAGCCCGAAGAGCCGTAACAACCTCATCATTCCGGAAGGCACGCGAAACGTGCGCGTGTACGAGAAAATCGATGAGCGGCTGAAGCTCAAGAAGGGCACCACGAAGGGTGTCGCGCAGAAGGAGTGGCGCAGCCTGGGCCTGCCCAAATGGGCGTCGGCGAACATCGGCGGTGAAGTCAAGGACCCCCTGGAGGGATTCCTCTACCCCTCCAGCTATCCCGTCGCCAAGGGCCAGCAGCCCGAGGAAGTCCTGCGGAAGATGGTGGCCGAGGCCACCGCGAAGTACGACGCGATGGGCATCGAGGAACAGGCCTCGGAACTGGGCCTGAAGAACCCGCTCCAGGTCGTCACGGTGGCGAGCCTCGTCCAGGCCGAGGGCAAGTACAAGCACGACTTCGAGAAGGTCGCGACGGTCGTCTACAACCGCCTCAAGCCCGGCAACACCGAGACCTACGGCCTGCTGGACTTCGACTCGACGGTGAACTACCTGAAGGGCCAGTCCAAGCTGGCCATCGGTTCCGTCGACGAACTCCGCAAGCTGAAGGACCCGTACAACACCTACAAGATCAAGGGCCTGCCGCCCGGACCGATCGGCAACCCCGGGGAAGTCGCGATCAAGTCCGCGCTGCACCCGGCCAAGGGCAACTGGTACTACTTCGTCTCCGTCAGCGCCGACAAGACGCTCTTCGCGGAGACGAACGAGGAGCAGAACCGGAACCGCGAGAAATACCTGAAGGAGCAGAACGGACAGTGAGCGTCAACGGCCGGCGGGCCGCGGTACTCGGCTCGCCCATCGCTCATTCCCTTTCCCCGGTGCTGCACCGCGCCGCCTACGCCGAACTCGGCCTCACCGACTGGTCGTACGACCGTTTCGAGGTCGACGAGGATGCGCTGCCCGGGTTCTTCGAACAGCTCGGGCCCGAGTGGGCGGGGCTCTCCCTCACGATGCCGCTGAAGCGCGCCGTGATCCCGCTGCTCGACTCGGTCAGCGACACCGCCGCGTCCGTGGAGGCCGTCAACACGGTCGTGCGGACCGACGACGGGCGCCTCACCGGCGACAACACCGACATCCCCGGCATGGTCGCCGCCCTGCGGGAGCGCGGCATCGAGCAGGTCGAGTCCGCCGCGATCCTCGGCGCGGGCGCCACCGCCTCCTCCGCGCTTGCCGCGCTCGCCCGGATCTGCACCGGCGAGGTCGTCGCGTACGTACGCAGCGAGGCCCGCGCCGCCGAGATGCGGCAGTGGGGCGAACGGCTCGACATCGAGGTGCGCACCGCCGACTGGGCGGACGCCGAGCGCGGCCTGCACGCACCGCTGGTCATCGCGACCACCCCGGCGGGCACCACGGACGCGCTGTCCCACGTCGTGCCGGAGCGGCCCACCACGCTCTTCGACGTGCTGTACGACCCCTGGCCCACGACGCTCGCGGCGCGCTGGTCGGCGTACGGCGGCGCTGTCGTCAGCGGGCTCGACCTGCTGGTGCACCAGGCGGTGCTGCAGGTCGAGCAGATGACGGGACGGGCGCCCGGACCGCTCGACGTGATGCGCAAGGCAGGGGAGCGGGCGCTCGCGGAGCGCTGACGGCTGCCGCACGGGGTGCGTGGGGCCGCGGTGTCCGTCCAGGCGTCCGTCAGATGGACCGGGAGCCGGGTCACGCCCCCGGACGTGGGAGGATCGGGGGTGGCGGGCCAGGGCCGCGCACCCGGTCGCGCCGACAAGCAGTTCCAGGCGCGAGCATGAGGAGCACCGTTGAGCAGGTTGCGCTGGCTGACCGCGGGGGAGTCCCACGGACCCGCACTGGTGGCGACGCTGGAGGGCCTTCCGGCCGGCGTCCCGATCACCACGGACATGGTGGCGGACCACCTCGCCCGGCGGCGCCTCGGCTATGGGCGCGGCGCCCGCATGAAGTTCGAGCGCGACGAGGTCACGTTCATCGGCGGCGTCCGGCACGGCCTGACCATGGGCTCGCCCGTCGCGGTCATGGTGGGCAACACCGAGTGGCCCAAGTGGGAGCAGGTCATGTCGGCCGACCCGGTCGACCCCGGCGCCCTCGCCGAGCTGGCCCGCAACGCCCCGCTGACCCGGCCCCGGCCCGGCCACGCCGATCTCGCGGGCATGCAGAAGTACGGCTTCGACGAGGCCCGGCCGATCCTGGAGCGCGCCTCCGCCCGCGAGACCGCGGCCCGCGTGGCCCTCGGCGCGGTCGCCCGCTCCTACCTGAAGGAGACGGCCGGGATCGAGATCGTCAGCCACGTCGTGGAGCTGGCCGCGGCCAAGGCTCCGTACGGCGTGTACCCGACCCCCGCCGACGTCGAGAAGCTCGACGCCGACCCCGTGCGCTGCCTCGACGCCGACGCGTCGAAGGCGATGGTCGCGGAGATCGACCAGGCCCACAAGGACGGCGACACCCTGGGCGGTGTGGTCGAGGTGCTCGCGTACGACGTGCCGGTGGGACTCGGCTCGCACGTGCACTGGGACCGGCGTCTGGACGCGCGGCTCGCGGGTGCGCTCATGGGCATCCAGGCGATCAAGGGCGTCGAGGTCGGCGACGGCTTCGACCTCGCGCGGGTGCCGGGCTCCAAGGCGCACGACGAGATCATCGCCACCGCCGACGGCGTCAAGCGCGCCACCGGCCGCTCCGGCGGCACCGAGGGCGGCCTCACCACCGGTGAGCTGCTGCGGGTGCGCGCCGCGATGAAGCCCATCGCGACCGTCCCGCGCGCCCTCGCGACCATCGACGTGGCCACCGGCGAGGCGGCCAAGGCGCACCACCAGCGCTCCGACGTCTGCGCCGTCCCCGCGGCCGGGATCGTCGCCGAGGCCATGGTGGCGCTGGTGCTCGCGGACGCGGTCGCGGAGAAGTTCGGCGGCGACAGCGTGCCCGAGACCCGCCGCAACGTCCGTTCGTACCTCGACAACCTCCAGATCCGGTGACGGCCGACGCGACCGGACCGGTGAGCGGGCCGCGCGTCGTGCTCGTGGGCCCGATGGGCTCGGGCAAGTCCACGGTCGGCGCGCTCCTGGCCGACCGGCTCGGCGTGGCCTACCGGGACACCGACGCCGACATCGTGGCCGCCGAGGGCCGAGAGATCGCCGACCTCTTCCTCGACGAGGGCGAGCCGTACTTCCGCGAGCGCGAGCGCGCGGCGGTGCGGACCGCCGTCGCCGACCACGAGGGCGTCCTCGCCCTCGGCGGCGGCGCGATCCTCGACGAGGGCACCCGCGCGCTGCTGCGGGGCCTGCCCGTGGTCTACCTCGCGATGGACGTCGAGGAGGCGGTCCGCCGGGTCGGGCTCAACGCCGCCCGGCCGCTGCTCCTGGTGAACCCGCGCAAGCAGTGGCGCGAGCTGATGGACGCGCGCCGCCATCTGTACGAAGAAGTCGCCCGCGCCGTCGTCACCACGGACGACCGCACCCCCGAAGAGGTCGCGGAAGCGGTCCTCGACGCACTGGAGTTGAAGGAAGCATGAGCGAGGCAGTGACGCGCATCCACGTCGGCGGCACGGCGGGCACCGAGCCGTACGAGGTGCTCGTCGGGCGGCAACTGCTCGGTGAACTCGGCGCCTTGATCGGCGACGCCGCCAAGCGGGTCGCCGTCATCCACCCCGAGTCGCTCGCGGAGACCGGCGACGCGCTGCGCCAGGACCTGGCCGACCAGGGGTACGAGGCCGTGGCCGTGCAGGTGCCCAACGCCGAGGAGGCCAAGACCGCCGAGGTCGCCGCGTACTGCTGGAAGGCGCTCGGCCAGTCCGGCTTCACGCGCACCGACGTGATCGTGGGCGTCGGCGGCGGCGCCACCACCGACCTGGCCGGATTCGTGGCCGCGACCTGGCTGCGCGGAGTGCGGTGGATCGCCGTGCCGACGACCGTGCTCGCCATGGTCGACGCGGCGGTCGGCGGCAAGACCGGCATCAACACCGCCGAGGGCAAGAACCTGGTGGGCTCCTTCCACCCGCCCGCGGGCGTGCTCTGCGACCTGGCGGCGCTCGACTCGCTGCCGGTGCACGACTACGTCTCCGGGCTCGCGGAGATCATCAAGGCGGGCTTCATCGCGGACCCGGCCATCCTCGACCTCATCGAGGCCGACCCGGAGGGTGCCCGTACGCCCGCGGGCCCGCACACCTCCGAGCTGATCGAGCGCTCCATCAAGGTCAAGGCCGAGGTCGTCTCCGGCGACCTCAAGGAGTCCGGCCTGCGCGAGATCCTCAACTACGGGCACACGCTGGCGCACGCCATCGAGAAGAACGAGCGCTACAAGTGGCGCCACGGTGCAGCCGTCGCCGTCGGCATGCACTTCGCGGCCGAACTCGGCCGCCTGGCGGGCCGCCTTGACGACGCGACCGCCGACCGTCACCGCACCGTCCTGGAGTCCGTCGGGCTGCCGCTGAGCTACCGCTACGATCAGTGGCCCAAGCTCCTGGAGACCATGAAGGTCGACAAGAAGTCCCGCGGTGACCTGCTGCGCTTCATCGTCCTCGACGGTCTCGCCAAGCCCACCGTCCTGGAGGGCCCGGACCCGGCGGTGCTGCTCGCCGCGTACGGGGAAGTCGCCGACTGACCGCGCGATCCGCCCTGTTCGGGGCGGTCCGAATCAGCCATGGGCACTTCTCGGCCGCCCCGGCCGTTCACACAACGTCGGCCGGGGACGGTACCGTTCGGTAAGGGTGGCCCCGGCTGCCGCCCGCATCAGCAGTCGTACGAGACGGAGTGGCACCGGATGCAGCACGCAGTGGGGTCTCCGCTGCCGCCGCCCCCTCAGCCGGGGCACGGACCGGCCACCGGCTGGTCCCCGGCCGCACACCACCCGAGCGGTCCGCCGCCGGGTGCGGCTCCGGGCTCCCCTCCGCCGCATGTGCCCGGAGCGCCGGGCGCCTCGCACGCGCCGGGTGCGCCGCACGCGCCGGCTCCGCACGCCCCGGGACCGGCTCCGCATGCTCCAGGTCCGACCTCGCACGCGCCCGCCCCGACCCCGCATGCTCCAGGTCACGCCCCGCACCCCGCGGCCACCGGGCACGCCCAGACCGGCCCCGGCCCCGCCGCACATCACGCCCCCGCGGCCCCGCCGCCCGTCCGTGACACCACCGGCCACATCCAGCTCCCGCCCGGCGGCCCCGTCGCCATGCCGAGCCCGCCGCCCGGCACGGCCCGGGCCGACACGGGCTCCACCACGCTCGCCGTGCTCCTCATCGGCCCCGCGGGCGCGGGCAAGACCAGCGTCGCGAAGTTCTGGGCCGAGCACCGGCGCGTGCCGACGTCCCACATCAGCCTCGACGACGTACGCGAATGGGTGCGCTCGGGCTTCGCCGACCCCCAGTCGGGCTGGAACGACCACTCCGAGGCGCAGTACCGCCTGGCCCGCCGCACCTGCGGCTTCGCCGCGCGGAACTTCCTGGCCAACGGCATCTCCTGCATCCTCGACGACGCCGTCTTCCCCGACCGACCCGTGGTCGGCCTCGGCGGCTGGAAGCGGCACGTCGGCCCCGGTCTGCTGCCCGTCGTCCTGCTCCCCGGTCTTGAGGTCGTCCTGGAGCGCAACGCCCAGCGCAGCGGCAACCGCCGCCTCACGGACGAAGAGGTGGCCCGCATCCACGGCCGCATGGCCGGGTGGTACGGCTCGGGGCTGCCGATCATCGACAACTCCCAGCTCGACGTCCCCGCCACGGCCCGCCTCCTGGACGACGTCCTGGCGCGGGCGATCGCGAGCCCGCCCCAGTGGTGACGGCGGGCTGTCGCCGGGCCGCACACGGCTCGGGGATCGCCCCCGGTTCGGGGACCACCCCCGGCTTGGGGACCGCCCGCGCCTCGGGGGCATCCTCCGTCCCGCCCACCCCGGGCGTACACCGCTCCCATCACGAGTAGGTCACCTCCCGCACCGGCGCCTGTCGCCCCTGCGGCCCCGGCGCTACGGTCGGCTCCCGGCCACTGGCCACATCCGGAGGTACCGGCCCCTTGGGGGGACGAGATGACCACTCCGCACACTCCTCCACGCCCGCCCCGGACGGCGCCCAAGTGGGCCCGGAAACGCTTCGTGCTCCCCGGGATCGCGGTCGCGTTCCTGGTCGGCATGACCGCCGGCGGCGCCGGATCCGACGACGGCGCGAAGCCCGAGGCCGCGGCCTCACAGCCGACGGCCACGGCGACCCGGACGGCGACGGAGACCACCACGGCGAAGCCGAAGAAGCCCCGGCCCGAGCCCGCGGAGACCGTCACGGTGCGCGCCACGAAGACGGTCAGGGCGACCGTCACGGTGCGGCCGCCCGCGGACGCGGGTTCCGGTGGGTCGGCCGACGGCGGATCGGACGGCGGCGGATCCGACGGCGGTGGGACCGGCGGCGGGGGCTCCGTCTTCTACGAGAACTGTGCCGCGGCCCGAGCGGCGGGCGCGGCACCCGTCCACCGCGGCGACCCGGGCTACGGCCGCCACCTCGACCGGGACAACGACGGGGTGGGCTGCGACACCTGAGGGGCGGGGGGCGCCGCAGTGGACTTGTGCGTCGCCGGGTTCCAGGCACTGCCCGAGAGCCACGAACGCCCGCGTGGGGCGACGCACGCTCACCCTGGCCCCATGCGGCCCGGCTCCGCTGGGTGTGCGGCCATGCGCGGCCCGGTCGGCAACCGGACGCGGGGGCGACGGCACGAGTCCGCACCTCGCCCTGAACAAGCTGTACCGGTTGCACCGGCTCCCTCCGCTCCGAGGAGAGCAGTGCTGGGCAGCACACAGCCGTCGTCGGTCCGGGCAAGCCGTACCGCCCGGTGCGTGGCCGCATGCCGCCCCGGGGCAGGCAGCCATCGGGCGGCACGCAGCCGTCCCCGTCCGGCGTCAGGCCGCGTCAGGCCGCGTGCAGCAGCCCTGGGGGCAAGCCGCCCCCACCCTCCCCGCAGCCGCGCACCCCTGCGGTACCCGGAACGCAAGCCCCCTGCCGTACTCGCCGCGCCCTCACACAGCCACCGCAACGCAACCCCCACCCCGCGCCCACCGCACCCCCGCTCTCGCCCGGCGCGCAGCTGCCCACCGCCCGTCCGGACGCGCTGAACCGGCCGAGCCGCTTCCGCGCTCATAGGCTCGCCCCATGTCAGAGGTGTACGCCGCGCGCAGGGAGCGGCTCAGGGAGCGCTGTGCGGGTGGGGGAAGTGCGGCCGCGCTGGTGTCGCGGCCTGCCAATGTGCGTTATCTCGCGGGCGCGGCGCCGAGCGGTGCCGTGCTTCTTCTCGGGCGGACCGAGGACGTGCTGGTGTGCGGGCGGCCGCCGGGGGAGGAACCGGGGACGGAGCTGGCCGACGCGGGGCTGCGGGCGCATGTGCTCGCGGCGCCCGAGGGCGATCCCGCTGTGGTGGGGGCGGGGCAGGCCGCGGCGCAGGGAGCCGAGACGCTGGCCGTGGAGGAGCACCACCTCACCGTGGCCCGGCACCACGCGCTGGCCTCCGTCGCGCCGGGGGTGCGCCTGACGGACCTCGGGCAGGGCGTGGAGCAGTTGCGGCTCGTGAAGGACGAGGAGGAGATCTCCTGTCTGCGGATCGCCGCCGAGATCGCCGACCAGGCGCTGGGGGAGCTGCTCGAGTCGATCCTGGTGGGGCGCACCGAGCGCCACCTCGCGCTGGAGCTGGAGCGCCGCCTCGTGGACCACGGGGCCGACGGACCGGCCTTCGCGACCTCCGTGGGCACCGGTCCGAACTCGGGCCGCGGCGGGCACCGGCCCACCGACCGGCGCGTCGAGGAGGGCGACTTCCTCTCCGTCTGCCTGGGCTCCTGCTACCGCGGCTACCGCAGCGAGATCGGCCGTACCTTCGTCATCGGCACCTCTCCCGCGGACTGGCAGATCGAGCTGTACGACCTCGTCTTCGCCGCTCAGCGGGCCGGTCGCGAGGCCCTGACCCCCGGCGCCGCCTGCCGTGACGTGGACCGCGCGGCACGCCACGTACTGGACGCCGCGGGCTACGCGGACGGGCTCGCTCCGCGCATCGGACACGGCGTCGGACTCGAAATCGACGAGGACCCGCAGTTGGCGCCCGCGGCCATGGGTAAACTGGACGCTTGCGTGCCGGTCACCGTCGAACCGGGGGTCCACCTCCCGGGCCGGGGCGGGGTCCGGATCGATGACACGCTCGTCGTCCGCTGCGAAGCGGACGGCGGACCCGAGCTACTCACCATTACGACCAAGGAGCTGCTCGCGCTCTAGCGGTACCCACCGCGGCGCGTGCCCCGGCGTCGTCCACGTCAGTCCAGGAGATTCCGCAACCGTGGCTTCCACGAACGACCTCAAGAACGGCCTGGTGCTCAAGCTCGAAGGCGGCCAGCTCTGGTCCGTCGTCGAGTTCCAGCACGTCAAGCCCGGCAAGGGCCCGGCCTTCGTGCGCACCAAGCTCAAGAACGTGCTCTCCGGCAAGGTTGTCGACAAGACGTTCAACGCCGGCGTCAAGGTCGACACGGCCACGATCGACAAGCGCGACATGCAGTTCTCCTACATGGACGGCGAGTACTTCGTCTTCATGGACATGGAGACCTACGACCAGCTGCACATCGACAAGAAGGCCGTCGGCGACGCCGCGAACTTCCTGATCGAGGGCTTCACGGCCACCGTCGCGCAGCACGAGGGCGAGGTCCTCTTCGTCGAGCTGCCCGCCGCCGTCGAGCTCACGATCCAGGAGACCGAGCCGGGCGTCCAGGGCGACCGCTCCACCGGTGGCACCAAGCCCGCCATCCTGGAGACCGGCCACCAGATCAACGTGCCCCTCTTCATCACCACCGGTGAGAAGATCAAGGTCGACACCCGTGACAGCAGCTACCTCGGCCGGGTGAACAGCTAACCGTGGCCGCCCGTAACACGGCCCGCAAGCGCGCCTTCCAGATCCTCTTCGAGGCCGACCAGCGCGGTGCAGACGTCCTGACGGTCCTCGCGGACTGGGTGCGCCACGCGCGCTCCGACACCCGGCAGCCGCCGGTCAGCGAGTACACGATGGAGCTCGTCGAGGGATACGAGAAGCACGCTTCCCGCATCGACGAGCTGATCTCGCAGTACGCCGTCGGATGGACGCTCGACCGGATGCCCGTCGTCGACCGGAACATCCTGCGTCTTGGCGCGTACGAACTCGTCTGGGTCGACGGAACGCCCGACGCGGTCGTTCTGGACGAGGCCGTCCAGCTCGCCAAGGAATTCTCCACGGACGAGTCGCCGGCCTTCATCAATGGGCTGCTCGGCCGCTTCAAGGAGCTGAAGCCGAGTCTTCGCCGGGGGGAGTAGGCTGCCGCCGCTTTTCTCGGACGCCGTAGGGCCCGCAGCCGTTTGGCTGCGGGCCCTACGGCGTTTTGCATTCCGCGGGCGCGCGCACTGCCGAGGGTTTCTGTCCGCCGACCGATTCCGACGGATCTGTCGCTTCCGGGACGGCGCACAAAAAGGCCGCCGGGGTGGCCGGAAACCAATCGGTTCCGGCCACCCCGGCGGCACGTTTCTGCTCAACTCTCCCTTGGGAGAATCAGACCTCTTCGTGGGCCACGGCGCGGCGCGCGTCGGCGTCGAGAACGCCCCAGCTGATGAGTTGCTCGGTGAGCACCGAGGGCGACTGGTCGTAGATGACGGCGAGGGTGCGCAGGTCGTCCTGGCGGATGGAGAGGACCTTGCCGTTGTAGTCACCGCGCTGGGACTGGATCGTGGCGGCGTAACGCTGCAGGGGGCCCGCCTTCTCGGCCGGGACGTGGGCGAGCCGCTCCAGGTCGAGGACCAGCTTGGGCGGGGGCTCGGCGGCACCGCCGGGCGGGGTGCCCGGGAGGAGTTCCTGCACCGGAACGCCGTAGAAATCCGCCAGCTCGGCAAGGCGCTGCACGGTCACGGCACGGTCGCCGCGCTCGTACGACCCGACCACGACCGCCTTCCAGCGACCCTGGGACTTCTCCTCGACTCCGTGGAGGGAAAGGCCCTGCTGGGTGCGGATGGCGCGGAGCTTGGCCCCGAGCTGTTTGGCGTATTCGCTGGACATATAGCTCCCCGGACGCTGTGACAACGTGCGGCTCCGCCGCGCTGCTGGTGACTCACTGTGAGGTTACGCAGCGTTACTTGGCTGCGTCAAGCCGAATGGGTCCGAGGGCCCCTTCCGTGGGGGTGGTGACGGCCCGCGTTGCCGTTGCTGGTACCGTGGAGGACGCAGTTGGCGCAATTTAGACGTCCTTTAAGGTCCGTCCCGTGAGGCGGAGAAGGAGGTCCGTTTTACATGGACACGCATGACTCCGATGTCGCGCGGCCCGTTCTCGAAGGCCCGGACATCGCGCGGGTGTTGACCCGTATCGCCCACGAAATCGTCGAGCGCGCCAAGGGCGCGGAGGACGTGGTCCTGCTCGGCATTCCCACTCGGGGTGTCTTCCTCGCCCAGCGGCTCGCCGCGAAGCTCGAGGAGATCACCGGCCGCAAGATCCCGGTCGGCTCCCTCGACATCACGATGTACCGCGACGACCTGCGGATGCACCCGCCGCGCGCCCTCGCCCGCACCGACATCCCCGGTGACGGCATCGACGGCCGCCTCGTCGTCCTCGTCGACGACGTGCTCTTCTCCGGCCGCACCATCCGCGCCGCCCTCGACGCCCTGAACGACATCGGCCGCCCGCGCGCGGTGCAGCTCGCCGTTCTCGTCGACCGCGGCCACCGAGAACTGCCCATCCGCGCCGACTACGTAGGCAAGAACCTCCCGACGTCGCTGCGGGAGACGGTCAAGGTCCAGCTCGCCGAGGAGGACGGCCGCGACGCCGTGCTGCTCGGTGCCAAGCCGACCGCTCCGGCCGGCGAGCGCTAGCTCCTTCCCGCACGACCGGCCCCCGTGGCCCCCGGTCCGTGCGCGAGCTGACGCGCGCCCGCATGCCCGCCGTGCCCCGCGGAGGACACCCTCCACCCGGGCACCCGCACACCTGAATTCCCTTACGGAGCCCACCAGATGATGCGACACCTCATCTCGGCCGCCGACCTCACCCGCGACGACGCCGTTCTCATCCTCGACACCGCCGAGGAGATGGCCCGCGTCGCCGACCGGCCGATCAAGAAGCTGCCCGCGCTGCGCGGCCGTACCGTGGTCAACCTCTTCTTCGAGGACTCGACCCGGACCCGGATCTCCTTCGAGGCCGCCGAGAAGCGCCTCTCCGCCGACGTCATCAACTTCGCCGCCAAGGGGTCGAGCGTCTCCAAGGGCGAGTCCCTGAAGGACACCGCCCAGACCCTGGAGGCCATGGGTGTCGACGCGGTCGTCATCCGTCACGGCGCCTCCGGCGCGCCCTACACGCTCGCGAACTCCGGCTGGATCGACGCGGCCGTCATCAACGCGGGCGACGGCACCCACCAGCACCCCACCCAGGCCCTCCTCGACGCCTTCACCATGCGCCGCCGCCTGGTCGGCCGGGACGCCGGGCTCGGCCAGGACCTGGCCGGCAAGCGCGTCACGATCGTCGGGGACATCCTGCACAGCCGCGTCGCCCGCTCGAACGTGGACCTGCTGCACACCCTCGGCGCCGACGTCACCCTCGTCGCGCCGCCCACCCTGGTCCCGGTGGGCGTCGAGCACTGGCCGTGCGAGGTGTCGTACGACCTCGACCGGGTGCTGCCCAAGTCGGACGCCGTGATGATGCTGCGCGTGCAGCGCGAGCGCATGAACGCCGCGTTCTTCCCGACCGAGCGGGAGTACTCCCGCCGCTACGGCCTCGACGGCGAGCGCATGGCGCGGATGCCCGAGCACGCCGTCGTCATGCACCCGGGACCGATGGTCCGCGGCATGGAGATCACCGCCGAGGTCGCCGACTCCGACCGCTGCACGGTCGTCGAGCAGGTCGCCAACGGCGTCTCCATCCGGATGGCCGTCCTGTACCTGCTCCTCGGCGGCAACGAGCCCGCCGTCACCCACACCCGCCCCGCCACCGAGCGCCCCGCGCACACCGTTCTCTCGGACGAGGAGAAGTAAGACCATGAGCAAGATCCTGATCCGTGGCGCGCAGGTGCTCGGCGGCGAGCCGCAGGACGTCCTGGTCGACGGCGACACCATCGCCGAGGTGGGCACCGGCCTGAGCGCCGAGGGCGCCACGGTCGTCGAAGCCGACGGCAAGGTGCTCCTTCCGGGCCTGGTCGACCTGCACACCCACCTGCGCGAGCCCGGCCGCGAGGACTCCGAGACCGTCCTCACCGGCACCCGCGCGGCCGCCAGCGGCGGCTACACCTCCGTGTTCGCGATGGCCAACACCTTCCCCGTGGCCGACACCGCGGGCGTCGTCGAGCAGGTCTACCGCCTCGGCAAGGAGTCCGGCTACTGCGACGTGCAGCCCATCGGCGCCGTCACCGTCGGCCTGGAGGGCAAGAAGCTCGCCGAGCTGGGCGCCATGCACGAGTCGGCGGCCGGTGTCACGGTCTTCTCCGACGACGGCAAGTGCGTCGACGACGCCGTGATCATGCGGCGCGCCCTGGAGTACGTGAAGGCCTTCGGCGGCGTCGTCGCCCAGCACGCGCAGGAGCCGCGGCTCACCGAGGGCGCCCAGATGAACGAGGGCGTCGTCTCCGCGGAGCTCGGGCTCGGCGGCTGGCCCGCGGTGGCCGAAGAATCGATCATCGCCCGGGATGTCCTGCTCGCCGAGCACGTCGGTTCGCGCGTGCACATCTGCCACCTGTCGACCGCGGGCTCCGTGGAGATCGTGCGCTGGGCCAAGTCCCGCGGCATCGACGTCACGGCCGAGGTCACCCCGCACCACCTGCTCCTCACCGACGAGCTGGTGCGCAGCTACAACCCGGTCTACAAGGTCAACCCGCCGCTGCGCACCGAGCGCGACGTCATGGCACTGCGCGAGGCCCTGGCCGACGGCACGATCGACATCGTCGCCACCGACCACGCCCCGCACCCGCACGAGGACAAGGACTGCGAGTGGGGCGCCGCCGCCATGGGCATGGTCGGCCTGGAGACCGCCCTGTCCGTCGTCCAGCACACGATGGTCGACACCGGCCTGCTCACCTGGGCGGGCGTCGCCGACCGCATGTCCCACACCCCGGCGCGGATCGGGCAGGCCGACGGCCACGGCCGCCCCGTCTCGGCGGGCGAGCCCGCGAACCTCACGCTCGTCGATCCGGCATACCGTGGACCCGTGGACCCCGCGGGATTCGCCTCCCGCAGCCGCAACACCCCCTACGAGGGCCGTGAGCTGCCGGGACGCGTCACGCACACGTGGCTGCGGGGCCGGGCCACGCTCGTCGACGGGAAGCTCCAGTGACCGCTACACACGTTCTTGCCAGCACCCACCTGACCCACCTGGCCGCCGAGGAGAAGTCGGCGGAGGTCACCGACTGGGCCGCCCGCATCGGCTGGGTCGTCGGCCTGCTGCTCTTCATCGCGCTCGTCTACTGGCTGATGCGCGAGGGCTGGAAGTGGCGCGGCACGCTCCAGTCCGACCTGCCGGAGCTCCCCAGCGCGCCGTCCGCGACCGGCCCGGCCACACTTGAGCTGACCGGCCGGTACCACGGCTCGACCACCGCGGGCCACTGGCTCGACCGGATCGTGGCGCACGGCCTCGGCACCCGCAGCCGGGTGGAGCTGACCCTCACCGACGCGGGCCTGGACGTCGTACGCCCCGGGGCGCGGGACTTCTTCATCCCGAAGGAGGCCCTGCGCGAGGCCCGCCTCGACAAGGGCATCGCGGGCAAGGTCCTCGCCGAGGGCGGTCTGCTGATCGTCACCTGGGCGCACGGCGACAAGCTCCTCGACTCCGGCTTCCGCTCGGACCACGCCGCCGAGCAGGCCGAGTGGGTCACCACCATCAACAACATGATCGACAGCACCGGGACCGACGGCGCCGACGCCGAGGTCGACAGCACGACGCAAACGGAAGGCGCACGATGACGACCTCCACTCGGGGAGCCGTGAAGACTCCCGCCGTACTCGTCCTGGAGGACGGCCGCATCTTCCGTGGGCGTGCCTACGGGGCCGTGGGGGAGACCTTCGGAGAGGCCGTCTTCTCCACCGGCATGACCGGCTACCAGGAGACCCTCACCGACCCGTCGTACCACCGCCAGGTCGTCGTGATGACCGCCCCGCACGTCGGCAACACCGGCGTCAACGACGAGGACCCCGAGTCCGCGCGGATCTGGGTCTCCGGCTACGTGGTGCGCGACCCCGCGCGCGTGCCCTCCAACTGGCGCGCCAAGCGCTCCCTGGACGAGGAGCTGGAGCGCCAGGGCGTCGTCGGCATCAGCGGCATCGACACCCGGGCGCTCACCCGCCACCTGCGCGAGCGCGGCGCCATGCGCGTCGGCATCTTCTCCGGGGACGCCGTCTCCGCGGACGCCGATCTGCTCGCCAAGGTGCAGGAGGCCCCGCAGATGAAGGGCGCGAACCTGTCCGCGGAGGTCGCCACCAAGGAGACGTACGTCGTCCCCGCGATCGGCACGAAGCGCTTCACCGTCGCCGCCGTCGACCTCGGCATCAAGGGCATGACCCCGCAGCGGATGGCCGAGCGCGGCATCGAGGTGCACGTCCTTCCCGCCACCGCCACCGTCGAGGACGTCTACGCGGTCAACCCGGACGGCGTGTTCTTCTCCAACGGCCCCGGCGACCCGGCCACGGCCGACGGCCCCGTCGCCGTCATGCAGGAGGTCCTGAAGCGCAAGACGCCGCTGTTCGGCATCTGCTTCGGCAACCAGATCCTCGGCCGCGCCCTCGGCTTCGGCACGTACAAGCTGAAGTACGGCCACCGCGGCATCAACCAGCCCGTGCAGGACCGCACCACGGGCAAGGTCGAGGTCACCGCGCACAACCACGGCTTCGCCGTCGACGCGCCCCTGGACAAGGTCTCCGACACCCCCTACGGCCGCGCCGAGGTCTCCCACGTGTGCCTCAACGACCAGGTGGTGGAGGGGCTCCAACTCCTCGACCAGCCCGCGTTCAGCGTCCAGTACCACCCCGAGGCGGCCGCCGGCCCGCACGACGCCGCGTACCTCTTCGACCGCTTCACCACCCTGATGGAGGGCCAGCGTGCCTAAGCGCACCGATATCCAGTCCGTCCTGGTCATCGGCTCCGGCCCGATCGTCATCGGCCAGGCCGCGGAGTTCGACTACTCCGGCACCCAGGCGTGCCGCGTCCTCAAGTCCGAGGGCCTGCGCGTCATCCTCGTCAACTCGAACCCCGCGACGATCATGACCGACCCGGAGATCGCCGACGCCACGTACGTCGAGCCGATCACCCCGGAGTTCGTCGAGAAGATCATCGCCAAGGAGCGCCCCGACGCGCTCCTGCCCACCCTCGGCGGCCAGACGGCCCTCAACACTGCCATCTCCATGCACGAGCAGGGCGTCCTGGAGAAGTACGGCGTCGAGCTGATCGGCGCCAACGTCGAGGCCATCAACAAGGGCGAGGACCGCGACCTCTTCAAGGAGGTCGTCGAGGCCGTCCGCGCCAAGATCGGCCACGGCGAGTCCGCGCGCTCGGTGATCTGCCACTCCATGGACGACGTGCTGGGCGGCGTCGACGAGCTCGGCGGCTACCCGGTCGTCGTCCGCCCGTCCTTCACCATGGGCGGCGCCGGCTCCGGCTTCGCGCACAACGAGGACGAGCTGCGCCGCATCGCCGGCCAGGGCCTCACGCTCTCCCCGACCACCGAGGTGCTCCTGGAGGAGTCCATCCTCGGCTGGAAGGAGTACGAGTTGGAGCTGATGCGCGACAAGCACGACAACGTCGTGGTCGTCTGCTCCATCGAGAACTTCGACCCGATGGGCGTGCACACCGGCGACTCCATCACGGTCGCGCCCGCGATGACGCTCACCGACCGCGAGTACCAGATCCTGCGGGACGTCGGCATCGCGATCATCCGTGAGGTCGGCGTCGACACCGGCGGCTGCAACATCCAGTTCGCCGTCAACCCCGACGACGGCCGGGTCATCGTCATCGAGATGAACCCGCGTGTCTCCCGGTCCTCGGCGCTCGCTTCGAAGGCCACCGGCTTCCCGATCGCGAAGATTGCCGCGAAGCTGGCCGTCGGTTACACGCTCGACGAGATCCCCAACGACATCACCGAGAAGACCCCGGCTTCCTTCGAGCCGACCCTCGACTATGTCGTCGTCAAGGCCCCGCGCTTCGCGTTCGAGAAGTTCCCGCAGGCCGACTCCACGCTGACCACGACCATGAAGTCGGTCGGCGAGGCCATGGCCATCGGCCGCAACTTCACCGAGGCCCTGCAGAAGGCGCTGCGCTCCCTGGAGAAGAAGGGCAGCCAGTTCTCCTTCACCGGCAAGCCAGGCGACAAGTACACGCTCCTGCGTGCCGCCGTGCGGCCCACCGACGGGCGCATCAACACCGTCATGCAGGCCATCCGCGCGGGCGCCACGCCCCAGGAGGTCTTCGACGCCACGAAGATCGACCCCTGGTTCGTCGACCAGCTCTTCCTCATCAAGGAGATCGCGGACGAGCTGACGGCCGCGGAGAAGCTGGAGCCGGAGCTGCTCGCCGAGGCCAAGCGGCACGGCTTCTCCGACGCCCAGATCGCCGAGATCCGCGGCCTGCGCGAGGACGTCGTGCGCGAGGTCCGGCAGGCCCTCGGCGTCCGTCCTGTCTACAAGACGGTCGACACCTGTGCCGCCGAGTTCGCCGCCAAGACGCCGTACTTCTACTCCTCCTACGACGAGGAGTCCGAGGTCGCCCGGCGCGAGAAGCCCGCCGTGATCATCCTGGGCTCCGGCCCGAACCGCATCGGCCAGGGCATCGAGTTCGACTACTCCTGTGTGCACGCCTCCTTCGCGCTGAGCGCCGCGGGCTACGAGACCGTCATGGTCAACTGCAACCCGGAGACCGTCTCCACCGACTACGACACCTCCGACCGGCTCTACTTCGAGCCGCTCACCCTGGAGGACGTCCTGGAGGTCGTCCACGCGGAGTCCCTCGCGGGCCCGATCGCGGGCGTCGTCGTCCAGCTCGGCGGCCAGACTCCGCTCGGCCTCGCCCAGGCCCTGAAGGACAACGGCGTCCCCGTCGTCGGCACCTCGCCCGAGGCCATCCACGCCGCCGAGGACCGCGGCGCCTTCGGCCGGGTGCTCGCCGAGGCGGGCCTGCCCGCGCCCAAGCACGGCACCGCGACGACCTTCGCCGAGGCCAAGGCCATCGCCGACGAGATCGGCTACCCCGTCCTCGTCCGCCCCTCGTACGTCCTCGGCGGGCGCGGCATGGAGATCGTGTACGACGAGGCCCGACTGTCGTCGTACATCGAGGAGTCGACCGAGATCAGCCCGTCCCGGCCGGTCCTCGTCGACCGCTTCCTGGACGACGCGATCGAGATCGACGTGGACGCGCTCTACGACGGCCACGAGCTGTACCTCGGCGGCGTCATGGAGCACATCGAGGAGGCCGGCATCCACTCCGGCGACTCGGCGTGCGCGCTGCCCCCGATCACCCTCGGCGGCCACGACATCAAGCGCCTGCGCGCCTCCACGGAGGGCATCGCGAAGGGTGTCGGCGTACGCGGACTCATCAACATCCAGTTCGCGATGGCCGGGGACATCCTCTACGTCCTCGAGGCCAACCCGCGCGCCTCGCGCACCGTCCCCTTCACCTCGAAGGCGACCGCGGTGCCGCTGGCGAAGGCCGCCGCCCGCATCTCGCTGGGCGCGACCATCGCCGAACTGCGCGCGGAAGGGCTGCTTCCGGCGGTCGGCGACGGCGGCGAACTGCCGCTCGACGCGCCGATCTCCGTCAAGGAGGCCGTGATGCCCTGGTCGCGCTTCCGCGACATCCAGGGCCGCGGCGTCGACACGGTGCTCGGCCCGGAGATGCGCTCCACCGGTGAGGTCATGGGCATCGACTCGGTGTTCGGCACGGCGTACGCCAAGTCGCAGGCGGGCGCGTACGGTCCGCTGCCGACCAAGGGCCGCGCGTTCATCTCGGTGGCCAACCGCGACAAGCGCTCGATGATCTTCCCGGCGCGGGAACTGGTCGCCCACGGCTTCGAACTGCTCGCCACCTCCGGCACGGCCGAGGTCCTCAAGCGCAACGGCATCAACGCCACGGTCGTGCGTAAGCAGTCCGAGGGCGAGGGCCCGAACGGCGAGAAGACCATCGTCCAGCTCATCCACGACGGCCAGGTCGACCTCATCGTCAACACCCCGTACGGCACGGGTGGCCGCCTCGACGGCTACGACATCCGCACGGCCGCCGTCGCGCGCTCCGTGCCGTGCCTGACGACCGTGCAGGGCCTCGCCGCCGCCGTCCAGGGCATCGACGCGCTCAACCACGGGGACGTGGGCGTGCGCTCGCTCCAGGAACACGCGGAGCACCTGACGGCCCTGTCTGCGGACCGCGACTAGCAGCCCACGAGGGGGACACCGGATCCGGTGTCCCCCTCCTCGTGCGGCATGCCCCACGACCCGTGCCGCACGAGGACACCGAGGACACCGAGGACACCGAGGACTCCACCCATGTACCACCTCTTCTTCCGCCTGGTCTTCACCCGCATGGACCCCGAGCGGGCCCACCACCTGGCCTTCCGCTGGATCCGGCTCGCCGCCCGCGTCCCCGTCCTGCGCACCTTCGTCGCCGCCGCCCTCGCCCCGCGCCACAAGGAGCTGCGCACCGAGGCCCTCGGCCTGCGCATGCACGGCCCCTTCGGGCTCGCCGCCGGGTTCGACAAGAACGCCGTCGCCATCGACGGCATGGCCATGCTCGGCTTCGACCACATCGAGATCGGCACGGTCACGGGTGAGCCGCAGCCCGGCAACCCCAAGAAGCGCCTCTTCCGCCTCGTGCCGGACCGCGCGCTGATCAACCGCATGGGCTTCAACAACGAGGGCTCCGCGGCCGTGGCGGCCCGCCTGGCGGCCCGCACGCCCGTCTTCAGGACCGTCGTCGGCGTCAACATCGGCAAGACCAAGGTCGTGCCCGAGGCCGAGGCCGCCGCCGACTACGTGAAGTCCACCGAGCGCCTGGCCCGCCACGCCGACTACCTGGTCGTCAACGTCTCCTCGCCGAACACGCCCGGCCTGCGCAACCTCCAGGCCACCGAGTCGCTGCGCCCCCTGCTCAGCGCCGTGCGCGAGGCCGCCGACCGCAGCGTCGAGGGCCGCCGCGTCCCGCTCCTGGTGAAGATCGCGCCCGACCTCGCCGACGAGGACATCGACGCCGTCGCCGACCTCGCCGTGGAGCTGGGCCTGGACGGCATCATCGCCACGAACACCACCATCGCGCGCGAAGGCCTCGGCCTCACCTCCGACCCGGAGCTGTACGCCGAGACCGGCGGACTGTCCGGCGCGCCCCTCAAGGAGCGCTCCCTGGAGGTCCTGCGCCGCCTCTACGCGCGCGTGGGCGACCGGATCACCCTCGTGGGCGTCGGCGGCATCGAGAACGCCGAGGACGCCTGGCAGCGCATCCTCGCCGGCGCCACGCTGGTGCAGGGCTACAGCGCGTTCATCTACGAGGGCCCGTTCTGGGCGCGCGGGATCCACAAGGGCCTCGCCGCCCGCCTCGCCACCTCCCCGTACGCGACGCTCGCCGAAGCGGTCGGCGCCGACACCCGAAAGGCCTCCGCAGCATGAGCCCCCAGGAACCCTTCGGCGCCCGGCTGCGCCACGCCATGGACACCCGCGGCCCGCTGTGCGTCGGGATCGACCCGCACGCCTCCCTGCTCGCCGCCTGGGGCTTGAACGACGACGTGCAGGGCCTGGAGTCCTTCACCCGCACCGTCGTCGACGCCCTGGCCGACCAGGTCGCCGTGTTCAAGCCGCAGTCGGCGTTCTTCGAGCGCTTCGGCTCGCGGGGCGTCGCCGTCCTGGAGCGCGCGGTCGCGGACCTGCGCGCCGCGGGGGGCCTGGTCGTCATGGACGCCAAGCGCGGCGACATCGGCTCGACCATGGCCGCGTACGCCGAGACCTACCTGCGCAAGGACGCCCCGCTCTTCTCGGACGCCCTGACCGTCTCGCCCTACCTGGGCTACGGCTCCCTGAAGCCCGCCGTGGACCTGGCGCGGGAGAGCGGCACGGGCCTGTTCGTGCTCGCCCTCACCTCCAACCCGGAGGGCGCCGAGGTGCAGCGCGCGGTGCGCGAGGACGGCCGGAGCATCGGGGCCACCATGCTGGGCCACCTCGCGGCCGAGAACGCGGGAGCCGCGCCCATGGGGTCGTACGGGGCCGTGGTCGGGGCCACGCTCGGGGACCTGTCGACGTTCGAGCTGGACATCAACGGGCCGCTGCTCGCGCCGGGCATCGGGGCGCAGGGCGCGACCCCGGCCGACCTTCCCCGGGTCTTCGGTGCGGCCGTGCGCAACGTCGTGCCGAACGTCAGCCGGGGCGTCCTGAAGGCGGGCCCCGAGGCGGGCGCGCTGCGGGACGCGGCGGCGCGGTTCGCGGACGAGGTGCGGGCCGCGGTGGACGCCGCGTAGGACGCGGGACTTCTTTCGCCGAGAGCGCGCACGTCGGGGCGGCAGAAAGGCTTTTCCGGGTGCGGATTCGCGTTTCCGGGAGATGCCGAGGAGGGCGTGCGCGCGCAGAACTGACGCGTTGCTTACGCGACACCCGGCCAAAACAGGGGTGAAATGCCTGAAATGTCGGGCTCAGTAGAGGCTGACCAGGACTTTTCGTCTGTTCTCGCTGACTCCGGCGGCCATGGCCGCTAGTCTCCGACGAGTGGGGGCCACCCCCCACACCCTTGAGGTAGTGGGGGGCGACGGGCAAGCGCGTTGCACGTTGCTCCCCTGGTGTGGGGCGACTAGGTTCCTCACCGGTCCGTATCCGACAGTTCGACATCCGAGGTGACGTAGGCGTGGCTCTTCCGCCCCTTACCCCTGAACAGCGCGCAGCCGCGCTCGAAAAGGCCGCCGCGGCTCGCCGGGAGCGGGCCGAGGTCAAGAATCGACTCAAGCACTCCGGCGCCTCCCTTCACGAGGTCATCAAGCAGGGCCAGGAGAACGACGTCATCGGCAAGATGAAGGTCTCCGCCCTCCTGGAGTCCCTGCCGGGCGTGGGCAAGGTCCGCGCCAAGCAGATCATGGAGCGCCTCGGCATTTCCGAGAGCCGCCGCGTGCGCGGGCTCGGCTCCAACCAGATCGCGTCTCTCGAGCGCGAGTTCGGCGGCAGCGGGGCCTGACGGTCTCCGGCTTTTCCGGGGCTCCTGGTCTCAGGCAGTCCCAAGAGGCTGGATAATCGCTGCATGGCTGCTACACCCCGGGGGACGACCCCCGTACCCCCGGACGTACGTCCGCGGCTGACCGTGCTCTCCGGCCCCTCCGGGGTCGGCAAGAGCACGGTCGTCGCCCATATGCGCAAGGAACACCCCGAGGTCTGGCTCTCGGTCTCGGCGACGACCCGCAAGCCGCGCCCCGGCGAGCGGCACGGCGTGCAGTACTTCTTCGTCTCCGATGAGGAGATGGACAAGCTGATCGCCAACGGCGAGCTCCTGGAGTGGGCGGAATTCGCGGGCAACCGCTACGGCACGCCCCGCAACGCCGTCCTGGAGCACCTGGAGGCGGGCGTGCCCGTCCTGCTCGAGATCGATCTGCAGGGCGCCCGCCTGGTGCGTGAGTCGATGCCCGACGGCCAGCTGGTCTTCCTGGCCCCGCCGAGCTGGGAGGAGCTGGTGCGCCGGCTCACCGGCCGGGGCACGGAGCCGCCCGAGGTCATCGAGCGCAGGCTCGAGGCGGCGCGGGTGGAACTGGCCGCGGAGTCCGAGTTCGACATCACCCTCGTCAACACCTCCGTCGAGGACGTGGCGCGCGAGCTGCTAGCCTTGATGAAGGTTGTTTGATCTTCAACGCGAATTCAACAACCGAATTCACCATCTTCACCGTCCACCTTTCGGAAGGCAGAGCGTGTCCTCTTCCATCACCGCGCCCGAGGGCATCATCAACCCGCCGATTGATGAGCTGCTCGAGGCCACCGACTCGAAGTACAGCCTCGTGATCTACGCCGCCAAGCGCGCCCGTCAGATCAACGCGTACTACTCGCAACTCGGCGAGGGCCTCCTGGAGTACGTCGGCCCGCTGGTGGACACCCACGTCCACGAGAAGCCGCTCTCGATCGCGCTCCGCGAGATCAACGCGGGTCTGCTGACGTCCGAGGCCGTCGAGGCCCCCGCGACCTGAGCAGCAGCGCCGCAGTAAGCACCAGCAGGTCCACCACGGGCCCGGCAGAGCACCTGCCGGGCCCGTGGTGTGTCATGGAGTCGTACGTTTTCGAGTGCGGGGAGGCACGGTGGACAAGCCGAAGGTCGTTCTGGGGGTCAGTGGTGGGATCGCCGCCTACAAGGCGTGCGAGCTGCTGCGCCGGCTCACCGAGTCCGGACACGACGTGCGCGTCGTCCCCACCGAGTCCGCGCTGCACTTCGTCGGCGCTGCGACCTGGTCGGCGCTGTCGGGCCACCCCGTGTCCACGGAGGTCTGGTCCGACGTCCACGAGGTGCCGCACGTGCGCATCGGGCAGGGCGCCGACCTCGTGATCGTCGCGCCCGCCACGGCCGACATGCTCGCCAAGGCCGCCCACGGCCTGGCCGACGACCTGCTCACGAACACGCTCCTCACCGCCCGCTGTCCGGTCGTCTTCGCCCCGGCCATGCACACGGAGATGTGGGAGCACCCCGCCACCCAGGAGAACGTCGCCACCCTGCGTCGCCGCGGCGCCCTCGTCGTCGAGCCCGCCGTCGGCCGCCTCACCGGCGTCGACACCGGCAAGGGCCGCTTCCCGGAGCCCGCCGAGCTCTTCGAGGTCGTACGCCGCGTCCTCGCCCGCGGCGGGCGGCCCGAGCAGGACCTCGCCGGACGGCACGTCGTCGTCAGCGCCGGCGGCACCCGCGAGCCCCTCGACCCGGTGCGCTTCCTCGGCAACCGCTCCTCCGGCAAGCAGGGCTACGCGCTCGCCCGCGGCGCGGCGGCCCGCGGCGCCCGCGTCACCCTCCTCGCGGCGAACACCGCGCTGCCTGACCCGGCGGGCGTCGACATCGTGCCCGTGGGCACCGCCGTGCAGCTGCGCGAGGCCGTCCTGAAGGCCGCCGCCGACGCCGACGTGGTGGTGATGGCTGCCGCCGTGGCCGACTTCCGCCCCGAGACGTACGCCACCGGAAAGATCAAGAAGAAGGACGGCGAGGCTCCGCCCTCGATCACCCTCGTCCGCAATCCGGACATCCTGGCCGAGATCGCGGGCGAGCGGCCCCGCCCCGGGCAGGTCGTCGTCGGCTTCGCCGCCGAGACGGACGACGTCCTCGCCAACGGACGCGCCAAGCTCGCCCGCAAGGGCTGCGACCTTCTCGTAGTGAACGAGGTCGGTGAGCGCAAGACATTCGGCTCTGAGCAGAATGAGGCCATCGTGCTCGGTGCCGATGGCAGTGAGACTCCTGTGCCGTACGGGCCCAAGGAAGACCTGGCGGACACGATCTGGGACCTGGTGGTTCAGCGACTGGCGTGAACCGGCGGGTCTCCACGCCGAAAACTGGGGCGAACATCACTTTCGTTCAAGTGGAGGGCTCAAATCCTGTGAATTCGGACGGCAGGCCCCCTGGTGGAGACCGATCGTCGTATCGCACAATGCAGTGCCGCAGGTCACAGGGCTCCATGTGGCGAGACAGGTGACCGCGCGGCGGAGTGCGACCGATAAACTGGTCGTGGACGACGCCGAGCGCAGCTCTCGGCCCGTCCGCCAATGATCAGCCAGCAGCCGCTGCAACCACAGGGAGCGATGTGTCCCGCCGTCTCTTCACCTCGGAGTCCGTGACCGAGGGTCACCCCGACAAGATCGCCGACCAGATCAGCGACACCATCCTCGACGCCCTTCTGCGGGAGGACCCGACCTCCCGGGTCGCCGTGGAGACGCTCATCACGACCGGCCTCGTGCACGTGGCCGGTGAGGTCACGACCAAGGCGTACGCGCCGATCGCGCAGCTGGTGCGTGAAAAGATCCTCGAGATCGGTTACGACTCCTCGAAGAAGGGCTTCGACGGCGCCTCCTGTGGCGTGTCGGTGTCCATCGGGGCCCAGTCCCCGGACATCGCCCAGGGTGTCGACACCGCGTACGAGAAGCGTGTCGAGGGCGACGAGGACGAGCTCGACAAGCAGGGCGCGGGCGACCAGGGCCTGATGTTCGGCTACGCCTGCGACGAGACCCCCGAGCTCATGCCGCTGCCGATCCACCTCGCGCACCGCCTCTCGCGGCGCCTGTCCGAGGTCCGCAAGAACGGCACCATCCCCTACCTGCGTCCCGACGGAAAGACCCAGGTCACCATCGAGTACGACGGCGACAAGGCCGTCCGCCTCGACACCGTCGTCGTCTCCTCGCAGCACGCGTCGGACATCGACCTGGACTCGCTCCTGGCCCCCGACATCCGCGAATTCGTCGTCGAGCCGGAGCTCAAGGCGCTCCTCGACGACGGCATCAAGCTGGAGACCGAGGGCTACCGCCTCCTGGTCAACCCCACCGGTCGCTTCGAGATCGGCGGCCCGATGGGCGACGCCGGCCTGACCGGCCGCAAGATCATCATCGACACGTACGGCGGCATGGCCCGCCACGGCGGCGGTGCCTTCTCCGGCAAGGACCCGTCCAAGGTCGACCGCTCCGCCGCCTACGCCATGCGTTGGGTCGCCAAGAACGTCGTCGCGGCCGGCCTCGCCGCCCGCTGCGAGGTCCAGGTGGCCTACGCGATCGGCAAGGCCGAGCCGGTGGGCCTGTTCGTCGAGACCTTCGGCACCGCCAAGGTCGACACGGACAAGATCGAGGCCGCCATCGGCGACGTCTTCGACCTCCGCCCGGCCGCGATCATCCGCGACCTGGACCTGCTGCGCCCCATCTACTCCCAGACCGCCGCGTACGGCCACTTCGGCCGCGCCGTCCCCGACTTCACCTGGGAGCGGACGGACCGGGTCGAGGCGCTGCGCAAGGCCGTGGGCCTGTAGGCGAGGCCGCCGCTCTTTCGGTCACTGAGGCCCGGTGCTCCCTTGGGGGAGGCCGGGCCTCGGTGCGTGCCGGGACCTTCTGGGCTGCCCCTGGTCTCCGCCCGGGTCGGCGCTGTCACTCCTGTCTGGTAGGAATTTGGCTGTGAGCAGCGAGAACGGTCAGTCGGATGCCGGGGAGGGTGGCGGGCCCGAGCAGCTCGCGCTCATTCGGGAGAGTGTGCGCAAGGCCAAGGTGCCCAAGGCGAAGCCGCGTACGTGGCGGGGGGCCGCGCTGGCCGAGGGGTTGCCGGTGGCGCGGGTGGTGGTCGACAAGGGGGTGCTGCATCTCGACCGGTACTTCGACTACGCGGTGCCGGAGGAACTGGACGAGGCCGCGCAGCCCGGGGTGCGGGTGCGGGTGCGGTTCGGCGCCGGGGCGCGGAACGTGCGGCACGGGCGGCGCGAGGGCGGCGGGCTCATCGACGGGTTCGTCGTCGAACGGTGCGCCGAGTCGGACTACAACGGACCGCTGGCCGCGCTCGCGCAGGTCGTGTCGCCGGAGCCCGTCCTGGACCAGGAGCTGTTGGGGCTCGCCCGTGCCGTCGCCGACCGGTACGCGGGCAGCCTGGCCGACGTGTTGCAGTTGGCCGTTCCGCCGCGGCACGCCCGCGCGGAGTCCCGGCCCTCGCCGCCTGCCGCTCCGCCGCCGCCCGCGCCCGACCCGGGGTCGTGGGGGCGGTACGGGCGCGGTCCTGAGTTCGTGGCGGCGCTCGCCTCCGGTGGTGCGCCCCGGGCCGTGTGGACGGCGTTGCCCGGGCCGCAGTGGGCCGACGAGATCGCCCGGGCCGTGCAGGCGACGCTCGCATCGGGGCGCGGCGCCCTCGTCGTCGTACCGGCCGGGCGGCCCGCCGCGCGTGTCGACGCGGCCCTGCGGGAGCGGCTGGGGGAGGGGCAGCACGCCGTGCTCACCGCCGACGCGGGGCAGGAGCGGCGGTATCGGGAGTGGCTGGCCGTGCGGCGCGGGTCGGTGCGGGCCGTCGTCGGGACGCGGGCGGCGATGTTCGCCCCGGTGCGCGACCTCGGGCTCGTCGTCGTGTGGGACGACGGCGACGCGAGTCACAGCGACGACAACGCTCCCTTCCCGCATGTGCGGGAGGTGCTCGAGCTGCGTGCCGCGCGGGACAAGTGCGGGTTCCTGTTGGGCAGTTGGGGCTGCACCGTCGAGGCCGCGCAGTTGGTCGAGAGCGGGTGGGCGCTGCCGCTGGCCGCCGGGCGCGAGCAAGTGCGGGGCGCCGCTCCGCTGGTACGGACCGTCGGGGACGGGGACCTCGCCCGCGACGAGGCCGCGCGGGCCGCGCGGCTGCCCACGCTGGCGTGGCAGGTGGCCCGCGAGGGCCTGAAGCACGGGCCGGTCCTGGTGCAGGTGCCCCGGCGCGGGTACGTGCCGCGCCTCGCCTGTGAGCGGTGCCGGGAGCCCGCGCGCTGCCGCCACTGCGCCGGGCCGCTCGAGGCCCGGGACAGCGGCGCGCTGTGCTGTTCCTGGTGCGGGCGGGACGAGGGCGCCTGGCACTGCTCCGAGTGCGGTGGGTTCCGCCTGCGGGCGCAGGTGGTGGGGGCGCGGCGGACCGCCGAGGAGCTGGGGCGGGCGTTTCCGGCGGTGCCGGTGCGGACGTCGGGGCGGGAGCAGGTCCTCGACACGGTGGGCGGCGCGCCGGCCCTCGTGGTGAGCACCCCGGGCGCGGAGCCCGTGGCCGAGGGCGGCTACGCGGCCGCCCTGCTGCTCGACGGCTGGGCCATGCTCGGCCGCCCCGATCTGCGCGCGGGCGAGGAGGCGCTGCGGCGCTGGATCGGCGCGGCCGCGCTGGTACGCGACCAGGGCGCGGGCGGCACGGTGGTGATCGTCGCCGAGCCGACGCTCCGGCCCGTGCAGGCGCTGGTGCGGTGGGATCCGGTGGGGCACGCCGTGCGGGAGTTGTCGGAACGGGCCGAGCTGGGGTTTCCGCCGGTGTCGCGGATGGCGGCGGTGACCGGGGCCCCGGACGCGCTGGCCGAGTTCCTCCGCGGCGCCGAACTGCCGCCGGACGCCGAGGTGTTGGGTCCGGTGCCGGTCGCCACCACCGCGGCCGGTCGGCCTCGGCGGCCAGGGGACGCCCCGCCCGGCGAGCACTGGGAGCGCGCACTCGTCCGGGTGCCGCCCGGCAGCGGCGCGGCCCTCGCCCGGGCCCTGAAGACGGCCCAGGCGGCGCGGATGGCTCGGGGGGCGGGGCAGCAGGAAGCGGTGCGGGTGCGGATCGACCCCGCGGATATCGGGTGAGCCGCTGGGTGAGGGCGAGTCGGCGGGCGCCGGGGGCGCTGGGGGATATCGGCGGAGTCGGCGGACGTTGGGAGAGTCGGCGGGAGCGCGGAGCTGGCAGGCGTCGGGTGAGTCAGTGGGTGGCCGGGTGAGCCAGCGGGTGTTGGCTGATCCGATCGGCGGTGGCTGGTCCGGCGGGTCCCGGGGGAGTCGGCGGTCCTGGGTGGGCTGGCGGCGTTGGGTGCGTCGGCGGGTGGTGTGGGTGGGCCATGAAGCACGGCTGCCCCCCGCCCGGCGTGGGCAGGGGGCAGGCGGCTGCCGCCCGGGTCAGCCGTTGCGCGGGCCGGGGAAGGCGCCGGGCCGCATGTCGTCGCGGAGGCCGGGGCTGCCCGCTGACGGCTGGGTCGGCATGGTGCGGGCCGCGGGGACGGAGGGCAGGGGGGCGCCCACCGGGACCGTGCGGGGCGGGGCGGGAGCCGTGGTGGCGGTCGCGGCGGTGGTCGGCTCGGGTGCCCGCTCGGGTTCGGCGGTGGTCTGGGCCGTGGTGCGGCGTGCGCCGTAGCGGCGGTGCACGGCCTGCTTGGTGACGCCGAGCGCGGAGCCCACCGCGTCCCACGAGAAGCCGAGCGAGCGGTCGAAGTCGACGGCCGCGGTCACCAGTGTCTCGACGCTGTCGCGCAGTTCCTGGGCCAGGCGGACGGTCGGAGCGGGCGCGCGTCCGTACACGACGAAGCCCGCGGAGGGGCTGGAGCGGCGCGGGCGGTAGACGTTGCCGAGCTGGGCGGTGAGGGTGCGCAGTGCGTCCACCTGCCGGCGGACCCGCTCGATGTCCCGCACCAGCAGGTGCAGGCTGGCCCGTGCCTGGGCGTCGTGGGTTGCGTGGTCGGCCATGAACAAGCCTCTCGAACCGGCGTTGAGTGATCGGGATGAAAGGAGCTGTAGGGGAGAAAGGGGAAGGACGGAAAGGAAAGAGGGGAAAGCGGGAAGCGGGGACGGGTGCGGGGGTCGCGTCGGTGGGGACGGGCTGCGTACGGGGACGTGCGGCGTGCGGGGCGGTCCGTGTCTCGGTTCCGCTGCGGCGGTGGAGGGTTGGTGGTGCTGTGCAATGAGGAGCGGGCCGCGTGTGCGGCCCGTTGTGGTCAACTTTCTCTTGACCCAACGCGCTACGTCGTGAGGGGTCACGGTCCAGGGGCGTATGTGCATATGCGCAGGGCGCACACCCATGCGTACGCCCCCGGGAAACCTCTGGGCAGGGCCCATAGACTGGTGCGTCGCCGACCCCCAGAGAACCGAGGTACCACCCAGTGAAGCTGGTCTTCGCAGGCACCCCCGAGGTCGCCGTCCCCGCCCTGGACGCGCTGATCGCATCCGGCAGGCACGAGGTGGCCGCCGTCGTCACCCGCCCCGACGCGCCCGCGGGCCGTGGCCGCAGGCTGGTCGCGAGTCCGGTGGCCGAGCGTGCGGAAGAGGCCGGGATCGAGGTCCTGAAGCCCGCGAAGCCGCGTGACGAGGCGTTCCAGGCCCGGCTGCGGGAGATCGCGCCCGACTGCTGCCCGGTCGTCGCCTATGGCGCGCTGCTGCCGAAGTCCGCCCTGGACATCCCGGTCCACGGCTGGGTCAATCTGCACTTCTCGCTGCTGCCCGCCTGGCGGGGTGCCGCGCCGGTGCAGCACGCCATCATGGCCGGGGACGAGATCACCGGCGCCTCCACGTTCCTGATCGAGGAGGGCCTGGACTCCGGGCCGGTGTACGGCACGGTCACCGAGGAGATCCGGTCCACCGACACCAGCGGCGACCTGCTGACCCGCCTCGCCTTCGCGGGCTCCGGGCTGCTCGCCGCGACCATGGACGGCATCGAGGACGGCTCGCTGACGGCTGTGCCGCAGCCCGCCGACGGCGTCAGCCTCGCCCCGAAGATCACCGTCGAGGACGCGCACATCGACTGGTCGGCACCCGCGCTCCGGGTGGACCGCGTGGTGCGCGGCTGCACGCCCGCGCCCGGCGCGTGGACCGTGTTCCGCGGTGAGCGCCTGAAGCTGATCCAGGCCACGCCCGTCCCGGACCGCACCGACCTCGCGCCCGGTGAGATCGCCGCGGGCAAGAAGAACCTGTACGTCGGCACGGGCTCGTACGCCGTGGAACTGCTGTGGGTGCAGGCACAGGGCAAGAAGCCGATGGCCGCCGCCGACTGGGCGCGCGGGGTGCGGATCGCCTCCGGGGAGCGGCTCGGCGTCTGACGCCGCCCGCGAGGGTGCGAGTGGGAGGCCGGGCGCGGGCGACGTACGCTGACATGGTTCGCCCCATCACCAGCAGCGGAGCACCTTTGAACGACCAGCCGAACCGGCGTCCCCGCACCCAGGGCAAGTCCGGAGGCCAGGGCAAGCCCGCCTCCCAGGGCCGGCCCGGGAACTCCGGCAAGTCCCCCAAGCCGTACCGCCGCCCGCAGAAGGACCCCGTCCGCTTCCTCGCCTTCGAGGCGCTGCGGGCCGTCGACGAGCGGGACGCGTACGCGAACCTCGTGCTGCCGCCGCTGCTGCGCAAGGCCCGTGAGCAGGAGGGGCCCGAGAAGTTCGACGCGCGGGACGCGGCGCTCGCCACGGAGCTGGTGTACGGGACGCTGCGCCGCCAGGGGACGTACGACGCGATCGTCGCGGCCTGCATCGACCGGCCGCTGCGCGAGGTCGACCCGCCCGTCCTCGACGTCCTGAACCTGGGCGTCCACCAACTGCTCGGCACCCGGATCCCCTCGCACGCCGCGGTGTCCGCGTCGGTGGAGCTGGCGCGGGTGGTGCTCGGCGACGGGCGGGCCAAGTTCGTGAACGCGGTGCTGCGGAAGGTGGCGCGGGACGACCTCGACGGCTGGCTGGAGAAGGTCGCGCCGCCCTACGACGAGGACCCCGAGGACCATCTCGCCGTCGTGCACTCGCATCCGCGGTGGGTCGTCTCCTCGCTGTGGGACTCCCTCGGGGGCGGCCGGGCCGGGATCGAGGACCTCCTGGAGGCCGACAACGAGCGGCCCGAGGTGACCCTCGTGGCGCGGCCCGGACGGTCCACGGCCGATGAACTCCTCGACTCGCTCGACGCGGATTCGGCGCTTCCGGGCCGCTGGTCGCCGTACGCCGTGCGGCTGAGCGAGGGCGGCGAGCCCGGCTCCCTCGACCTGGTGCGCGAAGGGCGGGCCGGGGTCCAGGACGAGGGCAGCCAGCTGGTCGCAATCGCACTCGCGAACGCTCCCGTCGACGGTTCCGACACCAAGTGGCTCGACGGCTGCGCGGGCCCCGGCGGCAAGGCCGCCATGCTCGCGGGCCTCGCCGCCGAGCGCGGGGCCGTGCTCCTCGCCGCCGAGAAGCAGCCGCACCGGGCCCGCCTCGTGGGCCAGGCCCTCGCCGGGAACCCCGGCCCCTACCAGGTCGTCGCCGCCGACGGGACCCGGCCGCCGTGGCGGCCCGGGAGCTTCGACCGGGTCCTGATGGACGTTCCCTGTACGGGACTTGGCGCGCTGCGGCGACGCCCCGAAGCGCGCTGGCGGCGGCGGCCCGAAGACCTCGAAGGGTTTGCTCCGTTGCAACGCGCGCTGCTGCGCACGGCGTTGGAGTCGGTGCGGGTCGGCGGTGTCGTCGGGTACGCCACGTGCTCGCCGCACCTCGCCGAGACCCGGGCCGTCGTCGATGACGTGCTCAAGCAGTGGGGGGACGCGGAACTGGTGGACGCGCGGGATCTGATGCCCGGCGTCCCGGCGCTCGGGGACGGGCCCGATGTCCAGCTGTGGCCGCATCTGCACGGGACGGACGCGATGTATCTGGCGGTCATCCGGCGTACGGGGTGAGCCGGGGCGCGGGGGCTCAGGCGCGCCGGGTGTGCGCGGTGAGGAAGGCGTCCTCGGCCGCGTAGTCGAAGAACGGGCGGAAGTACGGGTCGTCCGGCTTGGGCAGGGTCCCCTCGGCGTCGCCGGTCCGGGCGGCGGTGACGAGCCAGTCGATCTCGGCGGCGGCCGTCGTCGCGTAGTCCCCGGCGGGCCGGTACCCGAGGGCTTCGGCGGCGGAGGTGTCGAGCACGGCCGGGTGGGGGGAGTCCCACGGGGTGCGCCCCAGCGTGTCCGGGGCGCTCGCGTCGAGGAGGACTTCGTCCCAGGTGTGCCCGAGGCGCCGGGCGATGACGCGGGAGATGGCGAGGGCGCTCGGCGCGTCGGGGTCGGCGCAGTTGAGGACGCGTGCGCCCGGCCGCGTGGCGACTGTTTCGACGAGAGCGGCGATGTTGGCTGCGGCCGTCGGGTGGACGACCCCGGTGCCCCGGTGGGCGAGCAGCACCGCGGCGCGTCGGTCCAGGGCGCGTTTGACGAAGACCCACTCGCGCGGGCGGGCCGCGCCCACCCCATGGACGCGGGAAGGGCGTACCACGGTGATGGGCAGGCCGCTGTCCAGGGCGACTTGCTCGGCCGCGACCTTGTTGGGGCCGTAGCCCTCCCGGGAGCGGTGGTCCATGTCGCCCGGGGCCACGGTGGGCTGGGTCTCCCGGACGGGGCCGTCGAAGCGGGGTGGGACGTCGGAGTTGGCGTGGTTGCCGTCGGCGTCGGCGTACACGGCCCGGCTGGAGATCAGCGCCGTGGACGTGGCGTCGGCAGCCAGGGGCAGCAGGAGGCGGGCGTCGGCGGCGGTGTAGCAGATGCAGTCGACGAGCAGGTCCGCGCCCGAGCCCAGGGCGGCCCGGAGCTGATCCTCGTCGGCCCGGTCCGCCGCCGTGAACCGTGCGCCCATGGCGGCGATCCCGGACGGCATGCGGCGGGGGTCCCGGCCGGTGACGTCGACGGTCCACCCGGCGGTGAGCAGCCGCTGGGCGACCACGCGGCCGATGAGGCCGGTACCGCCGAGGATCAGGGCGTGGGGCATGCGCCGAGCATAGGCATGCTCGCTCGGTGCTCGGCTAGGACGGCTGCTGGTCGGCCGGGTCGGCCGGGTCGGCCGGGTCGGTCGGGTCGGCCGGGTCGGGCTGTGGCGCCCGCGCCGCGGCCCCGATCCCCGCGATCAGCACGTCCAGGCCGCCCTTGATGCGGTCCACGTCCCAGCCGCGCTCGGTGCGCTGGAAGTCGAACAGGCCCGGCGTGTACGCCATCAGGAGCAGGTCCGCCACGTAGGCGGCGTCCACACCGGGGGCGAGCTCCGCGACCATGTCGACGATCTGCTCGTGGTGCCGCCGGAAGGGGGTGCTGTGATAGCGCCCCGCCGGTGCGCTCGCCTCGGCCAGGAGCAGTAACTCCCGGTTGTCGTCGACGAGTTCGGTCATGCCGTGCAGGAAGGCGCGCAGTCGTTCGTACGCCGACGGGGTCTCGTCCTCGCAGTGGCGGGCGAACGCCTCCTGGAAGCGGGTCTCGTTGTCCTCGATCAGTGCGTAGACGAGCCCTGCCCGGTTGTGGAAGCGCCGGTAGACCGTGCCGACCCCGACTCCGGCCTCCTTGGCCACCGCGTCCAGGGACAGCTCGGCGAAGCCGTCCGCCGCGAGCAGGCGCCGGGCGGCGCCGAGGACGCGGAGGCGGTTGCGGGCGGCGTCGGCGCGCTCGGCGCGATCTGTGCGGGCGGCGCGGTCCGTGCGAGCGGTGCGATCGGCGGGGGTGGTCATGCGAAGCAGCGTAGCGAACGTAGCGGAGGCTTCTCCGGTTATCCCTTGAAAATCGGAGAACTCTCCGCTTAGAGTTGCGGCACGCCAACCGGAGAAATCTCCGTTTGACATCCGGAGCCTCAACACGCCCTATCCACAAGGAGATCCACGCCATGACTACCGCCTCCACCCCCCTCCTCAACGGCCAGCTCATCGGCATCACGTACCACGCGATCGCCGCCGTGCGGGACCGGCTCCTGGCCGGTTCGGGGCTGACCTTCCACCAGTCCGTGGCGCTCAAGGCCGTGTCCGACGGGCCCGACCGCGCCGGGGCCGTCGGCTACCTGACCGCGAAGCTCAAGATCGACGAGTCGGCGGCGGGCGTCCTGCTCGACGAACTCGCCGACGCCGGGTTGGTCGAGGGTGCCCTGCCCTCCCTCACCGACCGGGGCGACAGCGTCCAGCGCGCCTTCACGGCCGCCGTGTCCGAGACGACCGAGCGGCTGTACGGGGACCTGCCGGAGGCCGACCGCGAGATCGCGGCCCGCGCGCTCGCCCACGTCACCGCCAGGGCGAACGCCGAACTCGACGCCCTGTAGCCGACCCGTTCGAAGACGAGGGCAAAAGACTTCGCGGATGATGTCGAGAAGCCGTGACCGGCTCCGTCCCTGAGGTGAGCGTGACCAAAATAGGTCGCACAAGCACCGAGGAGCACACCATGGCCAAGTACCTGATGCTCAAGCACTACCGCGGCGCCCCGGAGTCCGTGAACCACGTGCCGATGGACAAGTGGACGCAGGAGGAGATCACGGCCCACGTCACGTACATGAACGACTTCGCCGCCCGCCTGGAGGAGACCGGCGAGTACGTCGACAGCCAGGCGCTCGCCCCCGGTGGCACGTTCGTCCGGTACGACGGCGAGGGCCGCCCGCCCGTCACCGACGGCCCGTTCGCCGAGACCAAGGACCTCATCGCCGGATGGATGGTGATCGACGTCGACAGCTACGAGCGCGCCCTCGAACTGGCCGGGGAGCTGTCGGCGGCTCCGGGAGCGGGCGGGCAGCCGATCCACGAGTGGCTGGAGCTGCGCCCGTTCCTGGGCGAGTCGCCCACCGTCACGGAGTGACCCCCTCCATGAACGAGGCCCTGCTCAGGAGCCTCACGCCGAGCGTCATCGGGATCCTCGTCCGCCGCGGAGCAGACTTCGCGGCGGCCGAGGACGCCGTGCAGGACGCCCTGGTCGAGGCGGTCCGGGTGTGGCCGGCCGACGAGCCGCGGGATCCGAAGGGCTGGCTCGTCACCGTGGCCTGGCGCAAGTTCCTCGACACGACCCGGTCGGACATCGCCCGCCGCCGCCGTGAGGACCTCGTCGACGAGGAGCCCCCGCCCGGGCCCGCGACCGCGGTGGACGACACGCTCCAGCTCTACTTCCTGTGCGCCCACCCGTCGCTTACGCCGTCCTCCGCCGTCGCGCTCACCCTGCGCGCCGTCGGCGGCCTCACCACCCGCCAGATCGCCCAGGCCTACCTGGTACCCGAGGCGACCATGGCGCAGCGCATCAGCCGGGCCAAGCGCACGCTCTCCGGTATCGGAGTCTCCCCTGCTGGAGCGAAGCCGAGAGCTTGGGGAAGGCTCGACCGGTCCGGAGACGTCGCCACCGTGCTGCGCGTCCTCTACCTGGTGTTCAACGAGGGTTACTCCGGGGACATCGACCTCGCCGCCGAGGCCATCCGGCTCACCCGGCAGCTCGCCGCAGCCATCGACCACCCCGAGGTGGCGGGGCTGCTCGCCCTCATGCTGCTCCACCACGCCCGGCGCGCCTCCCGGACCACACCCGACGGGGTCCTGGTGCCGCTCGCCGAGCAGGATCGCTCCCGGTGGGACACCACGGCGATCGCGGAGGGCATCGGGATCCTCCAGGCGGCCCTCGCCCGCGACCGCCTCGGCGAGTTCCAGGCCCAGGCCGCCATCGCCGCCCTGCACGCCGACGCGCCCACCGCCGAGGAGACCGACTGGGTGCAGATCGTCGAGTGGTACGACGAGCTCGCCCGCCTGACCGACAGCCCCGTCGTCCGGCTCAACCGCGCGGTGGCCGTCGGGGAGGCCGACGGGCCGCGCGCCGGGCTCACGGCGCTCAAGGAGCTGGAAGAGTCGGTCCCGCGTCACGCCGCTGTGGCCGCGTACCTCCACGAGCGCGACGGCGACCTGACGACGGCGGCACGGCTGTACGCCGAGGCGGCCCACCAGGCGTCCAACCTCGCCGAGCGGGACCACCTGACGCGGCAGGCCGCCCGGCTCAACGCCCGCCGGTGAGGCCGGTTCAACGCCTGTCAGCGAGGCCGGTCATCGCCGCTGGTGGGCCTCGTCGCGCGCCAGCGCGTGCGGCCACCACACCTTCGGGCCCACGTCCAGGAACAGGGACGTGACCAGGACCGAGCGGACGATGAAGGTGTCCAACAGGACGCCCAGCGCGACCGCGAAGCCGATCTCGACGAACGGCACCATCGGGATCGTGCTGAGGGCGGCGAAGGTGCCCGCGAGGACCAGACCCGCCGAGGTGATGACCGCCCCGGTCGCGGAGAGGCCGGTCAGCACACCGGCACGGGTGCCCTGGCGGGCGGCCTCCTCGCGGATGCGGGTCGACAGGAAGATGTTGTAGTCGATGCCGAGCGCCACGAGGAAGACGAAGACGAACAGCGGGAAGTCCGTGGACTCACCCGGGAAGTCGAAGATGTGGCGGAAGACGAGCGCGCTGATGCCGAGGGCCGCCGAGAACGACAGGATCACCGTCGCGATCAGCAGCAGCGGGGCGACCACGGCGCGCAGCAGGGCGCAGAGGATGAGCAGCACCACCAGCAGGACGAGCGGGATGACCAGCTTGTCGTCGCGGATGGTCGCCTTGTCCATGTCGAGCAGCGTCGCCGTGCCGCCGCCGACGTGCGCGTCCGCGCCCGGTACGGCGTGCACCGCGTCCCGGACCCGCTCCACGGTGTCCTTGGCCGCCTTCCCGTCGGCCGGGTCGGTGAGGATCGCCTCGACCAGCACCCTGCCGTCGTGCTCGGCCTTGGTGCCCGGAGGCACCGAGACGCTGCCCTTCTGCACACCGCGGGTGTTCTGGACGGTGCTGCTGACCTCGTCGGCCTGTGCCTTGTCCGCGATGACGACCATCGGGTCACCGGTGCCCGCGGGGAAGTAGTCGGCCGTCACCTCCTGGCCCGTGACCGAGTCCGGCTTGTTGATGAAGGAGTCCTCGTTGCTGACCCCGGCCGCGCGCATCTGGAGCAGGCCGAGGGAGAGCGCGGCGAGCGCCAGCGAGGTGACGATCCAGGTCTTGCGGGGACGGGCGGCGATCCGGCGGCCCATGCGCGCCCACAGGCCTTGGTCGGCCGGGTCGGCGCTGCCCTCGTGGGGGACCAGCGGCCAGAACAGCCAGCGGCCGCAGACCACGAGCATCGCGGGGAACAGCGACAGCATCGCGAGCACCGCGACCGCGACACCGATCGCCGCGACGGGCCCGAGCCCGCGGGTGGAGTTCATCTCGGCGGCCAGCAGCACCAGCATGCTCAGGACGACGGTGGCGCCGGAGGCGAGCACGGCAGGACCCGCCCGGTGCAGGGCCAGGGCCATCGCCTCGTGCCGGTCCGTGTGGCGGCGCAGTTCCTCTCTGTACCGGGCGACGAGCAGCAGCGCGTAGTCCGTGCCCGCGCCGAAGACGAGGACGGTGAGGATGCCCGCGCTCTGGCCGTTGACGGTCAGGTCGGCGTACTCGGCGAGCAGATAGATCAGCGCCTGCGCCGCGTACAGGGACACGAACACCGAGAGCAGGGGAACGAAGAGCAGGATCGGGCTGCGATAGGTGATCAGGAGGGCCACCACGACGACCGCGCCCGCCGTGAGCAGCAGCGTCGAGTCGATCTCCGCGAAGGCCTCGGACAAGTCGGCGGAGACACCGACGGGCCCGGTGACGTACACCTCCAGGCCGTCCTCGCCCTCGCCCACCTTGTCCTTGACGTCGTCGACGGCTTCCGGCAGGTCGTTCCAGAGGTCGTTGCTCATCGTCAGCGGCACGTACACCTGCGCCGCCTGCGCCCTGGCGCCGGGCTCGTCGAAGGTCGGGCCGCGGGTCTCGTCGCCGCGGATCCAGTGCGAGCGCAACTGCTTGACCTCGCTCACACCGTCCGCGATCCGCGACCGGTCCCGCTCGGTGAGCGGGCCGTCCTCGCGGGCGAACAGGATCACCATCGGCATGGTCTCGGGCCGGAACCCCTCCGAGGTGTCCAGGACCCGGGTGGACTCCGCGGACCGCGGCACCCAGGACGACGCCGTGTTGTCCTGCTTGTCGGCGAGTTTCGAGGCCAGCGGCGCGGCGAGGACAAGCACGATCAGCCAGAACACCAGGACCAGCCACTTGGCGCGTGGCCCGCAGACCAGCCAGGCCACCCCTCGGCGTTCCCGGCGCTTGTTGTCGGACCGCGTCCCAGACCGAGACATGGGCATGGTTGTCCCCCTGCTGCCCCACGCGCTGGCGGTGGACGGACAGCATGGCACGCGGTGCGCGGGCCGGGGAGGTCGCTTTCACCCCCGGCCGGCGCCCCGCGGTGGCCTTGGCGGGACCGGGGCGGGCAACCGCCGCGCGGCATGGCAGTCTTGGGGCATGGCCGTGCAGATCAACCCCAGCATCCTCTCCGCCGACTTCGCCCGCCTCGCCGAGGAGGCGCGCGCCGTTCAGGGCGCAGATTGGCTCCATGTCGACGTCATGGACAACCACTTCGTTCCGAACCTGACCCTGGGGGTGCCGGTCGTAGAGTCTTTGGCACGGGCGACGGACACGCCGCTGGACTGCCATCTGATGATGGAGGACCCCGATCGCTGGGCCCCGCAGTACGTCGAAGCGGGCGCGGGATCCGTCACCTTCCACGCCGAGGCGGCCGCGGCGCCGGTCCGGCTCGCGCGCGAGATCCGCGCGAAGGGCGCCCGCGCGTCCATGGCGCTGAAGCCCGCGACGCCGATCGAGCCGTACGAGGACCTGCTGCCGGAACTGGACATGCTCCTGATCATGACCGTCGAGCCGGGCTTCGGCGGCCAGGCCTTCCTCGACATCATGCTCCCCAAGATCCGCCGCACCCGTGAGCTCATCACCAAGCACGGACTCGAGATGTGGCTCCAGGTCGACGGCGGCGTCTCGGCCACCACCATCGAGCGCTGCGCCGAGGCCGGCGCCGACGTCTTCGTCGCCGGATCGGCGGTGTACGGCGCGGACGACCCGGCGGAGGCGGTACGTGCACTGCGCACCCAGGCCGAGGAGGCCACCGGTGCCGCAGGGTGGGCGTGCGCCCACTGAGGCGCGGGCCGGGCACAACGGGGCCGCCGCTTGGCCAACGGCTTGGCCACGGGAACGTGAACGCGGCCCATCAGGGCTGATCAAGTACGCCGGATCTGCAAGGATGAACAGCGAATCCAGGTGTACGTATGTGGTGAACAGCAGTGAGGAGAGCGCCGTGTCGGCCATGTCGGCGGGTCGGTCAGCCATGCGGATGGGACCCGCGGAGCTGGTGCAGGCGGCGGCCATGGCCCGCCGTTTCTATCTCGAGGGCAAGTCCAAGATCCAGATCGCCGAGGAGTTCGGCGTCAGCCGCTTCAAGGTGGCGCGGGTCCTGGAGACGGCTCTCGAACGTGATCTTGTACGGATCGAGATCCGCGTGCCCGCGGAGCTGGACGCCGAGCGCTCCGACGCGCTGCGCGCCCGCTACGGCCTGCGGCACGCCGTCGTCGTCGAGTCCCCGGCGGCGACCGAGGACATCGACGACTCCCCGGACCCGGAGAACCTCGGCGAGGTCGCGGCCGGACTCCTGGGCGAGCTGGTCAACGAGGGCGATGTGCTCGGCCTCGCCTGGGGGCGCTCGACCATCAACATGGCGGCGGCGCTCGACGCGCTGGCGCCCTGCACGGTCGTGCAGCTGACGGGCGTGTACGACGCAGGGACCGCCGAGCGCGGCTCGGTGGAGGCGGTCCGGCGGGCCGCGCAGGTCTCCGGGGGCGACGCCCACCCGATCTACGCCCCGATGCTCCTTCCGGACGCGGCGACCGCCGCCGCGCTGCGCCATCAGACAGGGATCGCGCGGGCCTTCGAGTACTTCGACAAGGTCACCGTCGCGGCGGTGTCCATCGGCTCCTGGGAGCCCGGCATCTCCACGGTCCACGACATGCTCACCGACGAGGAGCGCGCGCACTACGCCTCGCTCGGCGTCGCCGCGGAGATGTCGGCGCACCTCTTCGACGCCGAGGGCCGCAGGGTCGGCCGCGACCTCGGCGAGCGCTGCATCACCGTCGAGGCGGACCGGCTGCGCCGCATCCCCGAGGTCGTCGCGATCGCCGGGGGCCAGCGCAAGGCGGCCGCGATCGACGCGGTGCTCCGCTCCGGCCTGGTCACGAGCCTCGTCACGGACACGGCGGCGGCGGACCAGCTCCTGGTCGCCGGTTCGGCACCGCGGCCGGCCCTCGACCGGGCGGATCCGGACGGGGAGTAGCGCGGGGCCGCGCGGCGCTCGGGGTGTACGGCGCACGCGGGGCGGCCGGGGGGCCGGGGGGACGGGGACGGTCGGATACCGGCGGGGCAGCCGGGGGCCGACGGCAGGGGTGGTGACCGACGGCGCGTGGACGTCGGCGCGCGCCGACGCGCGGAAGCTGGCAGCATCGGCCCCATGATCTTCCGGGCCTCCGGCCAACTGCGCAGAGCGCTCCTGAGCGCGCTGCTGACCTGTCTCGCGGTGCTGCTCGCGGGATGCGGCACGGAGGGGAACGACACCCCCGACCGGCAGAGCGCCGCCGACCGGCGGAGCAGTCCGGGCGCCGCGGCCGAGACCCCCGCCTGGGCGCGCGGCATGGAGACCGTCGAGGCCGCCCGCCTCCCCGCCGAGGCGCGACGGACGCTGCGCCTCATCGACGACGGCGGGCCCTTCCCGTACGAGAAGGACGGCACCGTCTTCGGCAACTTCGAGGGCGAACTGCCCCGGCACGCACGCGGCTACTACCGCGAGTACACCGTCCCCACCCCCGGCGCCCGCAACCGCGGCGCCCGCCGCATCGTGACCGGCCGCGAGCACGAGACGTACTACACGGACGACCACTACGCGTCGTTCAGGGCGGTGCTGAGATGACGGCGGCGGAGACGACGGCGGCGTTACGGGGATGGGGCGGCGCGGTCCGGGAAGGCGGGGTGGCACGGTGACGACGGTGGCGGGAGTGGTGGACGTGGTCGGTCCGGCGGACGTGATGAGGGAGGCGAGGGCGTGATGGCGGGTGAGGACATGGAGCGGGTCCACGCGGACGGCGTGGACGGGCACACGGGCACGCGGGGCGTGGATCAGGAGGGCGTGGGCACGCGGGACGCCGACGGAGAGGGCGGGGGCGAGTCGCTCGGGCCCGTGCCCGTGTCGGTGCTCGACGCCGTGCGCGGCAGTGGCTGGGCCACGCTCGCGCTCGATCTGACCGGCGTGCTCGACAAGGACGCCTTCATGGACCGGTGCGCGCGGGCGCTGACGCTGCCGGACTGGTTCGGCCGCAACTGGGACGCGCTCGCGGACTGCCTCACCGACCTGTCCTGGACGACCGAGGCGCCGGGACGGCTGCTCGTCGTCTCCGGGTGGCGGGAGTACGCCGAGGCGGCGCCGGGCGACTGGGCCGTCGCGCAGGAGGTGTTCGCCGACGCGGTCACGTACTGGCAGGGGCGGGAGCGGGGCCTTGAGGTCGTGCTGGTCGTGGGGCCGCTGTCGGGCTGAAGCGGAGCGCGCCCGGCTTGGAGGATCCGACCAGGGGGTTCGGGGGCGTCTGGGTGATCGTCCCAGGCGGCGCAATCCCCGCGGCATGGGACAATGAAGTACGTGCTTTTCCCCCGGCTGTCCTGTTCGGGGGCCACCTCTGATCGACTGGGATGAGCAGCACGTGCGTTTCCTCAATGACATCCAGCCCGCGTACGACCTGACGTACGACGACGTCTTCATGGTGCCGAGGCGCTCCGCCGTGGGCTCGCGCCAGGGCGTCGACCTCACGTCGCCGGACGGCACGGGCACCACGATCCCGCTGGTCGTCGCCAACATGACCGCGATCGCTGGCCGCCGCATGGCCGAGACCGTCGCCCGCCGCGGCGGGCTCGTCGTCATTCCGCAGGACATCCCGATCGACGTCGTCACCGAGGTCATCTCCTGGGTGAAGACGCGCCACCACGTGCTCGACACCCCCATCGTGCTGGCCCCCACGCAGACCGTCGCGGACGCCCTCGCGCTGCTGCCCAAGCGGGCGCACAACGCGGGCGTCGTGGTGGACGCGGACCACAAGCCGGTCGGCGTGGTCACCGACGCCGACCTCAGCGGCGTCGACCGCTTCACGCAGCTGTCCGAGGTCATGTCCAAGGACCTCCTGCTGCTCGACGCGGACATCGACCCGCGCGACGCCTTCAACAAGCTGGACGGCGCCAACCGCCGCTACGCGCCCGCGGTCGACAAGGAAGGCCGCCTCGCGGGCATCCTCACGCGCACCGGCGCCCTGCGCGCGACGCTGTACACCCCGGCCGTGGACGCGAACGGCAAGCTCCGCGTCGCCGCCGCCGTCGGCATCAACGGCGACGTGGCGGGCAAGGCCAAGCAGCTCCTCGAAGCGGGCGTCGACACGCTCGTCGTGGACACCGCGCACGGCCACCAGGAGTCGATGATCGCCGCGGTCAAGGCCGTGCGCGCGCTCGACCCGCAGGTGCCGATCGTCGCGGGCAACATCGTCGCCGCCGAGGGCGTGCGGGACCTGATCGAGGCGGGCGCCGACATCATCAAGGTCGGCGTCGGCCCCGGCGCCATGTGCACCACCCGGATGATGACCGGCGTGGGCCGCCCGCAGTTCTCCGCGGTGCTCGAATGCGCCGCCGAGGCCGCGAAGTTCGGCAAGCACGTGTGGGCCGACGGCGGCGTCCGGCACCCGCGCGACGTCGCCATGGCGCTGGCCGCCGGCGCGTCGAACGTCATGATCGGCTCCTGGTTCGCGGGCACCTACGAGTCCCCGGGCGACCTCCAGCAGGACGCCAACGGCCGTCTGTACAAGGAGTCGTTCGGCATGGCCTCGGCCCGCGCCGTGCGCAACCGCACCAGCGAGGAGTCGGCCTACGACCGCGCCCGCAAGGCGCTGTTCGAGGAGGGCATCTCCACCTCCCGCATGTTCCTCGACCCCGTCCGCCCGGGCGTCGAGGACCTGATCGACTCGGTCATCGCGGGCGTCCGCTCCTCCTGCACCTACGCGGGCGCCGCGTCCCTCGCGGAGTTCGCAGAGAAGGCCACCGTCGGCATCCAGAGCGCCGCCGGATACGCCGAGGGCAAGCCGCTGCACGCCAGTTGGAGCTAGCCCGACCCCAACGCCCGGACGGCCCCCGCGAGTTCATCGCGGGGGCCGTCCGCGTTTTCCGGCCACCGGAGGCACCTCCGCGACTCCCCATCCAACCCAGGACAAAACAGACACGACGCAACGGACGAAACGGACGGCGCAACGAACAGGCGCATCGCCGCGTCGCACGCAACGATCTTGTGCCGATGCGCAACGTTGCTGCATTACGGTTGGGAACCAGCGCCTCGTAGAGTCGGGCGCTGTACGTGGCGTGGCGGGGACTGCCTGCTCGGTGGCTCCCGTTCTTCGCTTGTGGGCTGCCGCGGCTTCCTGCCACCTCTACCGGCAGCGATGAAGGAGCCAGCGCGTGCTCGACCAGGGCGCACCCCCGCAGACCCGCCAAAGCCCCAAGGGCTCGGTGGGTCTCGGCACTCGACTGATGCGGCGCAAGCCGGTGGAACGCCTGGTCGCGGAGGGCGGCCAGGGTGAGGGCGGCTCGCTGCGGCGCACCCTCGGCATGTGGCAGCTGACCATGATCAGCATCGGTGCGACACTCGGCACCGGCATCTTCGTGGTGCTCGGCGAGAGCGTTCCCAAGGCCGGTCCGGCCGTGACGATCTCCTTCGTGATCGCCGGTCTCACCGCCCTCTTCTCGGCCCTCTCGTACGCGGAGCTGGCCGGCACCATCCCGGTCGCCGGATCCTCGTACTCGTACGCGTACGCAACCATGGGCGAGCTCGTCGCCTGGGTGTGCGGCTGGTGCCTGGTCCTTGAGTACGGCGTGTCGGTGGCGGCCGTCGCCGTCGGCTGGGGCGAGTACCTGAACGAACTGCTCGACGGCACCATCGGCGTCACCATCCCGGACGCGCTGTCCGCGGCCCCCGGTGAGGTCGACGGTGCGATCATCAACCTGCCCGGCCTGATCGTCGTGCTGCTGGCCATGGTGTTCCTGCTCGGTGGCGCCAAGGAGTCCGCGCGCGCCAACACGATCATGGTCGTCGTGAAGATCGCGGCCCTCGTGCTCTTCTGCGCCGTCGGCTTCACCGGCTTCAAGTCCGGCAACTACTCCGACTTCATGCCCCTCGGCGTCGCCGGGGTCAGCGCCGCCGGAGCGAGCCTGTTCTTCTCCTACATCGGCTTCGACGCCGCCTCCACCGCCGGTGAGGAGGCCAAGAACCCGCAGCGCGACCTGCCGCGCGCGATCATGCTCTCGCTGATCATCGTCACCGCGCTCTACGTCCTGGTCGCCGCCGTCGCCGTCGGCGCCTGGAACTGGAAGGACTTCGAGGGCTCCGAGGCGTCGCTGACCGCGATCATGAACGACGTCACCGGTCAGACCGTCTGGGGCACGCTGCTCGCCGCGGGCGCCGTCATCTCCATCGCCAGCGTCGTCCTGACCGTTCTCTACGGCCAGACCCGCGTGCTCTTCGCGATGTCCCGCGACGGCCTCGTGCCCAAGAAGTTCGCCAAGGTCAGCGGCAAGACCGGCACGCCCCGCGTGAACACCGTCATCGTGTCCCTCTTCTGCGGCGCGCTCGCCTCGGTGATCCCGCTCGGCAAGCTCGTCGACGCCACCAGCATCGGCACGCTCTTCGCCTTCGGCCTGGTCAACATCGCCGTGATCGTGCTGCGCCGCACCCGGCCCGACATGAACCGCACGTTCCGGGTGCCCTTCGGCTGGCTCTTCCCGGTGCTCGGCTTCGGCTTCTGCGCGTACAACATGTTCAACCTCGACTCGGTCACCTGGGTCGTCTTCGGTGTCTGGATGGCCGTCGGCCTCGTGTTCTACTTCCTGTACGGGATGCGCCGCTCCCGTCTGGAGACCGCCGAGACCCCCGAGGTCCCCGCGGTGAAGTGACACGCAGAGAAGTGAACGACCCCCTGTGCGACTGAACGATCTCGACGAACGCATCGTGCACGCCCTCGCCGAGGACGCCCGCCGCTCCTACGCCGACATCGGCCAGCTCGTCGGCCTGTCCGCGCCCGCCGTGAAGCGGCGCGTGGACCGGCTGCGGGCCACCGGAGCGATCACCGGCTTCACCGTCCGGGTGGACCCGGCCGCGCTCGGCTGGGAGACCGAGGGGTTCATCGAGATCTACTGCCGCCGGAACACCTCGCCCGAGGCGATCCAGCGGGGTCTGGAGCGGTACCCGGAGATCGCGTCCGCCTCCACCGTCACCGGTGAGGCGGACGCGATCGTCCAGGTCTTCGCCGCGGACATGCGGCATTTCGAGCGGGTCCTGGAGCGGATCGCGGGGGAGCCGTTCGTGGAGCGGACCAAGTCCGTCCTTGTGCTTTCGCCGCTCATGCGGAGGTTCTCCTCCGGGTCGCCCGCCTAGGGCCTGTCCGACGGGCCGACGCGAGCAGGCCGCCCGCTCTGTCCGTGGCAGAGCGGGCGGCCCGTTCATGGGGGAGCGGCCACCCCACCCCCGTGGAGGTGGCCGGACCGGCCTAGTTCGTGGGGTACGGCAGGTTCCACGGCGTCACGCGGAAGTCGCCCGTGCCCTTCTTGACCGTCTCGAAGGGGGCCAGGCTGTTGCACTTCGGCAGCTTCTTGTCGCCGGTGGGGCCGCCCGTCGCGCCCCAGCTGTAGCCGAGGCGGTCCAGCTTGCCCGGGCCCTTGTCGTGGACGCTGAAGCCGACGCGGCCGCCCTTGACCTTCTCCATCAGGCCGTCGCTGGTCTCGGTGATGATGCCGGTCGCGGACGCCACCTTGCCGCCCGTCACCAGGCAGTCGATCCGGCCCTTGGCCCAGCCGCCCTTGCCGCCCGGCTTGTCCAGGTGCACGAACTCGAAGGTGCCGGTGGCCTTGCGCGGGTCGCCGTTGTGCCGCTTGGCCAGATGCGCGTCGAACGTGAACGTCACGTCCTCGGTGGTCTTGCGGAACATCTTGGCCTTGCCGGTCAGCGCGGCCGCCTCGCGCGTCTTCGCCTCGGCCGCCGCCGAGCCCTTCGCGGCGGGGGCGTCCTGAGCGGCGATCCGCCGGCCGGGGTGCGTCACGTCCTCGCCGGATGCCACGGCGACGCCCGCCGCGCCCGCGGTGAGCAGGAGCGCGGCGCCCAGGACGGCGACACGGGTGGGGGTGAAGGCGTTGCGGCTCACGGGGAGCCTCCGTTCGTTCAGGCCGTTCTCCCGGCGTTTCCGGGTGAGATCACGATCCCGTGGCAGGGGGGTCGGAGGCGTCCGGCCACGGGCTGCTCTGTCCTTCCGCCGCGCGGGGGAGGGACCGCGGCGCGGGGTGCGCCCGCAGGTGGACACGCCGCCCGGCGCGGCACGCAACGAATCGTCGCCTCCGCCGCCGCACGCGCAACAAATCGCCCAGAGGGGTGCAACGGTCGCGCCTTGCCCGGTCACGGCCGCGGAACGTACCGTCTTTGCGAACCCCTGACGCCCGCCCGTCTCCCTACGCACGCCCCGAGGTCAGCCATGTCGCCGCTGCGCACAGCCCTGCTCCAGAGCTCGGGACGTCCCGGCTCCGTAGCCGCCAACCTCAAGGTCCTGGACGAGGCGGCGGAGCGGGCCGCGGCGGCCGGGGCACGGCTGCTCGTGACCTCCGAGATGTTCCTGACCGGGTACGCGATCGGCGACGACGTGCCCCGCCTCGCCGAGCCCGCCGACGGCGACGCGGCGGACGCGGTGGCCGACATCGCCGTACGCCACGGCCTCGCCGTCGCCTACGGCTACCCGGAGCGCGCGGACGCCGACGTCTTCAACTCCGTCCAGCTCATCGGCGCGGACGGCACCCGCCTCGCGAACTACCGCAAGACCCACCTCTTCGGCTGCTTCGAGCGCGACCACTTCACGCCCGGCGAGCAGGCCGTCGTCCAGGCCGACCTCGACGGCGTCCGGATCGGCCTGATGATCTGCTACGACGTGGAGTTCCCGGAGAACGTACGGGCCCACGCCCTCGCGGGCACCGACCTCCTGCTCGTCCCGACCGCGCAGATGCACCCGTTCCAGTTCGTCGCCGAGTCCGTCGTGCCGGTGCGCGCCTTCGAGAACCAGATGTACGTCGCCTACGTGAACCGCGTCGGCCCCGAGGGCGAGTTCGAGTTCGTCGGCCTGTCCACGCTCGCCGGTCCCGACGGGATCGCCCGGGCGCGAGCCGGGCGCGGCGAGGAACTGGTGCTCGCCGACGCCGACCCCGCCTTCCTCGCCGCGTCCCGCGAGGCCAACCCCTACCTGAGCGACCGCCGCCCCGGCCTGTACGGACCCCTCGTCCAGGCCTGACCCGCACCGGCCGGGCCGCGAGGCCGCCGAGGGCGAAGCCCGCCCGCACCACCTCTTCCGTACTGTGCAAGGAGTCCGTACCCCATGACGTCCACGGTGCCCACAGCCGTCCAGCACACCGACGCCCAGCCGCCCATCACCATGTTCGGGCCGGACTTCCCCTACGCGTACGACGACTTCCTCGCGCACCCCGCGGGCCTCGGCCAGATACCCGCGACCGAGCACGGCGCCGAAGTCGCCGTCATCGGCGGTGGCCTCTCCGGCATCGTGGCCGCGTACGAACTGATGAAGATGGGCCTCAAGCCCGTCGTCTACGAGGCCGACCAGATCGGCGGGCGGCTGCGCACCGTCGGCTTCGAGGGCACAGGCACGGACGAGCTGACCGCCGAGATGGGCGCGATGCGCTTCCCGCCGTCCTCGACGGCGCTCCAGCACTACATCGACCTGGTGGGCCTGGAGACCAAGGCGTTCCCCAATCCGCTCGCCGAGGCGACCCCCTCGACGGTCGTGGACCTCAAGGGCGAGTCGCACTACGCCACCACCGTCGACGACCTGCCGCAGGTCTACCGCGACGTGATGCACGCCTGGAACGCCTGTCTCGAGGAGGGCGCGGACTTCTCCGACATGAACCGCGCCCTGCGCGAGCGCGATGTGCCGAAGATCCGGGAGATCTGGTCGAAGCTCGTCGAGAAGCTCGACAACCAGACCTTCTACGGCTTCCTCTGCGAGTCCGAGGCCTTCAAGTCCTTCCGGCACCGCGAGATCTTCGGCCAGGTCGGCTTCGGCACCGGCGGCTGGGACACCGACTTCCCGAACTCCATCCTGGAGATCCTGCGCGTCGTCTACACCGAGGCCGACGACCACCACCGCGGCATCGTCGGCGGCTCCCAGCAGCTCCCGCTGCGCCTGTGGGACCGCGAGCCGCAGAAGATCGTGCACTGGCCGCTCGGCACCTCCCTGAGCGCGCTGCACGAGGGCGGCGAGCCCAAGCCCGCCGTCACCCGGCTGCACCGCACCGCGGGCAACCGTGTCACGGTCACCGACGCCTCCGGCGACATCCGCACCTACCGGGCGGCGATCTTCACTGCCCAGTCCTGGCTGCTGCTCTCCAAGATCGAGTGCGACGACTCGCTGTTCCCCATCGACCACTGGACGGCGATGGAGCGGACCCACTACATGGAGTCCTCCAAGCTGTTCGTGCCGGTCGACCGGCCGTTCTGGCTGGACAAGGACGAGCAGACCGGCCGTGACGTCATGTCGATGACGCTCACCGACCGGATGACGCGCGGCACCTACCTGCTCGACGACGGCCCGGACAAGCCCGCCGTCATCTGCCTCTCCTACACCTGGTGCGACGACAGCCTGAAGTGGCTGCCGCTGTCGGCGAACGAGCGCATGGAGGTCATGCTCAAGTCGCTCGGCGAGATCTACCCGAAGGTCGACATCAGGAAGCACATCATCGGCAATCCGGTGACCGTTTCCTGGGAGAACGAGCCCTACTTCATGGGCGCCTTCAAGGCCAACCTGCCGGGCCACTACCGCTACCAGCGGCGGCTGTTCACCCACTTCATGCAGGAGCACCTGCCCGCGGACAAGCGCGGCATCTTCCTCGCGGGCGACGACATCTCCTGGACGGCCGGCTGGGCCGAGGGCGCCATCCAGACCGCCCTCAACGCCGTGTGGGGCGTCATGCACCACTTCGGCGGCGCCACCGACGCGACCAACCCCGGCCCCGGCGACCTGTACGACGAGATCGCGCCGGTGGAGCTGCCGGAGGACTGACCGCGAGGCGGAGGGGGAGCCCTCAGCCCGCGAGGCTGAGGGAAGCCCTCAGAGCCCGGCCTCCCTGGCCGCCGCGTGCACCGCGGCGGCCACGTCGGTCAGCTCCCGCGCGTCCCGGGCGCTCGCCTGGAGGTCGACGAGGATCTCCTCCACCCCGGCCGCGGCGTGCGCCACCAGGTCCTCGGCGATCTGCTCGGCGTTGCCCAGGAAGGGGGCGCGGTCGGGGCCGTCGTACGGCTTCGGCGTATAGCGCGCGTTCGCCCGCAGGACGCTCTGGATCGGGGCCGTGCGGCCGCGCTCGGCGGCCAGGTCCGTGAGCCGCCGCCACTCCTCGGCGAGGCGCGCGGGGCCCGCGGCGCCCGGCATCCAGCCGTCGGCGCGGTCCACGAGCCTGCGGGCGGAGCGCGGGCTGTTGGCGGGCAGCAGGACCGGGATCGGGCGGGCCGGTTTCGGGCCCACCTCGGACGGGGCGATCGTCGTCAGCGTCCCCTCGGGCCCTTCGTACGCGACCGGGTCCGGGCCCCACACCGCCCGGCACACGTCGAGCGTCTCGTCGAGGACCGCGCCGCGCCGCTCGTACGGCGCCACCGACGCCGCCGCGTACTCGTCGAGGGACCAGCCCGTGCCGAGGCCCGCGACCACCCGGCCGCCGCTCGCCGCGTCCAACGAGGCCAGGGAGCGGGCCAGTTGGAACGGCACGTGCAGGGGCGCCACCAGGACGCTGGTGCCGAGGCGCACCCGCTCGGTGACGGCGGCGGCGAGCGTGAGCGTGACCAGGGGGTCGGCGACCGAGCGGTAGGTGTCCGGCCAGGGCCTGCCCGGGATGCCCCACAGGCCCTGGGTCGGGGGATCGGGGAACAGGACGCGCTCGAAGACCCAGAGGCTGTCGAACCCGGTCTCCTCGGCGGCGCGCGCCACCTGCGGGACATCGCGTCCGATGGTGAAGTGCTTCATCTGCGGCAGGCCGAGGCCGAGTCGGCAAGAGGGCACGACAGCTCCTGGGGGTCCGGGGCAGGTCCCGCACACGCTAGCCCGCCGCGGGATCAGTCCGGCAGAGGCGTGAGCAGCATCCGGCCCACAAGCCCCACCGTGTCGTCCAGGCGGGCCCGCATCTCCTCCGCCACGCCCGGGAAGTCGCGCAGGGCCCACAGGGCGCGCGCCGCCGACCACGCCCCGTCGCGGGCGCGGTCCAGGCTCCAGGAGCCGAGCAGGTGGGTGAGGGGGTCGGCGACCTGGAAGAGGTCGGGGCCCGGCATCAGGTCCTCGCGGATGCGTTCCTCCAGCGAGACCAGGATGTCGCCCACGTGGTCGAACTCGTCCTCCAGGTCGGTCGGCGCGCAGCCGAGGCTGTGGCAGGTGTCCACGACGGCGAGGGCCAGGTCGTGGCCGATGTGGGCGTTGATGCCCGCGAGCGCGAACTGCAGGCCGCGCACGCCGGGGTGGCGGCGCAACTGGAACAGGGGGCGCCAGCAGGCGGGCGGGTGCCCGTCGGCCGCCGCGGTGTCCACGGCCCGCAGATAGCGCTCGGCGAACCGGACGTCGAGGGTGACCGCCGCCCTGACGTCGTCGAACGCGCCCGCCGCGACGCTCCGGCCGACCTCCTGGGTGACCGCCAGATACACGCGGTTGAAGACGGCGACGCCGTCGCGGCGCGGCCACGTGGCGTCGAGGGCGCGCATCCGCGCGAGGACGCCGTCGACGCCGCCCTCGGCGAGGCGGCCGGTTCCGCTGTCCTCGCGCACGGGGTGGGCGCGCTCGGCGATCCGCTCGGACTGGGCCATGGGGGCAGGGTCCCAGCCCCGGCGCGGCACCCGGGCGCGCCGGGCTCGCGCTTACCCAGAACGAGGGAACCCGTCCGAGTCCTTGTGCGTGTCGTCCGCGTCGTCGTACGTGGACGTGCCCGAATCCAGCAGCGGTTCCTGGGACTTGAGGTGGGCGGGGGCGAACGCCCGCAGCACGTGGTAGCCGGTGATGACGACGATCGTGCCGAGCGCGATGCCGCTGAGCGAGAAGTTGTCGGTGAACTTCAGCGAGACGTTGCCGACGCCGATGATGATGCCCGCGGCGGCCGGGACCAGGTTCAGCGGATTGCGCAGGTCCACGTCGGCGTTGATCCAGATCTGCGCGCCGAGCAGCCCGATCATGCCGTACAGGATGACGGTGATGCCGCCGAGGACACCGCCGGGGATCGCGGCCACGACCGCGCCGAACTTCGGGCACAGGCCGAAGAGCAGGGCGAAGGCGGCGGCCGCCCAGTACGCGGCGGTGGAGTAGACGCGGGTCGCCGCCATCACGCCGATGTTCTCGGAGTACGTCGTGTTGGGCGGGCCGCCGACCGCGGTGGAGAGCACGGACGCGGCACCGTCGGCGGAGATCGCGGTGCCGAGCTTGTCGTCCAGGGAGTCGCCGGTCATCTCGCCTACGGCCTTGACGTGTCCGGCGTTCTCGGCGACCAGGGCGATCACGACGGGCAGCGCCACCAGGATCGCCGACCACTCGAAGCTCGGCCCGTGGAAGGACGGCAGACCGATCCAGTCCGCGTTCCCGACGGCCGACAGATCGAGGCGCCAGTGGTCGGTGACCTGGCCGGAGCCGTCCTGCGAGTGGATCTTGCCGAAGACGGAGTCGAGCACCCAGGACAGCGCATACCCGAAGATCAGGCCCAGGAAGATCGCGACGCGCGACCAGAATCCGCGCAGGCACACCACGGCCAGACCGGTGAACAGCATCACGCACAGCGCGGTCCACTGATCCTGCGGCCAGTAGGTCGCGGCCGTGACCGGCGCCAGGTTGAAGCCGATCAGCATCACCACCGCGCCCGTGACGATCGGCGGCATCGCGGCGTGGATGATCCGCGCGCCGAACCGCTGTACCGCGAGCCCCACGACGAACAGCGCCGCGCCGACCACGAGCACCGCGCCCGTGACGGTCGCGCTCGACCCGCCCTGCGCCCGGATCACCGCGGCCACGCCCACGAAGGACAGGGAACAGCCGAGGTAGCTGGGCACCCGGCCGCGCGTGGCGAGCAGGAAGATGACCGTCGCGACGCCCGACATCATGATCGCGAGGTTCGGGTCGAGGCCCATCAGGACCGGCGCGACGAACGACGCCCCGAACATCGCGACCACGTGCTGGGCACCCAGCCCGAAGGTGCGGGGCCAGGAGAGCCGTTCATCGGGGCGGACGACGGCTCCGGGCGCGGGGGTGCGCCCGTCGCCGTGCAGTCTCCAGCGCACGCCGAGATCCATGGTGAGTTCGCTTTCTGTGCGCGGGGACGAGCCGTGTCGTCGCAGGGACGGGCCGTGTCGTCATGTCGACGATCAGCGTCGACATGTTAGTGCGACGTAAGGGTGGCTCCTTTCCGGCGCGCTTCCGGTACGTTGGCATGGCCAAGTCACTGAACAGAGTTCACATATCTGATGGGAGCGTGATGAGCGCCCGTACCCGCATAGGCGCCCTGTTCACCGCCACGGCCGCCGTCGCCGCCGTCCTGGTGACGGCACTGCCGGCGACTCCGGCTCAAGGCCCGCCTCCGGTGGCCGCGGCCGCGAAGCCGAAGGCCCCTGACACCGCCGTCCTGGACGGCGAGCGCCTGGCCGACGCCAAGCGGCGGCTCGACCGGGGCGACCCGCGACTCCGCGAGGCCCTGGGCCACCTGACGGCACGCGCGGACAAGTGGCTCGGCAAGGGCCCCTGGACGGTCGTCGACAAGCCGAAGCCCGCACCGAGCGGCGACCCGCACGACTATCTGAGCCAGGCCCCCTACTGGTGGCCGACCGAGCCGAGGACTCCGGACAACCCCTGGGGGTGTCCGTACGAGCAGCGCGACGGCGAGCGCAACCCGGAGGTCGACACCGGCACCGACCGCCGAGACGTGGAAAACGTCTTCGACTCGGCCTACGAGCTGTCCCTCGCCTGGTACTACACGGGCGACAGGAAGTACGCCGAGCACGCCGCGAAGGTCCTGCGCACCTGGTTCCTCGACCCGGCGACGCGGATGAACCCGAACCTGAACCACGGGCAGTTCATCCCCTGCAAGTACGACGGCCGCGCCATCGGCATCATCGACTTCTCGCAGTCGTACACCTCCGTCGTCGACGCCCTCGCGATCCTCGGCACGGGCGCCCCGGGCTGGACCTCGTCGGACCGTGCGAAGATGCGCTCCTGGACCAAGAGCTTCCAGAAGTGGCTGGTGGACAGCCAGTTCGGCAAGGACGAGGCCGCCGCGAAGAACAACCACGGCACCTTCTACGACATGCAGCTCGCCGCCCTCGCCTACGCCAACGGCGACAAGGCGCTGGCCCGCAGGACCGTCCTGAACGCCCGCGCCCAGCGCATCGACCCGCAGATCGCCGCCGACGGCAGCCAGCCGCAGGAGCTCACGCGCACCCGCAGCTGGCACTACTCGACGTTCGACCTGGTGGCGTACACGCGCCTCGCCGACATCGGCAGGCACGTGGGCGTGGACCTGTGGGCGTACCGGGGCCCGGACGGGCAGAGCCTCGTCAAGGCGGTCGACTATCTGCTGCCCGCCGCGACCGGCGCGGCGAAGTGGCCGCACCCGGAGCTGGGGTTCCTGCGCTACGCGGCGAGCGACGTCGTGCGCGCCGCCGCCGACGCGGGGTCGGCCGCAGCGAAGGCCGCCGTGCCGAAGCTGGAGCGGCCGCCCGGCGGGGACCTGTGGGAGCTGCGTCCGGCGGCCGAGCAACTGGACTCGATCGCGGGGTGAGGCGCGGGGGCCGCGGGGTGGCGCCGGGCGGGAGTGTCGACTCCCGCCCGGGGGCGCCCGGTTGAGTGCTCCGGGGCTCGCGGGGATGGCGAGGCTGGGGGGACTCGCGGGCCCGTCAGGACTTGCGGTCCGCCGGTGCCGCCTCCGCCTCCGCCGAACCGGCCCGCACCGACGGCGCCGGGCGGCCCTCCGTGCGCAGCACCCCCGCGAACGCCATGAGCCCACAGGCCAGCGCCGTGACCAGGCAGAAGGACGCCACCAGGCTGGTCGCGTCGGCGAGCGCGCCGATCGCCGACGGGGCGACCAGGCTGGAGGTGTACGTGATGGTGGCGACGCCCGCGATGGCCTGGCTGGGGTTCGTGCCGCTGCGCCCGGCCGCGGCGAACGCCAGCGGGACGACGACCGCGATGCCGAGGCCCATGAGCGCGAACCCGGTCATGGCCATCGCCGCGTGCTGCGCCGTCACCACGAGCAGCCCGCCGAGCGCGGCGCACGCCCCGCCCGCCCGCACCGTGCGGACCGCGCCATACCGGTCGACCACCTTGTCGCCCGCGAACCGCGCGATGGCCATCGTGAGCGTGAAGCCGGTCGTGCACGCGGCGGCCAGGCCCGCGGAGGAGTCGAGCACGTCCTTGAGGTACACCGCCGACCAGTCCAGGCTGGCGCCCTCCGCGAACACCGCGCAGAAGCCGACCGCGCCGATGAGCAGCGCCGACTTCGGCGGCAGCGCGAACCGCGGCGGCGCCTCCTCCTCGGGCGCGCTGCGCAGGTCGAGCACGCCCTGACAGGCGATCAGGCCGAGCACGGTGAGCACCGCTGCGGCGAAGACGTGGTGCACGCGGGCGTCGACGTGCAGATGGGCGGCGATCGTGCCGCCCGCCGAGCCGATCAGGGCGCCCGCGCTCCACATGCCGTGCAGACCGGACATGATGGACTTGTCCATGCGTTGCTCGATCTCGACGCCGAGCGCGTTCATGGCGACGTCCGCCATGCCCGATGTCGCGCCGTACACGAACAGCGCCGCGCAGAGCGTGACCAGGTTCGGCGCGAGCGACGGCAGGGTGAGCGCGAGCGTCCACAGGGCGAGCAGCCCGCGCAGCGCCGTCCGGGCGCCGAAGCGGTGGCTCACCCAGCCCGCGAGCGGCATCGCCACGGAGGCGCCGATCGCCGGGAAGGCGAGCGCCAGGCCGAGCAGGCCCGCGCTGATGTCCGTGTGGTCCTGGATCCACGGCACCCGAGTCGCGAACGACCCGGCGACCGAGCCGTGCACGCAGAAGATCACCGCGACGGCGATCCGGGCCCGGCTCAACCGCCGTTTCTCCTGCCCCACTTGGTGCTGCTCACTCATCCGCTCCACCCCTCCACGGTCCCGTTCGGAACCGCCGCAGTAAACTATCAGGAACCCTGCCTGATAAAAGAGGGCCGGGGAACCGAATATCGCGCGCGTCCGGAAAGTGGCCTCTCCTCGATGGAGGGCGGACCGACCGGAGCGCTGTGGAAGGATCCCGCCATGCCCGCATCTCCGAGCACCGCTCGGGCCATCAACGACCGGCTCGCGCTGCGTCTGCTGCAGCGCGAAGGGCCCTTGACGGCGGGACAGTTGAAGCAGCTCACCGGCCTGTCCCGGCCCTCCGTCGCCGACCTCGTCGAACGGCTCCAGGGCTCCGGTCTGATCACGGTGGTGGGCGAGACCGGGGAGCGCCGCCGCGGCCCGAACGCCCGCCTCTACGGGATAGTCGCCGACCGGGCCCATCTGGCCGCGCTCGACGTGCGCACCGAGAGCGTGTCCGTGGTCGTGGCCGATCTGCTCGGCGCGCAGCTCGCCGAGGCGACCGTGCCGATCGGCGGCGGCACCGGCACCGGCCCCGCCGTCGAGCGGGCCGTGGCCCTCGTCGAGCGCACGGCGCGGGCGGGCGGCGCGAGCAGGCTGCACACGGTGGGCGTCGGCGCGCCCGGCCTCATCGACCCGGCCACCGGCGACCTGCGCGACTCGGCGGGCCTGCCCACCTGGCACCGGAGCCTCGTCGCCGCCCTCACCGAACGGCTGCCCGCCCGCGTCCTGGTGGAGAACGAGACCAACCTCGCCGCCCGCGCCGAGCAGCGCGACGGCGCCGCGCACGACCGCGACACGTTCGTGCTGCTCTGGCTCGGCGCGGGCACCGGCGCCGCCGTCGTCCTCGACGGCACCCTGCGCCGCGGTGCCTCCGGCGGCACCGGCGAGATCGGCTTCCTGCCCGTCCCCGGCACCGGAGGGCTGCCGTCCGCGACCGCCTGCGACGGCGGCTTCCACTCGCTGGCCGGGTCGGCGGCGGTCGAGGACCTGGCCGCCGACCACGGCCTGAAGGTGACGCCCGAGCCGGGCGAACTGCCCGCGGCCGCGCTGGTCCGGCACGCCGTCGCGTCCGGCCACACCCCGTTCCTCGACGCCCTCGCCGACCGCGTGGCCATCGGCGCGGCGTCCGTCGTGGCCGTCCTCGACCCCGGATGCGTGGTGCTCGGCGGCGAGTTGGGGCGCGCGGGCGGCGAGGTCCTCGCGGGGCGGGTGGGGGAGCGGGTGGCCGCGATGTCCCCCCTGCCGACCGAGGTCCGGGCCAGCGCGCTGGGCGGCGCGGCGGTGCTGCGGGGCGCACTGCTTACGGCACGGGACGCGGCCCAGGACGAACTCTTCGCGCCTGGGGGGTGACGGGGGCCCGGGCCGCCAGGAACGCCCACCGGCCCGGCCGCCTTCGGGGCGGTCCGGGCCGGGCTTGCCGGGGCCCGGCGGCGGGGCAAGGGCAGGTTCACCCGCCGCCGGGCGTTCGTGGGGGGAGCCGTCCGGGGCACCGCGGGGCCGTGGCCGGGCGGTCGCCGGTCGGAGGGTCAGCAGGCGCCGAGGTCCTGCCACACGCCCCAGGTGCCGGTGGTGCCGGGCTCCTCGCCCTTCGTCCACCACTTGGACTTCCAGGTGTGCGACTTGTGGGACACGGTCGTCCCGGAGCCGTACTCGGACGACGTGCTCCACGCGGGCGCGGTGCACTTGCCGGGCGGATCGGTCGGGTCCGGCGGGTCGGTGGGCCCGGTGCCCGTGCCGGGTTCGACCACGGTCGTGCCGCGCGCCAGGTCACCGGCGAGCCCGTAGGTCGTCCCGGCGATGTTCACCGTCCAGTTCGACGGGGTCGACACCGGCAGGTAGTAGTTGAACGACAGGTCCACGGACGCCCCGGGCGCCAGCGTCTGCCAGGCGGGCAGCTTCAGCGAGACCCGGTGGAAGTCGCCCTTGAGGCCGCCGACGTTGGTGCCGGTGTGCCCGGTGCTGATCACCTTCGTGCCGAAGCCGGACTGGTCGGACGCGTTGGCGGGAGCCGAGGTCGAGTAGTCAAACTGGAACTCTGTGCCGCCCGGGAGGGTCGTTTTCGTGTTGTTGGTGATCTTCAGCTTGGGCGTGATCGGGTAGTTGGAGTCGCCGAGCTTGAAGTCCCCGAACTCCACGCCGATGTCGACGGCCTTGGCGGGCAGGTCCTTGCCCGCGACCTTCGCGCCGTACGGGGATGCCGACTTGAACTTGTCGTACATTGCCGTGGTCAGCGTGTCGCCGATCTCGTACTGCCCCTTGGCGGAGTTGTACGTGTAGTCACCGGCGAGTTCCCACACCATCGTGCCGCCGATGCCCTTGTCGACCACGTAGTCGGCCTTGGCCTTCACCGATTGCTCGTCCTCGGTGGACAGGAACACCTTCTTCTCGGCGTTCCACAGCCAGGGCGCGACGAGCGTCGAGTCGTACTTGCGCGCGTAGGTGCCGGTGAGCTTGGTGTCGGCGGGGAAGCCGTACTTGGTGACGTAGTCGCCGACGACGCCCTTCTCCAGGTTCTTGGCGTGCCACATCGGGTTCGACCCGGCGGGCGACTCCTTGCCCTTGTCGTCCTTGTCGTGCCACAGGTTGTCGATGCCGACGGCGCCGTCACCGCACTTGGTCAGCCCGGAACCGGCCGGACAGTCGGTCGACGCCGCCTTGCCCCAGAGCCCGTCCGTGCCGCCCTGCACATTCTTGAAACCGCGGGTGTAGTACGGCAGGCCGATGTTGATGCGGCCCGCGGGCATCGAACCGCGGAAGTAGTGATAGGCCCAGTCGGTGTTGAGATATCCGACCCCGCCGTACTGCTGGCTGCCGTACACCCCCGCCGCAGCGAGTTCGGCGTCCTTCCCGTCGTCGTAGAGGGAGGCGTTCGGGCCGACGTATTCGTTCCAGGCGCCATGGAGGTCGTACGACATGATGTTGACGTAGTCCAGGTACTTCTGGACCTGGAAGGTCTCCATGCCGCGCAGCAGGTATCCGGACGACGGCGCGGCCACGGTCAGCAGATAGTGCTTGCCGTCGGCGGCACCAGCCCGGTCCAGCTTCTCGCGCAGCGTCTTCATGAGGATCGCGTAGCCCTTGACCAGGCCCGCGCGGCGGCCGTTGGCGAGCTGCCAGTCCAGCGGGTTGCCCGCGTCCTTCATCGTCGTCGGGTATTCGTAGTCGATGTCGACGCCGTTGAAGCCGTACTTCTTGATGAACGCGACGGTGGAGTCCGCGAAGGTCTCGATGCCCGCCTGGTTCACCGAGCCGTCCGCGTTGGTGGCCATCGAGTAGAAGCCGCCGGAGTCCACGCGCTTGCCGTCGTCGCCGAAGTAGCCGCCGGTCTCGGCCCAACCGCCCACGGAGACCATGGTCTTGACGTTCGGGTGCTTCTTCTTGAACTTATTCAGCAGATTGAAGTGACCCTTGTAGGAGTACGCGGGGTCCATTTCCGCACCCGCGACGCCCGGCCAGGTCATTCCGGTGGCGGCGTTCTTCTCGCCGTCACCGCCCACGGAGATCTTGTTGTCGCTCCCGATGTGCGCGAAGGCGTAGTTGAGATGGGTGACCTTGTCCCAGGGGATGTCGGACGCGAGGTAGGCGGGCTCGCCGTTCTTGCCGGTGCGCCAGCCGGTGAAGTAGCCGATCACGCGGCGCTGGTGGTCGGCGCCCATCTTCTCGCGGCCGTCGGCGTCGTAGACGGAGCAGTAGGGGACGTCGACGCCGGGGGTCTTGTAGAGGCCGTCGGGACGGCAGGACTCGTTGTCGGCGGCGTGCGAGGTGGTCGCGGCGAGGGTGCTCATCAGCAGTCCGGCGACCGCTGCGCCGGCTGCCAGGAGCGTGGCTCTCGCTCGGGTGGGGGTGGGCACGTCGGTTCCTCCTGGGGAGGCTCGGTGTCGCACAACGAACGGGGACGGCGGCCCACGGCGTGCGCACACCGGGCGGGCCTCTCCTCGGAGTGACGCAGACGTTAAGAGGACTAGACCAGTGCGTCAATAGGTATGTACCAATCCTCTTTTCGGGACCCGATGCGCCCGGGGGTGCGGTAAGGAGGGGTCGCGGGAGGGGGTGGATGCCTGTGAGCCAGCCCACAGGATCTCCCCTGCACGGCTGTGACCAGGCGTGGCACACTGGTCGGGTACCAGTAGCAGCGCACTCCGGGGTCGGTGTAATTCCGAACCGGCGGTTACAGTCCGCGACCCGGCCGCCTCCAGCGGTCGGTTGACCAGGTGAAACTCCTGGACCGACGGTGAAAGTCCGGATGGGAGGCAGTGCGCGGCGAGCGGACACATGTGTCATGTGTGTCGCCTCGTCGTAATGGCTCGGTTCCTCAGAGGACCGGTCTCTTTCGACGTCCGGCGACCCCGGCGACGATCCATGCCGGTGTTCTCCGCTCGTACGTGTCGTCGTCATCGACAGCCCCGGAGTCCGTGCCCGAAGAGGCAGGAGGACCCGGTGGCCACCGCAGCCGAAACAATCGCCATGCGACGCGCCGTCGCGCTCGCCGCGCGCGGACTCGGGTTCACGAGCCCCAACCCCGTCGTCGGCTGCGTCATCCTCGACGCGGGAGGCGACACCGTCGGCGAGGGCTACCACCAGCGCGCGGGCGGACCGCACGCCGAAGTGCACGCCCTGCGCGCGGCCGGCGAGAAGGCCCGCGGCGGCACCGCCGTCGTCACCCTCGAACCCTGCAACCACACCGGCCGCACCGGCCCCTGCGCCCAGGCCCTCCTCGACGCCGGGATCGCCCGCGTCGTGTACGCCGTCGACGACCCCACCCCCGACGCGACCGGCGGCGCCACCACCCTGCGCGCGGCCGGCGTCGACGTCGAGTCCGGCCTGCTCGCCGAGGAGGCCGAGACGGTCAACGCCGCCTGGCTCACCTCGGTCCGCACCGGCCGCCCGCACGTCACCTGGAAGTACGCGGCCACGCTCGACGGCCGCATCGCCGCCGCCGACGGCACCAGCCGCTGGATCAGCTCCGCCGCGTCCCGCGCCGACGTGCACCGGCTGCGCGCCGAGTGCGACGCCGTCGTCGTCGGCTCCGGCACCCAGCGCGCCGACGACCCGCACCTCGCGGTGCGCGGCGTCGAGGGCGCCGCCCAGCCGCTGCGGGTCGTCGTCGACACCCACGGCACCGCCGTGCGGCCGGGCGCCCGGGTCCTGGACGACGCGGCGCCCACGCTGGTGGCCGTCGCGGAGGGCGTGGAGCCGCTGCCCGGCGTGGAGACGGTGCATCTGCCGTACGCGGACGAGCACGCGGACGCCGAGAACCTGCCGTACGTCGAGCGCGCCCCGCGCCCCCCGCGCGCGGCCGGGAACGGCGCCGACGCGTCGGCGCCGTCCGGGCGACCGGACGCCGACGACGAAGAGGCCCGCCTCGAACACCGCTTCACCGCCAGCGGCGGCGCCTACCGCGCGCAGCGCCCGGCCGCCCCCGCCGCGCACCGCGCGCCGTCGAGCGCCCCGGGCGGCCTCGACATCGACGCGCTGCTCGCCGAACTGCACGCCCGCGGTGTGCGATCCGTGCTCCTCGAAGGCGGGCCGACGCTCGCCGGTGCCTTCGTGGCCGCCGGTGCCGTCGACCGCGTCATCGGCTATCTCGCGCCCACGCTGCTCGGCGCGGGCCCCGCCGCCCTCACCGGCGGCGGAATCACCACCCTCACCGAGGCGTTGCGCCTCGACGTGCGCGAGTGCGTCGCGCTCGGACCCGATCTGCGTATCACCGCGACCGTCGCGGGCCCCGGAACGAAGGAGCACTGAGTGTTCACCGGAATCGTCGAAGAGCTGGGCGAAGTCACCGCCGTGGAGAACCTGGGCGACGCGTCCCGCTTCCGGCTGCGCGGCCCCGTCGTCACCGACGGCGCGAAGCACGGCGACTCCATCGCCGTCAACGGCGTGTGTCTGACGGTCGTCGAGCACGAGGACGACGAGTTCACCGCCGACGTGATGGCCGAGACGCTCGACCGCTCCAGCCTCGGCGCCCTCGTCCCCGGCTCCCGGGTCAACCTGGAGCGCCCGACCGCCGTCGGCGCCCGCCTCGGCGGCCACATCGTGCAGGGACACGTCGACGGCACCGGCACGATCGTCGACCGCAAGCCGTCCGACAACTGGGAGATCGTCAAGATCTCCCTGCCCGAAGGACTCGCCCGCTACGTCGTGGAGAAGGGCTCCATCACCGTCGACGGCGTCAGCCTGACCGTCGTCGAGGCCGGGGCCGACTTCTTCACCATCAGTCTGATCCCGACCACCCTCGCCCTGACCACGCTCGGCATCAAGCAGCCCGGCGACCCGGTCAACCTCGAGGTCGACGTCATCGCCAAGTACGTGGAGCGGCTGCTCGCCGCCGGCGCCGTGACGCCCGCACAGGCCGCGGCCGCCAAGGCCGGGGAACCGGACCAGGAGGCGTCGAAGTGAGCACGTTCGACTGGCTGAACTCCGAGGCATTCACCGCCTTCGGCCAGCACATCATGTGGTCCGACATGGTCGGCAACAGCATCGGCCTGATCGCCCTCGCGCTCGGCTGGCGCCGCTCCATCTGGACCTGGCCCGCCCAGTTCCTGTCCGGCGTCGTCCTCGTCGCCGCGTACGCCTCCGCGCAGCTCTCCGGCGGCGTCGGCAAGCAGCTCCTCGTCATCGGCGTCGCCCTGTGGGGCTGGCGGCAGTGGACGCGGGGCAGCCGCGCCGCGCAGGACGGCTCCATCGCCGTGCGCTTCGCCACCTGGAAGGAGCGCGGCGTCCTGCTCGCGGGCACCGCCGTCGGCACCCTCGCCGTCGGAGCGCTCTTCACCGCCCTGCCCGACCTGTCCTGGAACCCCTGGCCGGACGCCTACATCTTCGTCGGCACGCTCGCCGCGATGGTGGCCCAGGCCCGCGGCCTGGTCGAGTTCTGGTTCGCCTGGCTGCTCGTCGACATCGTCGGCGTCCCCCTCGCCTTCTCCAGCGGACTCGCCTTCTCCGGGTTCGTGTACGTCGTCTACCTCGCCCTCGTCCTGTGGGGCCTGCGCGACTGGTGGCTGCGCTCCCGGCAGCCCGCCACCCAGCAGCGGCCCGCTCTGGAAGGAGCCCCGGCATGACCGCTCAGCCCACTCCCACGCCCGTGGACCAGGAGCCGTCGCCCGCGGCCCCCGCTCCGGCCGCCCGCGCCGAGGGCCTCGCCCTCGACCCGGTGGAGATGGCCATCCGCGACATCGCGGCCGGCCGCCCCGTCGTGGTCGTCGACGACGAGGACCGCGAGAACGAGGGCGACCTCGTCATCGCCGCCGAGAAGGCCACCCCCGAGATCGTCGCCTTCATGATGAGCGAGTGCCGCGGCCTGATCTGCGCACCCATGGAGAGCGACGAGCTCGAACGCCTGCACCTGCCGCAGATGGTCGAGAACAACACCGAGTCGATGAGCACGGCCTTCACCGTCTCCGTCGACGCCAGCGGCGCGCACGGCGTCACCACCGGCGTCTCCGCCGCCGACCGCGCCACCACCCTCCAGCTCCTCGCCGGCGGCAAGGCCGACGCGGGCGACTTCGTCCGCCCCGGCCACATCTTCCCGCTGCGCGCCAAGGCGGGCGGCGTCCTCGTGCGCGACGGCCACACCGAGGCCGCCGTCGACCTCGCACGGCTCGCGGGGCTGCGGCCCGCCGGGGCCATCGTCGAGATCGCGGGTGAGGACGGCCGGATGCTGCGGCTGCCCGAACTGGTGCCGTTCGCCCGCAGGCACGGCCTGACGATCATCTCCATCGAGGACCTGATCGCCTACCGCCGCACCGCCGAGCCCACCGTCCGCCGCGAGGCCGAGGTCCGCCTGCCCACGTCCTACGGCGAGTTCACCGCGTACGGCTATCGCTCCACCGTCGACGGGGTCGAGCACGTCGCGCTCGTCCACGGCGACATCGGCACCGGCGAGGACGTCCTCGTACGCATCCACTCCGAGTGCCTGACCGGCGACGTCTTCCACTCCCTGCGCTGTGACTGCGGGCCGCAACTGGAGGAGTCCATGCGGCGCGTCACCGACACCGGGCGTGGCGTCGTGGTCTATCTGCGCGGCCACGAGGGCCGCGGCATCGGACTGCTCTCCAAACTGCGCGCCTACGAACTCCAGGAGCGCGGCAGTGACACCCTGGACGCCAACCTGGAACTCGGCCTGCCCGCCGACGCCCGCGACTACGGCGCCGGCGCCCAGATCCTGGAGGACCTCGGCGTACGCAGCCTGCGCCTGCTCACCAACAACCCCGACAAGACCGAAGCCCTCGCCCGGCACGGCCTGAAGGTCACCGCGCGCGAGCCCATGCCGGTCACCGTCGGCGAGCACAATCTGCGCTACCTGCGCACCAAGCGGGACCGCATGGGCCACGACCTGCCCTGGCTGGACACCCCGGAGATGTCCGCCTGCGGCAACCAGTAGCACAAGCCATCCGAACAGAGCCCCGACACACCCCCGAGGAGAAGCGCGTGAGCGGCAAGGGTGCCCCCGAACTGAGCGTGAAGAACTGTGGCGACCTGCGCGTCGCCGTCGTCGCCGCCCTGTGGCACGAGCGGATCATGGACGGTCTCGTCGACGGCGCGCTGCGCGCCCTGCACGAGCTCGGCATCGACGAGCCGACGCTCCTTCGCGTGCCCGGCAGCTTCGAGCTGCCCGTCGTCGCCAAGGTCCTCGCGGGCCGCGGCTACGACGCGATCGTCGCGCTCGGAGTGGTCATCCGGGGCGGCACCCCGCACTTCGAGTACGTGTGCCAGGGCGTCGCCCAGGGCCTCACCCAGGTGTCCGTCGACACCGGCGTGCCCATCGGCTTCGGCGTGCTGACGTGCGACACCGAGGAACAGGCCCTGGACCGCGCGGGCATCGAGGGCTCGACCGAGGACAAGGGGCACGAAGCGGTCACCGCCGCGGTGGCCACGGCTGCCACGCTCCGCACGATCTCCGAACCCTGGCGGCAGGGGCGGGGCGCGGGCGCGTAGAGTGAACGACATCATGTCCAAGAAGACTTTCGAGGAACTCTTCACCGAGCTCCAGCACAAGGCAGCCAACGGTGACCCCGCCACCTCCCGCACCGCGGAGCTGGTGGACAAGGGCGTCCACGCCATCGGCAAGAAGGTCGTCGAGGAGGCCGCCGAGGTGTGGATGGCCGCCGAGTACGAGGGCAAGGAAGCCGCCGCCGAGGAGATCTCCCAGCTCCTGTACCACGTGCAGGTGATGATGGTCGCCCGCGGCATCTCCCTCAGCGACGTGTACGCCCATCTCTAGAGCGCGTTCTCCGGAGCGCGCGCCGGGTGCGCCGCTCCGGAGCGCACGTCCCGTGCACCGAACGCCTCTTCCCGACTCCCTTTCCGTACGTCCGCACGCACCTTCCTCACGCAAAGGAATCAGACCTCATGCTGCGCATCGCCGTCCCCAACAAGGGTTCACTGTCCGGACCTGCGTCGGCGATGCTCCATGAGGCCGGCTACCAGCAGCGCAAGGAGTCCAAGGAACTCGTCCTCGTCGACCCCGAGAACGAGGTCGAGTTCTTCTACCTGCGCCCGCGCGACATCGCGATCTACGTCTCCTCCGGCAAGCTCGACATCGGCATCACCGGACGCGACCTGCTGATCGACTCCGGCGCCAACGCCGAGGAGATCCTGCCGCTCGGCTTCGCCCGCTCCACCTTCCGCTTCGCCGCCAAGCCCGGCACCGCACAGGGCATCGACGACCTGGCCGGGCGCACCGTCGCCACCTCCTACGAGGGCATCGTCGCCAAGCACCTCGCCGACAGTGGCATCGACGCCTCCGTCATCCACCTCGACGGCGCCGTCGAGACCGCCATCGAGCTGGGTGTCGCGCAGGTCATCGCCGACGTCGTCGAGACCGGCACCAGCCTGCGCAACGCGGGTCTCGAGGTCTTCGGCGAGCCGATCATGAAGTCCGAGGCGGTCGTCATCCGGCGCACCGGAGCCACCGCCGACGACCCCAAGGTGCAGCAGTTCCTGCGCCGCCTCCAGGGCGTCCTGGTCGCCCGGACGTACGTGATGATGGACTACGACTGCCGCGCCGAGCACCTCGAACAGGCCGTGGCACTCACCCCCGGCCTGGAGTCGCCGACCATCTCCCCGCTGCACAACGAAGGCTGGGTCGCGGTCCGCTCCATGGTCCCCACCAAGGACGCACAGCGGGTCATGGACGACCTGTACGCCATCGGGGCGCGCGCCATCCTGACCACGGCCATCCACGCCTGCCGCCTCTGACGGCGCCAGCCCCCGACATGTCTGCCATGACTGCCAAGTCCGATCAGCCCACCGGGTCCCCGGCGCAGGCCCTGCCCGTCACGTTCCGGCCCGCCCGCACCCGGGCGGTGCTGCTCGCCGCCGGGGCCGCGGTCTTCGCCGCCCTCGCCGTGATCTCCGTGCTGCTCCCCAACCTCAGCCCGGGGGAGCGAACCAGCTTCGTCTTCACCGGCGCGCTGCTGCTCGGCGTGCTCGTCCTGCTGAGCAGGCCCAAGGTGGTCGCCGACGAGACGGGCGTGACCGTCGTCAACATCGCCACGAGCCGCCGCCTGGAGTGGGCCGAGATCGTCCGCGTCAATCTGCGCCCCGGCGACCCTTGGGTGTTCCTCGACCTCACCGACGGCACCAGCCTGCCCGCCCTCGGCATCCAGCCGGGCATCGCCAAGCAGCGCGCCATCAGCGACGCCCGCGCGCTGCGGGACCTGGTCGACGCGCGCTCCGGCCGCGAGGCCGACGGCTCCGCGGGCGCGGACGGGAACTCCGGGAACGCCGACACCGACTGACGGCCCCTCCGGGAGCACCGACGCCGGGCTGACAGCCCCTACGGGAACACCGGCACGGACCGGGGGATCTTCTCGGGGCCGGAATCCGGGAGGACTCGGGGGATCCCGAACTGACGCGTCGGCGCCTGTCTTGATTAATCTGGATGCGGGGCGGACTCCACGTGCCGCCCCGCCCCGGACGGCCGGCGCGGCCGGTACGGGGCTCCTGCTAACCGAGGAGTGACCCTCTCCGGCGATGGACGGATCGTCCTGTAGTACCTGCGCCGCCCCCTCCCGACATACGGGTACCCGAGCACCGGGCGAGGCGGCGGCATCATGACCATCCCCCTGCTGCTCCTCGGAGCGGCTTTCCTGCTGATCCTCGCCAACGGCTTCTTCGTGGCCGCCGAGTTCGGCCTCGTCACCGTCGAACGGCCCGACGCCGAGAAGGCCGCCGCCGACGGCGACCGCCGGGCGCGCACGGTCGTCGGCGCCCTGAAGGAGCTGTCCTTCCAGCTGTCGGGCACCCAGCTCGGCATCACCATCACCTCACTGGTCATCGGCATGCTCGCCGAGCCCGCCCTCGCGCGCCTCCTCGCCCGCCCGCTCACCTCGACGGGCATACCACAAGGGGCTGTTTCCGGGGTCGCGGTGGCCGTCGGCATGCTCCTGGCGTCCGCGGTGCAGATGGTGATCGGCGAGCTGGTGCCCAAGAACTGGGCGGTGTCCCGGCCGTTGCAGGTCGCACGGTTCGTCGCGGGCCCGCAGCATGCCTTCTCGCGGCTGTTCCGGCCGGTGATCGCCGGGCTCAACTCCGTCGCGAACCGCCTGGTGCGGTTCCTCGGGGTCGAGCCCGCCGAGGAGCTCGCCTCCGCCCGCACCCCCGGTGAACTGGTCTCCCTCGCCCGGCACTCGGCCCGCGCCGGAGCGCTGGAGCAGGACACCGCGGACCTGTTCGTGCGCACGCTCTCCCTGGGCGAACTCACCGCGCAGCACGTGATGACGCCCCGCGTGAAGGTCAGCGCCCTGCAGTCCTCCGCCACCGCGGAGGACGTGGTCAACCTGACCCGGGCCACCGGCCTGTCCCGCTTCCCGGTCTACCGGGAGCGGATCGACGAGGTCGTCGGCATGGTCCACCTCAAGGACGCCCTCGCGGTCCCCGCGCACGAGCGGCTGCGCGCCCCCGTCGGCCGGATCGCCAAGTCCCCGCTGCTCGTCCCGGAGACGCTGCCCGTGCAGCCCCTCCTGGAGCGGCTGCGCAGCGAGCAGCCGATAGCGGTGGTCGTCGACGAGTACGGCGGCACGGCCGGGGTGGTCACCCTGGAGGACATCGTCGAGGAACTCGTCGGCGAGGTCCGCGACGAGCACGACCACCAGGACGGCCTGCCCGACCTCGCCGACGCCCCGCCCGAGGACGGCAGACCCGCCTGGGACGCCGACGGCGGCTGCCGCGTCGACACCCTGCGGCGCATAGGACTCGACGTGCCCGAGGGGCCGTACGAGACCGTGGCCGGGCTGGTCGCCGATCTGCTCGGCCGCATTCCGGCGCCCGGCGACCGCGCCGAACTCCCGGGCTGGCGGCTCGCGGTCCGCCAGGTCGGGCACTACCGCGCGGAGCGGGTGCGCCTGGTGCGGACCGGGGGGCCGGCCGGGCCTCCTGGCGAAGCGGCCGACGGGGCCGCGGACCGGGTGGGCGCCGCGGTCGCGGAGGCCGTGCGATGAGCGCCCTGCAACTCCTGCTCGCCGTCCTCCTCGTGTTCGCCAACGGCTTCTTCGTGGGGGCCGAGTTCGCGCTCGTGTCCGTGCGCCGCAGCCAGATCGAGCCGCTGGGCTCCAAGCGGGCCCGCCAGGTCCTGTACGGCCTGGAGCATCTGCCGCAGATGATGGCGGCCGCCCAGTTCGGCATCACCGTGTGCTCGCTGACGCTCGGCGCCGTCGCGGAGCCGACCGTGGCGCGTCTGCTCGAACCGCTCTTCCACGCGGTGCACCTGCCCGAGGGCATGATCCACCCCCTCGGTTATGTGATCGCGCTCGCCGTCGTCGTCTTCCTGCACCTCGTCATCGGCGAGATGCTCCCGAAGAACCTCGCGATGGCGACACCCGAGCGGACCGCGCTCTGGCTCAGCCCCGGCCTGGTCGCGTTCGCGCGCCTGTGCCGGCCGGTCACGGTGACGCTCGGCGCCTGCGCCCAGCTGATCCTGCGGCTGTTCAAGGTCGAGCCCAAGGACGAGGTGGAGGCGGTCTTCACCAGCGTGCAGCTGGGCCGTCTGGTGGAGGACGCGGGGCAGGCGGGCCTCCTCGACCCGCGGGCGCAGGAGCGCCTGGAGGACGCCCTCGAGCTGGGGTCGCGGCCGGTGACGGACGTCCTGCTCGACCGCGCCTCCCTGGTCACGGTCGGTCCTTCGGTCACCCCGGCGCAGGTCGTCGAACTCACCGGGCGCACGGGCTACTCCCGCTTCCCGGTCCGTGCGGAGACCGGCGCCTTCATGGGCTATCTGCATGTGAAGGACGTCCTGGACCTGGAGGAAACCGACCGTGCGGTGCCCCAGCACGTCTGGCACCAGATGACGGTCCTGCGCGCCGAACTCCCCCTGGACGACGCCCTGACGGTGATGCGGCACGCCGCGACGCACCTGGCACAGGTCGCCGACGCGTCCGGCAAGGTGCTCGGCCTCGTCGCCCTGGAGGACGTCCTGGAACTCCTGGTCGGCGAGGTCCGCGACCCGGCGCACCGGGTGGCGGTGCCTCCGGCGTCGCGCGCGGCGCGGAGCCGGGGCGCGGGGGACGTCCGCGGGAAGGAGCTGGTCGGCTGAGGCCGGTGGGCCGGGGCGGGCGGTGAGGACCCGTGCCGCCTCGGCCTGGCCGCCGCCTCAGGCGCCCGGCCCCACGGTCGGCTCAGGCACCGGCCGGGTCGGCCGGCCCCCGGCCCGAAAGGACCTCCCCGTACGCCTGCATGAGGTCCGGCAGCCGCAGGGTCGACAGGTCCGCGCGGGTCGGCGCCCCGGGGTAGCCGGAGAGCCGCAGGTCGCGGTAGGCGCAGCTCTTCTCGTACAGGGTGCGCAGGAAGCGGCCGTTGCCCAGCTCGTCGATCCACGTCTGGTCGACCACGTGTCCGCTGATGGAGCGCAGTTCGTCCAGGGCCTCCTCGTCCCACAGGTCGCCGTTGTCGGCGGCGAGGACCTGCCCGATCGCGGTGAGTTCCAGGGGCCGGTACGAGGGGAAGTCGACGCGCGTCGTGAAGCGGGAGGAGAGCCCGGGGTTGGCGGCGAGCAGCCGGTCCATGCCCTCGGGGTATCCCGCGAGGATCACCACGAGGTGGTCGCGGTTGTCCTCGGCGCGCTTCAGGAGCACCTGGAGGGCCTCGTCGCCGTACGCGTCGCCCTTGCCGTAGCCGGAGTTGGACAGGGAGTACGCCTCGTCGACGAAGAGGACGCCGCCGATCGCCGAGTCGATCAGCTCGTTGGCCTTCACGGCGGTCTGGCCCAGGTACTCGCCGACCAGGTCGGCCCGCTGGGCCTCGACGAGGTGGTCGCCGCCGAGCAGCCCGAGGGCGTAGAAGACCCGGCCGAGGATGCGGGCCACGGTGGTCTTGCCGGTGCCGGAGGGGCCGGAGAAGACGAAGTGTCGTTTCGGCGGCTGCACCGGAAGGCCCTGCGCCGCCCGGAAGCGGGCCATGTTCAGCTGCGCGGAGAGCGCCTTGACCTGGCGTTTGACGGGTTCGAGGCCGACCATCCGCTCCAGCTCGGCGAGCGCCTGCTCAAGCAGGGCCGGGTCGGTGGGCCCGGGCGGGGGCTTGCGGGGCGCGGGCTTGATGGGGATCACGGCCTTCTCGCGCACCGTGTCGGCGTCGGGCGGGCCGCCGCCGGGCGGCAGTTCGGGCTCGGTCACCTTCAGGTCGCGGCCCTCGGTGCCGAACAGCGCGTCCACGCCGTCGGGTCCGTCGAGGGCGTCCTGGCCGACGCCGGTGAGGGAGATCGCGGCCAGGTCGGCGGCGTCGTCGTAGCCGTCGCCCTCGGCGATCGCGGCGAGCCGAGCCGAGGTGTCCATGAAGGCGGGGTCGACGCGGTGCACCGCGCGGTACAGCGGCAGCGCGGCGGCGGACCGGCCGGTGCCCTCATGCGCGCGGGCCAGCCAGTAGCGCAGCTCCTTGCGCTGCGGCTGTTCGCTGCGGCAGCGCATCAGCGCGGCCGAGAGCAGCGGCTCAGCCTGTCCGTACATCTCGAGGCGCACCCGCGCCATGCCGCCGAAGAGGCCCGCCTCGATGCCGAGCATCGCGTCGTCGATCAGCGGGTCGGTGTGCCGCACCAACTGCTCCCAGTCCTTGACCAGGTAGGCGCGGCAGGCGTGCAGGAAACGCACCTGTGCGTCGGCGTCGACCGGCGGCAGCCCGGCGAGCGCCCGGTCGAGCTCCGGCACATGGCGGCCGTCCAGCCAGTGCGAGGCGTGCGCGAGCAGCAGGTCGCGGGTGGACTCGAGGACGGGCTGCACCCACCAGCCCAGCCAGTACCAGGAGTTGAGGGTGCGCACATGCCGGGCGCGCTGTTCGCCGAAGCGGTCCCGGTGCTGGAACATCCTGAGCAGCGCGGTCGTTGTGTCGATGCGCAGCGCGTGCAGCCCGAGCCAGCCGTCCGCCATGCCCGGGTCCATGCGCACCGCGGCCCTGAACTCCTCCTCGGCCTGCGGATAGGCGCCCATGGTGTAGGCGTCGACGCCCCGCAGCCAGGCGAGGTCGGCCGGGGCCGTAGAGCCCTGGGTGCCGAAGTCCATCACGTCCCCCACAAACCGTGCCCCCGTTTGTGTACCACCGGGCCGGTGCCCGCCGGCAACTGAGCTGAACCGCCGTGCTGCGGACGGGAGTTGACGCGGTGCGCGTAGCAGCCGTCCGAAGTCGCACCAAGATGCATCGTACCTGCGTGGCAGTGCTCGGCCGTAGGGTGCCGCAGCGTTGGATCTCCGGCGGGGGCCTGCCGGGGGTGGTCGACGAGGAGAGGCCCGATGGTGACCCAGGGTGAGCGATCGGCGGCTCATGGCGCTGGGAAAAAGCGGATGCAGGGCAGAACGAAGCCCCCGATCACGGGGGAACAACCGGGGGCTTCGCGTCTGCGGGCGACCCGAAAGGCCGCACATTGAGAACGTAAGTCCTGTAAGGCCCCTGGGTCAAGCCGAGTTGAGGCACTCACGGAAACTGGCCACGCGGTCCTGAAGCCGCCTTCGGCAGGTTCAGCTCGCTGCCGACGGACCTTCACCCTGAGTGACGATTTGGGTCAGTGCTGCCGTCTCGTCGGACCCCGCCAGCAACTCGTACCCCACAGACAACTCGTGTACGAGCAACTGGGCGAAGGGCCGCGACGGGTCCTCGGCGAAATGACGTCGTTCGGCCGCTTCCCAGCCGTCCCAGAAGCCACTCAGGGCCGGCCCGTCCCTTCGGCGCCCGCGCGCCCAGGAGGTGTCGCGGGGCAGATCCATCCACAGCAGGCCCGCCAGGAGCGGCCTCAGCACCCGGCGGCCCGCGCCGACACCCTCCATCAGGACGACGGGGGCGGCGGGCAGCGGGCGGTCGGCAGGACCGAAGCGGCGCGCGTGCCAGTCGTACGCCGCATAGTGCGCCGTTTCGCCTCGGGACAGCGGCTCCACGACCTGGCGCAGGAGCCGGTCCGTCCAGTCGAACAGGTCGGTGTGGCTCGCGATGTCGTCGAGGTGGAGCACCGGGGCGCCGCCGAGCGCCTCGGCGAGCCGCGCGGTGAAGGTCGACTTGCCGGAGCCCGCGTGTCCGTCGACGGCGACCAGCCGGACCGGACCGCAGGACGGCGGCAGGTGGCGCACGGCGCGGGCGAGGCGGGAGAGGCCCGGGCGGCCGGGGAGGGGGGTGGGGCGGCGGGTATCGGTCATCGCGGGCCAGCCTACGGGCAGGGGCGCGCGGGGCGCGGATCGTGGGGCGCGGGCGCGGTTCAGTGCGCTCTCGCAGGTCATACCAGAGGTAGAGGCCAATATTGGTCGCCCCTTCCGGGTCCGGATCGCTGGCAGAACCCGTCGACGTACAGCCATAGTTGGCGCACTGTCGTGCACCTGACCATCGCTCTCCGGCCGCGGCCGGAACCCATCGACTGGGAGTCCCCGTCCATGGACCAAGCTGAAGGCATGTCCCGCAGAAGAATCCTCACCACGGCGGCCGGAGCCGCGGCCGTGGCGGCCGTCGCCGCGACGGCCGCCACCGTGACCCCGGCGGGCGCCGCCCCCGCGCCCCGGCGCCGCCCGCCCCGCGCGGAGCGGCTCGTGGAGAACCGTTTCTGGGTCTCCCGCAAGGACTGGGGTTCCGGAACGGCGCACGGCACCCGCGTCGTCGCCAAGGGCCGCGCCGGGGTCGAGATGGCCGAGCCCGCGGGGACGGCCGACTACACCGACCCGCACACCGGCAGGGCCTCCACCTGGGAGTACGCCCAGTGGACCGGGCCCGCGCACCACCCCGCGGCCCCCGCCACGGAGGCCATCGCCTCCTGGAACGCCCGCACTCCCACCGGCACCTGGATCCAGGTCGAGCTGGAGGCGACGTACTCGGACGGCGCCACGTCTCCCTGGTACGTCCTCGGCCGGTGGAACTCGGGCGACGACCGGGAGGACGCCGAGGCGGCCGTCATCCGGCGCACCTCGGTGGACGACCAGTCCGACGGCAAGACGTCCGTCTGGACGGACACGCTGTCCGTCGACGACACGACGAGCGGCCTGCGCGTGGTCGCGTACCGGCTGCGGCTGACGCTCTACCGGACGCCGGGCAGCGCGCTCACGCCCACGGTGTGGCGGCTCGGCGCGATGGCCTCCGCGGTGCCCGACCGCTTCACGGTGCCCGCCGCCGCGCCCGGGCTCGCCAAGGAGCTCAAGGTGCCGCGCTATTCGCAGGAGATCCACAAGGGCCAGTACCCGGAGTACGACAACGGCGGCGAGGCCTGGTGCAGCCCCACGTCCTCGCAGATGATCCTGGAGTACTGGGGGCGCAAGCCGACGGCGGCCGACCTCGACTGGGTCGACCCCGCCTTCGCCGACCCGCAGGTGTGCCACGCGGCCCGGTTCACCTACGACTACCAGTACGGAGGCTGCGGAAACTGGCCGTTCAACGCGGCCTACGCGGCGACGTACAAGGACATGCAGGGCGTCGTCACCCGGCTCGGCTCGCTGACCGACCTGGAGACGTTGATCCGGGCGGGCATCCCGGCGATCACCTCGCAGTCCTTCCTCAAGGAGGAGCTGACCGGGGCGGGCTACGGCACCGCGGGTCATCTCATGACCGTCATCGGCTTCACCAAGAGCGGCGACGTGATCGCCAACGACCCGGCCTCGCCGAGCAACCCGGCGGTGCGCCGCGTCTACAAGCGGCGCGAGTGGGAGAACATCTGGCTCCGCACCAAGCGCAAGAACGCCCAGGGGACGGTGGTCTCCGGGACCGGCGGGGTCTGTTATCTGTACTTCCCCGTGCGTCCCACGAAGGAGCAGACACGCGCGCTCGCCGCTGTCGGCGTGCGCTGAGGACAGGGCCCCGCCCCGGCGGGACGGGGCCCTGCGCACGGCTCCTCGGCTCAGGTCGCCGGGTCCACCACCCAGTCCGGGTGGCCCGGCATCGGCGGGGTCTTCGCGCCGTACAGCCAGGGCTTCAGGAAGCCCTGAAGGTCCTGGCCCGAGACCTTCGACGCGAGGTCGATGTAGTCCTGGGTGCTCGCCGTCCTGCCCTTGTACTCGGCGATCCAGGCGCGCTCGATCTTCTGGAACGTGGCGTCCCCGACCTTCTCGCGCAGCGCGTAGAGCACGAGCGCCGAACCGTCGTAGCGCATGCGCTTGAAGAGGTTCGGCTCGGTGGGCTCCGCGGGCGCGCCGAAGTCGCGGCGCCACTGGTCGTGGGCCTTGTACGCGGCCTTCATCGCGGCCTCGAAGCTGTCGCCGCCGTGCTCCTCGGAGTACATCCGCTCGTAGAAGCGGGCGTGGCCCTCGCTGACCCACAGGTCGGACCAGCCCGCGAGGGCGACGCTGTCGCCGAACCACTGGTGGGTCAGCTCGTGCACCAGGTTCCGCTCCGCGTCGACCTGCGTGCCGAGCAGGTCGGCCTTGGGGACGAGGGAGAGCGTCTGGGTCTCCAGGGCGACGGCGAGGTCGGTGTCGCCGACGAGGATGCCGTACCGGTTGAAGGGGTACTTGCCGAGCTTCTTCTCCAGCCACGTCAGATGGTCCGGGGTGAGCTTGCGGTACTTCGCCGTCGGCTCGACCAGCGCGTCCGGGACGATGTCGCGCAGGGGCAGGCCGCCGGGTCCGGTGCTGTCGACCATCGTGAACTTGCCGACGGCGAGCTGCACGAGCTGCGTGGACAGCGGCTGCTCGGAGTCGTACGTCCACCGCACCCGGTCGCCGGACACCTTCTTCTTGCTGGTCAGCTTGCCGTTGGCGACGGCCGTGCGGTCCTTCGGCGTGGTGATCCGGAAGGTGATGGGCGCGCGCTGGCTCGGGTGGTCGTTGGCCGGGAAGATCAGCCGGGCGCCGTTGGGCTGGGGGTAGACCACCGTGCCGTCGGGCGTGGGGATCCAGCCGTAGTCCTCGATGGCGTCGTCGCGGTGCCGGGTCTGGGTCGGGTCGGCGGTGTAGGTGACCTTGACCGTGAAGGCGCGGCCCTTGGCGATCGGTGACTTCGGTGTCACGGTCAGTTCGTCGCCGTCGCGCGTGGTGGCGGCCGTCTTGTCGTCGACGGTGACCGAGTGCAGCGTGTTGCCGCCGAAGTCGAGGTTGAAGCGGGACAGGGACTGGGTGGCGGTCGCCTTGATGGTGGCCGACGCCGCGAACGGGGTCTTGGGGGCCTGCCAGTCGAAGTCCAGGAGGTAGCGGTCGACGGTGTATCCGCCGTTGCCGTCGAGGGGGAACATCGGGTCGCCGAGCCCCGGGGCTCCGGGGGAGGGCTTCTCCGCTGCCGCGGGAGTCGCGTACGAGACCGGTCCGGTGAGGGCGGCCGCCGCCGTCACGGCTGCCGCGAGTGCGAGTCGCGCTCCGGTGTTTCTGCGGCGGGGCGTCCTGATCGTGCTCATCGGAAACCTTTCGGTCGGATGCTGCGCGGACGTACGCCGTCTTAGACGCACGGCGATCCGCGGCAGTTGTGGTGACGGGTGACCAACGTCTCTCCCACATTTCCGGGCATGGCTGGCATGGTGGAAGACGCCAGTGGGGGGAATGTCCACTGCCAGTGCGGCCGGGGGAGGCCGCCGTCGGCCGGAAAACGTCAGCGAGAAGCCATATGACCGCGACCTCTGCCACCGCAGTCCGCTCCCAGGCCCGCACGGGCGGCCCCAAGGACGGCCCGAACGTCCTGGAGCACCTCGCGGGCTGGACCCTCGTCGTCGTGCTCGCGATGCTCGTCAGCCAGGTCGGCCTTCTGTGAGCTGAGTCTCACCGCCGGGGTCGGACGGGCCGCAGGGGCCAGGTGGCGTATCGCCCGGGTCGGGTCCGCCGCCGGGATCGGCCGAGTCGCCCGTACCGGGCCCGGCGGCCAGGTCCAGGTCCGCCCGCCAGTGCCGATGAGGCACCCCCACCAGGTCGTACAGCCGCCGCACCGGCGACCGCCCCGGCAGCAGCACCACCCCCGCGAGCACCGCGAACAGCGGCAGCCCCACCCAGCCGCCGAGCAGCCGCACCAGCACGCTCGCGGTGACCGCGCCGAGGAACGGCAGGCCGTAGACCCCGGCACCCGCGATGGCGACGGCGAGCACGGGGTGCACCTTGCGGTCCTCGTCGGCGCCGGGCAGCGACCAGCCTTCCATGAGCCAGCCGACCTCCGTCATCAGCATCGTGCCGATGACGGCCGCGCCGAACACCAGCAGCGCGAGGAACGTGCCGGACGTGAGGAAGTCCAGGGCGTTGTTGACGACGCTGTCGCGCGGCCAGTCCGCCCAGTCGCGCGCCCCGGGGGACAGGAAGCGTTCGTAGCCGCTGCCGTCCCAGCCGTGCACGAGCGTGCCGAAGAGCAGGAAGTAGCCGCCCACGCAATTCAGGTACGCCCAGTAGCCCGCGCCCACGAGGACCAGCACCTGGGCGGCGAGGAACCCGAGGACGGCGGCGACGGGGATCCCGCCCGCGTAGAAGAGGACGAAGCCCGCCCACACGCCCTCGTGGCTGTCGGCGACGTGCATGGTCGCCCAGGACGGGTTCTGCCAGAGCAGGAACAGTCCGGTCGGCACCATCAGGACGGCCGCGAAGAGGACGGTGAGGGCCAGATAGGGGTTGGCGGCGCGGCTGCGGGTGCGCGGGCCCTCGCCCGCGTTGATCCGCTCCCACACCTGGAGCTGGCGGCCCGCGGCGAGCGCGAAGGTCGCGCCCACCGCGTACGCCCAGAACAGCGCGGCCTGGATCTGGATCATGGCGGCGCTCCCTTCCGGATCACGGGGCCCAGGCTGCCCGGATCACGCCCGCGCCCCCAGCTTCAGCCCGCCCGCGACGATCGAGTCGGAGGTGACGAGGGCCTGCTCGGCGCTGACCTCCGTCATGAAGACGAACGGCGGGACGAGGGGCGGCACCGGCAGCTTGTCGGGCGTGAAGGTCAGACAGAGGATGCCCTCGATGCAGCCCTTGAACTTGGTCAGATAGAGCGTGACCGCCCCGCTGAGGTCCAAGGTGTCGGCGCCGAGGGAGAGTTCACGGCTGCCGTCGCGGGTCGTCAGGCGGTAGTCGGTGAGCGAGGCCGCCTTCATGCGCAGCACCATCACCTTCAGCGGACCGTCGGCGGTGGGGATGTCGGTGACGCCCGCGACGATGAAGCCCTGCGGGGCGAACAGCGTCGTCGTGATCGTCGGCGGCGTCCGTGCCGCCACGATCGAGTCGTCCCCGGGCGCCGCCCTCGCCGGGACGGCGCCCCACAGCGCCGTCCCGGCGAGCACCACCGGAAGGAGCACGGCCAGCGTCCGCGTGCCCTGCCCGTCGCGCGCCTTCGGTCGCCCCGCCCGCTCCTGGTCGTCGTCCGGTACCGGCGTCCAGCCGAAGCCCATCGCGCTGCCGACGATGCCGAGCAGCATGCCGATCAGGAACCCGCCGAGGTTCGTCGCCGCGAACGAGAGCACCGACAGGATCAGGGCGTTGACGGACACGTAGTGATGGGCGTGCGGCAGGAGCCACAGGAACAACCCGGCGGCCATCAGTGCGATCCCGATGCCGATCGCGGCGATCCCGCCGAGCCCGAGGCTCACCAGGACCGTCAGCGGCGACAGCGGCACGACAAGGAGCTCCGCCCCGCCCAGGACCAGCAGCAGCCCGCCCCAGAACGGCCGCGTGCGCCGCCATTTGCGCAGGCCGCGCCGCAGGTCCCGCAGCGGCAGCCGGTCATCGAGCCAGCCCCCGGCGCGCGGGGCTCCCGGCCCGCTCAGAAGCACTTCTTGCCGCCGAGGCTGACGTCGACCTTCATGCCCTTGAGGCGGAAGTTCCCGCCGGTGGCCGACCAGGCGTGGGAGCGCACCTTGGCCACCTCGATGTCGCCGGCCTGGAGGCCGAACTTGCCCTTCTCGCCCTTGACGCCGGGGACTTCGTCGAGCGTCGAGGCGTCCCGGCCGATCTGCGCGGTGCCGAAGCGGGCGTCGCCCACCAGGTCCTCGCCGTCGATGATCAGGTTGCTCGCGGTGACGTTGCCCGCGTCGCCGCCCGCCGTCAGCTTGAACACCACCGTGCCGACGGGCGTCTTGACCTCGGCCGCCTGGCAGATGTCGGACAGCGTGGCGTCGCCGATGCCGAGCAGCGCCACCGGGTGGCCCTTGCCGTCGACGTCCCGGTCGACCTGGACGTAGCTCGCCAGGCCCTGGCTGGTCAGCTTGCCCGAGGAGACCTGGAAGCTGGTGCCGCTGACCGCGAAGGACGCGGCGAGCGCGCCCTCGGCCATCACGGATGCCATCGCGCCGACCGCGAGGACCGCGGGCAGCGCGACAACAGCCGTCTTCTTCCAGTTGGTTCTGCCCTCGCGCAATGCTCTTCTCGCCGTGCTCACTGGTTCCTCCCGTACGTCGTCCGGTGCGTAAGGGGAGTGCGTGGCAGAGCGCCGTCGCGGGTCGCGCCCGTCCGGGCAGGCGACGTGGGTCTGCCATACTGCGGCTGATCCCGAGGCAGTTGGAGACTAGGGCCGAAATTGAATAATAGTCAACAGCGCGGTACCGATCGTTCCCGAGGAGCGGCCCGCCCGCAGGCGCGCGGCACCGACCGATCCGTGGCGCGCCGCGCCGAACTCATCGTCATCGGCCGGAAGCTGTTCGCCGACACGTCCTACGACGCGCTGTCGATGGACGACATCGCGAGACAGGCACGCGTCGCCAAGGGGCTGATCTACTACTACTTCAAGTCCAAGCGCGGCTACTACCTCGCGATCATCGAGGACTCGGTCGCCGACCTGGTCGAACGCGCGGCCAGCGGCACCGAACTGCCGCCCACGGAGCGGGTGCACCGCACGATCGACGGCTATCTGCGCTACGCCGAGCACCACCAGGAGGCCTACCGCACCATCGTCAGCGGCGGCGTCGGCTTCGACGCCGAGGTGCACGCCATACGCGACGGCGTGCGCGAGGCGATGATCGGCACCATCGCCGACGGGGCGTACGGACGGCGTGACATCCCGGCCCTGGTGCGCACGGCGCTGCTCGGCTGGCTGTGCAGCGTGGAGGGCGTCACGCTCGACTGGATCGGGGCGGCGGACGTGTTGGAGCGCGACACCGTGCGCGACTACCTGGTGCGCATGCTGCGCGAGACGCTGGGCGTCATCGAGGAGTTCGAGCCCGCCTTCCCCGCCCCGCCGGCCGCATGACGAAGGGGCGGGAGCCCGCCGGCTCCCGCCCCCCGCGACTGTCGTACGGCGACCGCTAGTTGATGGCCTTGATCAGCTCACCGTTGCTGGTGTCACCGCTCAGCTCCCAGAAGAACGTGCCTCCCAGGCCCTGCTGGTTCTTGTAGTTCATCTTCCCGGCGATGGTGGCCGGGGTGTCGTAGCTCCACCAGTTGTTGCCGCAGTGCGCGTACGCGGTTCCGCCGACGGTGCCGTTGGCCGGGCACTTGGTCTTCAGTTCCTTGTAGTCGTCGATGCCCTGCTCGTACTTGCCCGGGGCGGGGCCGGTCGCGGTGCCGCCCGGCGCCTTCTGGGTGACGCCCGTCCAGCCGCGGCCGTAGAAGCCGATGCCGAGGAGCAGCTTGTCCGAGGGGATGCCGAGGCCCTTGAGCTTGGCGATCGTCGCCTGCGAGTGGTACTCGGCCTTCGGGATGCCGGAGTAGGAGCTGAGCGGCGAGTGGGGTGCCGTCGGTCCCTTGGCGTCCCAGGCGCCGAAGAAGTCGTACGTCATCGGGTTGTACCAGTCGACGGACTGTGCGGCACCCGCGTAGTCCGCGGCGTCGATCTTGCCGCCGGAGGAGGCGTCAGCCGGGATGGCGGCGGTCACCAGGTTCTTGGAGCCGAACTTGGCGCGCACCGCGGACATCAGGTTCTTGTAGGCGGCGCGGCCGCTGGTGTCGCAGGTCAGACCGCAGGCGTTGGGGTACTCCCAGTCGATGTCGATGCCGTCGAAGACGTCCGCCCACTTGGAGTTCTCGACCAGGTCGTAGCAGGACTGGGCGAAGGCCGCCGGGTTCTGGGCGGCCTGCGTGAAGCCGCCCGACCAGGTCCAGCCGCCGAAGGACCACAGGACCTTCAGGTTCGGGTGCTTCTTCTTCAGCTTGCGCAGCTGGTTGAAGTTGCCGCGCAGGGGCTGGTCCCAGGTGTCGGCGACGCCGTCGACGCTCTGGCTGGCGGTGTACGCCTTGTCCGTCGCGGCGTAGGCGTCGCCCATCGTGCACTTGCCGCCCTGGACGTTGCCGAAGGCGTAGTTGATGTGCGTGAGCTTGTTGGCGGAGCCGGACGTCTCGATGTTCTTGACGTGGTAGTTCCGGTCGTAGACGCCCCATTCGGTGAAGTAGCCGACCACGCGCGAGCCCGCCTTGGCGTCTGCCTCGGCGGGGGTGCCGGTGTTCTGGTCGGCGGCCGCGGTGCCCGCGCCGGCGAGCAGGCCCGCGCCGAGCACGGCGCAACAAGCGGTGGCCAGGAGCGCCCTGAAGCGGGCGCGGGGACGGTTCGGTCGTGGCATCGCTGTCTCCTCGTGGGGGGAGAGGGGAGCATGTGGGGGTGGTGCTGACCTACTGACCTGCGGACACTTCGCGCCCCTGCGGGCAGGGCCGCGCGACCGGGCAGGGGGCGCGTCAACGTCCCCTACGTAGTCGCGTGTTGAATTGGCATGAACGCGAAGACGTCTTGTGCCGCTGGACTCTAGGAGGACTAGACCATTGCGTCAATGGTTCGGACCAATTCCCGCTCCGTGGTGCCCGGCGCGGCCGTGCCGGACACAGGCCGGTGAAGATCAGTCGCACGGCCCGTGAACCCGTGACGCCATGCCGCCGATCGGGCATACTCAACCCGCCACAGTCGCTGGTCAGCCGCTTCCGAGACCCGGAAGGGCAGCATCGGCTTGGCAGTGTCCCCGACGGCGGCGCCACACCCCGTGCGCGAGCCCGTCGCAGCGCCCGACAGGGAGAGGAGAGCGCCATGCCCGAGGGAGCCGCACAGTCGGTCGAGCGTCAGCTGCCCACCGAAGAGGCCCGGGATCTGTTCGCGCTCGTGCGTGAACTGGTCCAGCGCGAGATCGCGCCGCACGCGGCCGCCGAGGAGGAGGCCGGACGCTTCCCGCGCGAACTCTTCACCTTGCTCTCCGAATCGGGCCTGCTCGGTCTCGCCTACGACTCCGAGTTCGGCGGCGGCGACCAGCCGTACGAGGTCTACCTCCAGGTCCTCGAAGAACTCGCCGCCGCGCGCCTGACCGTCGGCCTGGGCGTCAGCGTCCACTCCCTCGCCTGCCACGGGCTCGCCGGGTACGGCACCAAGGAACAGCAGGCCGAGCACCTGCCCGACATGCTCGGCGGCGGCCTGCTCGGCGCCTACTGCCTGTCCGAGCCGTCCTCCGGCTCCGACGCCGCGTCGCTGCGCACCAAAGCCGTGCGCGAGGGCGACGACTGGGTCATCACGGGTACGAAGGCGTGGATCACCCACGGCGGCATCGCCGACTTCTACACCGTCCTGGCCCGCACCGGCGGCGAGGGCGCCCACGGCGTGACCGCCTTCCTGGTGCCGGGCGACGCCGAGGGGCTCACGGCCGCGGTGCCGGAGAAGAAGATGGGCATGAAGGGCTCGCCGACGGCGCAGCTCCACTTCGACGGTGTCCGGGTGTCCGACGCCCGCCGCATCGGGGACGTGGGGCAGGGCTTCGCGATCGCGCTCTCGGCGCTCGACTCGGGGCGGCTCGGCATCGCGGCGTGCGCGATCGGCGTGGCCCAGGCGGCGCTCGACGAGGCGGTGGCGTACGCGACCGAGCGCAAGCAGTTCGGCCGCCCCATCGCCGATTTCCAGGGCCTGCGCTTCATGCTCGCGGACATGGCGACGCAGATCGAGGCGGGCCGGGCGCTGTACCTGGCGGCGGCCCGGCTGCGGGACGCGGGCCGCCCGTTCTCCAAGCAGGCGGCGATGGCCAAGCTGCTGTGCACGGACACCGCGATGAAGGTCACGACGGACGCCGTGCAGGTGCTCGGCGGCTACGGCTACACCCTCGACTTCCCGGTCGAGCGCTTCATGCGCGAGGCCAAGGTGCTGCAGATCGTCGAGGGCACGAATCAGATCCAGCGCATGGTCATCGCCCGCCATCTCGCGGGTCCCGACTCGCGCTGAGCCGCGGGTCGGGGGGAGCGCCGGGGACGGGGCCGAACTGGTTGTCCCGGTCCGTACCGAACCACGCGTCCCGGTCGGTGCCGAACCGAGTGTCCCGGTTCACGCCGAAGGACGTGTCCCGGTCCGTGCCGAAACGCGCCTCCCGGTCCATGCCGTACCGCGTGTCCCTGCCCGAACCGAACGCCCCCTCCGAGCCGAACCCCCCGTCCGTCCCGAACGGCCGCTCCGCCCCGTACTGCCCGCCGAACTGGCCGCCGCGCACGGTCGGCGCCGCGAGCCGCACCCACTCCGGGTCGTGGCGGCCCGGCAGCGTCCGGCCGCGCTCGGCCCACAGGCGCAGCAGGGCGCGGTAGATCGGCGGGTCCTGCACCGGGACGGGCTGCGGCGGGGGCGGGACCGTGGGGGTCTGCTGCGGGTACTGGGTCTGCTGTGAATACGGCTGCTGCTGGGGGTACTGGGACGGCTGTGCGTACGGGTTCGGCTGCGGGTAGTGGGTGTACTGGGGCCGGTGAGGAACCGATTCTGCGGTGGCGGCGGGCGTGGTCGCGAGGGGGCGCCTGCGGTGGCCGGCCGGAGCGTGGGTGGGGGTGGTCATGCCGGGCCAACGGTCGGCGCGGAGGCCAGGTCACCCCCGGGTCGAATCGTGCGTGCGTTCATGCCCCGTCCGGCCGCGGCGCGCACGGCGCTCGGCGCCCGCGCCACCGGGTGAACGCGACCTGGCACGTGTCTGGCCCCGGCACGGCAACTGACGTACCGTCACCTCCACGCCGGGGTCCGCCGCACACCGGGCGACGTCAACTCCCCGGAGTCCAGGGAGATGTGCCGTGTCGGACGACCGCCCCGTACCGCTCGACGAGTACCCCGTCCACCAGGTGCCACTGTCGATGAAGCACGTGGCGACCGGCGACCGGAACGCCTACGACCGCTGTATTTTCCACCTCTTCGACCACCAGGGTCGCGCCCTGCTCATCCTCGGCCTCGGCGTCTACCCGAACACCGGTGTCATCGACGCCTACGCGACCCTGCGCACCGGCGACACCCTGCACGCCGTCCGCGCCTCCGACGCGCTCGGCGACGACCGGTCGAACCTGTCCGTCGGCCCGCTGCGCATCACCGTCGAGGAGCCCCTGCGCAGGCTGCGCCTGACCTGCGCGGCGGACCCGGACGACGCGGACTCGCTCGCGTACGACATCGAGTGGAGCGCCGACTTCCCGGCGCTGTGGGAGCCGCACCACATCCAGCGCCGCGGCGGCAGGCTCACCCTCGAAGGCCGCCGGTTCGTGCAGGCGGGCGGCTGCGCCGGGGTGATCCGCGCGGGTGGGGCGGAGATCGCGGTGACAGCGGGGGAGTGGACGGCGACCCGGGACCGCAGCTGGGGGGTGCGGCCCATTCCGGGCGAGGAGGCGGGCCGTCTCGAAGAGGACTTCCCGACCGAGGGCTTCCACTGGATCTGGTGCCCGGTGCGCTTCGACGACCGCTTCCTGATGGTCATCACCCAGGAGGACGCGGACGGCTACCGCACCCTCAACGACGCCACGCTCGTCCGTCCGGGCCACCCCGACCGCCAACTCGGCTGGCCCCAGGCCGACATCAGCTACCGCTCCGGCACCCGCCACCCCGAACGTGCCGTCGTCCACCTCATGGACCCCGAGACCCGCAAGCCCCTGGAGCTGGGCGTCGAGACGCTGACGTCCCTGCCGCTCGCCGTCGGCGCCGGGTATCCGCCCGCCGACGACTGGCAGCACGGCACCTGGCGCGGCCGCGACTGGGTCGACCGGCGCACCTACGACCTCTCCGACCCGGCCGCGCACCCGCTGGCCGCGTACGGGGTCATCGACCACGCGGCCCGCTTCACCCTGGACGGCCGCGTCGGCCACGGCATCTTCGAGCACGGCACGTTCGGCCGCCACGACCCGAGCGGCTTCGCGGACTTCGGCTCCATGGCGCCCTGAGCGTCCGGGCGCCCCGAGGGAGGAGTACGGACATGGCAACGGAATCCGACCGGCCCCGACTGCGCACCACGACCCGTGCACCGGACGACCTCGCCCGGCGCCTCACGACCTGGCTCGGCGGCCAACTGCCGGGCGCCAAAACCGTCCATGTGTCCGTGCCCGAGTCGAACGGCATGTCCAGCGAGACGCTCCTCTTCGACATCGAGCACCCTGAACCGCCGCTCGCGCGGTGCGCGTTGCGCCTCGCGGCGGACCCGGCCGCGTACACGATCTTCCCCGTGTACGACATGGAGCGCCAGCACCGCACCATGCGCCTGGTCGCCGAGTACACCGACGTACCCGTGCCGCGCGTGCTGTGGCTCGAACGGGACCCCGGGCCGCTCGGCGCGCCCTTCTTCGTCATGGAGCGGGTCGCGGGGCGGGTGCCGCCCGACGTGATGCCCTATACGTACGAGGGGAACTGGCTGTACGAGGCGAGCGACGCGGAGCGCGCGCACCTGGAGGACGCCACCGTCTCCGTCCTCGCGCGCCTGCACGACCAAGTCCCGGCCGCCGACGCCGCGTTCCTCGCGCTGCCCGGCGAGGGCGGCGCGCTACGCCGCCATGTCGCCTCACAACGCGCCTACTACGACTGGGTGGTGACCGGACTCCCGCGCTCTCCGCTCATCGAGAGCGCTTTCGCGAAACTGGTGGACCTCTGGCCGCGCGAGGAAGGCGCGCCGGTGCTCAACTGGGGCGACGCGCGCATCGGCAACATCATCTACGACGGCTTCGAGCCCGCCGCCGTGCTCGACTGGGAGATGGCGTGCCTGGCGCCCCGCGAGGTCGACCTCGGCTGGACCGTCTACCTGCACCGGTTCTTCCAGGACCTCACGGTGAGCTTCGGGCAGAGCGGGCTGCCCGACTTCCTGCGCCGCGAGCGGATCGAGGAGCGGTACGCCGAACTCACCGGGCACCGGCCCCGCGACATGGACTTCTACACGCTGTACGCGGCGCTGCGGCACGCCATCGTCATGCTGCGGGTCGCCTACCGGCAGGTGCACTTCGGGGAGGCGACGGTACCGGCGGACCCGGACACGCTGATCCTGCACCACGCCAGCCTCGCGGCGATGGTGCAGGGCAGCTATGAGTGACGGTGTGCCGGGCCCGGCCCGGCGGTGCCGCGATCCGGGGTCCGAGGCGTCTCAGGCGGCCGCGCGACGGGTGGCCTGGCGGGGCACCCGGATCGGACGCGAGCCGGGCCCGCCCACGTGCGAGAACGGCTGGGTGCGCCAGTCCAGGCCCTGAGGCAGCGTCAGGAGCAGGGCGGTGTCCTGCTCCTGGGCCTCGAGGGACTCGTCGGCGGCACTGGCCTCGGACGCGGCGCGGCCCGTGCCGGCGCAGACGGTGAGCCCGAACGGGTTCCACGGAGTGGGGCACAGCGCGTGCTCGGGCAGGGCGTCCTCGTCCGCGAGGAGCGCGATGGGCTGCCGGCAGTCCGGGCAGATCACCCGGTACATCTCGTAGGTGTCGTACGCGTCCGGTTCGTCCGCCGTGCCGTCGTCGGTGACGGTCTGTTCGACGCCCTCCGGGGCGGGCTCGAGCTCGACGGGCTGCTGCTTGCGGCGCGTGGAACGACCGGGGCGCTTCAGGTTCTGCATGGGAATCTCCCCCTCGGGTGGGCCGACAAGGCGCTGCGGCCTCGACCACAGCAAGCACTTCCCGTCCGGTCCGGGGGGTAATCGCTCCTGCCCGACGGACACGGTCATATGTCTGTGGTGTTCGTCACATGCCAGATGGAGATGCCGCTTCGCGCGGGGTGGCCGCCGGGGCGCCGGGACGGGGTGCGCGCCTTCCAGGGGCCGGGGCGGGCGCCTTCGGGCCGGCGTGCGTGCCCTCCGGGGGCCGGGGCGCGCGTTTTGCCTCATCCCTTGCGTCTCTCAGGTATCGGTGAGGATCAAGAGGCCTGTAGGTTCGGCGCATGGAGGAGCTGGACCGACAAATCGTGCAGCTGCTCGTCAAGGACGGGCGGATGAGCTACACCGACCTGGGCAAGGCCACGGGCCTGTCCACGTCAGCGGTGCACCAGCGGGTGCGCAGGCTGGAGCAGCGAGGAGTGATCCGCGGGTACGCCGCCGTCGTGGACCCCGAAGCGGTCGGCCTGCCGCTCACGGCCTTCATCGCGGTGAAGCCGTTCGATCCCAGCGCCCCCGACGACATCGCCGAGCGGCTCGCCGGAGTGCCCGAGATCGAGGCCTGCCACAGCGTCGCGGGCGCCGAGAACTACCTGCTCAAGGTGCGCGTGGCGACCCCGCACGAGTTGGAGAACCTGCTGGCCCGGCTGCGCACGCTCGCCGGGGTCTCCACGCATACGACGGTGGTCCTCTCGACGCCCTACGAGTCGCGGCCGCCCCGGATCTGACCCGGCGGGGGCCCCGCGAACCGGAGCCTCGCGCGCAGGCGCGAGACTGTTCCCCATGAGTGAGCGCATCACCCCCGAAACCGGGCATCGCACCGTCCTGCTGCGCGGCGGCGAAGTCCACAGCCCCGCCGACCCCTTCGCGACCGCGATGGTCGTCGAGCGCGGGCACATCGCCTGGGTCGGCTCCGAGGGCGCCGCCGACGGCTTCGCCGACGGTGTCGACGAGATCGTCGACCTCGAAGGGAACCTGGTCACCCCGGCGTTCACGGACGCCCATGTGCACATGACGTCCACCGGGCTCACGCTCACCGGACTCGATCTGTCCCGCGCCCGGAGCCTCGACGACGCGCTCGTTCTCGTACGCGAACACGCCGCCGCGCACCCACACGACCGCGTGCTGCTCGGCCACGGCTGGGACGCCGCCCGGTGGCCCGGCGGCCGTCCGCCCACCCGTAGGGAACTCGACGAGGCCACCGGCGGCCGCCCGCTCTACCTGTCGCGTATCGACGTGCACTCCGCCGTCGCGAGCACCGCCCTCCTCGACCTCGTCCCCGGGGTCGCCGACGCCGCCGGGTTCCACGCCGACGCGCCGCTGACCGCCGACGCCCACCACGCCGTGCGCACCGCCGCCCACGCCGCCGTGACGCCCCAGCAGCGGGCCGCCGCCCAGCGCGCCGCGCTCCGGCACGCCGCCTCGCTCGGCATCGGCTCGGTGCACGAGTGCGCGGGCCCCGTGATCTCCGGCGAGGACGACTTCACCTCACTGCTGCGCCTGGCCGACGAGGAGGCCGGGCCCCGGGTCGTCGGGTACTGGGCCGAGCAGGGCGCCGAAGGCGTCGCCCGCGCGCGCGAGCTGGGCGCCATCGGCGCTGCCGGTGACCACTTCGTGGACGGCGCGCTCGGCTCGCACACGGCGTGGCTGTGCGAGCCCTACGCCGACGAGGCCCCCGGCACCGGCAACGCCTACCTGACCGCCGCCGACGTCGCCGCGCACGTGGTGGCCTGCGCGGAGGCGGGCGTTCAGGCCGGGTTCCACGCCATCGGGGACGCCGCCGTCGGGGCCGTCGTGGACGGGATGCGCGCCGCCGCGGAGAAGGTCGGCCTGGCCCGGGTGCGGGCCGCGCGGCACCGCGTCGAGCACGTCGAGATGCTCACCCCCGAGACGGTCGCCGCGTTCGCCGAGTTCGGCCTCACCGCGTCCGTGCAGCCCGCCTTCGACGCGCTGTGGGGCGGCGAGGACGGCATGTACGTCCAGCGCCTGGGCGCCGAACGGGCTCGTGCCCTCAACCCGTACGCGGCCCTCCTGCGCGCCGGTGTCCCGCTGGCCTTCGGCTCCGACAGCCCCGTGACCCCCCTCGACCCCTGGGGCACCGTCCGGGCCGCCGCCTTCCACCGCACGCCCGAGCACCGGGTGTCCGTGCGCGCCGCCTTCACCGCCCACACGCGCGGCGGCTGGCGTGCCATCGGCCGCGACGACGCGGGCGTCCTGGTGCCCGGCGCCCCCGCCGACTACGCCGTGTGGCGGACCGGCGAACTCGTCGTCCAGGCACCCGACGACCGGGTCGCCCGCTGGTCCACCGACCCGCGCTCCGGCACCCCCGGCCTTCCCGACCTCGGCCCCGGCGCCGAACTGCCCCGCTGCCTGCGGACCGTGGTGGGCGGACAGCCGGTATTCGTACGGCCTAACGAGTGATGTCACCGGTGCGGCGCGGCTCCGAACGGGGCCACACGGCGCGTCGCGCGACCTGCGGCGCTCGCCACTGACCTGCTGATCTGCGCAAAAGACGCAGGTCAGAGGGCTATTGACAGACGGCGGCCGTCGGCGGGTAGTTTCGGCCGCGTCCACCACAGGACGTCCGACCGGCGAACCCGCGCACAACCGTCGACCGCCGCTGGATCATGGTCGGTGTGCCACCCCGGCGCACCGCCACCGGGAGCCAGGTCCAGCGCCCACGACGCTCAGGCGCGGGAACGCATCCGCCGGAAGGGGGTCGTCCCTCCTGCTCCCAGGAGCTCGGGGGAGGTGCGACCCGGGTAGGGCCCGGCCGCTCAGTAGACAACGGCTCTCGGTCGATCCGCAGCCAGCGGGTCCCAGGCCGGCCCGAAGGGCGCCGGGCCCGATCCGCAGGATCGCTCCTGCGTGATCCCCGGGGGGACGAAAGTCGCGCTCCGGACACTGTCGCCCTCCCCGCCGCGTCCCTGCCGGGCCGACGGTCCGTGGCGTCGCAACACCCCAGGCCCGGGCCACTATGGTGGTTCCCTGCGTACGAACGAAGGGGCAGTAGTGAGCAACGGCGGCGGGATCAGCGAAGCAGCGGACGCGGAGCGGCAGTTCGGCCCGCTCGGCGAGGCCTTGGTGATCATCCCGACCTACAACGAGGCGGAGAACATCCAGGCGATCGTCGGCCGGGTGCGCACCGCCGTGCCGCAGGCGCACGTCCTCGTCGCCGACGACAACAGCCCCGACGGCACCGGGAAGATCGCCGACGAACTCGCGGCCGACGACGACCAGGTCCACGTCCTGCACCGCAAGGGCAAGGAAGGCCTCGGCGCCGCCTACCTCGCCGGCTTCTCCTGGGGCCTGGAGCACGGCTACGGAGTCCTCGTCGAGATGGACGCCGACGGCTCCCACCAGCCCGAGGAACTGCCGCGGCTGCTCACTGCCCTCAAGGGCGCCGACCTCGTGCTCGGCTCGCGCTGGGTGCCCGGCGGGCGGGTCGTCAACTGGCCCCGGTCCCGTGAGTTCCTCTCCCGCGGTGGCAGCACGTACTCGCGGCTGCTCCTCGACGTGCCGATCCGCGACGTCACCGGCGGCTTCCGCGCCTTCCGCGGCGAGACCCTCCAGGGCCTCGGCCTGGGCGACGTGGCCTCCCAGGGCTACTGCTTCCAGGTCGACCTGGCCCGCCGCGCCATCAAGGCCGGCTACCACGTCGTGGAGGTGCCCATCACCTTCGTCGAGCGGGAGCTCGGCGACAGCAAGATGAGCCGCGACATCGTCGCCGAGGCGCTGTGGCGGGTCACGGCGTGGGGCGTGGGGGAGCGGGTCGGCAAGGTCCTGGGCCGCAAATCCTCTCCCTGATCCCGTACGTTGTTGATCACCCCCTTATGCCGGTCTGAGCCGCGCCCAGGCACACTGGGGGCATGACGACTGGCGCACCGCCTCCCACCCAGCCCGCCCGGCCCCGGCGCTCGCGCGTCCTCAGGTTCCTGCCGCTCGGACTCGCCGCCTGGCTGGTCCTGGAGATCTGGCTGCTGACCGTCGTCGCCGGGGCCACCAGCGGGCTCACCGTCTTCCTGCTCCTCGTGGGCGGCCTGGTGCTGGGCTCCTTCGTCATCAAGCGGGCCGGGCGGCGCGCCTTCAAAAACCTCAGCGAGGCGGTGCAACAGCAGCAGCGGGGGGTTGCGGCCACGCCTGACTCCGGGGGCGGCAGTGCCCTCACGATGCTCGGCGGTCTTTTCCTGATCCTGCCCGGTCTGATCTCCGACGCCGTCGGGCTGCTGCTGCTCGTGCCGCCGTTGCAGAAGGTTCTCAGTCGCAGTGCCGAGCGGGCCTTCGAGCGCAAGGTGCGTGCGGCCGCGGCCGCGGCGCCCGGGGGGTTGGGGGACGCCTTCCAACAGGCTCGGATGCAGCACCCCGGCGGGAAGGTGGTCCAGGGTGAGGTGATCCGCGAGGACGGGCCCTCGGCGCCGCACGGGCCGTCGCGGGGGCCGGAGGACCCACAGCTGCCGCGCTGAGGCTTGGCCCTCGCGGGTGCGCCCCAGCGCCGCCCCTTCCCGGCTGTGTCGATTTGCGGCTCCGCCGCGTGGGGGCGCTGCCCCCAGACCCCCGCTCCTCAAACTCCCCCAAGCTCTTAAGGAGCAGGGGGGACCCCCACGAGGGGCTGAAGATGTGCCGGTGAGTCCCAGCCCGTCCGGCGTTTGAGGACGAGGCGCGGAGCGCCGACAGCGGGGGTCCAGGGGGCGGCAGCCCCCGGTTTCGGAGAAGGGGCGGGACTGGGGCGCCCCCGCGAGGGCACTGCCCATCCGCACAAACGAGGGCGGGCCCACTGCCGAAGCAGCGGGCCCGCCCTCGTCGTTACTCCGCTCCGCGGTCCGCGCGCTTACGCGGACTTGCGGCTGTCACGCGGATGCACCGCAATATTCATCGCACCGGACCTGAGAACCGCCAGGCGCTCCTCAAGGACCTCCTCGAGCTCTTCTCGAGTACGGCGCTCCATGAGCATGTCCCAGTGCGTACGCGCGGGCTTGCCCTTCTTCTCCTCAGGTCCGTCGCCGTCCACGAGAAGTGCCTGGGCCCCGCAGACCTTGCACTCCCACTCGGGCGGGATCTCCGCCTCCACCGAGAACGGCATCTCGAATCGATGTCCGTTCTGGCATGCGTACTCCACGGCCTGGCGCGGGGCCAGGTCGATGCCGCGGTCGGTCTCGTAGCTGGTCACCACGAGGCGCGTGCCGCGAAGAGCTCGCTCACTCATGAATCGTGCCTCCCGGGCTTGTCGCCCACAGGACAGGTGTCGCTGTCGTCGTCATCCGGTCAACGTCCGGTCGGCGGTAAAGATTCCCGTTCAGGGTCATGCGTCGCCGTCGTATGCCGCCCCTTGTTGTACCCACCAGCGCCCGGTTTGTCACATCTGGCAGCAGATGTCACCCAGCGTTTCTGAATCCTCAGCGCGCAGTAACGGTCCGCCTGGCAGGCCAAACGCGTACACTACCGGCCTTCGCCGCTCGGTGCTAAATCCGGCCGGGTCCGAAACGGCCCGCGTCGCGCGCCGCGCGCCGTACCGGAACCCGCGCGAGCGGCCCGCGCCCGAGCGCGAAGGGCGCTACGAGCGACGGGATCGTGTCCCGGTACGGCCCTGTGAGCTGGTACGTCAGTCCGAAAGGCAGCCGCCCGAGCCGCACCGCGCCCCGGTCGCCGAACTCGTACGTGGAAGCATCCGGCGGTACTCGGCTTCTTTTCCGTTTCTTTCCTCTTCGTGGCCCGCAGCACCGGATACGGGAAAACGCCGGGTCCTCAGACCCAGGTGCCCCGGTCCTTGAGCACGTCGCGCAAGGTCTCGATGTGATCCGTCATGATGCCGTCGACGCCCAGGTCGAGCAGGGCGTGCATGCGATCGGCGTCGTTGATCGTCCACACGTGGACCTGGAGCCCGCGCGCGTGGGCGGTGCGGACGAAGCGGTGGTCGACCACCCGGACCCCCGACTGCGCCTCCGGCACCTGGGCGCACACCGCCGAGACCCGCGGTGTCGTCGGCACCCCCAGAGAGCGCAGCCGCAGTCCGAGGACGCCGCGTGTGCCGAACGACGTGGCCAGTCGCGGCCCCGCCAGGCGCTGGGCGCGCGCGACGCGGCCCTCCGAGAAGGAGCCGACGCACACCCGGTCCCAGGTGCGGGTGCGCTCGATCAGTTCCAGGAGCGGCAGGAGGGCGGACTCCGCTTTGACGTCCACGTTCCAGCGCACGTCGGGGAAGGCCGTCAGCATCTCTTCGAAGAGGGGGACCGGTTCGGTGCCCGCCACGCGCGCGTGGCTCACCTCGCTCCAGGGAAGGTCCGCGATCCGGCCCGACGCGTCCGTGACCCGGTCGAGCGTCGCGTCGTGGAACGCGGCCAGCTTGCCGTCCGCCGTGGCGTGCACATCGGTCTCGATGTAGCGGTAGCCCGCGTCCACGGCGCGGCGGAAGGCGGCCGCGGTGTTCTCCAGGCCGTCGGCCGCGCCGCCGCGGTGGGCGAACGCGAGCGGGCCGGGGTGGTCGAGGTAGGGGTGGCGTACGCGCGTGGTCACCGTTGCAGTATCGCCTGCTCCGATGGCTCTCCGGAGGCCACGACGCGGCCCGCGGTGGATGCGGGGACGGCGAAGAAGCGCAGGAAGAACTGGGCGAGGGGGCCGATGCACAGGGCGTAGAGGACCGTCCCCACGCCCACGGTGCCGCCGAGCACGAAGCCGGTGACGACGACCGCCACCTCCACGAGGGTCCGCATCTGGCGGATCGAGCGCCCGGTGCGCTCGTTGAGACCCGTCATCAGGCCGTCGCGCGGTCCAGGACCGAACTTGGCCGCGATGTAGAGACCCGTCGCCACGCCGTTGAACACGATCCCCGCCACCAGGAGCGGTATGCGGATGCCCAGGGCGTGCGCGTCCGGTACGAGGGCCAAGGTGCCGTCCATCGCCAGGCCGACGACGAAGACGTTCGAGACCGTCCCGAGGCCTGGGCGCTGGCGTAGGGGGATCCACAGAAGCAGCACGGCGGCACCCACGAAGATCGACACGACTCCGATCGACATCCCGGTGCGCTCGGCGATGCCCTGGTGAAGCACGTTCCAGGGCTCCAGGCCGAGCCCCGAGCGCACCAGGAGTGCGGAGCTGGCGCCGTACAGGGCGAGACCGACGTACAGCTGGCACAGCCGCCGTGTGAGGTGGCGCCCGCCGTGCGATCCCGTAGTGGGCCGACCTGATTTCGCCCTGGACAAGAGAAGCCCCCGTGGTGGTAGTGGCCTGACACATGACACTCTGTGGCTTGGTGGCGGACGCCAACCATGGCCAATTCGACGAAGGTGGACTGGGATCATGCCTCAGTGGACATCAGCGGTGGGCTCGACCCAGCTCGCCCGACTGCTCACCTCCCAGCAGGCGCGCCCCGCGGGCGCCGGCACCCGCCGCCCGCCCGCCTATCGCGCCCTTGCCGACGGTATCCGCCTCCTCGTCCTGGAGGGACGCGTTCCCGTGGCCGCCCGCCTGCCCGCCGAGCGCGAGCTGGCCGTCGCGCTCGCCGTCAGCCGGACGACCGTCGCCGCCGCCTACGAGGCGCTGCGCACCGAGGGCTTCCTGGAGTCCCGCAGGGGAGCGGGCAGTTGGACGGCGGTCCCCGCCGGGAACCCGTTGCCCGCGCGCGGCCTCGAACCGCTGCCCCCGGAAGCGCTCGGCTCCATGATCGACCTCGGCTGCGCGGCCCTGCCCGCGCCCGAGCCCTGGCTCACCCGCTCCGTGCAGGGCGCACTCGAGGAGCTCCCGCCCTACGCCCACACCCACGGCGACTACCCGGCCGGACTCCCCGCCCTGCGCGCCATGCTCGCCGAGCGCTACACCGCGCGCGGCATACCCACCATGCCGGAACAGATCATGGTCACCACCGGCGCCATGGGAGCCATCGACGCGATCTGCCACCTCTTCGCGGGCCGCGGCGAGCGCATCGCCGTGGAGTCGCCCAGCTACGCCAACATCCTCCAGCTGATGCGCGAGGCGGGCGCGCGCCTGGTGCCCGTGGCGATGGCTGAGGGCCTCGGCGGCTGGGACATGGACCGCTGGCGCCAGGTCCTGCGCGACGCCGCGCCCCGGCTCGCGTACGTCGTCGCCGACTTCCACAACCCGACCGGCGCGCTCGCCGACGAGGACCAGCGCCGCCGCCTGGTCGACGCTGCCCGGCACGCGGGCACGGTCCTGGTCGTCGACGAGACCATGAGCGAACTCCGACTCGACGACGGTCTCGCCATGCCGCGCCCCGTCTGCGGGTTCGACCCCGCGGGCTCCACCGTCATCACCGTCGGCTCGGCGAGCAAGGCCTTCTGGGCGGGCATGCGCATCGGCTGGGTGCGCGCCGCGCCCGACGTGATCCGCAGCCTGGTCGCCGCGCGCGCGTACGCCGACCTCGGCACCCCCGTCCTGGAGCAGTTGGCCCTCAACTGGCTGCTCAGCACCGGGGGCTGGCAGCAGGCCGTGGACGTGCGCAGGGAGCAGGCCCGCGACAACCGTGACGCGCTGGTCGCCGCCGTGCGCCGCGAGTTGCCCGGCTGGGAGTTCGAAGTGCCGCACGGCGGGCTCACGTTGTGGGTGCGCACCGGCGGGCTCTCCGGCTCGCGCATCGCCGAGGTCGGCGAACGCGTGGGCGTGCGGGTGCCGTCGGGCCCCCGCTTCGGCGTGGACGGCGCCTTCGAGGGCTACGTGCGCCTGCCGTTCACCGTGGGCGGGGCCGTCGCCGAGGAGGCCGCGGTGCGGCTCGCCGCGGCTGCCCGGCTGGTGGAGTCGGGGACGGGCGCGGGATCCGGGGCGGAGGGGCCGCACACGTTCGTGGCGTGAGGGTCCCTCCGCCCGGCGCGCTCAGCCCTCGGCGACCGCGGGGGCCAGCGCCGCGTCCGCCGGTGTCGTGCGGGCGGGGAGCAGGTCGAGGACGGCCCGCCGGTGCGCGTCGCTCGTGGCGTCGTCGTACGGGTCGGGGGTCGCCGGGACCTGGAGGCGGTGCACGGGGCCGGTGCCGAGACGGGCGTAGCCGCGCCCGGGAGGCAGGTCCGCCGCGGGGGTCGTGTGCGGACGCGCGCCCAGGACCTCCTCGACCTGGCCGGGTGTGGCCGGACCGAGCACCACGCGCGCGCGGGTGTGCTGGTACACGGCGTCGGTGAGGGCGTCCGCGCTGTCGAGTTGGTCGGCCACGACGACGGTGACGCCCGCGGCGCGCCCGTGCCGCAGCGGCACCTGGAGCAGCGTCTGCGGATCGCGGTGGCCGTCGGCGGCGGCCAGGTGGCCGAGGGTGCTGGGGCGGTCGAGGAGGATCCACAGGGGCCGCTTGATGTCGTCGGGCGGGGGGTGGCCCGTCTGTCGGGCGCGGTTCGCGGCGATGAGCCGTCGCTCCGTCTCGTGTGCCGCCCACTCCAGGCTGGCGAGCGCCCCGGCGAGCCCGCACTCGACGGCGAGGACGCCGTCGCGCCCCGTCAGACACGCGAAGTCGCCGGTGCCGCCGCCCTCGATGATGACGACGTCGCCGTACTGGAGCGCCTGCAGGGCCACCGAGCGCAGCAGTGTGGTGGTGCCGCTGCCTGGGTGGCCGAGGACCAGCAGATGGGGTTCGGTGGAGCGGCCGCCGGTGCGCCACACGACGGGCGGTACGTCGCGCTGCTCGTCGCCGTCCGCCACGGGCAGGGTGCGCTGCACGGCGGACGGGTCGGTGAAGCCGAGCACGGTCTCGCCGGGGGCGGTGACGAAGCGCTGGGCGGCGATGTCGGTGGGCAGCGGCGGCAGCACGGTCACGGTGAGGGTGTTGCCCTCCTCGTCCCACGTGAAGTGGTACTCCCGGCCGCGCCCCGACTTGGCGTGCAGCAACTGCTCGATGCGCGCGCGGGATTCGGCCTCGCCGTCGGTGAAGTACGCGGGGTAGCGCAGCACCAGATGGGAGACGCGGCCGTCGTCGTCGAACGTGTAGTCGCTGAAGGCCTTGTCCCACTCGCCGCCGTGCGCGAACAGCGGGCTCGGATCGTCGGGGACGGAGAAGTACGGCACGAGTGCTTCGTAGAGCGACTGCAACCGCTGGACCTGGGCGTCGTCCGGGCCGGAGGGGGCCGGCGCGGTGCGCTCACGGCCGGTCCAGGCGGCGGCCGCCATCAGGCTGATGGCGGCGAGCAGCGGACCGTAGGGAATGAGCGCCACGACGAGGACCACGGAGGCCACCAGGAACAGCAGGGGGCCCCGGCGGTCCTTGGGGGTCTCGGACCACTTGCGCCGCCCGGCTCCGGCGAGGCGGCGCAGCCCGCGCGTGATCGTGATCAGCGGGTGGAGGACGTCGGTGGCACTGTCGGCGGCCGACCGGGCGAGTTCGCGACTGCGCGCGATGTGCTCCCGGCTCCGGGCGATCTGGGCGGTGCCGTTGCTCAGGATGCGGGGGAGAGGGCGCCGAGCCACGTCGTTCTCCTGGGGGTGGTGGTGAGCGGTGAACCGTCGGAAACCGTCAGAACTTGATGCCGCCGAGCAAGCTCGCGAGGCTCGCGCCTCCGGCCTTGATGCTCGGGGCGATGGCGGTGCCCGCGAGGTAGAAGCCGAAGAGCGCGCACACCAGCGCGTGGGAGGCCTTCAGTCCGTCTTTGCGGAAGAAGAGGAAGACGATGACTCCGAGCAGCACGACACCTGAGATGGACAGGATCATGAGGTTTCTCCTGGTCGATGGGGACAGTCACCATGAGTTCTTCCAGACTCACAGCATGTATCCATACGATAAAGGGTGCAAATGGGGTAAATTTCCGATATTTACCCCGAATGGCGGCGGCCTGATGGGCCGACTGTGCGCGTCGGAGGCGGTTTCGGAGCGGGGACCGGGGTGGGGGTCGTCACCCGACGTGATCTTTGCCGTGGACGCGGTCGGTCATGTGCCGTGACGGGCAGTACCCTGTCGATTCACTCGTACGGCTGCACGGCTGGGACACCGGGAACGATCCGGACCGGCCGCGCATTCGTTTCGGCCCTGTGCACGCGGAACACGAAAGGCGATCATCACTGTGAGCGATGAAGTCCCCGACACGGGGAGCGCGGCCGTCCCCGACCCGGAGGTCGTGGCGCTGGCGGGCAAGATCTTCGACCTGGCCCGAGCCGGTGACACCGACGCGCTCGCCGCGTACGTCGACGCGGGCGTGTCCGCGAACCTCACCAACGACAGCGGCGACTCGCTCGTCATGCTCGCCGCGTACCACGGCCACGTGGCCACCGTCCGGGTCCTGATCGAGCGCGGCGCGGACGTCGGACGCGTCAACGACAAGGGCCAGACGCCGCTCGCGGGTGCCGTCTTCAAGGGCTCCGACGACGTGGTCCGGGCGCTGCTCGACGGGGGCGCCGATCCTGCCGCGGGCACGCCGTCGGCGATCGACACCGCGCGCATGTTCGAGAAGGCCGAACTGCTCGCACTGTTCGGCGCCGCCTGAGCGGGTAGGCGGTCCGGCAGCACGGGGGCGCCGGAAATGTGGTCGCGGCGGGTTGAACCGCTGGGTCATCATGACGACGTGATTCACGGACGCGACGTCGGGGCAGGTGTTGCCGCAGCGCGCGGACCGTGAGCGGCCCGACCCCGGACATGGCGTCCGGGACCCTCCGGGTCACCGACGAGAGGCAGAGGAAGATGGTCTTCAGCAAGCAAGAGACGTGGGGCGGCCCGACGTGTTGGCGCGCGGCCAGGTAGTGCGGATTCCCGGTTGCGTCGACGCTTGATGTGAGGCTGTTTCCCATGTTCGAACCGGTCATAGCGCCCAGCGGTACGCTGCTCGGCCTGCTGCAGCGGGGCCGCGGCGACGGCACCCTGCACGCACTCACCGCGCCTCGGTCCGAGGCGCTCTCCGCCCTCGACCACTGTGTGCTGCACGACCCGCGGCACGACTGGCAGGTGGAGAACCGCTCGCTGTACTACGCGCGGCTCTACCTCGATCTGAACGGCGGGCTCGGCGCGATCCAGCGCCATCTCTTCGACCCCGACGACACACTCGACCCGGACGACTCACGCACCGGGCTCGCGCTGTCCGTCCTCGGCCACCTCGCCTCGTACGACAGGCTGGACGCCCTGCGCCTGCTGCGCAGCTACGCCGAGTACGGGGCGAACTGGGCCTGGGCCCTGGACGAACTGGCCCTGCGCGACGACGACGCGGGCCTACGCGCCCTCGCCGTTCCCGTCCTGGCCCGCTTCCCCACCGACGCGGAGGGCGAGGCCGCGCTCACCGAGGCCGTGCGCGACGCCTTCGAGCCCCGTCCCTGGCGGCTGTGGGCGGAGGATCCTCGGCCCGAGATCGGCGGCCGCGTGCGCGCCGCCGCCGAGCGCGGCTCCTTCGACCGCTGGCAGCGCCAGCTCGCACCCGCGGGGCCACGCCCCGGCTGGAGCGTGCGGGCCGTGCTCGCCTGGGCCCAGGAAGGACTGGAGCGTGGCGCCGCACTGCATGTGCCTGCCGCCCGCTGCCTGACCGCCGTCGCCGGACCCGAGGACCGCGCCGAGATCGTCGAGGCCGCCCGCCACGGCGCGGACGCCGAGCGTGGAACGGCCTTGTGTTATCTGGCCGACGCCAACGACCCCGGCGTACTCGACCTCCTGGAAGAAGCGGCGCAGAGCCCGTCGCGCGCCGTCGCCGACATCGCGGCTGAGACGTTCGAGCGGATGCGCTCCGTCGCCGCCGTCGAGCGGGCCCGGCAGTGGGCCGGACGCCCCGACGCGCTCGGCGCGGCCGCCGGCCGCGTGCTCGCCTGCAGAGGCGGCGCCCAGGACAGCCAGCTGGTGCTCGCCGCGCTGCGCGAGGCGGTGCGCGGCGAAGGCCCGGACGCGCCGACCCTGTGGCCGCTCGTCGACGGCGCGGGCCGCCTCGGCATCGGCTGCGCGGCGCCCGTCCTGCGCCATGTCTACCGCGAGACCGCCTCCTCCCACCTCAGAGGCCGCGCCGCTCGCGCGCTCGCCGCCACCGATCCCTCCTTCGCCGCGGGCTTCGCCGTCGAGTGCCTGTGGGACTGCGAGGAATCCACCCGCGAAGTCGCCGCCCGCCACGCCGAGACCGGCGACGCCCGCGTGGTCAACCGCCTCCGCAGGCTCGCCGCGGATCCCGCCGAGGAGGACGACGTGCAGTCGGCGGTACGGAGCCGGATCGGGCCGGACGCGCCTGCCGTGTGAGATTGGGGCGACGGGGGAAAGCGTCGGGGCGGTGCCCGGTCGGTGCCCTTTCGGTGCCGTGCTGATGGCCGGGGCCTGGGAAGTCGGCGGGTGCTGGATGCGCCGGGCGGGCTTCGGATGGGGTCCCGGGTGGGCTCCGGATGTGCTCCGGGCGAGGTCCGGATGGGTTCCGGGTGCCCTCCCGATGGGCTCCGGGTGTGCCCTGGCTGTGCTCTCGGCCGGTCGTTCGCGGAGTTCGCCTTCCCTCGCCGCCGTACGGTTCTGAGCAGGGCCTCTGCACGGATTGCTGTCAAGGAGAGCCGCGCCGGTGGACGGCGGCGACGTGGGCTGGGCCGCCCCCCCCGCGCTCGAAGAGCCCCCGTCCCTCGAAGGCCCGGCCCCCGCCCCCGCCCAGTGCGGAACGCCCCGCCTGCGGTGAATTGGACGGACCCCCGGAGCGCAACGCTCATGGGACGTTCCTCGTCAGGAAAGATCCACGTTGACGTGGGCACGCCCCGTCTGACGACAACACGGGTATGCGTGTCGTCATCGTCACCGAATCCTTCCCGCCCGACATCAACGGCGTGTCGCACTGCGCCCTGCAGACCGCCCGGCAACTCGTCGCGCGCGGTCACGAGCCCCTTGTCGTCGCCCCCGCCACCGCGGCAGGTGCCGACGCCGACGCCGACCCTCTCTCCCCGTGCCCCGTCGTGCGCGTACCCTCCCTGCCGCTCCCCGGATATCCGCAGGTCAGGGTCGCGTTGCCGAGTCGACGGCTGGCGGCGGCGCTGAGCGCGCACCAAGCCGACCTGGTCCATCTGGCCAGCCCCTTCGTGCTCGGTGCGCGCGGCATGGCCGCGGCGACCCGCAAGCACCTGCCCACGGTCGCCGTCTACCAGACCGACCTCGGCGGCTACGCGCGGACGTACATGGGCCGGGGCGAGGCCACCGCCTGGCGGCGCATCCGCGCGGTGCACGCCGCCGCCGACCGCACCCTCGCGCCCTCCACCGCGGCCCTCACCGACCTCGTCGCGCACGGCGTACCCCGCGTGCGGATGTGGCCGCGCGGCGTGGACACCGAGCGCTTCCGGCCGACGCTGCGCGACCCCGCCCTGCGCCGCGAACTCGCCCCCGACGGCGAACTGATCATCGGCTACGTCGGGCGGCTCGCCCCCGAGAAGCACGTCGAACTCCTGGCGCAGGTGTGCGGCCTCGACGGCGTCCGGGTCGTCGTCGTGGGCGACGGACCGAGCGCGGGCACCCTGCGCACGGCGCTGCCCGGAGCCACGCTCCTCGGCCGCCGCACCGGCGGCGAACTCGCCCGGATCTTCGCCTCCTTGGACGTCTTCGTGCACACAGGGCCCCTGGAGACCTTCTGTCAGACCGTGCAGGAAGCCATGGCCAGCGGCGTTCCCGTCATCGCGCCCGCCGTGGGCGGACCGCTCGACCTGGTGGTCCCCGGGAGCACCGGGATCCTCGTCCCGCCCGGTGACGCTGCCGCCGTGCGGGACGCGGTGTGGGTCATGGCCGCCGACCCGGTGCTGCGGGCCGCGTACGGGGCCGCGGGGCGCGCCGCCGTCCAGGGGCGGACCTGGGACGCCATCGGCGACCAGCTCATCGCGCACTACGAAGAAGTGCTCGCCGAGCGCACGGCGGTGGCGGCATGAGCGCGGCCCTCGGCATGAACCCCCTCGCCGCGGCACGCGCCGCGCGCACGGCCGGGCCGCTGCGCATCGTGCGCCTCGCCAACTTCGTCACGCCCTCGTCCGGCGGACTGCGCACCGCCCTGCGGGAACTGGGCCGCGGCTACTTGGCCGCGGGCCACGACCCCGTACTGATCGTCCCCGGAGAGCGCGCCGACACCGTCCGCACGGAGCAGGGACTCGTCATCACCGTGCCCGGGCCCGAACTGCCCGGCACCGGCGGCTACCGCGTCATCGCCGACCGGCGGCGCCTCACCCGCCTCCTGGAACGCCTCGCCCCCGACCGCCTCGAAGTCTCCGACCGCACCACCCTGCGCTGGACCGGCGAGTGGGCGCGCCGCGCCCGAGTCCCGGCCGTGATGGTCTCCCACGAGGCGGCGGACGCCGTGATGCGCACCTGGGGGCTGCCGCCGGGCCTGGCGCGCCGCGCGGCCGACGCGCTCAACACCCGTACCGCGCACGCCTACGCGCGCGTGGTGTGCACCACGGCCTGGGCGGAGCGCGAGTTCGTACGCGTCGGGGCGGGCAATGTCGTACGCGCCCCCTTGGGCGTCGATCTGGCTGACCGCCACCCGGGGCTGTGGGACCGGCGGACGCGGCACCGCTACGCGCGCGGGGACGACGATGTGCTCCTGGTGCTGTGCTCCCGACTCTCCGTGGAGAAGCGGCCCGGCATGGCGCTCGACACGCTGGAGACGCTGCGTGGGCGTGGCGTACCGGCCGTGCTCGTCGTCGCGGGCGACGGGCCGCTGCGTTCGCGGCTCGAACAGCGGGCACGGGAGCGGCGGCTTCCGGTGACGTTCCTCGGCCATGTCGGGGACCGCGCCGCGCTCGGCGCCCTGCAAGCCTCGGCCGACGTGTGCCTGGCCCCTGGCCCCTGCGAGACCTTCGGCCTGGCCGCGCTCGAAGCGCTCGCCTGCGGCACCCCGGTCGTGGCCAGCGCCTCGTCCGCGCTGCCGGAGATCGTGGGCGGCGCGGGGGCGGCCGCGGCCGACACGCCCCGCACCTTCGCCCACGCGGTGCGGGCGGTCCTCGAACGCCCGGAGCACATCCGACGGGCGATGGCACGCGCGCGTGCGGAGTGCTTTGGGTGGGATGCGGCGGTGGGGGCGTTTTTGGCGGCGCATGGAGTGGATAGGGCGAGTGGGGTGGACGCGGTTGATGCGGGATATGGGGCGGCTGGTGGGGGTGGGGTGGCTGTCAGGAACGGTGGGGCTGGTGGGGATGGGGCGGCTGTCAGGAAAGGTCTGGGTGTGGGGGATAGGGCGACTGTCAGGAACGGGGCCGCTGTGAGGAGTGGGGTGGCTGTGGGGGGCAGGTCTGTTGCGGGGGACGGCTCGGGTGCGGCTGTCAGTCACGGGCCTTGCTCTGACTCCGGCCAGGGCGGTGCACGGGTGGCGGCCGCCGCGGCCGGGGACACGGCACCGGCCGGGGACGGGGTCCGGGCACTGCGCCTCGTGGTGGGGCCCGGCGGCGGGCCGGACGGGGGCGGTGGCGGATGAGGCCGGTGACGTTCGTGGCGCTCGGGGACTCGCTCACGCAGGGAGTGGGGGACCCCGTGGGCGGCGCGTGGCGGGGCTGGGCGGCGTTGCTCGCCGCGGGCCTCGGGACGTCCCAACGGCCCGTGGCATTCCACAACCTGGCCGTCAGCGGGGCGCAGACCTGCGACGTGCACGGCCGCCAGACGCCCCGGGCGGTGGTCCTGCGGCCCGACATCGTGTCCGTCGTCGTCGGTGTCAACGACACCCTGCGCCGCACCTTCGACATCCGTGCCGTCGCCGCGCGCCTCGACGAGGTGTACGGCGCCGTCACGGCGGACGGCGCGGTGCTGCTCACCGCCTGCATGCCCGACCCCGGCGCCATGCTGGGCCTGCCCGGCGCGCTCGGCCGCCCGCTGGCCCGGCGGCAGCGCGCGGTCAACGCCGTCGTGCACGCCCTGTCCGAACGCCACGGCGCCGTCCACCTGCACGCGGCCGACGAGCAGTGGGTCGCCGACCGCGCCCTGTGGAGCGCGGACCGGCTGCACCCCGGGGAGCGCGGGCACCGGGTGTTCGCGGCCCGCTTCCACGCGCTGCTCGCCGCGGAGGGTCTGGCACCCGGCCCCGCCCCCGCCGTCGAGCCCGAACTGCCGCCGCCCGCCCCGTCGGCGAGCCTGCTGTGGCTGGCCACGGCCGGTACCGGCTGGATTGCCCGGCGCTGCACCGATCTGCTGCCGCAGCTGCTCGGCCTCGCCGTGGAGGAGGTGCAGCACCAGGTGCGGGGCACGAGCGGAGGGCTCGACGTCCGGGACGCGCACGCCGCGGCGGCGGCACTCGCGGGGCTCGGGACCGCCGAGCGGCAGGCGGAGGCGGCGTAACCTGCGGCGCCTCCGCGCCTGACCCGCGGCCCACCCGCGCTTGACCCGCGGCCCACCCGCGCTTGACCCGCGGCCCATCCGCACCTCACCCGCGGCCCACCCCCGGCCAGCCCCCCACCCCCACGAACCGCACCACCGTCCCCGGCACCGCCTGCGCCGCCGCTGCGAGGTCGCGCTCCCTGACGACGCCCACGACCGGGTAGCCGCCCGTCGTCGGATGGTCGGCGAGGAACACCACGGGCCTGCCGTCCGGCGGCACCTGGATCGCGCCCAGGACCATGCCCTCGCTGGGCAGTTCGCCGCTCGCCGCGCGCTCCAGGGGCGGCCCGTCGGTGCGCAGGCCGATGCGGTTGCTCGCCGACGACACGCGGTACGCGCGCGTGGTGAGCGTCCGCAGGGCCGTGACCGTGAACCAGTCGGTGCGGGGTCCGGGCGCCACCCGAAGGATCAGCTCGCGCGGCGGCCCGGGCTGCGCGGCGGTGTCCACGCGCGCGTGGGCGACGGGTGCGGCACCCAGTGGCAGCACCGCGCCGTCCGTCAGCGGGGGCGGGCCGAGCCCGGACAGCAGGTCGGTGGAGCGGCTGCCGAGGACCGGCTCGACGGCCACGCCGCCACCGAGTGCGACGTAACCGCGTACTCCGGAGACAGCGGTACCCACCTCCAGGAGAGCACCGGCAGGCACCCGCACCGGCGCGCCCCAGGCCACCGCTCGCCCGTCGACCGTCACCCGGCAGGGCGCGCCGCCGACGGCGACAGTGACGTCGCAACGGGGCCGCAGCGCACAGCCGTTGAGGGTGGTCTCCAGGACGGCCGCGGCGGCCGGATTGCCGACGAGACGGTTCACCAGGGCGGCGGCGGGCCGGTCGAGGGCGCCGGAGCGCGGCACCCCGAGGTGGGCGTGCCCGGGACGGCCCTCGTCCTGCACCGTGGTGAGCGCCCCGGCCCGTACGACCGCGAAGGCCCGGTCGGTCATCGGCCCTCCGGCACGAAGCGGACCCGCGCGCCCGGCGACAGGAGTGCCGCCGGTACGCGCGCGTGGTCCCACAGCACGGCGTCCGTCGACCCGATCAGCTGCCAGCCACCGGGCGAGGAGCGCGGGTACACGCCCGTGTACGGCCCGGCGAGGCCGACGGAGCCCGCGGGCACCGCCGTGCGCGGCGTCGCCCTGCGCGGCACGTCGGGCACCCCGTCGAGGCCCGTCAGATAGCCGAACCCGGGCGCGAACCCGCAGAAGGCGACGCGGAATTCGGCCGCCGCGTGGATCCGTGCCACGTCCCGCACCGGCACGTTCCACAGCGCCGCCACGTCGGCCAGGTCCGGGCCGTCGTACCGCACCGGGATCTCCAGGACGTCGTCCGCGCGCGCGGGCAGCGGCGGGATCTCCCAGGTCGGCAGGCGCGCGGCGAGCCGGAGCGGGGTGTCGGGTCCTTCGGGTCCGTCGAGGCCGTCCAGGAGCACCGTGCGGGCCGCGGGCACGATCTCGCGCACGACGAGGTCTCCGGCCGCGCGGCGGCGCAGCAACTCGGCGTGCAGGGCCGCGGCGGCCGCTCCGTCGGCGAGTTCGACGAGCAGGGCGCGCTCGCCCATGGGCAGGACCTTCATGGGCGGCGTCGGCATCGGCGGTGATGCCGGTGCTGGTGCCGTCGGGTGGATGCTCATGAGAACGCCTCCACCCGCACGCCCGCCGTTTCGAGGCGCGCTCTGACCCGCCGTGCGAGCTCCACCGCTCCGGGGGTGTCGCCGTGCAGGCACAGTGAGCGGGCCCGCACGTCGATGCGCCGCCCGCCGTGCGAGGCGACGGTGCCGAACCGGGCGATGCCGAGGGACCGTTCGACGACGGCGTCCGGCTGCGTGACGACGGCGCCGTCGGTGCCGCGCGGCACCAGCGTGCCCTCATCGGTGTACGCCCGGTCCGCGAACGCCTCCGTGACGACCGGGAGTCCGGCCTTCTCCGCCGCCTCCAGGAGACGCGATCCGGGAAGGCCGAGGACGGGCAGCCCGGCGTCGGCGAGGAGCACGCCGTCCACGACGGCGGACGCCTGCTCCCCGTCGCGCACCACGCGGTTGTACAGCGCGCCGTGCGGCTTCACGTACGCCACACCGGCGCCCGCCGCGCGCGCGAACACCTCCAGGGCACCGATCTGGTACGCCACTTCGGCCGCGAGCTCGGCGGCCGGCACATCCATGGCGCGCCGCCCGAACCCCGCGAGGTCGCGGTACGACACCTGGGCGCCGATCCGCACCCCCCGCTCCGCCGCGCGCTCGCACACGCGCCGCATGGTGGCCGCGTCGCCCGCGTGGAAGCCGCAGGCCACATTGGCGCTGGTGACGACGGACAGCAGCTCCTCGTCGTCGGTGAGCCGCCACCGCCCGAAGCCCTCGCCGAGGTCGGCGTTGAGGTCGATCGAGGCCGAGGTCATGTGCGTATCGCTCCTGTGAATTCGGGTGCTCCGCGCGCGTGGCGGCGCGTGTCCTGCGCGGTGGGATTCTTGGCCCGCGCGCGTGGGACGTGGTCCGCGCCGCGCCGGAGTCGGTCAGGCGACGCGGTACTGCTCGTCGCGCGCGTCGGTGATGAACATCCGGCCCGGCGCGTGCGTGATCGCGAACGGCGGCCGCGACGCCATCACGGCCGCCTGCGGTGTCACCCCGCACGCCCAGAACACCGGGATGTCGTCGGGCTCTGCGTCCACCGGATCGCCGAAGTCGGGCTCGGCGAGGTCGGCGATGCCGAGTCCGGCCGGGTCGCCGCAGTGCACCGGCGCGCCGTGCACCGCGGGCAGCACGGAGGTCTCCCGGATCGCCGTGGCCAGGTCGCCCGGCGGCACCGGGCGCATGGACACCACCAGGGGGCCGCGCAGCCGCCCCGCGGCACGGCACTGGCGGTCGGTGACGTACATGGCGACGTTGCGGCCCTGCGCGACATGGCGCAGCGGCACACCGGCCGCCGCGAGCGACCACTCGAAGGTGAAGCTGCAGCCGATGAGGAACGACACCAGGTCACCGCGCCAGTGCCCGAGCACGTCGGTGGGCTCGTCGACCAGTGCGCCGTTCTCCCACACGCGATAGCGCGGCAGGTCCGTGCGCAGATCGGCCCCTGGGGCCAGCGGTGTCGACCAGGAACCCGCGTCGGTCACGTCGAGGACCGGGCAGGGCTTCGGATTGCGCTGGCAGAACAGGAGCATGTCGTACGCCCAGTCGGCGGGGACGGACACCAGGTTCGCCTGGGTGTGTCCGGGCGCCCAGCCGGTCGTCGGCGCGCTGTGGCCCGCACGGAACGCCGAGCGTGCCTCTACGGGGTTCACGGCTTCGGGGTTCACAGCAGTTCCCTTCCGCGCGTCTCGGGCAGGCCGAACAGGGCGATCACGGCGAGCGCGTAACCGAACGCTCCGAAGATGAGCGCTCCGCCGACGCCCCAGCTGTCCGCGAGGAAACCGACGGTCGTGGGGAACACGGCGCCCACCGCGCGGCCGGTGTTGTACGTGAAGCCCTGCCCCGTGCCCCGCACGGCGGCCGGGTACAGCTCGCTCAGGAAGGAACCGAAGCCGCTGAAGATCGCCGACATGCAGAAGCCCAGCGGGAAACCGAGCACCAGGAGAAGGCCGTTGGCGTCGTCCGGGATGTTCGTGTACGCCGCGATGCTTGCCGCGGACAGGAACGCGAACAGCGTGATGTTGCGCTTGCGGCCCAGCTTGTCGGTGAGGTAGCCGCCCGTCAGATAGCCGATGAAGGCGCCGGAGATCAGGAACGTCAGGTACCCGCCCGTGCCGACGACCGTCAGCCCGCGGTCCTCCTTGAGGTACGTCGGCACCCACGTGGCGAGCGTGTAGTAGCCGCCCTGGACACCGGTGGACAACAGCACCGCGAACAGGGTGATGCGCAGCAGACCCGGCTTGAAGATCGCTGTGAACGAGCCCTTCTCCGTGCTCCGTTCGCGTTCGGCGGCCGCCTCGGGGGCGTCGTGCACATTGCGGCGTACGTAGATCACGAGCAGGGCGGGCAGCGCCCCGGTGAAGAACATGACGCGCCAGGCGATGTCGTCGTCCATGAACTGGAAGACCAGGGTGTAGACGATCGCGGCGAGCCCCCAGCCGACGGCCCAGGAGCTCTGGATCGCGCCGAGCGTACGGCCGCGGTTCTTGGCGGTCGCGTACTCGGCGACCAGGATCGCGCCGACCGCCCACTCGCCGCCGAAACCGAGCCCCTGGAGGGCGCGGAAGACCAGCAGGGTCTCGTAGTTGGGCGCGAAGCCGCAGGCCACCGTGAACACCGCGTACGTGATCACGGTGATCATCAGGGCCTTCACCCGGCCGATGCGGTCCGCGACGACGCCCGCGACGGCGCCGCCCACCGCGGACACGACCAGCGTGACGGTCGTGAACAGACCGGTCTGGCCGCTGTTCAGGCCGAAGTAGGCCGAGAGCGCGACCATGCTGAGCGGCAGCGTGAAGTAGTCGTAGGAGTCGAGCGCGTACCCGCCGAAGGCACCGGCGAACGCGCGGCGGCCGCGCGGGCCGAGCGCGCGCAGCCAGCCGAATGCGCCGTCGTCGTCGGGTGGTTGATCTCCGCGCGGCTGATCGTCCAGCTCTATGGCGGAAGGCGGGGGAGTCGTGCTCATGGGCACCTCGCAGAGGAGTCGGCGGAGCTGGAGGGTGCTTCTGAGGAGCGGGGGTGTGCTGACCGGCGCGTGGCCGGTGCCCTCTGGGGACGGGGGGCGGGGTGACGCCTGCCGGACAACGTAGAGGATTGTTCAACGATCCCTCAATACCCATGTTGTCTCGTTCTTGTATCTGCGGTTGAATCCGGGCATGGCTGAGGGGATGGCTGATCATGGCTGAACTGACCGGTCTCGCCGACGACCGCGCGCTCCTGGGGCGCACCAGCACCGCGGAGCGGGTCGCGGACATCCTCCGGAGCCGCATCGCCGAGGGGTACTTCCCACCCGGCACCCGGTTGTCGGAGGACAGCATCGGCGGCGCGCTCGGCGTCTCCCGCAACACCCTCCGCGAGGCCTTCCGGCTGCTCACCCACGAGCGGCTGCTCGTCCACGAACTCAACCGCGGCGTCTTCGTGCGGGTCCTGACCGTCGAGGACGTCGAGGACATCTACCGCACCCGGCGCCTGGTGGAGTGCGCCGTCGTGCACGGCCTCGGCCGCCCGCCGTTCGCCGTGGACGCGCTCGCCGCGGCCGTCGCCGCGGGCAGGGTCGCGGCCGGCCGCCGGGACTGGAAAGGCGTCTCCACGGCCAACATCCACTTCCACCGGGAGCTCGTCGCGCTCGCCGGAAGCGCCCGCACCGACGAGCTGATGCGCAGCGTCTTCGCCGAACTGCGGCTCGCCTTCCACGTGGTGGACGACCCGCGCCGCCTCCACGAGCCCTACTTGGTGCGCAACCAGGAGATTCTGGACGCCCTGCAGGCGGGCCTCGGCCCGAAGGCCGAGCGGCTGCTCGGGATCTACCTGGACGACTCGCTGCAGGGGCTCGTCGACACGTACGCGCGCCGGGTCGCGGCGGGCGGGGCCGGGGCGGGCTGAGGTCGCGGGACTCGCTCGTCGGCGGGGCGCGTCGAGGTCGTGGGGTGCGCCGGTCCGAGGGGCGGGCCGAGTTCCCGGGGCATGTCGGGGTGGCGGGGCATCTGCGTCGTTTCGACCGTTGTCAGACCGAGGACCTAGTCTGTGCACCGTGACTTCGCCTGCCGTACCGGACTCCGTTCCGTCCCAGCTCAGCGCGGGGCCGCGGCCCGCACCGGGCCCGGCCGCCGACGAGGGCCTGGCACGGCGCCTGCGCGCGCTCGCGTGCACGGCCCCGCTGCACGACCTGGACGCCCGCAAGGCGAACCTCGCGGGCGAGTATTCGGTGTACGCGATGGCGGAGGTGGCCCTGTCCGCCATCGACCTCGTCACGCTGAACATGGACTTCGACACGGGCGCCGACCACGACCAGGTCGTCGCCCGGCTGCTGCCCCGCGTCGCCGCCCAGGCCCCGCGCCGCCCCACCGCCGAGCACGAGCGCGTCGCCCGCTGGGTCCTGGAGAACCTGATCAACGTGGGCAGCGTCGACCGCGGCTTCCGCGCGGTGTACGGCACCTTCGACCCGGACGGCACCTACGTCCGGCGGGACTACGACTTCAAACTGATCGAGGAGGTCCCCGGCTACGGCGGCGGTGTCTGCCTGCGCACCACCGACGAGGCCGTGAACGTCCTCGTGGGCGCCCTCGACACGGACGTCACCAGCGCCCAGATCGCCGCCGAGGTGAAGCTGGAGGTCCTGATCAGCCGCGGCCGCCTCGCCGACGCCCAGCTCGCCGCCGAACAGGCGCGGTACCGCACCGTGCAGTACTCGGAGACCCTCCGCAGGGCCCTCGACGCGACCCGGCGCAACGTCCGCGCGGTGGACTGGCTCCAGTCCGTGCCGGACATGATCACCGAAGCCCTGGACCACGTGGCCGACCGGTACCGCCACGAGAACGCGATCCTGACGAACATCCGCAAGGCGCGCGACGAGTCCGAGGACCCCGAGCACAAGCGCCGCGCCGCCGAGCTCGTCGACATCGTCAAGGACTGCATCCGCCGCCACACCCAGCTCCAGTCCCGCCTCCTCGAAGCAGGCCCCCTGTTCCGAGCCGAGCAGGACCGGCAGGCCTTCGCCACCCCCACCGCGCGCACAGGACTCGACCTGTACGGCCAGTTGGTCGCCCCGATCCTGCCGCTCCCCGCCGAGCAGGCGATCCGGGTCACGGACGCCTTCTTCGCGCGCGGGACGGGCCTGCGCACGCCGGTGTCGGTGCGGGTCGGCGACCTCGTCGACATACTCCTCACGCCGCCGCAGGAGCGCGAGCACCTGGGCGCGGAGATGCCCGAGCCCGACCTCATCGCCACGCCCGACGACAGCCGCTTCAGCGAGGAGCAGCTGGCGAGCGCCATGGAACTGCTCGCGCTGCCGCCCGACGCGCCGCGCAGGCTCTCCGGGCTGCTCGCCGACGCCCGCCGCCGCGACCCCGAACTGCCCTACCTGGTCGCCCTCCTCGCCGTCCACGCCGCGAGCCCGCCGGTCGGCACGGCCTACCGCCAGGGCGAGCAGCAACTGCTGTTCGCCGTGGACGACGGCACCGACCTCGACGACCCGGAGTTCGGCGGCGCCGACCTCATCGTCGGCACGGCACTCCTCGACGCGGTGGGGATGGCGGCCGACCGGACGGAGGCGGCCTGATGACGCCTCCCACAAGGCGGCGCGCCGCCCTCGGCCCGGCCGCCCCCGGGGATGTGCGCACGGCCCCCGACGACGCGGGCCACGCCCCCGAACACGTACGACCGACCGACCGCACCAAGGAGCCCCAGCCGTGACCGATCACCCCGCAGAGCACGCCGCGTGGGGCGAGCCGGACGCCGCCGCGGCCCCGGCGGCGGCGCCCGCGAGCGCCGCCGTCACCCCGGCCGACGCCGCCGACGCGGCCCGCCTCGTCGCGTTCGGACTCCAGCCCAAGCTCCAGCCCGCCCGCGACCAGGAGTACGGCGAACTGCTCCGCAGATACCGCGAGGACCCGCCCTTCGCCCGCCTCGCCGACGCCGTCGCGGCCGGGCTCGGCCTCGTGGTCCTCGAGGTGTCCCCGCGCGCGGGGATGGCGGTGACCGCCGCCGAGGACTCCGTGTTCGCCGTCCGCATGGGCGACTACGCGCGCCGCGCCGCCGCCGACTCCACCGACCGCTTCCTGCACGGCCTCGCCCACCTCGCCGTCGCCGCCATGGCCTTCCCGCGCCCCGAGGACCTGGCCGACGACGGGTACATCGGCCGCGTCACGGTCAACGGCGTCGACGCCTTCGTACGACAGGCCTGTCGCCGCCTTGAGGAGCGCGCCGAAGAGCAGGGCGAGAACACCGATCCGGCGTCGGACGCGCCGGGCCTGGAGTCCGCCTGGCGGATCTGGGCGCGCCGCAGCTCCACCGGCGCCACCAAGGACGCGCGCAGGCTCGCCGGTTCCACCACCGGCATCGTGGGCAAGGCCGCCGCGTTCCTCACCGACTCCGGGTTCCTCCAGCGCACCGGCGACGACTCCGGCGGGACCTACCGCACCACCGCGCGCTATCAGCTCCAGGTCCGCGACATGGCGGGCACCGCGGCCATGGCCGAGCTCCTGGAACTCGGCGTCGTGCCCGTCACCGACGGCTCCGCGACACTGCTGCCCCCCGACGACACCGACGACCTGGAGCTGGCGGCCGACGCCGGCCTGCCGTTCCACTCCTGACCCGCGCGGGACGGCATCCGGCCGCCCCGCCCGCGTCCACCGACGTTCCGCCACGTTCCGTTTCTTCGTCCCGCACGACTTACGACGAGAGTCCGCCGCCATGTACGAGCTGTCCCGGGTCCGCCTCTACTCCATCGGCCCCGCCGGTGCGCGCTACGCCGACACCGTGCTGGACCTGCGCGGTGTCGGCGACGTGGTGCCCGACCCCGCGCCCGCGCAGGCGGAGTTCTTCGAGGAGGAGCCCGTCGGCCCGCCGCGCCGCCCGGCGCCCGCCGGGGTGCTCTTCCTGGAGAACGGCGGCGGCAAGTCCGTCCTGCTCAAGCTGATCTTCTCGGTGATGCTGCCGGGCCACCGGAACACACTGGGCGGGGCCAGCTCCGGAGTGCTGCGCAAGTTCCTCCTGGCCGACGACTGCGGACACGTCGCCCTGGAGTGGCAGCACACGCTCACCGGTGAGTGCGTCGTCGTCGGCAAGGTGAGCGAGTGGCGCGGACGGCAGGTCTCCAACGACCCGCGGAAGTTCGCGGAGGCCTGGTACTCCTTCCGCCCCGGCCCCGGGCTCAGCCTGGACTCGCTGCCGGTCGCCGAGTCCACCGCCGTGCGGCCGTCCGTCGAGGGCGCGTCCGGCGCACAGGGGCGGCGGCGCACCATGAAGGGCTTCCGGGACGCCCTCATGGAGGCCACGAAGGCCTACCCGCACCTCGAAGTGCACTGGGAGGAGATCCACGACCGCTGGAACGAACACCTCGGGGACCTCGGCCTCGACCCCGAACTGTTCCGCTACCAGCGCGAGATGAACGCCGACGAGGGCGAGGCCGCCGGCCTCTTCGCCGTCAAGAAGGACTCCGACTTCACCGACCTGCTGCTGCGCGCCGTCACCGACACCCGGGACACGGACGGCCTCGCCGACCTCGTGCACGGCTTCGGCAACAAGCTGGGCCGGCGTGCCGAGCTGATCGCCGAGCGCGACTTCACCGCGGGCTCCGTGGACCTCCTCGGCCGCATCGTGGAGGCTGCGGACACCCGGGCACGCGCGCGTGACGTGCACGCGGGCGCCGAACGCCGCACCCGCACCCTGGCCCGCCGACTGTCGGCCCGCGCCGTCGAGGAGCGGGGCCGCGCCGCCGAACTGGCCGAGCAGGTCACCGCCGCCGCGCACACCGTCACGGCCGCCGAGCAGGCCCGCGGCCGCTCCGCGCTCATCGCCGCCGAACTCGCCTACCGGCACGCCTCGCTGGCCCTCACCGTCGCCGAGAAGGCCGCCGCAGCCCAGCGCCGCGAGCTGGCCGACGCCCGCACCCTGCACTCCGCCTGGCAGGCCGCCGAAGCCGTCCTGCGCCACCGCGCCGCCGCCGACCGCTCCGCGCGCGTGGCCGTCGCCATCCGCGAGGCCGAGCGGGACGCCGCCCCCGCGCTCGCCGCCCGCGCGAAGGCCGCCGCCGACCTCGTCCGCGCCCTGCACACCGCAGCCGAGGACGCCGAGTCCCACGCCAACGAGGAGGAGGAGCGCTCCGCCGCCCTCCAGGAGACCGGCGAGGCCTCGCACCGCGACGCCACCACCGCCGCGACCGAGGCGCAGCGCGCCCGCAGCGAGGCCGGACACCTGCGCCAGCGCCTCACCGAGGTCGAGCAGGAGACCGCCGAGGCCGTCCGCGCGGGCTGGCTCGACGACAGCACACCCGACGCCGACCCGGCCCGCGCGGCGCTCGCCGCCAGCGACGCCGAGAAGACGGCGGTCGCCGCCTGGGACGAGGCCCGCGAGTCCGCGCGCCGGGCCGCCGACCAGGCCAAGGAGGCCGCCGCCGCGGAGGCCCGCGCCGAGCTGACTGCGGCCCGCGCGGAGGACGCGGCAACGGCCGCCGAGCAGGCGCACGACGCGGAGAGCCGCACCGCCGACTCCCTCGCGCGAGACGAGCGCGTCGCCGAACTCCTGGGTCTGCCGGGCGGATCCGGCGGCAGCGGGCGCGGCGGGGTGCCGCAGCCCCGGCCTGCCGGCGCCGGGGCGGGCGAGGGCGTCGACGACGGGGCGGGGGCCGCCGCCGAGGGGGCCCAGGGTGCGTACGGAGGCGCGAGCACCGCGGGCGACGTCCACGACGGCTCCGCGCCGGGCACTGCCACCCCGACCGCACCCGGGCAGACCCTCGCCCCCGGCCTCACCGCCGCGGAGCTCGACCGCGGCGCCGACGACCTGAAGACCCTGCTCGACGACGGAGTGGCCGCCGCCGAACGGCAGTTGTTCGAGCTGCGGACCGCCGCCGCCGACGACTCCCGCATCCTCGGCGCGCTCGGCGACGGCGGGCTGCTGCCGCCCGGGCCCGACGTCCTCGCCACCGTCGAATTCCTCGGGGAGCACGGCATTCCGGCCCTCCCGGGATGGCGGTATCTGGCCCAGGCCGTCGACCCGGCGGACCACGCACGCGTCCTTGCCGCGCGCCCCGAGCTGGTCGACGGCGTCGTCATCACCGACCCGGACACGCACGCCCGCGCGCGCGAAGCGCTCACCGGCGCCGCGCTGCTGCCGCGCTCCACGGTCGCCGTCGGCACCGCCGCCGCGCTGCTCGCCCCGGTGCCGCATGCCGACAGCGACGCCGAGGACGCGGGCGCCGTCTTCCTCGTACCGCCGAACCCCGCCATGCACGACGAGCACGCCGCCGACGAGGAGCGGCAGACCCTGCGGGCGCGCACCACCCGGCGCGACGAGGAGATCCGCGCGCTCGCCCTGCGCCTCGCCAAGGACCGGGAGCTGGCCGCGCGGCTCGCCTCCTGGCGCTCCGGCTGCCCCGCGGGCCGCCTCGCCGAGCTGGCCACCGCCGCCCGGGACGCGCGCGCCTTCGCCGAGGAGGCGGAGGCCGAGCTGGCCGAGGCCCGCACCGCGCGCGCCGAGGCCGACGAGGCCGCGGCCGACGCCGCCCGCGTGCGCGACGAGCGCCAGGAGGGCGCCCAGCGCGCCCGCCGCGCCGCCGATGCGCTGGCCGGGCTCGCGTTCCGGCTGCGCGAGCGCGCGGGCTGGCAGACCAAGCTCCGCGAACTGGCCGACGACGCCGTCGAGTCGGAGGCCCGCGCCCAGTCCTGCCTGGACCGCGCCCGCGCCGCCGACGAGGACCGCCGCGCCGCCCAGCGCGCCGCCGACGACGCCCGCCGCACCGCGCGCGCCCTGCGTGCCGAGCGCGCCGAGATCGCCGGCGCCCCCGAGGACGTACCACTGGACCAGGACGGCCCCAAGACCTCCCTGCCCGCCCTCCGCGAGGCCTACCGCGCGGCCTCGCAGCTGTACGAGAAGGTCGGCGTCGGCGCCGACCTGCGCGCCGAGCAGGCCCGCGCGGAGAGCGACGAGAGCGCCGCGCTCGCCGAACTCGACCGGCTCAGCAACAAGGTGCGCACCCGCGCGGCCCAGCTCCTCGAAGGCACCGACGGCGCCGACGGGCCGTCCCGGCAGGCCGCCGCCGCCCGCGCGGAGGCCCAGGTCCAGCTCATCGAGTCGCGTGCCTCCACCGCCAGCGAACAGCTCGGCCGACTGCGCGGCGAGGCCGAGCGACACGCCCCCGAGGACGGCGAAGCACACACCGACCTCCCCGAAGAACTCGTCCCGGCCGACGCCGAGCAGGCCCAGACCCTGCTGCGCACGGCCACGACCGAACTCGCCACCCACACCGAGGCCCTGAGCCTGGCCAAGGAGGCGCACGCCGCGCTCCTGCACACCCACCGCGCCACCGAGGACGCGGCCGGTGGGTTCGACGAGACGGCGGCGCTCCTGCGCGACCTGCTGCGCGAGCACCACGACACCGAGGACTACGAGCAGCCCGCGCCCCACCCCGGCACCCTGGAGGAAGCCCGCCAGGCCGCCGCAGAGACCCGCCGCTCCCTGCGCGGCTGCGCCGCCGACCTGTCCGCCGCCGAGTCGGCCGTCCGCGAGGCCAGCGACGTCCTCGTACGGCACGCCAACTCCACCCGGTACGAACAGGTCCGCACCCCCGCCCGGCAGCAGATCCGCGAACTGCCCGCGTCCGCCCTGCCCGAGCACGCCAAGAAGTGGGCCGACGCCTTCGCGCCGCGCCTGCGCGTGCTCACCGACGAGCTGGAGCAACTGGAGCGCAACCGCGACAGCATCGTCGACCGGCTGCGCGGCCTTGTCGAGTCGTCCCTCGCCACGCTCCGCTCCGCCCAACGCCTGTCCCGGCTGCCCGAGGGCCTGGGGGAGTGGTCGGGCCAGGAGTTCCTGCGGGTCCGCTTCGACGAGCCCGACCAGGCGACGCTCACCGAGCGCCTGGGCGAGGTCATCGACGAGGCCACCCGCGCGGCCGTGAAGAAGAACTCCGATCTGCGCAGGGACGGCATGTCCCTGCTGCTCAGGGGAGTTCAGGCCGCCCTCGAACCGCGCGGCATCGCCGTGGAGATCCTCAAGCCGGACGCCGTCCTGCGCGCCGAGCGCGTGCCGGTGGGGCAGATGGGCGACGTGTTCTCCGGAGGCCAGCTCCTGACCGCCGCCATCGCCCTGTACTGCACGATGGCCGCCCTGCGCTCGAACGACCGGGGCCGCGACAAGCACCGGCACGCGGGCACGCTGTTCCTCGACAACCCCATCGGCCGCGCCAACGCCACGTACCTCCTGGAGCTCCAGCGCGCCGTGTCGGACGCCCTCGGCGTCCAGCTGCTCTACACCACCGGCCTGTTCGACACGACGGCGCTCGCGGAGTTCCCACTGGTCATCCGGTTGCGCAACGACGCGGACCTGCGCGCGGGCCTGAAGTACATCAGCGTCGAGGAGCACCTGCGGCCGGGCCTGCCGCAGGAGCAGCAGGCACCGGCCGGGGAGACGGTGCACGGGGAGATCACGGCGACCCGGATGTTCAAGAAGCCAGCCGCTGGATGAGCCAGTGGTGGAACACCCCGATGTGATGCTCGGTCGGCACGAGCACACCGCCCCGCCGGTACGCGCGTGAGCCCATCGCGGGCTGGGTGCGCTCGCACGCCGCGAAGTCCTGCTCGTTGACCCGGTGGAACAGCTCGACCGACTTCGACAGATCCGCTCCGGAGGCGACGACGTCGGGTGCGTACAGCCAGTCGCACTCGACGACCGTGCGGTCCACGGCCAGCGGGAACATGCGGTGCAGGATCACATGGTCCGGGACGAGGTTGACGAACACGGCCGGCTTGACGGTGATGGCGTAGTAGCGGCGGTCCTGGTCGTCGGCGACGTCGGGCAGCCGCCCGAAGCCCGGGGAACCGTCCACAGTGAAGCCGCTGACGTCATCCCCGAAGGCGGCACCGTGCCCTACGTAGTACTGCGCCGCGAAGCCGTCGGCGAACTCCGGCAGGACATCCGTCAGCTCGGGGTGGATGGTCGCGCAGTGGTAGCACTCCATGAAGTTCTCGACGATCAGCTTCCAGTTGGCGCGCACCTCGTAGCGGACGCGATGGCCGAGCGCCAGGTCCTGGGTGCGGTAGCGCTCGATGGACGCGGGATCGCCCAGGCGCTCCCTGGCCTCGCCGATCACCGTGTCCTCGAAGGACGGCGGCGCGTCGGCCAGGCACACCCAGGCGTAGCCGAGCCACTCCCGCAGCGCGACCTCGACCAGGCCGTACGCGGAGCGGTCGACGTCCGGCATCCGCGTCAGGTTCGGCGCGGCGATCAGACGGCCGTCGAGGTCGTACGTCCAGGCGTGGTACGGGCATTGGAGGCTGCGCCGGACCTGGCCCGCCTCGTCCGCGCACAGGCGGGCGCCGCGGTGACGGCACACGTTCAGGAAGGCGCGCAGGCCGCCGTCGCGGGCGCGGGTGATCAGGACGCTCTCCCGGCCGACCTGGACGGTGCGGTACGCGCCGGGACGGTCGAGGTCCGCGGAGCGCACGGCGCAGCACCACAGGGCCTCGAACAGGCGCTCCTGCTCCTGGCGGAAGACATCGGGGTCGGTGTAGTAGTGGCCGGGCAGCGTCGCGATGAGGCTCGCGGAGACCTCTGTCGTCACGTCCGTACTCCTCAGAACTCCTCAGACGGGCACCGCGGCGGGCGCGGTTCGCTCTGACGTGCGCCCCGCAGGGCGCGGGTTCGGTCAGACCGGCGCCGTGGCGGGCGCCGCATCCAGCGGGCCCGTGATCCGGCGGGGGTCGAACAGCTCGATGGGGTGCTCCGTGGTGCCGTCGAGTGCCAGGTCGGCGACGATCTCGCCGACCACCGGCACGAACTTGAAGCCGTGCCCGGAGAAGCCACAGGCCACTGTCACCGACTCCGGGTGCGCCGGATGGCGCGTGATGACGAAGTGCTCGTCGGGCGTCGTCGTGTACATACAGGTGGAGGCCTTCAACAGGCGCCCCGGGAGCAGCGGTATGTGCCGTTCCATGTGCTCGGCCATCGCCGCGACCTCGTGCGGATGGACCGTGCGGTCGATGGTCTCCGGAGTGCACACACTGCCGTTGCGGAAGAACGCGACCTTCACCCCGAGGTCGGGGCCGTCGATCGAGGGGAAGCCGTACACCTGGACGCCCGCCCGGTCCTCCCACACGTAGATCGGATGGTGCTCCGGCAAGAACGGACCGACCCCGCCCGTCGGCTGGAACCAGTACATGATCTGCCGCTCGATGGTGAACGGCACCCCCAGGTCCGCGAGCAGCCCCGGCGCCCACGCGCCCGGACAGATCACCAACTGGCCCGCCGTGTACGTGTCCTCGGCCGTGTGCACGCGCACCCCGTCCCGGTACGGTTCCCAGCGCGTCACCGGTTCCTCGAAGTGCAGGTCCGCGCCCTGGCGGGTGGCGAGCTGCAGATGCGCGGCGACTGTGTTCTCCGGCCGGACGAGACCCGCGCGCTCTTCGTAGAGCGCCACTTCGTCGTCGCGCGGTGTGAGTGTCGGGAAGCGGCGGCGGATCTCCCGGGCGTCCAGCATCTCGTGCGGAAGCCCCCAGGTCTCGGCGGAGAGCCGCGCCCCGGAGACCACCCGCCCGTCCGGGCTGCCGACCATCACGCCGCCGCACAGGGTGGCGATGTCACGGCCGGTGTCCTGTTCGAGCTTTTCGTAGAGCTCGTACGCGCGCAGCAGCAGCGGTACGTACGCGGGGTCCTCGAAGTACGACTGCCGCGTGACCCGGGAACCGCCGTGGCTGGAGCCCCGCTGGTGCACGGGACCGAACTTCTCCAGACCGAGGACGCGGGCTCCGCGCGCGGACAGATGGTGGGCGGCGGCGCTGCCCATGCCGCCCAGGCCGATCACGATCACGTCGTAGGTGGGGGTGGTGGGAGACATGACGGTCACCTCCGGATCCGGGTCATCTCGGGGTCGAAGAGCGGTTCGTCGGTGACGGTCGCGGAGACCTTCTCGCCGAAGTACTCGATGTGCGTGCTCGCCCCCGCGGCCAGCGGCGGCAGCCAGGCGTACGCGACGCAGCGGCCCAGCGTGTAGCCGTACGCGGCGCTGGTGACGTATCCGGCGGGCGCGGCGTCGCCCGGGGCCGCGTACACCGGCTCCTTGCCGAGGACGACGGCGGCCGGGTCGTCCAGGAGGAGCGCGGTGAGCCTGCGGGTGAGGGGGCCGCGCCGCTCCAGCGCCGCGCGCCCCATGAAGTCGCCCTTGTCCATGCGGACGGCGAAGCCGACGCCCGCCTCGTAGGGGTCGTGTTCGGCGGTCATGTCCTGGCCCCAGGCGCGGTAGCCCTTCTCCAGGCGCAGGCTGTTGAAGGCGCTGCGCCCGGCGGCGACGACCCCGAGGTCCCGCCCCGCCTCCCACAGCGTGTCCCACAGGCGCAGGCCGAGGTCGGCGCTGGTGTACAGCTCCCAGCCCAGCTCGCCCACGTAGCTCAGGCGCAGCGCCGTCACCGGGACGTGGCCGAGGTGGGTCTCGCGCGCCTTGAAGTAGCCGAAGGCCTCGTGCGAGAAGTCGTCGCGGGTCAGCGGCTGGACGAGGGCGCGGGCCAGCGGACCCCAGACGCCGACGCAGCACGTCCCCTGGGTGATCTCCCTGATGTGCACGTCGTCGGGTGCGTGCGACTGTAGCCAGATGAGATCGGCGGGGGAGTTGGCGCCGACCTGGAAGCGGCTGGGGGCGAGCCGTGCCACGGTCAGGTCGGAGCGGATGCCGCCCGCATCGTCGAGAAGGAGGGTGTAGGTGACCGAACCGGGCTTCTTGCGAAGGTTGTTGGTGGTCATGCGCTGAAGGAAGCCGAGGGCCCCGGGGCCGGTGACCTCCAGGCGGCGCAGCGGCGTCATGTCGTACAGCGCGACCCGCTCGCGGGTGGCGCGCGCCTCGGCGGCGGCGACCGGCGACCAGTACCGGCTGGACCAGCCGTCCCGCTCGGGCACGTCCACGTCGGCGGCGAGCGCGGTGTTGGCCTCGTACCAGTGGGGCCGCTCCCAGCCGCCGCCCTCCAGGAAGATCGCGCCCAGCTCCTGCTGGCGTGCGTAGAAGGGGCTGACACGCAAGGGGCGCGGCTCGTCCACGGGCTGATGCGGGTGGATGACGTCGTACACCTCGACGAACTGCCGGGCGCCGCGCTCGGCGACGTAGGCGGGGGAGCGCTGGGCGTCCTCGAAGCGGGTCAGGTCGCAGTCGTGCACGTCGACGGCGGGCCTGCCGTCGACCATCCACTCGGCGACGGCCTTCGCCACGCCCGCGGAGTGCGTGACCCATACGGCCTCGGCGAGCCAGAAGCCCCGCAGCACCGGGACCTCACCGAGCAGCGGCATCCCGTCCGGCGTGAAGGAGAAGACACCGTTGAAGCCCTCCTCGACGGCCGACTCCTTGAGCGCGGGCAGCAGCCCGCAGCAGTCCTGCCAGCTCGGCGCGAAGTCCTCCTCGGTGAAGGGGCACGAGGACGGCATGGCCAGACCGCGGGCCGTCGCGTCGTCGTACGCGGGCACGGCGAACGGGTCCACGGGCAGCGGGCGATGGGCGTACGAGCCGATCCCGACGCGGTCCGTGTGCTCACGGAAGTACAGGTCGCGGTCCTGGAAGCGGAGGATGGGCCGCGACGCCTCGGTCCGTGGGTCGTTGCGGCCCGCGAGCTCCGGCAGGGGGCGGGTCCGGGCGTACTGGTGGGCGAGCGGCTGCAGCGGTACGTCGACGCCCGCCATCCGGCCGATCACCGGCCCCCAGAAGCCCGCGGCTGACACGACGTGGTCGGCGGGGAAGGTGCCGCGGTCGGTGACGACGGCGGTGACGCGGCCCTCCGCGCGCTCGATGCCGGTGACCGTGTGCCGCTCCAGGAAGCGGGCGCCCCGGCGGGTCGCCCGGTCGAGCTGCGCACGGCAGGCGAGCACGGCGCGGGCGAGGCCGTCGTCGGGGGTGTGCAGGCCGCCGAGCACCTGGCCGGTGTCGAGCAGCGGCCACAGCTCCTTGCAGCGCGCGGCGTCGACCAGTTCGGCGCGAATGCCCCAGGACGCGGCGAGGCCCGCCTTGCGGTGCAGGTCCGCCCAGCGTTCCGGAGTGGTGGCCAGCTCCAGGCCGCCGACCGGGTTGAAGCAGGAGAGCCCGTCCACGGTGAGCTTGCCGAACTTCCGCACGGTGTAGGCGGCGAACTCGCTGAGCGTCTTGGACGGGCTGGTCTGGAAGACGAGACCGGGCGCGTGCGAGGTGGAGCCGCCCGGGGTGGGCAGCGGCCCCTGTTCGAGGACGGTGACGTCGGTCCAGCCCCGGGCGGTCAACTCGTCGGCGAGGGAGCAGCCGACGATTCCGGCGCCGATGATGACGACTTGGGGGGTGGGCGTTTCGCTTTCGCTGGGTGCGGGTGCGGGTGCGGGTGCGGGTGTCGTGGCTGGCGCTTGCGCTGGAGCTGGCGCGTGGGTGGAGGTGTCGCTTTGGCTCGGGGTGTCATCGCGCACTTCGGGGGAGTGCGGGTCGGGTCGTACGCCGGTCACAGGACCACCACCGATCGCAGCACCTCGCCGCGCTGCATCCTGGCGAACGCCTCCTCGACCTCGTCGAGGGCGATCTTCTCCGTCACGAAGGCGCCGAGGTCGAGCCTGCGGCTGAGGTACTGGTCGACGAGCAGGGGGAAGTCCCGCGTGGGCAGACAGTCGCCGTACCACGAGGACTTGAGCGCGCCGCCGCGCGAGAACAGGTCGATCAGCGGCAGTTCGACGGCCATCTCCGGGTCGGGCACGCCGACCTGGACGAGCGCGCCCGCGTGGTCGCGCATGTAGAAGGCCTGTTTGTACGTTTCAGGGACCCCGACCGCGTCGATGGCGACGTCGACGCCGAAGCCGCCCGTGAGGCCGCGCACCGCCTCGACAGGGTCGGTGCCCCGCGAGTTGACCGTGTGCGTGGCGCCGAAGCGGGTGGCCCCGTCGAGTTTGGCGTCGTCGATGTCGACGGCGATCACGCGCCGGGCTCCGGCGAGCGAGGCTCCGGCGATCGCGGCGCAGCCGACGCCGCCGCAGCCGATGACGGCGACCGTGTCGCCACGGCCCACGTTCCCCGTGTTCACGGCGGCCCCGTACCCGGCCATCACGCCGCAGCCGATCAGTCCCGCCGCCTCCGGCCGGGCCGCCGGGTCCACCTTCACGGCCTGGCCCGCGGCGACGAGCGTCTTCTCGGCGAAGGCGCCGATGCCGAGCGCGGCGCTGAGGGGAGTGCCGTCGAGCAGGGTCATGGGTTGTGCCGCGTTGCGGGAGTCGAAGCAGTACCAGGGACGTCCGCGCAGGCAGGACCGGCAGGTTCCGCAGGGGGCGCGCCAGGCGATGACCACGTAGTCGCCGGGTACCAGACCCCCGGCGTCGGCGCCGACCGCCTCGACGGTACCGGCGGCCTCGTGGCCGAGCAGGAACGGGAAGTCGTCGGAGATCGCGCCTTCCCGGTAGTGCAGATCGGTGTGGCAGACCCCGCAGGCCTGCACGGAGACAAGTACCTCTCCCGGTCCGGGATCCGGCACGACGATCGTCTGCACCTCGACGGGTGCGCCCTTCTTCGCGGCGACGACGCCACGGACCTCGTGTGGCACGGCCAGGCTCCTCGACTTTGGGTCGTCTTGTTGCGTACTCCACGATCGGTTGCGCTATGAGAGACATCGTGAGAGCGACATCAAGGAGCCGTCAAGGGGCCGGAGTGAACCCTCGGCAAAACGCTATGGGTGTCGCGAAACGGGTCCGGCGGAGGGCGCGTGCGGGGTCGGGAAGGTCTGATTCCGCGTGCTGGGGGTGTGGGGGTTCGGGGGCGTGTGGCCCGGGGGGGCCTGGGGTTCGGTGCCCGATCGGTGAGCTGAGGGCAGGCCGTGGGCGGTCCTGCCGGGGTGCGGCTGCGGGGCGGCTCGGTGAGGTGTGGCAGGCCGTCCGGCGGGGCGCCGGGCAGACCTCCGGCGAGGTCGCGGGTGGGTTGTTCGGCGCGCTGGTGGAGGGCCGTTCGGCGAGGTCACGCGGCCGCGGCGGCTTGGTGCGGGTGCGGCGACGCGGGACGCGGCGGTGCGGTGCAAGGGGGGGTGTGGCGCCCGAGCCCCGAGGAGGGGCGGCACGACGGGGGCGGCAAGGAGGACGGGCAGGGCGTGCGGCGGAACGCAGGGCGGCCGGGGGCGGGCCGCGCTCCTGCGCGCCCCTAGCCCCCGAGGCCGTCAGAACCCGTAGCCCATCCGGCGCGACAGCTCCACCGCCGCCGCGACCGTGCGCTTGGCCAGTTCGGTGAGCCGGTCCTCCGTCAGCCGATACACCGGCCCGGAGGCGCTCAGCGCCCCGATGACCTTGCCGTCGTGGGCCCGCACCGGGGCCGCCACGGCGGCGAGCCCGACCTCGAGCTCCTCCACGGCGATCGCGAAACCCTGCTGGACGACGGCCTCCAGTTCGCGGCGCAGCGCCACCGTCCCGGTCACGGTGTGCTCGGTGATACGGGGCAGTGTGCGGGCGATCTGGCCCTCGCGCAGGGTCGTCGGCAGGTGCGCGAGCAGGACCTTCCCGCTGGAGGTGGCGTGCAGCGGGGTGCGTCGGCCGAGCCAGTTCTGGGCGGTCACGGACGCGGGGCCGCGGGCCTGCATGATGTTGACCGCGGCGTCGTCGTCGAGGACCGCGATGTTGACCGTCTCGCCCAGCTCGTCCGCCAGTTCGCGGCAGACCGGGCCGCCCTCCTGGGAGATGTCCATCCGCACGGCCGCCGCCCCGGCGAGGCGCAGGACGCCCGCGCCGAGGAAGTACTTGCCGCGGTCCTTCGCCTGCCCGACAAGACCTCGGTTCTCCAGCACGCCGAGCAGCCGGAACGCCGTCGACTTGTGCACCCCCAGCTCGTCGGCGATCTCCGTGACCCCGGCCTCGCCGTGCCGGGCGAGGATCTCGAGGACGCTCACCGCGCGGTCCACGGACTGCACGGAACCAGCGGGAGCCTTGGCCTGCGGCTCGCGCGCCCCTCGGGGCTTGTCGGGTTCCTCCGCGCGCCCTTCCCGGCGCTCCTCCTGGGCTGCTCCCTGCTGCGGCTCCTCGTTCTGGCCAGGCTGTTTCCGCGTGCGGGTCATATCTCAACTCTCACCACTCGGCGGCCTCTCGGAGCCGCGTCCCAGGGAGCCCCTTGACGCGATGGGCATCCCACCGGATTCTGTTGCGCATAGCGCTCTCTGGTGCGCCATATGAAACTTCATGCTACCGAAGAGTCCTTGGCCCGAACGGTCCCGGACCGGGCTGACAGATCCAGAGGAGGGCCCGTGATTCCCGTCTGCCGCCTTGAAGACCTCCCTGCGGGCGAGTCCGTCCGTCTCGACACCACACCCCCCGTCGCGGTGTTCAACGCCGACGGCGCGCTGTACGCCGTCGACGACACCTGCAGTCACCAGGACGCCTCCCTCTCCGAGGGCTGGCTGGAGGGCTGTCTGGTCGAATGCCCGCTGCACGCCGCCTCATTCGATCTCCGGACCGGAGAGCCGACGTGCCTGCCGGCCCGCCGCCCGGTGCGCACCCACCGCGTGAGCGTGGTCGACGGAACCATCCATGTCCACCTGACCGACCCGACCGCGACCCCCGTCCCGGCCTCCGCTCCCCTCACGGCCGCTGCCTCCTTGTCCGCCCCCGCCTCCCTCGCCGCCTCCGGGCCCGGGCGAGGCTCGCTGACCGGTGAGGGATCCGCCGCATGAACACCGTCACCGTCGTAGGTGCCTCCCTCGCCGGGCTCTACGCGGCGCGCGAACTGCGCGCCCAGGGCTTCGACGGCCGCCTCGTGATCGTCGGCGCCGAGCCCCACCTGCCGTACGACCGCCCACCCCTCTCCAAGTCGTTCCTCACGGACGCGGCCACGACCACCACCACGACCACTGTCACGGACAGCGCCAGGGGTACCGGCATCGGCACCGGCGCGGGCGTGAAGTCTGGCCCCACGACCGGCGGCGCGGCCTCCCTCACCGGCGCCGCCGCCCACACAGCGTACGAATCCGCCCCAGAAGACCAACTCGCCCTCACCGACCCCGAAGAGCTCGCGGACCTGGCCGCCGAATGGCTGCTCGGCGGCCACGCGACCGGCCTCGATCAGCACGGCCGCGCCGTCCTCCTCGACGACGGCCGCATGGTCGTCACCGACGGCGTGGTCGTCGCGACCGGAGCGTCGGCCCGCCGCCTGCCGGGCCCACAGCCCGCAGGGGTCCACACCCTACGGACGCTCGCCGACGCCCGCGCCCTGCGCGCCGACCTGACCCGGGGCCCGCGCCGCGTCGTGGTGATCGGCGGTGGCTTCATCGGCGCGGAGACCGCGTCATCGTGCGTCGCCCTCGGCCATGACGTGACCGTCGTCGAGGCCGCCCCGCTGCCCCTGATTCCCCAACTCGGCCCGGACATGGCCCTGTTCTGTGCCGACCTGCACCGACAGGGCGGCGCCCGGCTGCTCACCGGAACGGGTGTGGCGGGCCTGCACCGCATGGCCCCCGCCGACCCGTCCGGCGCCGCCGACCTGTCCAGTACCGACCTGTCCGGTGCCGTCGCCCCGGGGAACCCCCGGCCCGGAAGCTCCAGCCCCGACGCCTCTGGCCGTCCTGACGCCTCCGGCCACCCCGACACCTCCGGCCGCGTCACCGCAGTCGAGCTGTCCGACGGCCGCATCCTCCCCGCCGACGTGGTCGTCGTCGGTATCGGCGCCACCCCCAACACCGGTTGGCTCTCCGGCACGTCGCTCGCGGTGGGCGACGGCGTCCTGTGCGACGACGGCTGCGTCACCGCTCTCCCGCAGGTGGTCGCCGTGGGAGACGTGGCCCGCGTCGGCGGCGTCCGCGCCGAACACTGGACGAGTGCGACGGAGCAACCCCGCGTCGCCGTCCGCAACTTGCTCGCCGCCCGGACCGTGGAGTCCGTCGCCGCGCTGCCGTACTTCTGGTCCGACCAGTACGGCTCCCGTATCCAGTTCGCCGGACACCGCCCCGCCGACGCCACCGTACGTATCGCGGAAGGCAGTCCGGACGAAGGCGGTTTCCTCGCGCTGTACGAACGGGCGGGCCGGGTGACGGCCGCGCTGGCGGTCAACTGTCCTCGCCCGTTCATGAGGACGCGACGGGAGCTGCGGGCCCGTCAGGCAGCCGCTGCCTGACCCCGGCCCCGACAACCACCCACAGTCCCCGACCGTTGTCGCCGACCCGCCGACCCGCCGACCCGCCGACCCGCCGACCCGCCGACCCGCCGACCCGCCGACCCGCCGACCCGCCGACCCGCCGACCCAGCGGCGCTCAGGAGTGCGACAGCTGCCCCTGTCCGCCCCGGCTGCGTATGCCCTCCTTGGCGCGGGCGGCCACGCGCGCCTGGCGGCGGGCGCGACGCCGCTCACGCCGGAGCCTGCGTGCCGTGCTGCTGGGCATCGAGACCACGCCGTTGCGCTGGTTCCACACCTGGCGGGTCACCCAGACGTCGCACACGCCCCACGTCGCCACGACCGTGCTGGCCACGCTGCTCAACACCATGGGGAAGGCCAGCCAGGACTCGGCCATCGCGCAGAAGAAGGCCGTCATCGCCTGGATGAGCGTCAAGGACACAATCAGCACGGCCCGCACGGCCGCCCTGCGCACCGGGTCGGGCAGTCGCGGCCGACGCGCGGGCTCGTCGACCCACAGGGGCCGCCGCTCCGCGTACTCACCGTCGTCCGGGGCCTCGAAGTGCCCCCACTGCTCCGATGCCTCCTCGGAGTCGCGGCCGTCCGCGTACTCCCGCCCGCCCGAACTCCCGGACCCCGCAGGCCGATCCGCGGCCCGCGACGCCGTACGCCGATCCGTGGCCTTCGACTCCGCACGCCGGCCCAGAGCCTTGGCTCCGGCACGCCGGCCCGAAGCCCCTGACTCCCCGCGCCCCTCGGCCACTCTTGTCCCGCCGTCCCGAGAGTCGCCATCCGTTCTCTCCGCGAGCCCCGTGGTGGAGGCCGCCCCCGTCGCCCACCGCCCCGCCGACTCCTTGTTCTTGTCCGCCGCTTCGGCGCTCGCGGACTTCTCGGACGTCCTGTTCGCCGACGTCCGCTGGCGTTCCGTCGTACCCATCAACTCGTCACTCCCCCCGATGTCCTGCCTCTGCGCCGACCGCTGCCCTGCCCGTGCCTCGCGGCCGGCTGATCGAGAGCTCTCATGTCCGACTCTCCGCCTGCTGCCCGTTTTACGCTGCTTTACGTCGGGCCGCCAGGGCCCGGCCGTGCAGCCGTTCGCCGTCCCCGCTCCTGTCGCCCCTGCCTGACCCTCGCGCCTCGCACCGTCCGGCGCCCGCACTACTCAGCCCCCGCTCGCACCCGCTCTCGTACTGATCGACGAATGGGCGCCGCGGAAGATTCCCGCCCCCGACGACAGATCCCCCCGCATGAGAGATCCCGATCCGGTGCGATCGGTTCCACGCAGCGAACAGTTCAGGCCAACTGGGCCTGCTGGTAAGGGTGATGGGGTCCTCTGGCGTGTGCCGCATGCGGGAGACAATCTCCCCCAATGGGCGGACAACTATGGATGCACCTTTCGCGTCACGGCTGAAAAGCGTCCGGATGTGCCTTCGAGTTGCGCGTGTCTCAGTAGTAGGCTCGCGCCGTTTGTTGACGCACATGCGTGCCCCTGGCCGAACACGCGGCTGTGAGGGGCCCGATCTGGGGGAGGCCATGCGCTTTCGCGGGAAGTCAATCCGCCGGAAGATCGTGGCATTGCTGCTCGTGCCGCTCGTGTCCCTCACGGCGATCTGGGGCTTTGCCACCTTCCTCACCGGGCGCGAGGCGAACAAGCTCATCGACACGGCGTACATCCTCGACGACCTGGCCAAACCGCTCCAGGACACCGTCGAAGTGGTGCAGGAGGAGCGGCGCCAGACCCTCGTCTATCTGGCCGACCCCCGTGCGTCGGACGCGCTCGCCGCGCTGCGCCGCAGCCGAGGGGCCACCGACAAGCTCGTCGCCAAGATCGAGTCCAAGGCCCGGAACTCCGACGCCCGTGAGGTCCTGGACGGCCAGTCCGAGGAGCGCCTGAGCGTCGCCCTGGACGCCTTCAAGGGGCTCGACGCGCTGCGCCGTACGGTCGAGGAAGGCACGATCAGCCGGGACAAGGCGTTGAAGATGTACACGCGCCTGACCGACCCCTGCTTCGGCTTCCTGATGACGCTCAACGCCCTGGACGACGTGGGCGTCACCGCGGAGGGCCGTGCGCTCGTCGGTGTCGGCCAGGCTCGTGAACTGCTGTCCCGTGAGGACGCGTTGATCGGTTCCGCCCTGGTCGCGGGCACCGTCACCAAGGGCGAGGTCCGCCAGGTCTCCGACCTCGTGGCGCAGCGCGGTCTGCTCCTCGACAACAGCCTCACCCAGCTCCCCGACAGCGAGCGGGCCCGCTTCGAGCGCTACTGGAACGGCGTCGAGACGAGCCGTCTGCGCGACGCCGAGCAGTCCCTGATGGAATCCGGCGGAGGCACCCCTCGCGCGGTCACGTCCAGCGACTGGGACCGCGAGTCGGACAAGGTCCTCACCGGCCTCGCCGACCGGACCGACGACGCGGTCGACCGGCTCCGCGACCGCGCCCGCCCCCAGGCCATCAGCGTCATCGTGCAACTGGCCATCGCCGGAGTGCTCGGGCTGGTCGCCGTGCTCCTGTCCATCTTCCTTTCCGTACGCATCGGCCGCAGCCTCATCCGCGACCTTCGCCGGCTGCGCCTGGAGGCCCACGAGGCGTCCGGCGTGCGGCTGCCCGGACTGCTGCGCCGTCTCGCGGCGGGCGAGCAGGTCGACGTGGAGACCGAAGCACCGCGCCTGACCTACGACAAGGACGAGATCGGGCAGGTCGGCCAGGCCCTCAACACCCTGCAGCGCGCCGCGGTCGAGGCCACCGTCAAGCAGGCCGACCTGCGCCGCGGTGTCTCCGAGGTGTTCGTCAACCTCGCCCGCCGCAGCCAGGTCCTGCTGCACAAGCAGCTCACGCTCCTCGACACGATGGAGCGCCGCACCGAGGACACCGACGAGCTCGCCGACCTCTTCCGCCTCGACCACCTCACCACCCGCATGCGGCGGCACGCCGAGGGCCTCGTGATCCTCTCCGGCGCCGCTCCCTCGCGGCAGTGGCGCAAGCCCGTCCAGCTCATGGACGTCGTCCGCGCCGCCGTCGCCGAGGTCGAGGACTACGAACGCATCGAGGTGCGCCGCCTGCCGCGCATCGCCGTCACCGGCCCCGCGGTCGCCGACCTCACGCACCTGCTGGCCGAACTCCTGGAGAACGCCACGGTGTTCTCGCCCCCGCACACCGCGGTGCAGGTCCTCGGGGAGCACGTCGCCAACGGCTTCACCCTGGAGATCCACGACCGCGGCCTCGGCATGGCCTCCGAAGCCCTCTTGGACGCCAACCTCCGCCTCGCCGAGACCCCCGAGTTCGAGCTGTCCGACACCGACCGCCTCGGCCTCTTCGTGGTCAGCCGCCTGGCCCAGCGCCAGCGCGTCCGCGTCTCGCTGCAGCCCTCCCCGTACGGCGGCACCACCGCCGTCGTGTTCGTACCGGAGTCGCTGCTCACCGACGACGTGCCCGACACCGGAGGCGTCGGCTTCCGCCTCGACCGGCCGCAGCCGCAGAAGTCCGTGGGCGGCGGCACCGCGAACGACCGCGATGCCGCCCTCGCCCAGACGCCCGTCGAACTGCCCGGCCTGCCCGCGTCCCTCCTGGACGGGCCGGTCGAGCTGGAGGCGCCCGTCGGCATGGCAGGACTCGACGGCTTCCCGGGCGCCCTGGAGGACGAGGACAGCGAGCGCGGCGGCCTGTTCCGCCCGCGCCGCCGCGTCGGCGAGACCGCCGGGGAACAGCACCAGCAGGCCCGCGACGCGCGCGAGCCCGACCTCGGCGAGCCCGTCCGTGTCGCCGACTCCGTCGGCCACGACGCCCTGCACCCCGATGAGCCTCTGGACGACGAGCCCGCGCCGGGCGGCACCGTACCCCTGGCGCGCCGCCGCACACCGAAGCTGGTCTCCTCGCACGGCCGCCGTGTGGGCCCGGCCCGCACCCGTGACACGGACGTCGGCCCCGCCCTCACCCGCGACACCGACACCGCAGACCCGGACAGCGACGGCGCCCGCGCCCGCCGCGACACCGGCGCCGGATGGCCCGGCCGCGGCCCCGCCCGGGACTCCCGGCCCATGGGGCAGGCGCCCACAGACACCCGGTCCGACGTCGGCCCCGCGCGCGGGGCACTAGACAAGCGCGTAAGGGACGGGCTCGGCACCCCGGCGCGCGCCCCCCGGGACACCACGGACCCCTCCGGCGGCACGGGCGTCGACCTGCCGCGCCGCCCCAGGCCGGACGCGGGCTGGCCCGACCTCACTCCGCCGCGCCCCCTCGGCCCGGACACCCCGGCCGACCCGCAGCCGCTCCTGCCCCGGCGCCGCCCGATCACGGGCGCGCCGCGCGCCACCACCCGCACCGAGACAGCGCCCGGTGCGGACCGGGCGGCAAGGACGGACAGAGGACCCATGGACCGGGCCGCAGGCAGCACGGACACGCCGCCCCGGACGGCGGGCAACGATCAGAGTGCGGCCGCCCTCGGCGGGCTGCCCCGCAGGGTCAGGCAGGCGAATCTCGCCCCCCAGCTGAAGGACAGCCCGGACCGCCGCACAGAGCTGGACACGACCCCGGCGAGGGCCGGAGCGGAGGAGCGCGACGCCGACGAGGTACGCAGCCGGATGGCTTCGCTCCAGCGCGGCTGGCAGCGCGGCCGTGAAGAGAACGCCGTGGGCGATGACGTCCCGGACGGCGCAGCACCAGGAACGACATCTGAGGGGGACGGTCGATGACCGCACCGAAGGCCGACGCACGCACCACCGCGACCGGGGGATCGGGAGAGCTGAACTGGCTCCTCGACGACTTGGTGGAGCGCGTCGCCAGCATCCGCAAAGCACTCGTGCTCTCCGGGGACGGCCTGCCCACGGGCGTGTCGAAGAACCTGACCCGAGAGGACAGCGAGCACCTTGCCGCCGTCGCGTCCGGATTCCACAGCCTGGCCAAGGGCGTGGGGCGTCACTTCGACGCGGGCAGGGTCCGCCAGACGGTGGTCGAGCTGGACGACGCCTTCCTCTTCGTCACGGCGGCGGGTGACGGCAGCTGTCTCGCCGTCCTCGCGGACGCCGATTCCGACGTCGGCCTGGTGGCGTACGAGATGACGCTGCTGGTCAAGAGGGTGGGTGTGCACTTGGGTTCGGCGCCACGCACCGACCTGCCCACGGGAGGGTAGTGGGAGGGCATGAGCGACGACGACGGTCAGGCCGCTATGCCTCACTGGTTCGACGACGACGCCGGTCCGGTGGTGCGCCCGTATGCCATGACTCGGGGCCGCACCACCAGCCCCGCCCAGCACCGCCTCGACCTGATCGCGGTCGTGATCGCGGAGTCGCACGCCGAGGAGACGGAGGCCGACCAGACGCTGTCCCCGGAGCATGTGGACATCGTCGGCCTGTGCCGCGACACCCCGCAGTCCGTCGCGGAACTCGCGGCGGAACTGGATCTTCCGATCGGCGTGATCCGCGTGCTCATCGGTGATCTGGTGGACGACCAACTGGTGCACGTGACCCGCCCCGTACCCCCCGCCGAGCTGCCGGACGAGAGTATTCTGCGCGACGTGATCAACGGCCTCCGGGCGCTCTGAACAGCGCGAAAGCGGGGATTGAGACGTGACAGGCTGGCAGTTCTGGGTCGACAGGGGCGGTACGTTCACGGACGTCGTCGCGCGCCGCCCGGACGGCGGACTGCTCACCCACAAGCTCCTGTCGGACAATCCGGCGCGCTATGCCGACGCGGCGGTCGCGGGCATCCGTGAACTCCTCGCCGAGGCGGGCGTCCCGGCCGCCGACACCGCGCGCGGAGTCGGCGACGTACGCATCGACGCCGTCCGCATGGGCACCACCGTCGCCACCAACGCCCTCCTGGAGCGCAAGGGCGAGCCCACCGCCCTCGTCATCACCCGGGGCTTCCGCGACGCGCTGCGCATCGCCTTCCAGAACCGCCCGCAGATCTTTGCCCGTGACATCGTTCTCCCCGAAGAGCTATACGATCGCGTCATCGAGTACGACGAGCGGGTCGGCGCCGACGGCGAGGTCCTGCGCGCCCCCGACCTCGACGGCCTCGCCGAAGCCCTGCGGCAGGCCCATGACGACGGCATCCGCGCCGTCGCCGTCGTGTGCGTGCACAGCCATCTCTACCCGGCCCACGAGCAGGCGGCCGGTGACCTCGCGCGCCGCACCGGATTCCCGCAGGTCTCGCTCTCCAGCGAGGTCAGCCCCCTGATGAAGCTCGTCCCGCGCGGCGACACCGCGGTCGTCGACGCCTATCTGTCGCCCGTCCTGCGGCGCTACGTCCAGCACGTCGCCGCCGAACTCCAGGGCGTGCGGCTGATGTTCATGCAGTCCAACGGCGGGCTCGCGGACGCCGGACAGTTCCGCGGCAAGGACGCCATCCTCTCCGGGCCCGCCGGCGGCATCGTGGGGATGGCCCGCATGTCGAAGCTCGCCGGGTTCGACCGGGTCATCGGCTTCGACATGGGCGGCACGTCGACGGACGTCTCGCACTACGCCGGGGAGTACGAGCGGGTCTTCACGACGCAGATCGCGGGCGTACGACTGCGTGCCCCCATGCTCGACATCCACACCGTCGCCGCGGGCGGCGGCTCCGTGCTGCACTTCGACGGCAGCCGCTACCGCGTGGGCCCCGACTCGGCGGGCGCGGACCCGGGGCCCGCGAGCTACCGCGGCGGCGGCCCGCTGACCGTCACCGACGCCAACGTCGCCCTCGGCCGCATCCAAGCGGCCCACTTCCCCCGGGTGTTCGGCCCCGACGGCGACCAGCCGCTCGACGACGCGCTGGTGCGCCGCAGGTTCACCGAACTCGCGCGGGAGATCACCGAGCGGACCGGGGACGACCGCACCCCGGAGCAGGTCGCCGAGGGCTACCTCCAGATCGCCGTCGCCAACATCGCCGCCGCCGTCAAGCGCATCTCGGTCCAGAAGGGCCACGACGTCACGCGCTACGCCCTGACGACGTTCGGCGGCGCGGGGGGCCAGCACGCGTGCATGGTGGCCGACTCGCTCGGCATCCGCACCGTCCTCGTACCTCCCATGGCGGGCGTCCTGTCCGCGCTCGGCATCGGCCTCGCCGACACGACGGCCATGCGTGAACAGTCCGTGGAGGCGCCCCTGGAGGCCTCCGCGATGCCCCAGGTCCACAAGACGGCCGACGACCTGGAGACCGCCGCCCGCGCCCAGCTCACCGCCGAGGACGTGCCGGCCGACCGCGTGCACGTCAGGCGCCGGGCCCACCTGCGCTACGACGGCACGGACACCGCTCTCACTGTCGAGCTGACCGACCCCGCCGCCATGACCCGCGCTTTCGAGGAACAGCACCGCGCCACCTACTCCTTCACCCTGGACCGTCCCGTCGTCGTCGAAGCCCTCTCCGTGGAGGCCACCGGCCGCACCGAACCCCCGGACCTGTCGGTGCTCGGCGCCACCACCGTGCGCGGCCCCGCGCGGACCGTGCGCCTGCACACGGGCGGCTCCTGGCGCGAGGTGCCCCTGCACCGGCGCGAGGAACTCCCTCCAGGCGAGCGGGTCACCGGACCCGCGATCATCACGGAGGCCAGTGCCACCACGGTCGTCGACGCGGGCTGGGGCGCGGCCATGACCGACGACGGGCACCTGGTCATGGAACGGGTGGCGGCGCCCGCGAGTTCCGACGCCGGAACGGAGGCCGACCCGGTCCTCCTCGAAGTCTTCAACAACCTCTTCATGTCCATCGCCGAGCAGATGGGCGCCCGCCTGGAGTCCACCGCCCAGTCGGTCAACATCAAGGAGCGGCTCGACTTCTCCTGCGCCCTGTTCGACCCGGACGGCAATCTCGTCGCCAACGCCCCGCACATCCCCGTCCACCTCGGCTCCATGGGCACCAGCGTCAAGGAGGTCATCCGCCGCCGCGGCACCACCATGCGGCCGGGCGACGCCTACGCGGTCAACGACCCTTACCACGGAGGGACGCACCTCCCGGACGTCACCGTCATCACCCCCGTCTTCGACACCCCCGGAGAGCGGATCCTCTTCTACGTGGCCTCGCGCGGCCACCACGCGGAGATCGGCGGCATCGCGCCCGGCTCCATGCCCGCGCACAGCCGCACCATCGACGAGGAGGGCATCCTCTTCGACAACTGGCTGCTCGTGGAGGCCGGACGCTTCCGCGAGGCCGAGACCCTGGCCCTGCTGACGGAGACCCGCTACCCCTCCCGCAACCCCGCCACGAACCTCGCCGACCTGCGGGCCCAGATCGCGGCCAACCAGAAGGGCGTCGACGAAGTGGCCCGCATGATCGACGACTTCGGGCTCGACGTCGTCCAGGCCTACATGCGGCACGTCCAGGACAACGCCGAGGACTCCGTACGCCGCGTCATCGACACCCTGGAGGAAGGCGCGTTCTCCTATGAGACCGATTCCGGTGCCGTGATCCGGGTGCGCGTCTCCGTAGACCGCGAACAACGAACGGCGGCCGTCGACTTCACCGGCACGTCACCCCAGCTGGCCACCAACTTCAACGCCCCCTTCGCCGTGGTCAACGCCGCCGTCCTGTACGTCTTCCGCACCCTGGTCGCCGACGACATCCCCCTCAACGACGGCTGTCTGCGGCCGCTGCGCATCATCGTGCCGACGGGGACCTTCCTGTCGCCGCGACCGCCCGCCGCCGTCGTCGCGGGCAACGTGGAGACCTCACAGGCGATCACCGGCGCCCTCTACGGAGCGCTGCGCGTCCAGGCCGAGGGCTCCGGCACCATGAACAACGTCACCTTCGGCAACGACCGGTACCAGTACTACGAGACCGTGGCCTCAGGCTCCGGCGCGGGCGACGGTTTCCACGGCGCGTCCGTCGTGCAGACCCACATGACCAACTCCCGGCTCACCGACCCCGAAGTCCTCGAATGGCGTCTACCCGTCGTCCTGGAGGAGTTCGCGGTGCGTGCCGGCAGCGGAGGCGACGGCCGCTGGCGTGGCGGGAACGGCGCCGTACGCCGCATCCGCTTCCGCGAGCCCATGACCGTCTCCACGCTGTCCCAGCACCGCGTGGTGCCGCCCTACGGGATGGCGGGCGGCGAGCCGGGCGCGCTCGGCGCGGGCCGCGTGGAGCGCGCCGACGGCAGCGTCGTACGGCTCGCCGGCAGCGACTCCGCCGACGCGGGCCCCGGCGACGTACTCGTGATCGAAACTCCCGGGGGCGGAGGGTACGGCTCGCCGTCCCACGCACCGTCCGGCCCACCGGCCGCTCCCGAATCACCTCACCCCAACTGACGCACGCGACACCACTGATGACTGATGCAGGAGAAGAGAGCAATGATCTTCAAGCGTTCTGAGCGCGGTACGGCCCCTGTCGAGCCGGTCACGCTGAAGATCCTGGTCGCGGGCGGTTTCGGCGTCGGCAAGACGACCCTCGTCGGCGCGGTCAGCGAGATCAAGCCCCTGCGCACGGAGGAAGCCCTCAGCGAGGCCGGCCGGCCCGTCGACGACACCAACGGCGTCCCGGGCAAGAACACCACCACCGTGGCCATGGACTTCGGCCGGATCACCCTGCGCGAGGACCTGGTCCTGTATCTCTTCGGCACCCCGGGCCAGGACCGTTTCTGGTTCCTGTGGGACGAGCTGGCGACCGGTGCGCTCGGGGCCGTCGTGCTCGCCGACACCCGCCGCCTGGAGGACTGCTTCGCCGCCGTCGACTACTTCGAGCGCCGCTCCATACCCTTCGTCGTCGGCGTCAACTGCTTCGAAGGCGCGACGCGTTACCCGTCCGACGCGGTACGCCACGCCCTGGACCTCGACGAGAGCACTCCCGTGGTGCTGTGCGACGCGCGCGAGAAGGAGTCCGTGAAGGATGTCCTGATCGACGTGGTGGAGCACGCGATGGCGGTCGGGGCGGCGGCCAGGCAGCCGGTCGCGACCTGATACGACGACCGCGCACCGGCCACGCGCGCGTGGAGGGCCGTGCGGCGCTCCACGCGCGCGTGCCTGCCGCGTGTGCCTCGGCCGGGGCGAGGGCCTCGGCCGCGCGGCAAGCGGCTCAGCCCTCGCCGTCGTCGAGCCACCCGAAGCTGCGCTCGACCGCCTTGCGCCAGTTGCGGTACTCGCGCTCGCGCTCCGTGTCCGCCATCTGCGGCGTCCACTCGGCGTCGCGCTGCCAGTGGGCCTTCAGCTCGTCCAGGTCGTTCCACACGCCCGTGGCGAGCCCGGCGGCGTACGCGGCGCCCAGGCACGTCGTCTCGGACACCCGCGGCCGGATCACGGGCACACCGAGGACGTCTGCCTGGTGCTGCATCAGCAGATTGTTCTTGGTCATGCCGCCGTCCACCTTCAAGGTGGTGATGCGCACCCCGGAGTCCTGGTACATCGCGTCGACGACTTCACGGGTCTGCCAGCTCGTCGCCTCCAGGACCGCACGCGCCAGATGGGCCTTGGTGACGTAGCGCGTGAGGCCGGTGACGACACCGCGCGCGTCGGAGCGCCAGTACGGCGCGAAGAGGCCGGAGAACGCGGGCACGATGTACGCGCCGCCGTTGTCGTCCACGCTCGCGGCCAGCGACTCGATCTCGTCGGCGCTGCGGATGATGCCGAGCTGGTCGCGGAACCACTGCACCAGGGCCCCGGTGATCGCGATGGAGCCCTCCAGGCAGTACACGGGAGCCTCGGAGCCGATCTTGTAGCCCATGGTCGTGAGCAGGCCGCTCTTGGACGGCACGGGTCGGTTGCCGGTGTTGAGGAGCAGGAAGCTGCCTGTCCCGTAGGTGTTCTTGGCCGTCCCGGTGTCGTAGCAGGCCTGTCCGAAGATCGCCGCCTGCTGGTCGCCGAGCGCGGAGGCGACGGGCACGCCCGCGAGCTGCCCGACGGCCGTCCCGTAGCACTCGGCCGACGACCTGATCTCCGGCAGGACCCCCTCGGGGACGTTCATCGCCGACAGGATCGAGGAGTCCCACTGCAGGGTCTCCAGGTTCATCAGCATCGTGCGTCCGGCGTTGGTGACGTCGGTGACGTGCACACCGCCGTCGGTGCCGCCGGTGAGGTTCCAGATGAGCCAGGAGTCGATGGTGCCGAAGGCGATGTCGCCGCGCTCGGCGCGGGCCCGCAGCCCGGGGACGTTGTCGAGCAGCCAGGCCGCCTTCGGCCCGGAGAAGTAGCTCGCCAGCGGCAGTCCCGTCCGCTCCCGGAAGCGGTCCTGGCCGTCGGTGCCCCCCAGTTCGTTGCAGAGCGCCGATGTCCGGGTGTCCTGCCAGACGATCGCGTTGTGGACCGGCTTGCCCGTGGAGCGGTCCCACAGGACCGTCGTCTCGCGCTGGTTGGTGATGCCGAGCGCGCTCAGCTGGTCCGCGCGCAGCCCGGCCTTGGCGATGGCGCCCGCGACGACCGCCTGCACCTTGGACCAGATCTCGGTGGCGTCGTGCTCCACCCAGCCGGGCTTGGGGAAGATCTGCCGGTGCTCGCGCTGGTCCACGGCGACGATCGCGCCGTCCCTGTTGAAGATGATGCAGCGGCTCGAGGTGGTGCCCTGGTCGATTGCGGCGACGAATTTCTCGGAGCTGTCCGTCATGGCTACCCCTTGGAGGAAGGCTGCTCAGAAGGCTGCGTTGTAGATGAGTCCCGCGAGGAGCCCGCCGATCAGCGGCCCGGCGACCGGAACCCAGGCGTAACTCCAGTCGGACGTGCCCTTGTTGGGGATCGGCAGGAAGTGGTGCACGATGCGCGGGCCGAGGTCACGCGCGGGGTTGATGGCGTAGCCGGTGGGCCCGCCGAGCGAGAGACCGATGCCGACGACGAGGAACGAGACGATCAGGATCTGGGTGCCGGAGGTGCCGAGGCCCTTGGTGAGCCCGAAGGCGAGGATGGGCAGGACCAGGCCGACGGTCCCGATGATCTCGGTCAGCAGGTTCGCCACCGGGTTCCTGATCTCCGGGATGGTGGAGAAGATGCCGAGGGTCGGCGTGGGGCTGTCCGTGCCCGGCGCGTCCTTGGTCCCGCGCGTCACGTTGGCGTTGAACTGCGCGAGATAGGCCAGGTACGCGAGAACGGCGCCCAGCACGGCGCCGATCATCTGCCCTGCCAGATAGATCCAGACCTTGTCCCACTTGTCGGTGTCGACGGCGATGCCGAGGGTGACGGCCGGGTTGAGGTGGCCGCCGGACAGCGGCGCGGCGGTGTACGCGCCCGCCATCACGCCGAAGCCCCAGCCGAACGCGATGACGATCCACCCGGAGGCCTTGGCCTTCGAGTGGTTGAGGGTGACGGCGGCACACACGCCGGCGCCGAAGAGAATCAGAATCGCGGTGCCGATGATCTCACCGACGAAGATGTCCCCATTCGAGTACATGGCGGCTCCTAGGCCTTCGCCCGGGGTGGTGGGCCCCGGTACTCCGTGCAGGGTTCGTTTCCCACGACTACTGCCCGGCCATCGCCAGCCGCGTCAGCCGAAGGCAGGGGAGTCCCGCGCCCCGCCCGGCCTCGGTGACGAGTGTGCCGTCACAGTCGAATCGCCCATGGGGGATGCCCGTTGAACTGGCTCGTTGCGCGGAGCCATCGAGCGCACGGGCCCTGAGCGGCGGAGTGCCGAAGAGCGGCGATGCCGACTGACACCGGGAAGTGTTCACCGGTGGTGATGGAGCGTCAAGGTCGCGGACGACACGGGTTAACCGGCGTGAGGCCTTCCGAGCAGGAGGCCCCAGGGAGCCGCTGTACGGCCTCTCCCGGGGCGCCCCGCGATGCCCCGACGCGGTGCCCGCGCGGGTGTCAGCGCACCGCCACCACCGACGAGCCGTGCCCGAACAGCCCCTGGTTCGCGGTGATCCCCACCCGTGCCCCCTCGACCTGCCGCACGCCCGCAGCCCCCCGCAACTGCCAGGTCAGCTCGCAGACCTGGGCGATGGCCTGGGCAGGGACGGCCTCTCCGAAGGAGGCGAGGCCGCCGCTGGTGTTCACGGGTATGCGCCCGCCGGGCGCGGTCGCCCCGTCCCGCAGGAGCTTGGCCCCATCGCCCTCACCGCACAGCCCCAAGTCCTCGTACCACTGGAGCTCCAGGGCCGTCGACAGGTCGTACACCTCCGCCAGGGAGAGGTCGTCCGGGCCGATCCCCGCTTCCTCGTACGCGGCGTGGGCGACGGACGCGCGGAACGCGTGCTCGGCGGGGCGCACGGCCGCCGCGGAGTCCGTGGCGATGTCCGGCAGGTCCAGGACCGTGTTCGGATACGTCGGCGTGACGGTGGACACCGCCCGGATGCGCACCGGTGCGGCCGTGCTGTGCCGCCGGGCGAACTTCAGGGTGGACAGCACGAGCGCCGCGGCGCCGTCCGAGGTCGCGCAGATGTCGAGCAACCGCAGCGGATCGGCGACGACGGCGGACCCGGCGACCTCCTCGGGGGTGACGGTCTTGCGGTAACGCGCGTGCGGGTTGAGCGCCCCCAGGGCCGCGTTCTTCACCTTGACGTGGGCGAAGTCCTCCAGGGTGTCGCCGTGCACGGCCATGCGGCGGCGGGCGTACAGCGCGAAGTACGCGGGATTCGTGGCGCCGAGGACGCGGAAGCGCAGCCAGTCGGGGTCGTCGGGCCGATCGCCTCCGGCGGGCCGGAAGAACCCCTTCGGGGCGGCGTCGGCGCCGACCACGAGGACCACGTCGGCGAGACCCGCGAGCAGCTGGGCGCGCGCCGTGCCGATCGCCTGGGCCCCCGAGGCGCAGGCCGCGTACACGCTCGTCACGCGCGCCCCCTGCCAGCCGAGGGCCTTCGCGAAGGTCGCCCCCGCCACATACCCGGGATAGCCGCCCCGCACGGTGTCCGCGCCGACGACGGATGTCACGTCCCGCCAGTCGACTCCGGCGTCGGCGAGCGCCGCTCGTGCCGCCACCGTCCCGTACTCGACGAAGCCGCGTCCCCACTTGCCCCAGGGATGCATGCCCACACCGAGCACCGCCACGTCGCCGGTCATGTCGTCACCCCCACCGGTCGCCAGTTCCACGTCGTCCACGTCGTCGACGGATGCTCGGGGTCCGCGCCGAGCACGCCGGGCACCACCTCCACCTCCATGCCGACCTCCAGGTCGGCGACAGACACTCCGGGAGCCGCCTGCCCTAGCACCACCATGCGCTCCGCCGCGAGCTCCACAGCGATCAACGTGTAGGGCTCCCAGGGAAGTTCCGGGTCCGAGAGGTACGGCGCGGGTGGGCGGTAGCGCCCGTCGGTGTACGACCACACCCGCCCGTGCCGCGACAGCGCCATCTCGACCAGCTCGCCCCCGGCGCAGCCCGGATTGCGGCACAGGCCGTCCTCGCGTGGGAAGAAGACGGCCGCGCACTGTGTGCACCGCGTGCCGAGCAGCCGGAAGTCCTCCCCCTCGCCGTCGAACCACCGCGCCACCACGGGCGTACGCACTCGCGACATGTCCCCTCCCGCACCCAGGATCTGACGGAACGTCAGAAGTGTGCCATGGGCAGCGCCCGGCGCGACACCGGGAAGTCGAAGTAGGTGTCGGGGAACGGCTCGGGCTTGTACGTGAAGTGCCACCACTCTTCGGGCAGGTTGACGAAGCCCGTCTTCGCGAGGGTGCCGCGCAGCCGGTCCCGGTTCGCGCGCTGTTTGGCGGTCACGCGGGGGTCGTCGGTGTGCGACAGCGTGTCCATGCAGTCGTATCCGGTGCCCATGTCCACGGAGTTGTCGGGGAATCGCTCACTACGGGGCGCGTAGCAGGGCTTGAGTGGCTCTCCGGGGATGTATGGCCGTGTCGGCTTGGCCGGCAGTCGCACGATCGTGAGGTCGACCGTCGACCCCCTGCTGTGCCCCGATTTCTTGGCGATGTAGCCGTCTTCGAAGAGCCTTGATTTGGCGACCCTCGGGTAGAACTCGGCCTTCATGCGCTCGTCGCGCAGATCCTCGCCCCACCGCACGAACTGGTCGACCGCCCGCTGCGGCCGGTAGCAGTCGTACACCTTCAGGGAGTAGCCCGCGCGCAGGAGGCCGCGCTGAGCCTTGCGCAGGGCCTTCGCCGCGGGTTCGGTGAGGATGCACATCGGTTTGCGGTAGCCGTCGATGCGGTCACCCACGAAGTTGTGCGGGGTGAGGTAACGCATCTCTTGGATGATCGTCGGGTCGACGTCACTCAACGCCACGAAGCCCCTCGGGGCCTGCGGTCCGGTGGCCGCCTGGGCGGGGGACGGGGCTGTGGCCACGGCGAGCAGAGTGGCGGCGGCAACGGTGAGGTTCCGCAGTGCTGGGGCGAATCCTGTCATGTACCCGCATCTATCAGGAGGTTGGTACTCCGCGGAAGACCGCCGCGTCGAGATCGGATACAGTCCGCCGCGTGTCCCCATCCCCGCACCCCACCGACCCGGCCCCGGACTCCCACTGCTCGAGCTGTGGCGCGCTCTACGGAGACCACGTCACGGGCTGGCCCCGCACCTGCCCGGACTGCGAGACAGTGGCCTACCGGAATCCGCTGCCCGTCGCGATCGCCCTCCAACCGGTGTACGACACGAAGGGCACCGGCCTCGTCGTCGTGACCCGGTCCATCGCCCCCGCGCGCGGGGGCACCGCCTTGCCCGGCGGCTACGTGGACCACCGGGAGGACTGGCGGCACGCCGTCGTCCGGGAGCTCAAGGAAGAGACCGGCATCAGCGCGGCGAGCCACGACGTGCGCATCGTCGAGGTGCTCAGCTCACCCGACGGCCACGTGCTCCTCTTCGGGCTGCTTCCGGAACGCTCCGCGGCCGACCTGCCGCAGTCGTCGCCGACAGACGAGACCGAGGGCTGGGAACTGCTGCACCGGCCCGCCGAACTCGCCTTCCCCCTGCACACGTCGGTGGTGCGGGCATGGTTCGAAGGGCGCTACATCTGAGACCGCGGGGCGCCGCCCGGTCGCGCCCGCAGGGCGCTCCGCCACGACCGATGGGGGCGCGGCACACGGTGGCGTGACAGGAGGCCTCGCCTCACATGCCACGCACCCGCACCGCGTACTCCACGGCGGCCCCCTGCTCGTCGCCCTCCTTCTCGACCACAAGCCGCTCACCGCTCCAGCGCACACCGAAGCGCTGGAGCTCCGGCTCCTCCCACCCGTCACCGGCGTCCGCGACCAGCAGACCACTGCCGGAACGTCCCTTCGCCGGCGCCCACACCTCCAGGGCGAGCTGCCCGTCCTCGCCGCGGACGGGGAGCACCGCACCCGCCCGCGCGAGCACCGGTATGCGGGACAGCGGAGCGTCGAGCACGGCCCGTCCAGGGCCCTCGTACGCCCTCTCGGTGGCCGTGTCGTACCACCGGCCCGGCGGGAGCCGTACGGCCCTCCGCGTAGCCCCCTCCTGCAGCACGGGCGCGACCAGCAGACAATCCCCGAGCAGGAACGCGTCCTCGCAGTCCCGCAGAGCCCTGTCCTCCGGGGACCCCCACCACAACGGACGCGCGTACGGCGCACCGGTGAGCCGCGCCAAGTGCGCGAGCGTCACGAAGTACGGCAGCAGCCGTTCGCGCTCGACGAGCGCCACGCGCGCGTGCTCCAACGCCTCGGGGCCGAATTCCCAGGGTTCCCTGCGACCGGCGTGCAGCGCCGCATGCGTACGGAACAGCGGCAGATACGCACCGAGTTGGAACCACCGCAGATACAGCTCGGGCGACGGACTGCCGTCGAAGCCGCCGACGTCGGGGCCCGAGTACGGCACTCCGCACAGGCCGAGCCCCAGCACCAGCGCGAGCGAGGCCCGCAACCCCGGCCAGGTGCTGGCCACATCGCCCGACCACGTCCCTCCGTAGCGCTGCATTCCCGCCCAGCCGGAGCGGGAGAAGAGGAACGGCCTCTCACCGGGGCGCAGTTCGCGCATGCCTTCGTAGCCCGCCCGAGCCATGCACAGGGCGTACACGTTGTGCGCTTCCTGGTGATCGCCACCGTGGCCCTCCAGGGCGTGCCGGGCCGAGCGGGGGAGGGTGGTCTCCCCGAAGGACGCGAACGACACCGGCTCGTTCATGTCGTGCCAGAACCCCGCGAAGCCCTGCGTGAGACGCTCGTCGTAGAGACCGCCCCACCACTTGCGCACCCGCCCGGCCGTGAAGTCCGGGAACACCGCCTCACCGGGCCACACCAGGCCCCGAACGGTACGCCCCGCCGCATCCCGCACGAACGCGTCCGCGGCCACTCCGCCGTCGTACACGGCGTTGCCCGGCTCGGCCTTCACCGCGGGGTCCACGATCGACACCAGCTGGATCCCGTCGCCGCGCAGGTCGCCGGCCAGCTTCGGCAGGGACGGGAAGCGCTCCGTGTCCACCGTGAACACCTGGTGGGCGTCGAAGTGGTCGATGTCCAAGTGCACTGCGTCCAGGGGCAGTCCACGCTCCTGGTAGCCCGCGACGATCCGCCGCACCTCTTGCTCACTGCCGAATCCCCACCGCGCGTGATGGTGGCCGAGCGCCCACGCAGGCGGGACCGCGGGCGCACCGGTGAGCGCCGCCCAGGAGTGCAGCACGCGCGCGGGGGTGCCCACCATGACCCAGCAGCGCAGCGGTCCGCCGTCCACACGGACCTCGCACGATCCCGCCCTGTCGTGCCCGGAGCCGGCCCCCTCCTCGCCCTCGCGCACGGTCACCGATCCGTCCCAGGTGTTGTCGTGGAAGACCAGGTGGGTCCCCACGTCGGCGACCACCCACTGCACCGGCATCGTGATGTACAGCGGATCGTCCCCGGGCTCGAAGGAGCCCCCGGGATCGGTGTTCCACAACCGGTACGTCCCATTCCGCAGCCGTGGCCCAGCCGCCCGGCCGCCGAGGCCGAAGAACCGCGCGTCCGGAGCCACCTCGGAGCGCTGCACCCAGCGGGCCGCCCCGCCGCCCACCGGCTCCCACCAGCGCGGCGGCAGATCGCGCCGCAGCATCACCCCACCCGGAGTGTGCAACTCCACCGCGCCGTGCCGCGAGACGACCACCGTCGCCCGCTCCGAGACCACCCGCCAGCCACCCGCCTTGTCGGGCTCGAGCACCGCGCGAGGATCCGCCTCGGGGCTGCCGCCCGCCAAGGCGTAGGACGGCTCGGGCTCGGCCCCGTCCCAGCCCCAGAACACCGCCCCGCCCAACGTGACCCGCACCCGCAGCTCGGACCGCGCGAACCGGACCACGCCACCGCCGGGACCGGGCTCCACGAGGGTCACGGGACCGGGCGTCCGGGCCCGCTCGGCGCCCCGGGGCGGCAGCCCCGTGGCGTCGGTCCGGAGCCGCCGCCACGCCGAGCGCACCATGCGCAACCTCTGGGCCGTGTCGGACAGGCCGACCGTCTTCACCGAACGCACCAGGTCACGACCGTTCATGCTGCTCACCCTGCCATCGAAGGCGGAGCGGGAGGACCGCGTTCAACTGCCGTTCATCCCGAGCGCCGACTAGCGTTACCAACCCTCTCCGTAGACACACGGTGAAGCCCCTCCGGAAACAGCCCACGCGGCGTCCCCAGGAGCGCACCACCACGCCTCTCCGTAGACGTCGTAGTGCACCCCGTAGTGCACCGCCCCACACGGACACCGACCCCTCTGTGCCTGGACACCCTGGTGCGGAAGTCGATCACATGGCATCGTCCGTGTCAGCCGTGTCACGCGCACACCCAGCCCGTGCGCACGACAGCCGCCCACGACGCGCACAGCCCAGGAGCAGCCCCATGTCCTCAGCGAACCCCTCGCCGCTCTGGCAGCCGGACCAGCAGCGGATCGCCGGCGCACAGGTCACGCGCTTCCAGGCATGGGCGGCCGAGCACCACGGAGCGCCCGCCGCAGGGGGATACGAGGCCCTGCACCGCTGGTCCGTCGACGAACTCGACACCTTCTGGAAAGCCGTCACCGAATGGTTCGACGTGCGCTTCTCCACGCCCTACACACACGTGCTCGGCGACCGCTCCATGCCGGGCGCCGAGTGGTTCCCGGGCGCCACCCTCAACTACGCCGAGCACGCCCTGCGCGCCGGCGAGGACCCCGCGCGCGCCGACACCCCGGCCATCCTGTACGTCGACGAGTCGCACGGCCCGACGCCGCTCACCTGGTCCGAACTGCGCCGCCAAGTGGGCTCCCTGGCCGCGGAGCTGCGCGGTCTCGGCGTGCGCCCCGGAGACCGTGTCAGCGGCTACCTGCCGAACATCCCCGAGGCCGTCGTCGCCCTCCTCGCCACCGCCGCCGTCGGCGCCGTCTGGACCTCCTGCGCGCCCGACTTCGGCGCCCGCAGCGTCCTCGACCGCTTCCAGCAGGTGGAACCGGTCGTGCTCTTCACCGTCGACGGCTACCGCTACGGGGGCAAGGAGCACGACCGCCGCGACACCGTCGCCGAACTGCGCCGCGAACTGCCCACCGTGCGCGCGGTCGTGCACATCCCTCAACTCGGCACTCCGGCCCCCGAGGGCGCCCTGGAGTGGTCCGCGCTCACCTCGGCCGACACGGTCCCCGTCTTCGAAGCCGTGCCGTTCGACCACCCCCTGTGGGTGCTCTACTCCTCCGGCACGACCGGCCTGCCCAAGGCGATCGTCCAGTCCCAGGGCGGCATCCTCGTCGAGCACCTCAAGCAGGTCGGCCTGCACTGCGACCTCGGCCCCGACGACCGGTTCTTCTGGTACACGTCCACCGGCTGGATGATGTGGAACTTCCTTGTCTCCGGCCTGCTCACGGGCACGACGATCGTCCTGTACGACGGCAGCCCCGGCTATCCCGACACGGCCGCCCAGTGGCGTGTGGCCGAGCGCACCGGAGCGACACTCTTCGGGACGTCGGCCGCGTACGTCATGGCCTGCCGCAAGGCGGACGTGCACCCCGCGCGTGACTTCGACCTCTCGCGCGTGCAGTGCGTCGCCACCACCGGCTCACCCCTTCCGCCCGACGGATTCCGCTGGCTGCACGACGAGTTCGCCGACGCCTCCGGGGAGGTGTGGATCGCCTCCGTCAGTGGAGGTACCGACGTCTGCTCCTGCTTCGCCGGAGCCGTGCCGACGCTGCCCGTCCACATCGGCGAACTCCAGGCTCCCTGCCTCGGCACCGACCTGCAGGCCTGGGACCCCCAGGGCAAGCCACTCGTCGACGAGGTCGGCGAACTCGTGGTCACCAACCCCATGCCGTCCATGCCGATCCGCTTCTGGAACGACCCCGACGGCAGCCGCTACCACGACAGCTACTTCGACACCTACCCCGGAGTCTGGCGCCACGGCGACTGGATCACCCTCACGTCACGCGGCTCCGTCGTCATCCACGGCCGCTCCGACTCGACGCTCAACCGCCAGGGCGTACGCATGGGCTCGGCCGACATCTACGAAGCCGTCGAGCGACTCCCGGAAATCCGCGAATCCCTGGTGATCGGCGTCGAACAGCCCGATGGCGGGTACTGGATGCCCCTGTTCATCCACCTCGCCCCGGGCGCCGCCCTCGACGACGACCTGCGCGCCCGCATCAAGCAGACCATCCGCGCGGAACTCTCGCCCCGCCACGTCCCGGACGAGATCATCGAAGTCCCCGGCATCCCGCACACCCTCACGGGCAAGCGCATCGAAGTCCCGGTCAAGCGCCTCCTCCAGGGCACCCCGCTTGAGAAGGCGGTCAACGCGGGCTCCGTCGACAACACCGAACTCCTCCGCTTCTACGAGCAACTGGCCCGCGAACGAAACTGAGACCCGCACTCTCAGCGGTCACTGTCAGTGCCTACCGTTACGGTGAGTGAGCATTGATCGGCTGACCGCAGGGGGAATCATGGGGCACACCCAGCACGACACGATGCGACGCGCCCTGCGCCGCGAAGTCGCCGGCACCATCGGCCTGCTGGCCGACGCCGAGGACTTCGCGGCGATGCGCCGCTATCGCAGCTTCACCTTCGACGACCACGTGACGTATCTGCAGCAGGTGGAGGCACTGCTCAAGACCTTGTCCGCCCAGGGCAGGCTGACCAGCGTCGCCCTCTTCGACCCGGAGGCGTATATCGAGTTCTGCGCCGAGACGGGCCTCGCCCCGGACAGCTCCGCGAGCCGCACCCGCTTCACCGCGGAACTGGCGACCACGGGCCCGACGATGCCGTACGAGGGCCAGGCCCTGGCCGACATCGTCCCCGACCTCGTCGACGAGACCGTCCGGCAGAGCACCTGGGAGTACGGGACCATGCTCCTGGCCCGCATCGGCGCGTGCGCGGACTGCGGTGTCGACATCGGACGCGCCGCCTTCGCCAGGGCCTCCGACCTGCTCATGCGCGCCATCAGCAGCGGTGGCCCGGTCGCCCGCCACCTCGTGTGCAGCGTCCCGTGCGAGGGCCAGACCCTCCTCGCCGCACTGCACGTCGAGTGCGACGACGACGGCAATCCCCAACTGGACGAAACGGAAGCCCTGGAGCTCACCACGGTTCTGGCGGTGGGCATCGCCACCGTAAGCGCGGGCGGCCTGGTGATGCGCACCAACGACGGCACCCGTGACCGCGTCCAAGGCTGGCGCCTGGAGGGCGAGCGCCTGCACCCGCTCACGGCCGCAGAAGTCTTCGACGCCTACTGCACCGACGCGCTCTCCGGCGACCTCATCGCCCCCGAGTCCGGCGTCGACTACTGCGCCGCACCCGACCTGGGCGGCGAGGCCACGCAAGAAGGGGGACACCACCACTGAACATCGAAGGGGCGCCCCACCCACGCGGGTGGAGCGCCCCTTCCACAGAGCCGGACCGACGCGGGACAGCCGCCGAACGGCAACCCAAGACAGCCGAAGCCGACTACTCGCCGGACAGCACCGCCTGCGCCGCCTTGCGAGCCTCTTCGGCGCTGTCCGCGGCACGGGCCGCAGCCGCGGCGCGCTCGCACTGGGCCAGCGTGTACTTGGCCAGCGTCGCCCGGACGTAAGGAATCGACGCCGCACCCATCGACAAGGAGGTGACACCCAGACCGGTCAGCACACAGGCCAGCAACGGGTCGGACGCGGCCTCGCCGCACACGCCGCAGCTCTTGCCCTCGGCCTTGGCCGACTCGGCGGACAGGGCGACCAGGTCGAGCAGCGCCGGCTGCCACGGGTCCTGGAGCCGGGACACGGCACCGACCTGCCGGTCGGCGGCGAAGGTGTACTGCGCGAGGTCGTTGGTGCCGAGCGAAAGGAACTCGACCTCCTGCAGGATCGAGCGAGCCCGCAGTGCGGCGGACGGAATCTCCACCATGGCACCGAACTTGGCCCGCAGCCCCGCCTCACGGCACGCGTCGGCGAACGCCTTGGCGTCGGCACGGTCCGCGACCATCGGAGCCATGACCTCGAGGTAGACGGGGAGCCCCTCCGCGGCCTTGGCCAGCGCGGTCAGCTGAGTCCGCAGCACTTCGGGGTGGTCGAGGAGCGAACGCAGGCCGCGCACACCGAGCGCCGGGTTCGGCTCGTCGGTCGGCGTCAGGAAGTCGAGCGGCTTGTCCGCACCGGCGTCGAGCACGCGCACGACGACACGGCCCTCGGGGAAGGCTTCGAGGACCTGACGGTAGGCCTCGACCTGCTTCTCCTCGGTCGGCGCCTTGGTGCTGTCGTCGAGGAAGAGGAACTCCGTACGGAACAGACCGACGCCCTCGGCACCCGCCTCGACTGCCGCGGGTACGTCGGCGGGACCGCCGACGTTCGCGAGGAGCGGCACCTTGTGTCCGTCCGACGTGGCGCCGGGACCGGTCGACGCGGCGAGCGCGGCCTTGCGCGCGGCAGCGGCGGCCTCCAGCTCGGCACGCTTCTCCGCGCTGGGGTCGACGAAGATCTCGCCGGTGCTGCCGTCCACGGCCACGACCGTGCCCTCGGCGAGTTCACCGGCGCCGGGCAGCGCGACGACGGCGGGCACTCCGAGCGCCCGCGCCAGGATCGCGCTGTGGCTGGTCGGCCCGCCCTCCTCGGTGACGAAGCCGAGCACGAGCGCCGGGTCGAGCAGCGCGGTGTCCGCGGGCGCGAGGTCACGGGCGATGAGCACGTACGGCTCGTCGCTGTCCGGCACACCCGGCATGGGAACGCCCAGCAGTCGCGCGACGATGCGGTTCCGCACGTCGTCGAGGTCCGCGACGCGACCGGCCATGTACTCACCCGCGCCCGCGAGGAGCTCGCGGTAGTGGGAGAACGCGTCGTAGATGCCGCGCTCGGCCGTGCTGCCGACGGCGACGCGTCGGTCCACGTCGGCCATGAGCTCCGGGTCCTGAGCGATCATCGCCTGGGCTTCGAGGACCGCCTGGGCCTCGCCGCCTGCCAGGTTGCCGCGCGCCATCAGGTCGGCGGCCACAGCCTCGACGGCCTTGCGGGCGCGCCCCTGTTCGCGCTCCGCGTCCTCCGCCGGGATCTGCTTGGCCGGCGGCTCGAGGACCGCCGTGCCCATGTGCCGAACCTCGCCGATCGCCACCCCGTGGCTCACGCCGACGCCTCGCAGCGTTGTCTCCATTTCACCCGTCTCCGCTAGTGCGACGGGCCCAGCCGCCGCGGTGGTTGTCCTACCTGCCGTCGGTCGCCGACGGCGCTGACGTCACTTCCAGCTGAAGAGAGCGTCGCCGGCCTTCACATCGCCGGACTCGACGAGGTCGCCCAGGGACTCGCTCGTCGCCTCGAGCGCCACGATGGGGCAGATGGGGGACTTGCCGGCGGCCTCGACGGCGGCCGGGTCCCAGCGCACCACGGTCTGACCGCGCTGCACCGTGTCCCCCTTGTTGACGAGGAGCTCGAAGCCCTCTCCATTGAGCTGAACGGTGTCGATGCCCAGGTGCGTCAGCACGCCGTGGCCCTGGTCGTCCACGACGACGAAGGCGTGCGGGTGAAGAGATACGACGATGCCGTCGACGGGAGCGACGGCCTCGGAGGGCTCACGAACCGGGTCGATGGCCGTGCCGGGGCCGACCATCGCGCCTGAGAAGACGGGGTCAGGGACCGCGGCGAGTCCGATCGCGCGTCCAGCAAGCGGGGACGAAACGCTGGTCATGGCAAGCCTCCCAGGGGGTGGAGAATCGTTACCGCCGTCACTACCTGTCCTGGACGACGCACTGTTCAGAAGGGTAAGTCATAGGAAGTCCCGGTTCCGCATGAGAGGTCCCGGTTGGCAGGTGTAGAAGCACTGCACAAACGATTTGCGCCGACCCGAACGTCGTTGTAGAGTCGGACTCCTGCCCAGCGCCGAACGACGCACTCAGCGTCGAGGTCAGGCAGCAACTATCGAGTCAGATCCTATCTTGGGGTTTGGTTCTGCATGCCCACAGAGCATCGTGGTCAGAGAGCCGAAAAAGACCTGATAGAGTTTGGAAACACCGAAGGGAAGCGCCCGGAGGAAAGCCCCAGAGAATGTTCTGCGGGTGAGTACAAAGGAAGCGTCCGTTCCTTGAGAACTCAACAGCGT